>NZ_JCAFTJ010000018.1:0-16997 GCF_059370155.1 Stenotrophomonas sp. YJH_SMC_73 | reverse complement strand
GATTGGCCCCGGTAGAGCCGGCCGCTGGCCGGCTGCCTTGGGTGCCCGGCTTCAATGAGGTTGCCGGCCAGCGGCCGGCACTACCGTCGATTGGCCCCGGTAGAGCCGGCCGCTGGCCGGCTGCCTTGGGTGCCCGGCTTGAATGAGGTTGCCGGCCAGCGGCCGGCACTACCATCGATAGGCCCCGGTAGAGCCGGCCGCTGGCCGGCTGCCTTGGGTGCCCGGCTTCAATGAGGTTGCCGGCCAGCGGCCGGCACTACCATCGATGGGCCCCGGTAGAGCCGGCCGCTGGCCGGCTGCTCTGGGTGTCCGGTTCCACTTCGGAAGCGGTCAGCGCGGCTGCTTCACCGGCAGCACCACGCGGAAGCGCGAGCCCACGCCCGGGGTGCTGTCCAGGTCGATGCGGCCGTGATGCTTGTTGATGATGCTGTAGGAGATCGACAGGCCCAGACCGGTGCCACTGCCGACCGGCTTGGTGGTGAAGAACGGATCGAAGATGCGCTGGCGCAGTTCCGGCGAGATGCCGCCGCCGGTGTCTTCGAATTCAACCCACACGTGATCGCCATCAACGCCGGTGCGCACAATGATCGTGCCGCGCTCGGCAATGGCATGGCCAGCGTTGAGCAACAGGTTCATGTAGACCTGGTTCAACTCCGACGGCAGGCACTCCACCAGCGGCAACTGGCCGAATTCGCGTACCAGGGTGACCTTGTACTTGAGTTCGTTCCAGATGATGTTGATGGTCGATTCCAGGCCCGCGTGCAGGTCGACCAGCTTCCACGATTCGTCGCGACCGGAATACGAGAAGTCCTTCAGGTCGCGCACGATGCGGGTAACGCGCTCGATGCCTTCGCGCGATTCGGCCATCAGCTGCGGCAGGTCGCGGCTGATGAAGTCGATGTCCAGGCGGTCACGGATGTCATCGATTTCCGGAATCAGTGCCTTCGGGTCCGGCGCGCGCAGGGCGCGCTCGTAGGCTTCGATCACGGTGAACAGGCTGCGCAGGTACTCCTGCAGGCTGCCCAGGTTGGAGTGCACGTAACCGATCGGGTTGTTGATCTCGTGCGCGACGCCGGCGGCGAGCTGGCCGATCGAGGCCATCTTCTCCGACTGCAGCAGCTTTTCCTGGGTGCCATTGAGGCGCAGGTAGGCCTGGCGCAGCTCGGCGTGGCGCTGCTGCAGTTCGCGCTCGTAGTCTTCCTGCCCTTCGATGTGGCGGAACAACGCAAGGAAATGCCCTTCGCCGACCGGACCATGGTGGTACAGGTGGGCGATGACCACGCCCTCGCCCAGCGGCAGGCTGCCATTCCAGTGGCCATGCTGGCGGGCCTGCTCCAGTGCATCAGGGGGGAGCAGCTCGCGCAGCCGCTGCGGCGGCGGCAATCCGCCGTCCGAGCCACTGGCCAGCAGGTTCTGCGCGGCCGGGTTGGCCAGGGCCACCTGCCCGTCTTCAGTGAACAGCAGCAGGCCTTCGCGCAGGCGCTCAAGCAGGGCCTGCAGCACCGGCTGCGGCGGAAGGGGGGCGGTAACCAGGGCGTTGGCAGCGGACACGGCGACTCGGGGCGTTCGAACAGGCGCCCAATATACGCGGTCATGCAGCGGGCTTCAGCCCACCGGGAGGGGGTGTGCGACCGCCGTCGCGTCAGGCGACGGCGAGTGGCCGGCCGATGCTGACCGTGTGCGACTGGCCCTTGGCATCGTAGGCCGAGGCATCTTCGGTACGGCCGAGCTGGCGCAGCGCCCAGTTCACCTCGCGGCGACGGCGCGACAGCAGCACGCCGTTGGCGCGGTTGCGCTCGGCCAGTTCCTGCAGCTGTTCGCCCTCGCCCACCGGCGGCGCGCCTTCCAGCGCACGCAGCGCTTCCAGCTTGGCGCCGGTGGCCCGGATCAGGGCGTGCACGTCGTGCTCGACCAGGGCCTGGCGCTCAACGTCCAGGGCCTGGGCGAGGCGCTGCAGCGGCTCGCTCATCGCCGCAGTCATCCGTGCAGCTGCTGGTCCAGATCGAGCATGCGCGATGCGATCGCGTCCGGATTGATCTTGTAGGTGCCGTTCTGCAGTGACTCGCGCACGGCCGCCACGCGCTGGGCGTCGATCGCCGGGGCGGTGGTCAGCTCACGCTCGATGGCCTGCAGATTGGTGGCCTCGCCGGTCAGGCGCAGGCTGTCGGCCGCCTCGACCGGGCGCGCCGCCGCATCGGTGCTGACGCCGGGCTTGCTGGCCGGGGTCGTCACGCTGCGCAGTGCCTGGGGGACCTGCAGGTTGCCGTCGATTTTCTGGCTCATGGGGTGTCCTGGAGTTGCCGTTCACAAGGGATAACGGCCGCAGGGCCGTGATCTTTAGGGATATTTTGCGGTAAATCAACGCGCCACGATTACGTCACCTGCGGCGTCGACCGTGCCCTGCACGATCCGCCGCGAGGACAGGTTCTCGACCGAGACCCGCTCGTTCTCACCGGCATCACCCATCGCACGGCCGGCAATGCGCACCTCGACCGAGCCGCGACGCGACACCAAGGCTACATTGTCTCCTCGCTTGATGAGACGCTGGACCACCAGATCGTTGTTCGACAGCAGGGCTCCGGCCTGCAACGGACGGCGGGCGATGCGGCCGATCGCCGCATTGGGATCGGACAGCACCGCGCCGGCAATCCGGGCAGCGTCACGCTGGGCGGTGGTGATATCGGCGGCCGTGAGGGTTTCTCCAGTGCCGATTCCGCGGTTGAGCACCAGCACGGTCTGGTTGCGCCGCACTTTCACCGGCACGAACAGGCGCCAGCCGCCCGCATCGGGACAGCTCACCTCTACCGTGGTGTTGGCGGTGGGCTGCACCTGCAACGCGCTGCCACATTTCGGCAGGCGCAGCGCATCGGCCACCTGCGCCTCGCCTTCACTGCCGGCAGGCAGTGTCGACAATGCGGCCGCGCGGATGCTGGCCACCGGTTGCCAGTCCGTGGCGCCCGCCCACGGCGCGGCCAGGGCGAGCGCGATGGCGAACAGCGATGTGACCCGGCGCATGGCGCCTCCTGTCGATGGGATCTGGCCCAGCAGCGTGCAAGGGGTGTGCCAGAGACCGGGTCCCGTTGATCGGATCCGGGATGGGGATTCGACCGGATGGGTAGAGTCGACTGCCAGTCGACTTTCGCGCGAAGCGCGAGGTTTCCCGTGATCGGATCGAAGAGCAGTCGACTGACAGTCGACTCTACAAACGCGGTGCGCGCCGCGCGGGCGGCAGAGCGCCCTCAAGTTCCGCCCCCACCACGCCGATACAGCAGCCATGTCCCATGACCTGCTCAACCGGATCGACCAGCGGACCCGACTGGCCGGCCACAACCGCCTGGCGCTGCTGCTGTTCCGCCTCGGCGGACGTCAGCTTTTTGGCGTCAATGTCTTCAAGGTGCAGGAAGTCCTGCGCCGCCCGGAGCTGTTCCAGGTGCCCGGCCTGCCCAGCCAGTTCTCCGGCGTGGCCGACGTGCGCGGCCGCTCGGTGCCGGTACTGGACCTGGGCCTGGCGATCGGCCACCCCGAGCGCGAACCGGACGCGGACACCTCGCCGGGCTACCTGGTCGTCACCGAATTCAACCGCTCGATCCAGGGCTTCCTGGTCAGTGGCGTCGAACGCATCGTCAACATCGCGGTGGAAGACATCCACCCGCCACCGGAGCTGGGCGCCGAGTCGAGCTACCTGACCGCGGTGACCCGCTTCCAGGGCGAGCTGATCCAGGTGATCGACGTTGAGAGCGTGCTGGCCGATATCGCCCAGGTGCGCGGAGAAGCGGTACTCGACCCGGCAATGGCCATGCCCGCCGACGGCCCGCAGCTGCAGGTGCTGGTGGTGGACGACTCGCGCGTGGCCCGCCAGCAGATCCGCAGCGTGCTGGACCAGCTGGGCGTGGGTGCCACCCTGCTTTCCGACGGCAAGCAGGCGCTGGACCACCTGCTGCAGGTCCACGCCTCGGGGGAAAACCCGGCCGAGCGCTATGCCATGGTCATCTCGGACATCGAGATGCCGGCCATGGATGGCTACACGCTGACGACGGAAATCCGGCGCCACCCGGGCCTGGCCGGCCTGTACGTGCTGCTGCACACCTCGCTGTCGGGCGTCTTCAACAACGCCATGGTCGAGCGCGTCGGCGCCAATGCGTTCGTCGCCAAGTACTCGCCGCACGAGCTGGCCGACTTCGTGCTGGACCGCCTGCGCAAGGTGGCGCTGGCGGCGTAAGGCCCGCCGAGGGGTCGGATCCCGGAACGGGCTCCGACCCCGCATCGCAACGCGTCAACCACGGGGTCAGAGCCCCTGCGGGGATCTGACCCCCTCTCCATTTGGCACACCCCTTGCAGCTTCCCGGGCAACGTTCCCGTGGGAGTGCACCGTGCGCAACCTGATTACCGACTACCTGGGCGTCCACGCCCAGGCCATGCCGTTGCGCGAACAGCGGATGAAGCTGATCGCCAGCAACCTCGGCAATGCCGACACTCCCGGCTACAAGGCCCAGGACCTGGACTTCGATGCCGCCCTGCGCCACGCCCAGGGGCAGGATGCCAATGGCCTGATGGCCACCACCCATGAGCAGCACTACGAGATCAGTAGTGGCCTGAACCCGTTCCAGATCGCGCGCGAAGGCGTGCAGCCCAGCCTGGACGGCAACACCGTCGACCCCGATGCCGAGCGTGCCGCCTATGGCCGCGCCGCACTGGAATACCGCGCCTCGCTCAGCTTCGTCGAGAGCAAGGTGCGTTCCATGCTGACCGCGATCACGGGGCAATAAGCCATGAGCAACCTGCCGATCTTCGACATCGCCGGCTCCGCGCTGCAGGCGCAGTCGGTGCGCATGAGCACCATCGCCTCCAACCTCTCCAATGCCGACACCGTCGCCGGTTCCGCCGACGCCGTGTACAAGCCGCTGGAACCGATCTTCCAGGCCGTCACCAGCAAGAACGATCCCAACATCACCTCGGTGAAGGTGAAGGAGATCACCCAGAGCGAGGCCGCGCCGATCAAGCGCTACGAGCCGGGCCACCCGCTGGCCGACGCCGATGGCTACATCTACCAGCCCGATGTCGATCCGGTGGCGCAGATGGTCAACCTGATCTCGACCTCGCGCAATTACCAGGCCGGCGTGGAGATGTTGACCACCGCCAAGGAACTGGCCCTGGCCACCCTGACCATGGGCCGCTGAGGCCCGCAGCACCGGATACCGCCATGACCACCGCCGTCAACAACCAGACCAGCCAGGACGTCTATTCCGCGCTGGGCCTGAACGCCCCCAACAGCAACGCCACGAAAAAGAAGAACACGCTGGACCAGGCCGACTTCCTGCGCCTGATGACCGAGCAGCTGCAGCACCAGGATCCGCTGAAGCCGATGGACAACACGCAGATGGTCGCGCAGATGGCGCAGATGTCCACCGTGCAGGGCATCACCGATCTGAACAAGACGGTGAAGGGCTTCCAGGAGTCGATGGCCAGCGACCAGGTGCTGCGTGGCGCTGCGCTGGTCGGCCACCAGGTGCTGGTGCCGTCGGAAAAGCTGGTGCTGGAGAAGGAAGGCAATGTCGAAGGCACGGTGGCTGCACCGTCGGCCGGCATCATCACCGTGGACATCACCGATGCCAACGGCGCCAAGGTCACCTCGCTGAGCGTGGAAGCCAAGGCTGCCGGCGAAACCGCCTTCCAGTGGGACGGCAAGGATGCCAACGGCAAGCGCATGGAGCCGGGCAAGTACTCCATCGTCGCCAACCATGTCGACACCGCCGGCAAGAGCACCAAGCTGTCCACCTACGTACAGGCGCCGGTGGAGAGCGTGACCGTTGGTTCCGACGGCCTGTACCTGAACCTCAAGGGCCTGGGCACGGCCCCGATCGACTACGTGCTCCGCGTCAGCTGAGCCGCACCTTCCGCATCAACCAGGAGCATCCCATGGGCTTCAATGTCTCGCTGTCCGGCATCAACGCCGCCAACACCGACCTGAGCGTCACCGCCAACAACGTCGCCAACGTCAACACTACCGGCTTCAAGCAGTCACGCGCGGAGTTCGCCGACCTGTTCGCTTCGACCAGCTACGGCCTGTCGAAGAACCAGACCGGCTCGGGCGTGCGCGTTTCCAACGTCGCCCAGCAGTTCATCCAGGGCCACAACGAGCAGACCGGGCGCAGCCTGGACATGGCCATTTCCGGTGAAGGCTTCTTCACCATGAACATGAATGGTTCGCGCGTGTACTCGCGCGCCGGCAACTTCCAGACCGACTCGGCCGGCTACGTGGTCAACCCGCAGGGTGCGCGCCTGCAGGTGTTCGCGCCGAATGCCGATGGCACCAACTTCGATGCAGGCCGCCTGGTCGACCTGCAGCTGCTGACCACCGACAGCCCGCCGAAGCAGACCAGCGAAGTGAAGGTTGGCTTCACCCTGCCGGCCAACGCCAAGCAACCGACGGTGGCGACCTTCGACCCGGCCGATTCGAACAGCTACAACCACTCCAGCGGTGGCATCACCGTGTACGACTCGCTGGGCGTGAGCCACATCCAGGTCTCGTACTTCGTCAAGGGCGCCAACCCCAACGAATGGACCGTGCGCAATTACGTCGATGGCCAGCCGGCCGGCGCAGCGACCCCGGTCACCTTCGACAACAGCGGCAAGCTGGTCGCACCTGCCAACGGCAAGGTCAGCCTCGGCACCTTCACCCCGACCACCGGTGCCGGCCAGTTGAACATGACGCTGGACATCAGCGGCTCCACCCAGTACGGCGAGAAGTTCGCCCTGCGCAATACCCAGCAGGACGGCTATGCCGCCGGCAAGCTCAACGAAGTGACCGTGTCCGAATCCGGCGTGGTCTACGCCCGCTATTCCAACGGCGACGACAAGCCACTGGGCCAGGTCGCCCTGACCACCTTCAACAACACGCAGGGCCTGGAATCGAAGGGCAACAACCTGTGGGTGGAGACCTTCGAATCGGGCACGCCGCGCACCGGCATGCCGGACACCTCCAACCTCGGCAAGATCCAGGCCGGCTCGCTGGAAGCGTCCACCGTCGATCTCACCGAGCAACTGGTCAACATGATCACCGCGCAGCGCAACTTCCAGGCCAACGCGCAGATGATCACCACGCAGGACCAGATCACCCAGACCGTCATCAACATCCGTTGATGAGCTGCTGACCCTGTCACGGAACTCCCCGCATGGATAAAGCTCTTTACGTGGCGATGACCGGTGCCCGCGCCTCCCTGCAGGCGCAGGGAACGCTCAGCCACAACCTCGCCAACTCGGACACCCCTGGCTTCAAGGAAGCGCTGGCCAACACCGAAGCCTTCCCGATCAAGGGCCCGGGCTTTGCCTCGCGGGTGGATGCGCTGCACGTCGACGCCGGCTTCAACCGTACGCCCGGCTCGCAGCACATCACCGGCAAGCCGCTGGATCTGTCCCTGCAGACCGGCACCTGGCTGGCCGTGCAGTCCAGCGACGGCAGTGAGGCATACACGCGCGGCGCTGCATTGTCGGTCACCCCGAACGGCCAGCTGGTGACCTCCAGCGGCCGTCCGGTACTGGATGACAACAACAACCCGATCGCCATTCCGCCCTACCAGGCGATGGAAATCGGTGCCGACGGCACGCTCTCGATCATCCCGCAGGGCGAAGGCCCGCAGACCATGGCGCAGATCGGCCGGATCAAGGTGGTACAGGCGCCGGACGAGCGCCTCGAGCGTGGCCTGGATGGCCTGTTCCGCAACACCGACCCACTGCAGCCGTTCGCACCGGCACAGGGCACGGCCGTGCACAGCGGCCAGCTGGAAGGCAGCAACGTCGATGCCGCCGGTGCACTGGTGCAGATGATCCAGTTGCAGCGCCAGTACGAAATGCAGGTGCAGGTGATCAAGCACGGCGACGACAACGCGCGCAGTGCCAACAGCCTGCTGCGCCTGGGCAGCTGACGGAATTCCGGCGCCGCCCGGGCGCGGCGCTGGCACACCGCTTGCACACCCGTTACCAGGGGCCGCATCGCGCGGCCGGCTTTACCCAGACAGGACACCGAAGATGAACCAGGCATTGTGGATCGCGAAAACCGGACTGGATGCGCAGCAGATGCGCATGTCGGTGGTTTCCAACAACCTCGCCAACACCAACACCACCGGCTTCAAGCAGGACCGTGCCAGCTTCGAGGACCTGCTGTACCAGCAGGTACGCCAGCCCGGCGGCTCTTCGTCGGCGCAGACCCAGCTGCCGACCGGCCTGCAGCTGGGTACCGGTGTACGCGTGGTCGCCACCGCCAAGAATTTCGAGCAGGGTGGCCAGCAGCAGACCGGCCGTGCGCTGGACGTGATGGTCAACGGCCGCGGCTTCTTCGAAGTGCAGATGCCCGACGGCAGCTCGGCCTACACCCGTGATGGCTCGTTCAAGATCAACCAGGACAGCGAGCTGGTCACCAACAGCGGCTACCCGGTGCAGCCGGGCATCCAGATTCCCGAGGGCGCGCAGTCGGTGACCATCGGTACCGACGGCACCATCAGCGTGAAGATGGCCGACGGCGCGGCGTCAGTGGAAGTGGGTGCGCTGACCCTGACTGACTTCGTCAATCCGGCCGGCCTGCAGGCACGCGGCGAGAACCTGTTCCTGGAAACCACCGCTTCCGGTCCGGCACAGAACGGCAATCCCGGGCTCAACGGCCTCGGCACCGTGGTGCAGGGCGCGCTGGAAGGCAGCAACGTCAATGTGGTCGAAGAGCTGGTGTCGATGATCGAAACCCAGCGCGCCTACGAAATGAACGCCAAGGCGATCTCCACCACCGATTCGATGCTCGGCTATCTCAACAACAAGCTCTGACCGGCCCAACCGGGAAACCGCCATGTCGCCCATTTCCAGATTCACCCGCACTGCCCTCGCCTGCGCCGTGGTCGCCCTGCTCGGTGGCTGCGTGATCGCCGGCGACGTGCGCCCCTACGCGGCGATGGCACCGATCCAGCCGATCATGCCGCCGCAGGCCGCGCCGACCGCCGGTGCGATCTACGCTGCCGGCCCGACCCTGCAGCTGTACTCGGACCGCCGCGCACGCGATGTCGGCGACCTGCTGACCATCACCCTGCTGGAAAACACCACCGCGCAGACCAGCGCCAACACGGCCACCAACAAGGAATCCAACCTGAGCCTGGGCACGCCGTCCATCCTCGGTGCGCCGGTCACCCTGGGCGGCAAGGACATCCTCAGTGCGACGGCCAAGGGCGCGCGTGACTTCACCGGCAAGGGCAACAGCGCGCAGAGCAACCGCCTGCAGGGCAGTGTCACCGTCACGGTGATCCAGCGCCTGCCCAATGGCAACCTGGTGGTACAGGGGCAGAAGAACCTGCGACTGAACCAGGGTGATGAACTGGTGCAGGTGCAGGGCATCGTGCGCCCGGGCGACATCAGCCAGGACAACACCATTCCTTCCAGCCGCGTGGCCGAAGCCCGCATCGTCTACGGCGGCCGCGGCCCGGTCGCGCAGTCCAACGCGATGGGCTGGCTGAGCCGCTTCTTCAATTCCGGCCTGACGCCGTTCTGAGTATGGCCATGAAACTCCTCCCCTCTTCTTCCTGGCAGCGCCGCGTGGCGTCGTTCGTCGCGCTGATGCTGCTGGTCGTGGCAGCCCCGGCCAGCGCCGAGCGCATCAAGGACCTGGCCCAGGTCGGCGGCGTGCGTGGTAACGCCCTGGTGGGCTACGGCCTGGTGGTCGGCCTGGATGGCAGCGGCGACCGCACCAGCCAGGCGCCCTTCACCGTGCAGAGCCTGAAGAACCTGCTCGGCGAGCTGGGCGTGAACGTACCGGCCAACGTCAATCCGCAGCTGAAGAATGTTGCGGCCGTCGCGATCCATGCCGAGCTGCCGCCGTTCGCCAAGCCGGGCCAGCCGATCGACATCACCGTGTCGTCGATCGGCAACGCCGTCTCGCTGCGCGGCGGCTCGCTGCTGATGGCCCCGCTGCGCGGCGCCGACGGCCAGATCTATGCGATCGCGCAGGGCAACCTGATCGTCGGCGGCTTTGGTGCGCAGGGCAAGGATGGTTCGCGGGTTTCGGTGAACGTACCGAGCGTGGGCCGCATTCCCAATGGCGCCACGGTCGAGCGTGCCCTGCCCGACCCGCTGGCCAATGGCGGCGACATCACGCTGAACCTGCACAACAACGATTTCACCACCGTTTCGCGCATGGTCGCCGCACTCAACAACGCGTTCGGCGAAGGCGCCGCGCGTGCGGTCGACGGCGTGACCGTGGCCGTGACTGCGCCGACCGATCCGGGCGCACGCATCGGCCTGCTGGCCCGCATCGAGAACCTGGAGCTGACCCCGGGCAGCGCCCCGGCCAAGGTCGTGGTCAATTCCCGCACCGGCACCGTGGTCATCGGCCAGCAGGTGCGGGTCGGCCCTGCCGCGATCTCGCATGGTTCGCTGACGGTGACGATCCAGGAGAACACCAACGTCAGCCAACCCAATGCCCTGTCCGGTGGCCGTACCGTGGCCAGCCCACAGTCGACCATCACCGCCACCAACGACGGCAGCCGCATGTTCAAGTTCAGCGGCGGCACCACCCTGGACGAGATCGTGCACGCGGTGAACGCCGTGGGCGCGGCGCCGGGCGACCTGATCGCGATCCTGGAAGCCCTGAAGCAGGCCGGCGCATTGAGTGCCGAGCTCGAGGTGATCTGACATGCGCATCAATCCCGCATTCGACCTGCACCCGGCGCAGCAGAACGACCCGGCGAAGATCGACAAGGTCGCACGCCAGCTGGAAGGCCAGTTCGCACAGATGCTGGTCAAGAGCATGCGTGATGCCAGTTTCGGCGACTCGCTGTTTCCCGGCGAGAACAAGATGTTCCGCGACATGTACGACCAGAAGATCGCCGAGGCGATGACCCGCGGCAAGGGGCTGGGCCTGTCCGGCATGATCAGCCGCCAGCTGTCCGGCCAGGCCGCCGACGGCCCCGCGCTGGATACCCGCGTGGATCCGGCCAAGGCCAGCCGCGCCTACCAGCTCAACGCGCCGGACAAGCCGGCACCGTCGCTGCCGTTGGAAGATGGCAGCCAGGCCGTGCGCATGCTGCAGCAGATGGCGGCCGGCGCACAGCACGGCGCGCAGGCCGCGCTGGCACCGATGGAACAGGCACTGGACCTGATCGCCGGTCGCGAAAGCAGCAGCCTGCACCGCTCGCTGGGCACCGAGGATCCGTACATCGGCAACCTGCAGGGCGAGGACTGGTCCACCAACAACGACCAGTGGTCGGCGACGGCCAGCAACCGCGGTACGGCCATGAGCCAGGCCGATGCGATGGCTACCCGCACCGCCGTGGCCCAGCTGGGGCCGCACACGCCGGAAGGTTTCGTCGCCAGCATCTGGCAGCACGCGCAGAGCGCGGCCAGGGAACTGGGCGTGGATGCCCGTGCGCTGGTCGCCCAGGCCGCGTTGGAAACCGGCTGGGGCAAGCGCCACATCCGCCAGTCCGACGGCAGTACCTCGCACAATCTGTTCGGCATCAAGGCCACCGGCTGGAGCGGCCAGCGCGTTGCAGCCGGCACCCACGAATACGTGGATGGCGTACGCCGCAACGAAACCGCCAGCTTCCGCGCCTACAGCTCGCCGGCCGAAAGCTTCGCCGACTACGTGCGCCTGCTGAAGACCAGCCCGCGCTACCAGCAGGCCCTGCAGGCCGGCACCGACGTGCAGGGCTTCGCCCGTGGCCTGCAGCGCGCCGGCTATGCCACCGACCCGCGCTATGCGGCCAAGATCGCCGCGATCGCCGGCGGCCCGACCATCGAGCGTGCCGTAGCGGCCGTGACCGACGCCGGCGCGCGCCTTGGCCAGACCTTCGCCAGCACCGCGACCGCGGCGCTGGGTATCACCCGTCGTTGAGGAACCCCATGTCCAGCGTACTTTCCACCGGTACCGGTGCCCTGCTCGCCTTCCAGCGTGCGTTGGCGACCACCAGCCACAACGTGGCCAACCTCAATACGCCCGGCTACAGCCGGCAGAAGGTCAACTTCGCTACCGCCGACCCGCAGAACTACGGCTATGGCACGGTCGGCAACGGCACCCGGATCACTGACATCCGCCGCACGGCCGACCAGCTGGCGATCTCGCGCCTGCTCGACAGCAGCGGTGAACTGGCGCGCCTGAAACAGCTTTCGGGCATGGCCGACCGGGTCAACGCGCTGTTCTCCGATGCGGCCACCAATGTGGCCGGCGTCTGGTCGAACTTCTTCGATTCGGTCAGTGGCCTGTCGTCCAACGCGGCCGGCACCGCCGACCGCCAGAACATGCTCGACGGCGGCAAGGCGTTGGCCAACCGCTTCGTGCAGCTCAACACGCACTTGAACAACCTCAACAGCGAGGTCAACAACGGCCTGCTGGCCGGTGCCACCGAGGTCAACCGCCTGGCGCAGGAAATCGCGCAGATCAACGGCGCCATCGGCACCAACATCGCCTCTGCCGCACCCGATCTGCTCGACCGCCGCGACCAGCTGATCACCCAGCTGATCGGCTACACCGGTGGCACGGCGGTGATCCAGGACGGCGGCATCATGAATGTCTACACCGCCGGCGGCAACGCGCTGGTGGTGGGTACCACGGCGACCAAGGTCACCACCGTGGCCGACCCGTACCAGCCCGAGCGCCTGCAGTTGGCGCTGGAGACCCAGGGCAACACCATCCGCCTCGACCCGAAGGCGGTCGGCGGCCAGATCGGTGGCCTGCTGGAATTCCGCGACACCGTGCTGACCCCTGCCCAGGCTGAACTGGGCAAGCTGGCGGTGGGCCTGGCCGAGAGCTTCAACCAAGCGCACCACCAGGGCGTGGACCTGTATGGCCAGCTGGGCGGGGACTTCTTCACCATCGGCAACCCGCGCGTCACCGGCAACAACAGCAATACCGGCACCGCCAGCCTCAGCGCAACCTACGGCGACCTGGGCAAGCTGGACGCGCAGAACGTGGTGCTGCAGTTCGATGGCACCAACTGGAAGGCCAGCCGCGCCGACACCGGCGCCAGCATCCCGCTGACCGGCACCGGCACCGCCGCCGATCCGCTGGTGATCAACGGCGTCAAGCTGGTCGTCGGCGGTACGCCGGCTGCAAATGACCGCTTCCTGCTGCAGCCGACCGCGGGCGTGGCCGGCAGCATGGAAGTGGCAATCACCGATCCGTCGCGCATCGCCGCCGCTGCAGCGGTGAAGGGCGCGGCCGCCACCGCCAACACCGGTACCGGCAAGCTGAGCGGTGTCACCGTCACCGATTCGACCAACGCCAACCTGCGCAATCCGTCGGCGATCGTGTTCACCTCGGCCACCACCTACACCATCGACGGTGGGCCGCCGCAGACCTACACGCCCGGCCAGACCATCAGCGCCAACGGCTGGAGCTTCGTGCTGGACGGTGCACCGAAGGTGGGCGATACCTTCAACATCACCCCGACCCCGGCCGGTTCGTCGGACAACAGCAACGCGTCGAAGCTGGCCAAGGTGGAAAGCGCGAAGGCGTTCAACGCCGGAACGGTGACACTGAACGGTGCACTGGGTGGCCTGACCACCCAGGTCGGCGCCGCCGCCCGCTCGGCCGAGTACTCGCTCGACGCGCAGCTGGTGATCAATGACAAGGCGCAGGAAGCCCGCGACGAAGTCTCCGGCGTGAACCTGGACGAGGAAGCGGCGGACATGCTGCGCCTGCAGCAGGCCTACCAGGCCGCCTCGCAGCTGATCTCGACCGCCGACAGCATGTTCCAGACCATCCTGGGAGCCGTCCGCCGATGAGCAGCCGCATCTCCACCAGCATGATGTTCAACCAGTCGGTGTCGCTGATGATGGCCAAGCAGGCCAAGCTCAGCCACCTGGAGCAGCAGATTGCCACCGGCAGCAAGATCGTCAGCGCCAAGGACGATCCGGTTGCCGCCGGCACTGCGGTCGGCCTTGACCGCAGCCTGGCTGCACTGGACCGCATGAAGCTCAATGCCGGCAACGTGCAGAACCGCCTGGGCGTGCAGGAAAACACCCTGGCACAGGTCAACGACCTGATGGCACGCGTCAACGATCTGACCATCCAGGCCAGCAACCCGGCGCTGAGCGCGGCGGACAAGAAGACGCTGATCACCGAGGTCAACCAGATCCGCGACGGCCTGCTGTCGCTGGCCAATGCCGATGATGGCACCGGCCGCTACGTGTTCGGTGGCACCAACGACGGCGACCCGCCGTTTGCCAAGATCAACGGCAAAGTGGTCTACCGTGGCGACCAGACCCAGCGCCAGGTTGAAGTCGGTCCGGATACCTACGTGAAGGACGCGCTGCCCGGCAGCGAGATCTTCATGCGCATTCCCACCGGCGATGGCTTCGTCGACGGCAGCGCCGCGGCCGGCAACACCGGCAACGGCGTGCTGACCAACATCACCCGCGACGGCAGCGACAGCTGGAACGGCCAGGGCTTCAGCGTGCGCTTCACCACTGGCAACCAGTACGAGGTGGTGGATGGTGCGGGCAACGTGACCGGAACCGGCACCTACAAGGCCGGCGACGATCTGGAAGTGAACGGTGTGCGCCTGCGCATCACCGGCGCACCGGCGGCGGGTGACAGCTTCAGCGTACAGGCCGCCAGCAGCCGCGACATCTTCTCCACCATGGACAACCTGGTGGCGGCGCTGGGTGCCGACACCGGTACCACCGCGCAGATGACTGCGCAGCAGAACCAGCTGCAGAGCGCACTGCGCGACGTGGCGCGCGCTTCCGAGCGGATGATCGATTCGCGTGCCGCAGGCGGTGCGCAGTTGAAGGCGCTGGACAATGCCGCCGACATGCGCGAGGCCAATGGCGTGACCCTGAAGACCACGCTGTCGCAGATGCGCGACCTGGATTACGCCGATGCGCTGAGCCAGTACCAGCTGCAGAGCACCGCGCTGCAGGCGGCGCAGACGATCTTCTCGCAGATGCAGTCGATGTCGCTGTTCAACAAGCTGCGCTGACGCGCCGCCCGAGTCAGTCCCGAAAGGCCGCGATGCCCTGCATCGCGGCCTTTTTCGTTTGCGCGCCTGCCCGCCGCTGCGCGGCCACCTGGCCGTCGCCGACCGATTTTCCGTGATTCTCCATCAAGCCCGGCCCGACCCCGCCGATACCTTCATCAGCGCTGGTCAGGCCCTGCCCGACCGCCCCTCCCGGGGCCGCTTCCACCCTGGCAACAGGGCTGAAAACCCCGGGAAAACAGCTTCAGGCAACGAATTCTGGCTTCAACGGAATTCACGGCTAAAGGTTGTTGACAAAGCGCCGTTATTCATTTGGCAACGGCGAAGCACACAGCCACACAAAAAAACAGGCGGCGCTTCGTTTCATTCACCAACGGGTTCCATATAAGAGGAGACGACCCCATGGCACAGGTAATCAACACCAATACGATGTCGCTCAACGCTCAGCGCAACCTGAGCACCAGCGGCAGCTCGCTCGCCACCACCATCCAGCGCCTCTCGTCCGGCCTGCGCATCAACAGCGCGAAGGACGACGCGGCCGGCCTGGCCATCAGCGAGCGCTTCACCACCCAGATCCGCGGTCTGGACGTGGCCATCCGCAATGCCAACGACGGCATCTCGCTGGCCCAGGTCGCCGAGGGTTCGCTGAACGAAGTCGGCAACAACCTGCAGCGCATCCGCGAACTGGGTGTGCAGGCCTCCAATGCCACCAACTCGGCCAGCGACCGCAAGGCCCTGCAGGCTGAAGTGACCCAGCTGGTCAGCGAGATCGACCGCGTCGCCAAGCAGGCCGACTTCAACGGCACCAAGCTGCTGGACGGCAGCTTCACCAGCCAGCTGTTCCAGGTGGGTGCCAACGCCGGACAGGCCATCGCCATCAACAGCGTGGTCAACGCCAAGGCCGATTCGCTGGGCGCGGCCACCTTCGCCAACGGTTATACCGGCACCGCACTGGCGGTGGACAAGGCGACGGCCGACACCACCTACTCCGGCCTGCAGGTCTCGGTCACCCCGCCGGGCGGCTCCGCCACCACGGTCACCATCAGCGACTTCACGGTGAAGGCCGGCGAATCGATCACCTCGGCCACCGCCGCGGCGATCAACAACAAGCTGGGCGAAACCGGCGTGGTTGCCTCGGTCAATGCCGGCGTCGTCAGCCTGGCCTCGGTCAAGGATGGCCAGACCTTCGCGCTGGGTGTCAGCGCGGCGACTCCGCCGGCCGGCGCCACCGCCGCGACCCTCGCCGGCCTGGGCCTGACCGAGACCAGCACCAACGGCGGCACCCTGACCGGTGCAGCGGCCAGCTTCGTCAAGGACCTGAACGTCACCACCGCCGAAGGCGCACAGAAGGCGATGTCGATCGTCGACAAGGCCCTGGAATCGGTCAACAGCGTCCGCGCCGACCTCGGCGCGATCCAGAACCGCTTCACCTCGGTGGTCGCCAACCTGCAGACCTCCTCGGAGAACCTGTCCGCGTCGCGCAGCCGCATCCGCGATACCGACTTCGCCAAGGAAACCGCCGAACTGACCCGCACCCAGATCCTGCAGCAGGCCGGTACGGCCATGCTGGCCCAGGCCAACCAGGTACCGCAGAACGTGCTCAGCCTGTTGCAGCGCTGACATGAGCCGCCCCCGGGGCACGTCGGGGGCGTCTAACCCAACTCACGTGCAACCGCTCAAGGACCTCTCCTCATGGCACAAGTCATCAACACCAATACGATGTCGTTGAATGCTCAGCGTAACCTGAGCACCAGCGGCAGCTCGCTGGCTACCACCATCCAGCGCCTGTCCTCCGGTTCGCGCATCAACAGCGCCAAGGACGACGCCGCCGGCCTGGCGATCTCCGAGCGCTTCGGCACCCAGATCCGCGGTACCGACGTCGCCATCCGCAATGCCAACGACGGTATCTCGCTGGCCCAGGTCGCCGAAGGTTCGCTGACCGAAATCGGCAACAACCTGCAGCGCGTCCGCGAGCTGTCGGTGCAGGCCTCCAACGCCACCAACTCGGCCAGCGACCGCAAGGCGCTGCAGGCCGAAGTGACCCAG
>NZ_JCAFTJ010000017.1:0-36021 GCF_059370155.1 Stenotrophomonas sp. YJH_SMC_73 | reverse complement strand
GATCTCGGCGATCTTCTTCGACGAGGCTTCGATGGCCGACATGGTGGTGACCACCTGGCCGACCACGTCACCGCCCTGCGAGGCGACACCGTGCGCACCGATGGCGAGCTGGTTGGCCTGGCGGGCGTGCTCGGCGTTCTGCTTCACGGTGGAGGTCAGTTCCTCCATCGACGCCGCCGTCTCTTCCAGGTTCGCCGCCTGCTGCTCGGTGCGCCGCGACAGATCGGTGTTGCCCGAGGCGATTTCGCCTGCCGCCAGATTGATGCTGGACGCGCTGGCCTGGATGCGCCCGACGATCTGCTTGAGCTGATCGACGGTGGCATTGCAGTCATCGCGCATGCGGGCGAACACGCCGTGGAAGTCGCCCTGCATGCGTACGGTGAGGTCACCGCGCGAGATCGCCTGCAGCAGGCTCGACACCTGCACCAGGTTCTGGTCGGTGGTCTGCATCAAGCGATTGAGCCCGGCCACCATGTCGCGGAAATCGTAGGCGAAGCGATCTTCATCGCCGCGCAGGCTGAAGTCGCCCGCCGCAGCGGCCGTCGCCAGCCGGCGGATCTCGCTGTTGATCGCCGACAGGCTGGTCTTGGTCTCGTCCATTGCCTGGGTGATCGCCGCCTTCTCGCCCGGCAGCGGATCCATGTCCACCGACAGGTCGCCACGGGCGTAATGCTTCATCACTTCGATCAGCCGGTTCTGTACCTGCACGTGTGAGCCGACCAGCGCGTTGGTCTCGTGCACCATGCGCCCGTAGTCACCAGGGAAGGCACTCTCGTCCATGCGATAGCTGAGGCTGCCCGCATCGTGCTGGCGGGCCAGCTCGCCCTGCGCCGCCATCACCGACTGCAACTGCGCCTGCATGCGCTGCATCGACCTGAGCAGCTGCGTGACCTCATCGTTGCCGGAGGCGTCAATGCTGCTGTCCAGCCGCCCATTGGCGATGCCGTCGGCCAGCTTCACCGCGCCTTCCAGCGGGCGGGTCAGGCTGCGGGTGATGGCCCACGCGGCCAGCGAGCCCAGTACCAGGCTCAACACGCCGAACACGATCGACAGCGTGCCGGTCCAGGATTCGGTTGAACGGTATTCCTCGCGGCTGCGCTCGGTCAGCGTCTCCTGATGCCGCAGCAGGGTCGAGATCGCTTCGTTCCACGCGGTTGCCAGCCCCTGCTCGGCAAGCAGTTCCTTGGCCGCGCCGTCGAAATCCCCGGCCTTCATGCGCTCGTGAAGATGCCGGGTGGAGGCGTCGGTGGCCTTGCGTGCCGCGTCGATTTTCGCCACCAGGGTATCGCCGGTCGCGTCGCGCGGAATCCTGATGTACCTGGCCCAGATACCGTCGTAGGTCTGCGACAGCTCCTGCGCCTTCTGATAATCCCTGTCAAAATCCTCGCCGCGCTTGATCACCATCAGGCGGCGGTGCATCAACACCGCGTTGTTGGTATCCAGCATGTCGTTCAACAGCCGCATCTTCACCATGTTGACGTCCACCACTTTCTCGAACTGGGCGGACTTCAGGTGATTTCCGTACAGCGCCAGGCCAACGATGGCCACGATGAACAGCAGCAGCAATCCAAACCCGGCACCCAGCCGGGATCCCACTCGGAGGTTGCGTAAGGCGAGCATCTCAATTCCCTTGATCATGGCCGTACGATCGATGGCGGCGCAGCGCGGGGAAACTTTATGGTCGGAGATTATTATATCGATCCAAATATATGGAACTGTGCATACAGGCATGAAACGCGCCGGGACCAGCAATCGCGATGTCTTCCGGGTATATCGGAATGACGAGGGGCTGGTGATATCGCAAGCAATTCACGAAACCGGCTGTGGCAACCGCATTTCGATGAGTCAATCAACAGAATGCTCGATGCCACGGGGATGCCACGGACACTGCCGCACCGGCATCAGGCATTTCAGCTCCAGCTGCCGCCTTCAGGTGAGATCCAGACCCATCCAAACGGCGCATCCGAAAAGAACCAGAATCCGTGCTCATCGAGATCCTGCCGATCTCTTGCGGCCGGCCATGCGCGGCGAAGCGTACCCAAATACTCATTAACATGCCCATCGGCGAAGACGCCTTGTGAAGCAAGCTTCAGCTAGCCTTCCACCATCAGCATCTGCACCATCGAAAAGAACGCTTCCGTCTGCTGCTCGAAGGTGACGCAGAGCAACGCTACCCCTGTTCCACCTGGAGAACACCAGAAACAGGTCTCGCTCGCAGTGGACGACATGCCCCGCGCCATGGTGGACGCAGCTCCCTCCTTTTGCATCAGACGCCACGGCATCGAATGATCCGCGGGTGCGCTGCTCACTGCCCCTTCCAAGACAGCCAAAATCACCTTCCAACCAAGCGGCGATCTCCCTGGCACCGGATCCTTGACCGTATGTCACGGGGTCTGAATCGGCAACCCGTTCATCACATGAGACCACATGCCTGTCGCCGTCCCAGCATGGAGAGAAGACCGCGTTCATGACCATGTCACTCAACCCCGAAAAACAGTGCCTTCATCGGCACCAGCCGTCGCGAAGCCCTTTCCCGCTCCTCACGGATGGTCGCAAACCTGTTTGAGGAGCGAGCGAACACGCTTCCAGCATAGCGTCTCGCACCGGACTCAGGCATCGGTGACACGCAGAGGGCCGCGCTCGGCATCCGTGAAGAATCGGGTATCCATATCCTGAGCGGGCTCCATGCCTCCGTATACAGTTTCCGCTCCACTCAGCATTTTCAACTGCAGAAAATGCCGTTGCAGTTCGGACATCGCTGCACCGACATCCGCCCAATCCATATCGAATGAAAAATCGATGCTTACCCTTCCTTCAAAGCCAAGGACACGAATCAACAGCGTAGGAATACGGAGGACTGCTCCGACCTGAGACCCTTGACTGTGTAGATCACGCATGAGCTGCACGCGACTTCATCGGAACTTTCTGCAGACCGCTCGCCAGCCGCCATCGACTCGCCCTCCAGTTCAGTCCACGAAACGGACTCGGCCATGTGGCCGATCCCCTCCAGTACTGTGGGTACGCGCCCCCTTGGAACGTCCTCCATGACAATTTCAAACGCGTCTCTCATTGACTGTCCTCTTCAGTTGCCGGTTACAGCCGATCAGGTCCAACCGCCCCGGCTCACATTGCGGAGCAATCCGGCGATCTTGCAGAGACACAATCACCAGTACTCACGGATGTTCATCCAGAACATTGCGGAGCTGCTCATCCACGCTCCATCGATCCGGGCGTAACTTTGGCTCAGCCCATCGAGCCCCGTCTGCCAACCATTGCCTCCTGTATTCCAGACAGGAGGCACTGTTGCAATCCTGATAGCCGTGCTGCACCCCACAGCAAGGGCACAGCTCAAAATCGGGGGTTCTACCATCCTCACCCCACGGCGGCATGTCAGACATGTAGCCACAGACTCGGCAACCCGCTTCATTCCGCATGTGAGCAGCCTGAACCTGATGGACATCCGGGCGCCGCCAAAACCGTCCTGAACGTTGAAAGACACATTGAGTCAAAGCCCAACATCAAGCGTCAGCGCCGAAATAGAACAGCACGCACTACCTTTCATCCTGCCCAACCAAGCTTATGGGTAGAACGGTATCACCCCCATCAACCGAGATCTCCACGTGCATGTCCAGATCATCAAAGGTCATGAGCTCATCAATCAAACCTCTGGTCGTCTTGCCACGAACCACCCAGGAAGGCTCACTCAAAATCCACCCCCATCACTTTCAAATTCAAATCAAATGCACCAACCCGGGCATCTCGACTATCCAGCAGGTTACCTTGGGCAAAAAGAAAACCAGACGGCTTCACATTCGTCGCAGACAAAAATCTGAAGACCCCCTGCTTGACGTGAGCCTCAAGTGCTTCACCTTGCTTACAACGTGGACAGATCACCCAACACCCCACCGCACAGGATCCGCACATAGTACGATTTCCATGCGTAGACCCATGCCATGGTCAGGCGCTCCCGGACCACTCCCGGTGCTGATAGCTTTATTGAGGGTCAGCAGAGTGCCGCCGGCACCGCTACAGTGGGCGCATGTCGCTCATCCTGCAGATTGAAGGCTGTACCATTCACGACATCCCCAGCCTGTACGCGGAGATCAACCGCGTGTTCATGGCCGGCGAGGACTGGCAGCTCGGGCCAAGCCTGGACGCCCTGGATGATCTGCTGCATGGCGTCCATGGCGTGTTGGCCGGCCATGAGCGGGCCACGGTGATCTGGAGTGATATCGAGCACAGCCGCGCCGCACTGGGACGAACTACCACCCGCCAGTGGCTGCAGTCCAAGCTGGAAGCCCCGGGCACCTTCAACACGCGGACCATTGCGCGCCAGCTGGACGCCCTGCAACGGGGCGAGGGCCCAACCTACTTCGAGATCGTGATGGATATCTTCGCCAGCCACCGGCAGATCACCCTGGTCCCGGCCTGACCCCGTGGCTGTGCGGTACCCGCCTGCCACCGGTGGCGGCAGCCCTGTGCCCCAGCAGTTACCATGGACGGCCCTGTACCCGCTCCGTTGCCGCTGCCCTCCGGCGCGAACGGACGCCCCGGATTCACGAGCCCCATGTCCAAAGAAAAGTCCGCCGAACACACCCCGCTGATGAAGCAGTTCTTCGCAGCCAAGTCCGAGTATCCGGACCTGCTGCTGTTCTTCCGCATGGGCGACTTCTACGAGCTGTTCTACGACGATGCGCGCAAGGCCGCGCGCCTGCTCGACATCACCCTGACCCAGCGTGGCAGCTCCGGCGGCGCGCCGATTCCGATGGCCGGCGTGCCGGTACATGCCTATGAAGGCTACCTGGCGCGGTTGGTGGCGCTGGGCGAGTCGGTGGCGATCTGCGAGC
This sequence comes from Stenotrophomonas sp. YJH_SMC_73, assembly GCF_059370155.1. NCBI lineage: Bacteria > Pseudomonadati > Pseudomonadota > Gammaproteobacteria > Lysobacterales > Lysobacteraceae > Stenotrophomonas > Stenotrophomonas sp. YJH_SMC_73. The sequence continues at coordinate 31,174 of NZ_JCAFTJ010000017.1, read as the reverse complement.
AGATCGGCGACCCGGCGCTGGCCAAGGGCCTGGTCGAACGCAAGGTGGTGCGCATCGTCACCCCCGGCACCGTCACCGACGAAGCGCTGCTGGACGAGCGCCGTGACACCCTGCTGATGGCGCTGTCGCGCACGAAGCAGGGCTACGGCCTGGCCTGGGCCGACCTGGCCGGTGGCCGCTTCCTGGTCAATGAAGTCGAGACCGACGACGCGCTGGAAGCCGAACTGGCCCGACTGGAACCGGCCGAGCTGCTGGTGCCCGACGAGGAGAACTGGCCCGACTTCCTGCGCCAGCGCACCGGCGTGCGCCGCCGTGCGCCGTGGCTGTTCGACGCGGACAGCGGCCGCCGCCAGCTGCTGAACTTCTTCAAGCTGCACGATCTGAGCGGCTTCGGTATCGATGACAAGCCACGTGCCACCGCCGCCGCCGGCGCCCTGCTCGGTTATGTCGAGGAAACCCAGAAGCAGCGCCTGCCGCACCTGACCTCGATCGCGATGGAAACCGCCGCCGAGGCGATCGCGATGAACGCCGCCACCCGCCGCCACCTGGAACTGGATACGCGCGTCGACGGCGATACCCGCAATACCTTGCTGGGCGTGCTCGACAGCACGGTGACGCCGATGGGCGGGCGCCTGCTGCGCCGGTGGCTGCACCGCCCGCTGCGCCTGCGCGAGGTGCTGGTACAGCGCCACCATGCGGTGGAAACCCTGATCGATCGCGGCAGCGATGCCGACATCCGCGAACAGTTCCGCCGCCTCGGCGACCTGGAACGCATCCTGACCCGCGTCGCACTGCGTTCGGCGCGCCCGCGTGATTTCTCCACCCTGCGCGATGGCCTGGGCCTGCTGCCGGCGGTGCGCGAAGTGCTGGCGCCGCTGGATTCACCGCGCCTGCAGGCACTGCATGCCGCCTTGGGCGAGCACGACGCGTGCGCACAACTGCTGGCCAGCGCCATCGCCGAAATGCCGCCACTGAAGCTGAGCGACGGCGGCGTGCTGGCCGATGGCTTCGATGAAGAGCTGGACGAGCTGCGCCGCCTGTCCACCCATGCCGACCAGTTCCTGGTTGACCTGGAACTGCGCGAGCGCGAGAGCAGCGGCATTCCCACCCTGAAGGTGGGCTACAACCGCGTGCACGGCTACTACATCGAAATCAGCAAGGGCCAGTCCGATCGCGCGCCGGTGCACTACACCCGCCGCCAGACGCTGACCAATGCCGAGCGTTACATCACCGAAGAACTGAAGGCATTCGAGGACAAGGTGCTGTCCGCGCGCGACCGTTCGCTGTCGCGCGAGAAGTACCTATACGAGCAGCTGCTGGACACCCTCGGCGAACAGCTGGAACCGTTGAAGCAGTGCGCCGCTGCGCTGAGCGAACTGGACGTGCTGGCCGCCTTCGCCGAACGCGCGCAGGCGCTGGACTGGTCGCGGCCGGAACTTGAAACGGCACCGTGCCTGAAGATCGAGCGTGGCCGCCATCCGGTGGTCGAGGCGGTGCGCGAGCAGCCGTTCGAACCCAACGATCTGGATCTGCATCCGGACCGCCGCATGCTGGTCATCACCGGTCCGAACATGGGTGGTAAATCGACCTACATGCGGCAGAACGCGCTGATCGTGCTGCTGGCCCACATCGGCAGCTTCGTGCCGGCCAGCCGGGCGCTGATCGGCCCGATCGACCGCATCCTGACCCGCATCGGCGCCGGTGACGACCTCGCCCGCGGGCAGTCGACCTTCATGGTCGAGATGGCCGAGACCAGCTACATCCTGCACCACGCCACCGCGCATTCGCTGGTGCTGATGGACGAGATCGGCCGTGGCACGTCCACCTACGACGGCCTGGCGCTGGCCGACGCGGTGGCCCGCCACCTGGCCTACCAGAACCGCTGCTACACGCTGTTCGCCACCCACTACTTCGAGCTGACCGCGCTGGCCGACGAGCAGCACGAGGGCGGCCGCAGCGGCATCGCCAACGTGCACCTGGATGCCGTCGAGCACGGTGAAGCGCTGGTGTTCATGCACGCCGTTAAGGACGGCCCGGCCAACCGCAGCTTCGGCCTGCAGGTGGCCGCACTGGCCGGCCTGCCGCGCGCCACCGTGGCGCAGGCGCGCCGTCGACTGGCCGAGCTGGAACAGCGCGGCGGTGAGAGCCATGCCGCCGAGCTGGCGCCGCAGGCATTGGATGCACCGCAGCAGTTCGGCCTGTTCGCGGCGCCGTCGAACAAGGCACAGGAAGCACTGGCCGCCATCGATCCGGACGAACTGACGCCGAAGCAGGCACTGGAAGCGCTGTACCGACTGAAAGCACTGCTGTAACCGCAGCACGCACCCCTGGCTTCCCGCCGCCACGCGGGAGGCCTGTCGAAAGATCCGGCAAATCTTATTCTTCGTTTCAATTGACAGAAACTATCAAACTGAACGGATCATTCGATTATTCATTTCATCTGGCCCTAGCTAAAGTCGAGTGAAGATGTTCCATCCCGTCTTCACCCGCAGGAGCCAGCCATGAGCCAGTCCGATAACAACAGCCCGAAATGTCCGTATCACACCGCGCCGTCGCCTGCGGAAGGCGCCCAGCAGCAGCGCGAGCTGAGCACTACCCCGAAGCAGAAGCACGGCGATGAACCGGTCACGCCGATGACCACGGCCTTCGGCGCGCCGGTGGTGGACAACCAGAACAGCAAGACCGCCGGCCCGCGTGGCCCGCTGCTGATGGAAGACGTGTGGCTGCTGGAAAAGCTGGCCAACCTCAACCGCGAGATCATTCCCGAGCGCCGCATGCACGCCAAGGGCTCGGGCGCATTCGGCACCTTCACCGTCACTCACGACATCAGCAAGTACACCCGCGCCAAGCTGTTCGAGAAGGTCGGCAAGCAGACCGAGATGTTCGCCCGCTTCACCACGGTGGCCGGCGAGCGTGGCGCCGCCGACGCCGAGCGTGACATCCGCGGCTTCGCCCTGAAGTTCTACACCGAAGAAGGCAATTGGGACCTGGTCGGCAACAACACGCCGGTGTTCTTCCTGCGCGACCCGCGCAAGTTCGCCGACCTCAACAAGGCCGTCAAGCGCGACCCGCATACCAACCTGCGCAGCGCACGCAACAACTGGGATTTCTGGACGCTGCTGCCCGAAGCCCTGCTGCAGGTGACCGTGGTGATGAGCGACCGCGGCATTCCGCGCAGCTTCCGCCACATGCACGGTTTCGGCTCGCACACCTACAGCTTCACCAACGCCGACAGCGAGCGCTTCTGGGTGAAGTTCCACTTCGTCAGCCAGCAGGGCATCGAATCGCTGACCGACGCGCAGGCGCAGATCCTGGTCGGCCATGACCGCGAAAGCCACGGCCGCGACCTGTTCGCCGCGATCGAGAAGGGCGACTTCCCGAAGTGGAAACTGTTCATCCAGGTCATGCCGGAACTGGAGGCGGAAACCTACCGCATCCATCCGTTCGACCTGACCAAGGTGTGGCCGAAGAGCGACTACCCGCTGATCGAAGTGGGCCAGTTCGAACTGAACCGCAATCCGGTCAACTGGTACCAGGACGTGGAGCAGTCAGCGTTCGCGCCGAGCAACCTGGTGCCGGGTATCGGCCCGTCGCCGGACAAGATGCTGCAGGCGCGCCTGTTCGCCTACTCCGATGCGCAGCGCTACCGCCTGGGCGTGAACCACCACCAGATTCCGGTGAACGCGGCGCGCTGCCCGGTGCACAGCAACCACCGCGACGGTGCGATGCGCGTGGACGGCAACTACGGCGGCCTGCCGCACTACGAGCCCAACAGCTACGGCCAGTGGCAGGAACAGCCGCAGTACCGCGAACCGCCGATGAAGATCCGGGGCGACGCCGACTTCTGGAACTTCCGTGAGGACGACGCCGACTACTTCAGCCAGCCTGGTGCGCTGTTCCGCAGCTACAACCAGGCACAGAAGGAGCGACTGTTCGCCAACACCGCCCGTGCCCTGGGCGATGCGCCGGACTTCATCAAGCAGCGCCACATCGACAACTGCAGCAAGGCCGACCCGGCCTATGGCGCTGGTGTTGCCGCGGCGCTGAAGGCGCTGGCCAGCCAGCCAACGGATCCGTTCAAGCCGGCCCAGCCGGAAGCGGACTTCCCCACCGCGACCCCGGGTGCCGAAGACATCGAGCTCTGATCGCCCTGCCCCGTGAACGCCACGCCGCCTCCCCGTGAGGCGGCGTCGCCGTTTTAACGGTCTGCGTCGTACCTTCTGCACGCCCAACCCCAATCAAGGATTCCGCAGATGAGCCTGACCGACGAACTTCTCGCCAAATTGCAGGGCGCCCCGCTGCAGCAGGTATCGCAGCAGCTCGGCATCAGCGATACCCAGGCCTCCGGTGCGATCAGTGCCGCGCTGCCGGTGCTGATGGGCGCGCTGGGCAACAACGCCTCGCAGCCGCAGGGCGCACAGGCGCTGCTCGGTGCACTGCAGAACAACCACAGCGGCCTGGACCTGAGCAGCGTGCTCGGCTCGGTACTGGGCGGCGGTGGCGGTGGCGCCGCCAGCGACGGTGCCGGCATCCTCGGCCACATCTTCGGCGGCAGCCAGCAGAAGGTGGAAACCGGCCTGGCCCAGGCCACCCAGCTCGACAGCGGCCGTACCAGCCAGCTGCTGCAGATCCTCGCACCGATCGTGATGGCCTTCCTCGCCCAGCGCCTCGGTGGTGGCCAGGCCGATGCCGGCTCGCTCAGCCAGGCCCTCGGCCAGGAGAAGCAGCAGGTGCAGCAACAGGGCGGCCTTGCCGGCGGCCTGCTTGGCAGCGTGCTGGACCAGGACGGTGACGGCCAGCTCGGCGTGGGCGATCTGCTGAAGATCGGCGGCAGCCTGCTGGGCGGCAAGCGCTGAGCCAAGGCGGCGCCGGACCCGGTCTGGCGCCCTGCAACTTACAACGCGTCGATATCGCCGAGCGCGCGGATCAACCGCCGTGCGCGTTTGTCCGGCTTGTGCTCCGGCGGCTGGAAACCATCGCGTGCGGCGATGCGCAGCGCCCGCTGCTCGGCGCGGCGGGCCCTGGAGGCCTCACTCTCGGCATACAGCTGCTGCGCCGCCGGCGCCGGCCCGCGCTGATCGCTCAGCCCCAGCACCTGGATCTCGAAATGCTCCTCGCCGCGATCCACCTGCAGCTGCTCGCCGACGCGCACCGCGCGTGAGGATTTCGGGCGCTGCCCAGCCACGCTGACCTTGCCGGTCTCGATGGCCTGCTTGGCCAGGCTGCGGGTCTTGAAGAAACGGGCCGCCCACAGCCAGATGTCCAGGCGGACACTGGGCGGCAGCGGGGAAAGCTCGGTCATCGGTAGGGACTACTCCGTTCGCTTGTTCAGGGGACGCGGGTTGTCGGGGTCGGTGCGGCAGCCGCTGCCCCCGATCAGGGTGGGTACGCCGGCAGAAAGATCCTGGCGCTGGCTGCCGACCAGGCACTCGGGCCGGTCGGTGGGCCGCACCTGGGTATCGCCCAGCCGGTCACCTGTCGAACATGCGGCCAGTACGACGCTGATCAAGGCCAGCGCCAGGCTCCACTTCACCTGCAGTCGTTGATGCATTGCCACATCCCGCAAACCGGCTTGGTGCTAGTGTGCGCCTCCCGGGATTCGATCACCACTCCATGGCCAAAGCGCCGCTTGACCTGACCTCCGGCCCGATCGGCCGCAATCTCCTGCTGTTTTCCCTGCCGATCCTGGCAGGCAACATCGCGCAGTCGCTGAACGGTTCGGTGAATGCGGTCTGGGTCGGGCGCTTCCTCGGTGAGGCGGCACTGACCGCCACCGCGAACGCCAACAACATCATGTTCTTCCTTATCGGCTCGGTGTTCGGCTTCGGCATGGCTTCGACCATCCTGATCGGACAGGCGATCGGCGCGCGCGACATCGCGCAGGCGCGGCGCGTGGTCGGCACCAGTGCCACCTTCTTCATCGGCCTGTCGGTGATCATCGCCATCGCCGGCTGGTTCATGGCCCATCCGCTGCTGGCGGCGATGGGCACGCCGGCCGCCTCGCTGCCATTGGCCGAGGCCTACCTGCAGATCATCTTCCTGGCGATGCCGACGCTGTACGCGTTCGCCTTCCTCACCGCCGCCCTGCGCGGTGCCGGTGATTCGCGCACGCCGTTCCGCTTCCTGATGGTATCGGTGGCACTGGACATCGTGCTGAACCCTGTACTGATCTTCGGCATGGGGCCCTTCCCCGCGCTGGGCATCGCCGGCTCGGCCTGGGCCACGCTGGTCGCGCAGACGCTGTCGCTGGCCGGCCTGCTGCTGTACATGCGGCACAAGCGCCACACCCTGTGGCTGGGCCGCGCCGACCTGCGCCTGTTCAAGCTCGACATGACCATCCTCAAGGCGCTGGTGGTCAAGGGCGTGCCGATGGGCCTGCAGATGGTGCTGATCTCGCTGTCGGTGATCCTGCTGATGACCATGGTCAACCAGTACGGCACCGACACCGCCGCGGGCTACGGCGCGTCCCTGCAGCTGTGGAACTACCTGCAGATGCCGGCGATGGCGATCGGTGCGGCGTGTTCTTCGATGGCCGCACAGAACGTCGGTGCGCAGCGCTGGGACCGCGTGCGCGGTACCGCACGCCAGGGCGTGCTGTTCAACTTCCTGCTGACCGGCGCGCTGATCCTGCCGTTGGTTGTGTTCGATCGCCAGCTGCTGGCGCTGTTCCTGCCGCCGGCCAGCCAGGCGCTGGACATCGCCCGCCACCTCAACCATGTGGTGATCGGCTCGTTCCTGTTCTTCGGCGTCAGCTTCGTGATCTCCGGCGTGGTGCGCTCCACCGGCGCGGTGATTCCGCCACTGCTGATCCTGGCCGGCTCGCTGTGGGGCGTGCGCGTGCCGTTCGCCGAACTGCTGCAGCCGTACTGGGGCGCCGATGCAATCTGGTGGAGCTTCCCGGTCAGCTCGCTGGTGTCGATGCTGCTGTCGCTGGCGTATTACCGCTGGGGCGGCTGGCGCAAGGCGAAGATGATGGGCAAGCCCTCGCATGCCGAAGAACTGGCGACGCCGTCGGAGATTCCGGCCTGTCCGCCGTCGCCGGTGGCCGACCCGGATGCCGCACCGCCACGGTAAGGTGGGTGCGGACCGTTGGTCCGCACAGGCCTGTCAGCCGAGCATGGGCTCGGCTCTACAGAAGACGGTCAGCGCTTCTTCTTCTTCGCCGCATTGAACGCCGCCGCTGCGCGCAGCAGCGCCTTGAACGCAGCGGCATCCGGCATCGCGCCTTCATGGACGTCGATCGCACGCCGCGTATTGCCCTCGAGGCTGGCGTTGAACAGGCCTTTGGGATCGGCCAGCGCCGCACCGTTGGCGAAGGTCAGTTTCACCGCCTGCTTGTAGGTCTCGCCGGTGCACAGGATGCCGTTGTGCTCCCACACCGGTGTACCGCGCCACTTCCAGGCTTCCTGCACGTCCGGCAGCGCTTCATGGATCAATGCACGCACGCGTGCCAGTGTTTCACCGCGCCAGTCTGCCAGCTCGGCGATGCGTGCATCGATCAGTTCGGCCGCCGGTGTTCCGGCATCGGCCGGGTTGGGGGCATGCGTAGCCATCAGGAGCTCTCGTCGGGAAAGGAATGAGAAAGTCGGGGTTACATGCGCTCGCCGGGCAACGCGGCGGCCTGGCGCACCCAGTCGAGGAACTGTGCCTCATCCAGCGCGCCATCCTGTGCGATATGCAGGTAGCGCGTATCGGCACTCCTGGACGGCTCGGGCGGCATCGGCTTCAGCACCGCGCCACGAAAGAACGCCACCTTGATGTAGCGGGTGAAGCAATGGAAGCTGAGAAACCAGCCTTCGCCCGGCGCCACCGCATACATCGGCGAGTTCCACTTCACCGCCTTGTGCACGCCGGGTACGGCCCGTTCGATCAACGCATCCAGCTGTGCGCCGACCGGGCGTTTCCAGTCCGGCATGGCGGCGATGTATGCCTGCACCGGAGCATCGCCCTCGCCCTTGGCGATCTGCGGGTTGCCACCGGACAGCAGGGTGGGCGCAGCGGTGGGTGCGGTTCGCTTGGCAGGCATCGCACGGTACGGGCATCGGGATGATGCGGCAGCCTAGCGCGGCCCGTAGCCGTCGGTCACGGCGCAGTGCGCCATCGGCTCAGTCCGCCTGCCGCGCCCGGAACTGGCGCCAATCCGGCAGCTTGCGGTGGCGGCGCAGCGAGCGCATCAGCGCCGCCATCACAAGGCCGAACAGCGCGCCGGCCACCAGACCGGCCACCAGCAACAGCACCAGCGGACGTTCGCTGCCCTGCCACAGCATCAGCCACATCAGCGCGGTCCAGAACAGCCCGAACAGCAGGCCCTGCACCAACGCGTTGGTGCCAAAGCCGGCCAGGATCGGTGGCGGCAGTGCGATGCCCAGGCGCCACAACAGGCGATGCAGCAACGGCGCCGATTGCACGCGTGCCAGCCCCTTGCCGTCGAGAAAGCGCAACGCCGACTGGATCACGGCCGGATAGCGAAGGTTGATGTCGTTCATCACCTGATCGTGGCCGATGCGATGCCGGAAACGCAAACGGCCACCCGAAGGTGGCCGTCGCGGCAACAACCGAAGTTGTTTATCAGGCCTTGTCGGCCAGACGGGCAGCCTTGGCGGCAGCAGCGGCAGCCAGGTCTTCCTTGATGCGGGCAGCCTTGCCTTCCAGGCCACGCAGGTAGTACAGCTTGCCGGCGCGGACCTTACCACGACGCTTCACTTCGACCGAGTCGATGATGGCGCTGTGGGTCTGGAAAACGCGCTCGACGCCGTAGCCGTGCGAGATCTTGCGGACGGTGAACGAGGAGTTCAGGCCGGCGTTCTTGGTGGCGATGACGACGCCTTCGTAGGCCTGCACGCGCTCGCGGCTGCCTTCCTTCACCTTCACGTTGACGACAACGGTGTCGCCCTGGCTGAACTTCGGCAGTTCACGGGTGATCTGGGCGGATTCGAATTCCGCGACGATGGACTTGTTCAGCTTGCTCATGGGTTACACCGATTCTTGTTCGGGTGGGCGTGTCGTATCGACAACGTAGGCTCATGCAGTCACCGGACTGTGCTGCACGTTTGTTTTGGGTACTGCGCGCGCCGACCAGGGCCGACGGGAATTGGCCATGATAGCCGATAAAGCCGACCCTGCGCTAGGGGCTGGCCTTCTGGTTCCGGGCCTGACGGCCCTGCTCCAGCAGTTTGCGGTCGGCCTTGCCCAGTGCCTGCTCATCCAGCAGGTCCGGGCGCCGCTCGGCGGTCCGGAGCAGCGACTGCTGGCGGCGCCAGGCGGCGATGGCCGCGTGGTTGCCCGAGCGCAGCACGTCCGGTACGTCACCCAGCGGGTGCTGGGCCGGCTGGCTGTAGTGCGGGCAGTCGAGCAGGCCGAGGTCGCCCTCGAAGCTGTCCTGCGCCGCCGATTCGGCGTCGTTCAGGGCACCGTCCTGCAGGCGGGCCACGGCGTCGATGATCACCGCCGCGCCCAGTTCACCCCCGGACAGCACGTAGTCGCCGAGGGAGATCTCCTCGTCGACATTGGCCTCCAGGAAACGCTCGTCGATGCCCTCGTAGCGGCCGCAGAGCAGGACCACGCGCGGCAGCGCCGCCAGTTCCCGCACCTTGGCCTGGGTCAGCGGCGCCCCCTGCGGGCTGAGGTAGATCACCCGCGCCGGGGTCGGATCGGCCTCACGGATCGCCTGCAGGCAGGCCTGCAACGGCTCGATCAGCATCACCATGCCCGGGCCACCACCGAACGGACGGTCGTCCACGCGGCGGTAGTTGCCTTCGGCGTAATCACGGGGGTTCCAGCCGTGCAGGCTGAACAGCCCCTTCTCCTGCGCGCGCCCGACCACGCCCAGTCCGGCGGACTGGGCGAGGAACTCGGGGAACAGGGTGATGACGTCGAAACGCATGCTCACGCTCAGAACTCGGGATCCCAGTCGACCACGACCAGGTTGGCCTCGAAGTCGACCGACTTGACGAAGTCCGGCTGCACGAACGGAATCATCCGCTCGCGGTCACCGCGGACCACCACCACGTCGTTGGCGCCGGTGCTGAACAGGTGCGAGACCTGGCCCAGGGCAACGCCCTCGGTGGTCTTCACGTCCAGGCCTTCCAGGTCCACCCAGTAGTACTCATCGGGCTTCGGTGGCGGCAATGCACTGCGGGCCACGTAGATCTCGGTGCCGTGCATCGCTTCGACGGTATCGCGGTCCTCTACGCCGGGGAAACGGGCGACCAGGTGCTTGCCGCTGTCGCGGCCACGCACACCTTCAATCGTGGTTTCCACGCCGGACGGGCTGCGCACGATCCACGGCTGGTAACGGAAAATGGCGGAACGTGGCTCGGTCCAAGACTCGAGCTTGATTTCGCCGCGCACACCAAAAGCGCCGACAACCCTGCCCAGCAGGATGCGGCGCTCGATATCTTTCATCTGCTTCAACCAAGAGGGCCACGCCAAAGCGTGGCCCGTCAGGATCAGGCCGCAGCGGCCTGGGACTTGGTCGCTTCCTTGATCAGGTTGCGGACCTTGTCGGTCGGCTGGGCGCCGTTCTTGACCCAATGGTCAACGCGGGCCAGGTCCAGCTCGATGCGCTTCTCGGCGCCCTGGGCAACCGGGTTGTAGAAGCCAACGCGCTCGATGTTGCGGCCGTCGCGCGCGCTGCGCACGTCGGTGACGATGATGTGGTAGAACGGACGCTTCTTGGCGCCGCCGCGGGTCAGTCGAATCTTGACCATGGTGTTTTTCCTATTGCCCAGTCGCCAGGATGGCGAGGTAAGCGGGCGATTATAGCGGCAGAGCCCGGCCGAGCCAACCCCGGGGGAACCCGCCCGGGGTCCCGCCCGGGGTCAGAACCCTTTTGCGCCGCAAAAGGGATCTGACCCCAATCTGTCCCAAGGCACCGCCGCCAGCACTGCCCTGCCCCGTTCAGCCAAGGCCTGCGAGCCGGGCAGGACATGCCCGTCAATGGCGTCCAGCGCCCAAAGACCGCTGGCGTTGCAGGCAAACGCGCTCTTCACACCGGCCAGGTCCGCCAGCCGCAACGGCTGCGTCGCCTGTGCCCCCGGCCAAAGCTGCTTCAACAGCGCCTCGGCGGTCCCGCGCAGGGCCGGCGCCTGCGGCCAGAGCAGCCGTTCACCATCGTGCACGGCCAGGTTCCAGGTGCTGCCTTCACTCACTTCGCCATCGGCGGTCACGAACAGCACATCGTCGAATCCTTGCGCCATCGCCGCGCGACGCTCGGCAAACAGGCCAAACGTGCCCACATGCTTGATCTGCGGCATTTCGCGCTGCCAGGCCACGCTGCGCACGCGCTTGGGCGCGGCCAGGGCCACCGGCGCTGAAACTGCCACCAGCACGTCCACCGGCACGGCCGCCAGCGGATTGCGGAAATCGAAGCGGCGCGAGTACACCGTCACCCGCAGCGAGGCATCGGCCAGGCCGGCCTGCCGCAGCGCCTGCGACATCCACGCCTGCACCTGCACCGTGTCCAGTTCGCTGCCGAACAGTTCGCGCGTGGCCTGCGACAGCCGCGCCAGATGCAGGTCCAGCCCCTGCACTGCACCACCACGCACCTGCAGCGAGGTGAAGTGGCCGTAGTTCACCAGCGCCGGCAGCAGGTCCGCCACCTGCGCCGGCTGGCCATTGCAGGTGACCCTCATCGCAGCAGCGCCTGCGCCTGTTCCCACATGCCGCGCAGCACGTCGGCGGCCGGCTGTGCAGGCGCCATCCACGCCGACTGCCCGGCCCAGGCCTGCATCGCCGCCAGGCGATTTTCCTGCACGGCCTGCTTGCGCATCGGCGCGGTCAGGCCACGCTGCACCGGGTACGGGCGCGGCGCAGGGGCGCCTTCGGCAGCAGCGGCGCGCACATACGCGGTCGCCAGGCCACGGCCAAGGCGGCCGCTGAACGCGCGCGTCGGCCAGGTATCTTCCGGTTCGCTGGCGGCCAGCCCATCGGCCCACGCCGACGCGATCGCCGCCTCGGGCGTGCGCAGGAAGGCGGTGCCGATCTGGACGGCGCTGGCCCCCAGGGTGAGTGCGGCAGCAATGCCACGGCCATCGGCGATGCCACCGGCAGCGATCACCGGAATCTGCAGGTGATCGGCCAGGCGCGGCAACAGCGCGAACAGCCCGACCAGCTGGCGTTCGGCCATTGCCGGATCAAACGCACCGCGATGGCCACCGGCCTCCATGCCCTGCGCCACCACGGCGTCGGCACCGGCGTCCTGTGCGGCACGCGCTTCGGACAAGGTGGTCGCGCAGGCGATCCAGGCAATGCCGGCGTCCTTCAGCTGCTGCACGTGGTGCGGCAGCAGCACGCCCATGATGGTCGACGCCACCGCCGGGCGTGCCGCAAGCAACGCAGCGAACTGTTCTTCGAAATCGGCAGGCGTGGCGTCGGCGGCGCTGGCCGGCACGTCCGGGCCCCACTGCGCGAGGAAAGCGCGGCTGGCGGCCTCGGCAGCGACATCACGGCTCGGTGCGGGGTCCGGCACCCACAGGTTCACCTGCGCCGGGCCGGTGGAGGTCGCGCGGAAGTCCTTCATCCAGCGACCGATATCGGCCGACGATGACAGCACCGCGCCCATCGCCCCCATGCTGCCGGCATTGGCCAGCGCGGCGGACAACGGTACGGGGCAGGCACCGGCCATCGGTGCCAGCAGGATCGGAACGGAAATGCCAAAGCGCCGGCAGAACGCCTCGACGCGGGAAGTTACAGCGGAACTCTGCATGACGGCCCATCGTTTCGGACAGGCCCCCATGGTGCGCGCGGGACAGGGGAAGAGTCGAGCCTGCTGCTGCGCGCCGCCGCCCGAGCGAAGGCTCGGGCGCTACATCACCCTGCGACCGGGGCCGTCATCAACGGAACGGCATGCCGCGGCCGCCCATGGCGCCCATCATGCCCTTCATGCTGCGCAACATGCCCTTCATGCCACCGCCGGCCATCTTGCTCATCATCTTTTCCATCTGCATGTACTGCTTCATCAGCTTGTTGACGTCGGCCGGGGTCACGCCCGAACCCTTGGCGATGCGCGCGCGGCGCGAGCCGTTGAGCAGGTTCGGGTTGCGCCGTTCCTTCTTGGTCATCGAGCCGATGATGGCGATCATGCGCGGCACTTCCTTGCCCTGGCTGACCTGCTGCTTCAGGTGGTCGGGGATGTTGCCCAGGCCCGGCAGCTTGTCCATCAGGCCGCCGATGCCGCCCATGTTCTGCATCTGCTCGAGCTGGTCGCGCATGTCGTTCAGGTCGAACTTCTTTCCCTTCGCGACCTTCTCGGCCAGCTTGGCGGCCTTGTCCTTGTCGACCTGCTGCTCCACCTGCTCGACCAGCGACAGCACGTCGCCCATGTCGAGGATGCGGCTGGCGATGCGGTCCGGATGGAACACGTCCAGGCCTTCCGGCTTTTCGCTGACACCGACGAACTTGATCGGCTTGCCGGTGATGTAGCGCACGCTCAGCGCGGCACCGCCACGCGCGTCACCATCGGTCTTGGTCAGCACCACGCCGGTCAGCGGCAGCGCATCACCGAAGGCCTTGGCGGTGTTGGCCGCGTCCTGGCCGGTCATGGCGTCGACCACGAACAGGGTTTCGGCCGGGTTCACGGCAGCGTGCAGGGCCTTGATCTCGGCCATCATCGCTTCGTCGATGGCCAGGCGGCCGGCGGTATCGACCAGCAGCACGTCGACGAACGACTTGCGCGCGTCGTCGATGGCGGCGCGGACGATGGCCTCCGGCTTCTGGTCGGCGCTGGACGGGAAGAACAGCACGCCGACCTGCTCGGCCAGGGTCTTCAGCTGCTCGATCGCGGCCGGGCGGTAGACGTCGGCCGAAACCACCATCACCTTCTTCTTGCGCTTTTCCTTCAGGTGCTTGGCCAGCTTGCCCACCGTGGTGGTCTTGCCGGCGCCCTGCAGGCCCGCCATCAGGATGATCGCCGGAGCGGGCACATTGAGGTTCAGGTCGCTGGCCTCGGCACCCATCACCGCGGTCAGCTCGTCGCGCACGACCTTGATCAGGGCCTGGCCCGGGGTCAGCGACTTCAGCACTTCCTGGCCGACCGCACGCACCTTGATGCGCTCGATCAGGGCCTGCACCACCGGCAGCGCGACGTCGGCTTCGAGCAGCGCGATGCGTACTTCGCGGGTCGCCTCGCGGATGTTCTCCTCGGTCAGGCGGCCGCGGCCACGCAGGCGCTCGATGGTGCCGGAAAGGCGCTGGGTCAGGGACTCGAACATGCGGCGCAACCTGTCTGAAAGCGGGGGACAATAAGGCAGACAGTATAACGGGTCCGGCTGTCCGCCCGGACTGCGACCACCGGGCCGTCGCCAGCATCACAGGGGTATGCGAAACTGCAACGATGACAATCGTTCTCATCGCCGTCCTGCTCTACCTGGCTGCCAGTGCCCTGCTGGTGCGCGCGCTCGGCCGCGATGAAAGCACCGGCTCTCCCACCTGGCTGTGGCCGGCCCTGCCAGCGATGCTGCTGCATGGCGGTTACCACGTGATGGTGGCGATGCGCACCAACGGCGGGCCGGACATGCACTTCTTCGCCGCGCTGTCGCTGGTCGGCCTGGGCATGGCCTGGCTGACCTCGCTGGTGGGCGCGCGCGGCCGCATGTCGGCGCTGGGCGTGGTGGTGTTCCCACTGGCCGCGGTACTGCTTCTGGCCTATCACGGCTACGGCCACGAGCCGAGCAAGGTGCTGGGCTGGCGCCTGGCCAGCCATGCCTGGCTGGCGCTGCTGGCCTACGCCACGCTGAGCATCGCCGCGCTGCTGGCGATCATGCTGTGGCTGCAGGAACGCGCCCTGCGCCGCCGCGAGTTCCGCCCGTGGCTGCGCGCGCTGCCACCGCTGGCCGACCTGGAATCGCTGTTGTTCCGGGTGATCACGGTCGGCTTCGCGCTGCTGACCCTGACCCTGGTCACCGGCGTGCTGTTCGTCGACGACCTGCTGGCGCAGAAGCTGGTGCACAAGACCGTGCTGAGCGTGCTGTCGTGGATCGTGTTCGGCGTGCTGATGATCGGCCGTCGCCGCTACGGCTGGCGCGGCATGAAGGCGGTGCACTGGACGCTGGCGGCAATGCTGTTGCTGCTGCTGGCGTTCTTCGGCAGCCAGTTCGTGATCGAACTGGTGTTCGGGCATTCGCGATAAAGGCATGCCGACCAACGGTCGGCACCCACCCAACATCACCTGGTAGTGCCGGCCGCTGGCCGGCAACTGGACCGCACCCTGCGTGGATGCTGCCGCCGGTCAGGGCACCGGCTGCGCCAGGATCTTCCGCACCGAACGGCCGCTGTTGGTGAGGATGTCATCGACCTGCCAGCAGCCCTGGCCCTGGCGCACCATCGGCAGACGGGTCACGTAGGCCTTATTCCATACCGCATAGCGCATCTCGACCTGGCCGGCAGTGGCCGAGGCCTCTTTCCAGCGGTAACGCACCGGGGTTTCAATGTCGCCGTCCTGCGCATCCAGCCACGGGTCGGAATCGATCGTGCAGATGCCCTGTTCGCGCTGCTGGCAGGCACGCTCGCCACGCAGTGCCTTGCCGAACGCCGGGCTGACCAGCGCGGGCGGTGGCTCCAGCAGGTCGCCATTGCCGGTCGTGGCCTCGAACAAGGCACGGGCAACGGCCATGGGTTCCTGGCAGGCCGGTGCGGCCTGCACGGTGGGGGTCAGCAGCAGCCCGGCGATCACGAACATCCCTGTCTTTCGCATGTATTCCATTCCCTGGGGGTGATGATGATCCGTTGTAGAGCCGAGCCCATGCTCGGCTGCTTTCCGCGTGGGCCGAGCGCAGGCTCGGCTCTACAGGAGCGTGCAGCTTACAACCCGTAACGCTCGATCACGTCCAGATGCGGCTGGCGGTCCTGGTCACAGGCTTCAGCCAGGCGCAGCCAGCAATGCGGATGCGGCCACGTCGCGGTGTGCTGCTGGAGGAAGCGGTGCAGCGCCAGCGGCGCATGGTCCTGCGGCTGGGCGACGGTGAACAGCAGGCCGGGCAGCGTGCCCCCCTCCCTATCGGGGTCGGTGACGGTGTAGTCCGGGCGGCTGTGCGACCACACCTTCCAACCCTGTGCTTCGGCCGCCTCGACGAAGGCATTCCACGCCTCTTCGCCCGGGTGCGCGCCATCGATCATCCAGCTGCGGGCGAAGCCGCCGCGCTCCAGCACATGCACCTGCGCATAGGTCGGGATGAAATGCTCGCGCGCTTCCTCCTCCTCGGGTGCCGGATGCACCAGTGCGGCATCGAACACCACCCAGTCGCCCACCTGCTGTGCGCGGTTGGACGGCGCATTCTCGACGATGCGCGCGGTCACCGGGCCGCTGCGACGGGCGTAGTACTCCATCGGCTCGCCGTTCTCTTCGCTGCGGATGATCACCCAGCCCCATGGCTCCTCGACCACACCTTCCTGGCTGGACAGCTCCATGCCGATCGCCGCGGCCGAGCGGCGCACCGCGTCCCAGTCGCGCGCCGCGCTGGCCGCACTCATGTGGTCCCAATGCGCGGCGTTCGGCTCGTCCAGCAGCTCCACCAACTGCGCATAGCAGGCCTGGGCCTCACTGAAGCGGCCGGTTTCCATGTACATGCGCGCCAGCGTGCCGCGCGCGCCGTGCGAGCCCGGAGACAGCTCCAGAAGCGATCGGGCCGCCTGCTCCAGCGCCGGCCAGTCGGACACCCGGCGTGCGCGCTGCACGTCGCACCAGTGCGCGAACACCGGCACGCTGCTGCGGTAGACCTCGGCCAGCTGGCGCAGGCCGTCGTCGTCCCCCTGCTCGGCCAGCCAGCGCATCAGCGTGTAGGCTGCGGGACCATCGTTCTGCGCATGGCTGCGTACGAACCGCCACAACAGCGCTCGCGCCTCGGCCTGCGCGCCGCAGGCGCTCAGCGCCGAGGCGGCCATCTCGGCCAAGGCCTCGTCATCGGGCAGCTGCGCCTGCGCCTGCAGCAACCACTGCGCCTCGCGCTCGGGGTCGCGCGCCTGGTTCTGTTCACCCTGCGCGTCCAGCCATGCCAGCAGCTCGCCGGCCGGCACCGGCAGCGGTGCGACATCCGGCAATGCATCGATGCGTGCCGCCAGGCCGGCCACCAGCGCTGCCGCCCCCCGGTCCTGGCGCAGCTGCGCCAGATGGGTACGCGCCAGTTCCAGCTGGCGCAGTGCCACCCAGCGCGCACCACGCTGCAGGGCAAGCTCCAGGCTCAGCGCTGCCACTTCGATCAGCAGGCGATGCGATCCGACCCGGGCGAAGTGCTCGATGATCGTGTTGAAGCGCGTGCCCAGGTCCCACGTATTGCGCGCAGGGTCACGCTGGCACAGCGCTGCGGCGGTGTTCGCCCACAGCCGCCAGTAGTTCGGGGTCAGCTCGCTCCACGGCACCAACTGCTGCAGCGCTTCTTCGTCGCGGCCCAGCTGGGCCAACGCCCATGCCTTGGACAAGCGGCGCGGCACCGTGCAGTTGGCCGGCTCATACTCCCCGGAGGCGGCCACTTCAGCTTCGCGCTTCTCGATCAGCGCCAGTGCCTCGTCGGCGCGGCCGACAGCGAGCAGGATCTTGATCTGCATCTCCGGGAAGCTGTCGAACACTTCCTTGCCACAGGCCTCCACGGCGTCGGCCTGCGCCTGCAGGTAATCCAGTGCCTCCTGGCCACGGCCATCGTCGAGCAGCGCATCGGCTTTCTCGCAGCTCAGGCACTGGAAGCAGGCCCAGCTGGGATCGATGCGGCCGAGGGTCTCGTCGCACACCTCGATGCGCTCGGGCACCCAGCCCGGGCCATCGATGTTGCCGTAGCAGGCGGCCAGGTCCTGGGTCACGCAGATCGACTGCGGGCATTCCAGGGTGTCTTCGCGGTGTGCCCGCTCGAACAGCGAAACGGCTTCGCCAAGTGCGCTCTCGCCTTCAACACGGTTGCCGACGCGGTTGCGCAGCGCCCAGTGGCCGACGTAGACGTCGACCCAGGGGTTGTCGAGCGCCTTGCCCAGTGCGCGTGCTTCGGGCAGCAGTGCATCGACGCGGTCGATCTGCAGTTCACTGACCTCGTCGGCGAGGCGGTTCAGCAGGTGCGCGTTCTGCGCCTGGCCGGCCTGGCGCAGGTCGCCCTGCAGTTTTTCGACCCAGTTCCAGATGTCCATGGGGTAAGTACTCCTGTCTAGCGAAGGCTGGATGAGAGGGCGCGGTGCTCAGCGCAGCATCTGCTGCAGGGCACCGGCGATATCGGTAAAGGCGCCGTTGAGATCCGGGCCCTGCGTGGCGGTCGTTGCCCGGGCCAAGGGACGGCCCTGCGCAGCGACGATGATCTTCAGCGAGCGCAGCAGGCGTGCCGCCGCTTCGGCCTGCGGGTGGCCCTCGCGCTGGGCGCGCAGCAGCGCCTGCACCGCCGGGTTGTCGAGGTTGAGGTACAGCCGCGAGGGTGCGCGCGATTCGATGCGTGCGGTGAACTGGCGCGCCAGGCGCAGCGCCGCCATCGAAACGCGCTTGTCGTTCTCGTCGTCTTCCAGGCGCTGCTTCAGTTCGGCCTCGCGGTCGGGCACCACCACCACCGGCAGTGCTTCCGGGCTGAAACGCGCCGGCAGCAGCTGCTCGCCATCACCCAACTGTTCGCGCAGCCAGGCCAGCTGCGCGTCGTCGAGGCTGTCATCGCTGCGGAACAGTGCGCGATTGCCCTGCTCGGTGCCGAGTTCAACCAGGCGCAGGCCCTTGGCCTGGGCCCAGCGCCGCAGGAACGGCACCACCGCGTAACGATGGCCATGCGCGACCGGCACCCCCATCGCGCGGAACAGCATCTCTTCGAAGCCACCGCCATTGTCGAGGATGACATGCACGGCACCGCGCGCCGGCAGGGCACTGGCCGGCAGGTCGCCCTGCGAGGTCGGCACGCGCACATGCTCCATCAGCAGGTCGAACAGGCGGTCATCGCACAGCGCCGCGCCCAGCAGCGCCTCGTTGTGGCGGCTCAATACGCGTCGCCACGCCTCCGGCTGCTGCCGCGCAACGTCGGCCAGACCATCGATCAGCGCCTCCAGCAAGGCATGTTGCACAGCGCGGTACTGATCATCGCGCTGCAGGTCTTCGCGGCTGGCGGTGGGAGTCAGCCGCGAGGATTCGATCACCCCGCCGATGAAGCCAGCCCACGGCGGCAGCAGGTCACGGGCATCGTCATCCAGCAGCATGCCGCGCACGAACACCGACAGGTTGCGGTTGTCGCTGGTGCCATAGGTGGCACCATCCTGCACCCACAGCAGGCCGGTGGCATCGCTGTTGCCGTCGGCACGCAGCGGCACGGTGACGATCGGCTCGAAATCGTGCTCGAAGCGCGCGGCGAACTGCAGTGCCTGGCGGCGTGCCTGCACCGGGTGCACGGCCACGTCACCCTGCCCCCGCCACGGCGGCGGCTCGGGGTTGAGCGCTTCGGTCGCAGCACCGATGAAGATCGGTTCGGACAGCAGCGCGCAGTAGCGGCCCAGCACCTCATGCAGGCGCGCCTCGTTGGCCAGTGGCAGGAAGTCCGGATGCAGTTCCAGTTCCACCTCGGTGCCGACCGCGCGTGCCGGCACTTCGCTGACGGTGTACTGCTCGGCATTGCTGGACACGTACAGATGGCCCAGCTCCGGCGTCTGGTACGAGGTGGTACGCACGCTGACCCGGCGCGCCAGCACGAAGGCCGACAGGAAGCCGAGGCCGAACATGCCGATCAGGCCTTCATCATCCTCGCCGCCCTGGCGCAGGCCACGGGTATAGCCGACGCCGACGGTGGCCAGGTAGTCGTGGATCTCCTGGCGGGTCAGGCCGGCACCGGTATCGGTGATGCGCAGCACGCCGGCACCGGCATCGACCTGCACCGAAATGCGCGAAGGCACCTGGACGCCGGGCTGCTCGATGCGGCGGCGGATGATCGAGTCGTGCGCGTTCTGCACCAGTTCGCGCAGCGCCACCACCGGGGTGGAATACAGGTGCTTGCCCAGCACCGTCATCAGTCCATTGAGATCGACCCCGGCACGACGGATCTCGGCGTTGGGGGCGGTGAGCGCGGTGTCCTGCATGTAATCGTTTACTCCTGGGCACGGAAAGGCGCCAGAGGGCGCCTTCGTCGAGCGGGAAAAACTAGCACAGCCAGCCTGGCCGTTGCCGTATATGACGTATGTGGAGGCAGGCCCCGCAGCAGTCCCCCCAGTGCCTCACGCCGCGTCGATGGCCTCGGACAGGCGTTCCACCGCGATCACTTCCATGCCTTTCACCGATCCGCCCTTGGGCGCATTGGCCTTGGGCACGATGGCGCGCTTGAAGCCATGGGTGGCGGCCTCGCGCAGCCGGTCTTCGCCATTGGGCACCGGTCGGATCTCGCCGGACAGGCCCACCTCGCCGAACGCAATCGTCTTTTCCGCCAGCGGCCGGTCCTGCAGCGACGACAACACCGCCAGCAGCACCGGCAGATCGGCCGCGGTCTCCTGCACGCGGATGCCACCGACCACATTGACGAACACGTCCTGGTCGCCGACCAGTACGCCGCCATGGCGATGCAGCACCGCCAGCAGCATGGCCAGGCGGTTCTGCTCCAGGCCGACCGCGACACGGCGCGGATTCGACAGCGGCGACGCATCGACCAGCGCCTGCACCTCCACCAGCAGCGGCCGGGTGCCCTCGCGGGTGACCATCACGCAGCTGCCCGGCTGATGGGTGCTGCCGCCGGACAGGAAGATCGCCGATGGGTTGGAGACCTCCTTCAGGCCCTTGTCGCCCATCGCGAACACGCCCAGTTCGTTGACCGCACCGAAGCGGTTCTTGAACGCGCGCAGCAGGCGGAAGCGGCTGCCGCTCTCGCCCTCGAAATACAGCACCGCGTCGACCATGTGCTCGAGCACGCGCGGGCCGGCGATGCCGCCCTCCTTGGTCACGTGGCCGACCAGGAACACGGCGGTGCCGGTCTCCTTGGCGAACCGTACCAGCCGCGCCGCGCTCTCGCGCACCTGGCTGACCGATCCCGGCGCAGCGGTCAGGCTCTCGGTCCACAGGGTCTGCACGGAGTCGGCCACGATCAGCCGCGGGCCGGCCTTGGACGCATGCTGCAGGATCGATTCGACCCCGGTCTCGGCCAGCGCGTTGACCCCGTCCAGCGGCAACTCCAGGCGGTGCGCGCGGCCGGCGACCTGCGCCAGCGATTCCTCGCCGGTGACGTACAGCACCGGCAGTTCGGCCGCCATCTTCGCCACCGCCTGCAGCAGCAGGGTCGACTTGCCGATGCCCGGATCGCCACCGACCAGCACCACCGCGCCCTCGACCAGACCACCGCCCAGCACCCGGTCGAACTCGCCGATGCCGGTGGAGACCCGGCGATGCTCGGTCTGCTCCACGTCCTTCAAGGCGGTGATCTTCGGCGGGTCGATCTTGCCGGCCCAGCCGGCCCGGCGCGAAGCCGGCGCCTTGGCCGCCGCCGCGCTTTCCAGCACGATCTCCGACAGCGAGTTCCAGGCGTTGCACTCGGTGCACTGGCCCTGCCACTTGCTGAATTCGGCGCCGCATTCATTGCAGACGTAGGCGGTGCGGGCTTTTGCCATCGGATGATTTCCAGCAACGGGAACAGGCGTGGCAGGATAGCCGAGCCGGGTCGCAGGTGCTGCGACCACTCAAGTCCTGCCCACCTGCGCCGATAGGGGTCGCGGGCGTGCGCCTTGCGGGCGCCCCTCCCTCCCCCACTGGATTCATCATGACTGGCAGCTACAGTCAGAGCCTGGTCATCATCTCCGTGCTGGTGGCCATTCTTGCTTCGTACACGGCGCTGGACATGGCCGGGCGCCTGGCCACGGCCGAGGGTCGCGTGGCCCGCTGGTGGCTGGCCGGCGGCGCGGCGGCCATGGGCCTGGGCATCTGGTCGATGCACTTCATCGGCATGCTCGCCTTCGACCTGCCGATTCCGGTGGGTTACGACCTTGGCATCACCCTGTACTCGCTGGCGGTCTCGATCGGCGCCTCGGCGTATGCACTGTGGCTGGTGTCGCGGCCCAGCCTGCCGTGGCGCCGGCTGCTGGCCGGGGCCGTGCTGATGGGCCTGGGCATCGCCACCATGCATTACCTGGGCATGGCGGCGATGCGCATGCAGCCCGGCATCGACTACCACCCGGGCTGGTTTGCCGCGTCCATCGCGGTGGCCATCGGTGCCGCCGGCGCCGCACTGTGGATCGCCTTCCGCCTGCGCGCCGAGCGGCGCAACACCCTGCTGCTGCGCGCGCTTGCTTCGCTGGTGATGGGCCTGGCCATCGTCGGCATGCATTACACCGGCATGGCGGCGGCGCGCTTCCCCGAAGGCAGCATCTGTGGCGCCGTCGGCAGTGGCGGCATCGACACGCGCTGGCTGGCGGTGCTGGTGATCGTCACCACCGTGGCCACGCTGGGCATCGCCCTGGTCGCCTCGCTGTTCGACCGGCAGATGCGCGTGCGCACCGGTCTGCTGGCCGATTCGCTGGCGCACGCCAACGACAAGCTGATCCAGGCCGCGCTGCACGACCCGTTGACCCAGCTGCCCAACCGCATGCTGCTTCAGGACCGCATCGAGCAGGCGATCGAGAAGGCGCGGCGCCGCAACCATGCAGTGGCGGTGATGTTCTGCGACCTGGACGGCTTCAAGGCGGTCAATGATGCGTACGGCCACCAGCTCGGCGACCGCCTGCTGGTGGCGGTGGCACAGCGCATCGGCGGCCAGCTGCGACCGCAGGATACCTTGGCCCGCCTCGGCGGCGATGAGTTCGTGATCGTGCTGGCCATCGACATTCCCGACGATGCGGTGGTGGTGGCCGAGCGCATCATCGCCGCGGCCGGCGAACCGTTCCTGCTGGATGCGGCCGAACTGCAGGTCAGCGCCAGCCTTGGCATTGCCCTGTACCCGGATGACGCCGGCAACGAGCGCGAGCTGATGGCCCACGCCGATGCGGCGATGTACCACACCAAGGAAACCGGGCGGAACGGCTACACCTTCTTCACCCCGTCGATGCAGCTCAGTGCCAACCGCCAGCTGCGCCTGCTGCAGGACCTGCGCAAGGCCATCGCCCGCGACGAACTGATCCTGCATTACCAGCCCAAGTTCCCTGCCGCCGGCGCACCGGCCACCGGGGCCGAAGCGCTGCTGCGCTGGCAGCACCCGGAGCTGGGACTGCTGGCGCCGGACGTGTTCATCCCCATTGCCGAGCGCAGCGGCCTGATCCTGCCGATCGGTGACTGGGTATTGGACCGCGCCTGTGCGCAGCTGCGGGCATGGCACCAGGCCGGGCATACGGAATGGACAATGGCGGTGAACCTCTCGCCGCTGCAGTTCGCCTCGCCGGCACTGCTGGACAGCGTGCGCGAGGTGCTGCACCGGCACCGGATCGAACCGGCGCGGCTGACCCTGGAGATCACCGAGACCACGGCGATGAAGGACGTCGATGCCAGCCTCGCGATTCTCAACGACCTGACCGCGATGGGCGTGCACATCGCCATCGATGATTTCGGCACCGGCTATTCCAGCCTGCTGTACCTCAAGCGCATGCCGGCCACCGAACTGAAGATCGACCGTGCGTTCGTGCACGACCTGGAGCGCAATGACGAGGACGCCGCCATCGTCTCGTCGATCATCGCGCTGGGCCGCACCCTGCAGCTGCAGGTGGTGGCCGAGGGCGTGGAGACGCAGGCGCAGCGCGAGTACCTGAGCGAACTGGGGTGTGATCAGTTGCAGGGTTACCACCTGGGCCGACCGATGGACGCCGAGGAATTCCTGCGCCGGGTGGGGTGAGGCGCCAGGTCCGGGGTCGGATCCCTTGCCGCAGGCAAGGGCTCTGACCCCATCCACGCATGGCGTGGATCTCCTGGTAGAGCCGGCCGCTGGCCGGCTTCGCGTAATTGCCGGCCAGCGGCCGGCACTACCACCCTGTGCCGGCCATGCCGGGTGGGATCTCTTGCACAGGCAAGGGATCTGACCCCATCCACGCATGGCGTGGATCTCCTGGTAGAGCCGGCCGCTGGCCGGCTTCGCGTAATTGCCGGCCAGCGGCCGGCACTACCAGCCTGGTGGGTGCATGAAACGCGCAACCACAGCGAACAGAAAGGCCGCCCGAGGGCGGCCTTTCTGCGTGGCAACGTCGCGAGGACGTCAGTGCATCATGTGCACGTTCATGTTGTGCATGACCCACAGGGTGCCGATCACGATGATGCCGATCACCACAACGGTGAAGGCCGCAGCGTTGACGTTCCAGCGGCTTTCCGAAGAGCGGTCCAGGTGCAGGAAGAACACCAGGTGGACCAGCATCTGCAGCACCGCGGTGACCGCGATCACCACACCGTTGACGGTGCGCGAGAAATCACCCGACATCACCATCCAGAACGGGATGACGGTCAGCACCACCGCCAGCACGAAGCCGATCAGGTACGACTTCACGCTGCCGTGGCTTTCGCCGCCGGTGCCGTGGTCGTGTGCGTGGTTGTCATGTGCCATTACAGCGCTCCATTGAGGTAGACGACGGAGAACACGCCGATCCAGATCAGGTCCAGGAAGTGCCAGAACAGGCTCAGGCACGCCATGCGGGTCTTGTTGGTCGGGGTCAGGCCGTACTTCTTCAGCTGCACGAACATCACCAGCAGCCACAGCAGGCCGGCGCTGACGTGCAGTCCGTGGGTGCCGACCAGGGCGAAGAACGCCGACAGGAAGGCACTGCGGTCCGGACCGTAGCCCTGATGGATCAGGTGCTGGAACTCATAGACTTCCATGCACATGAAGCCGAAGCCCAGCAGCCAGGTAACCGCCAGCCACAGGAACATCTGGCCAACCTGCTTGCGGTGCATGGCGATCATGCCCAGGCCGAAGGTCAGCGACGAGGTCAGCAGCAGCGCGGTTTCCCACGCCACGAACGGCAGTTCGAACAGGTCCTTCGCGGTCGGGCCACCATCGGTACCGCCTGCCAGCACCACGTAGGTGGCGAACAGCGAGGCGAAGATGAGGCAGTCGCTCATCAGGTACACCCAGAAACCGAAGACGGTGTTGCCGCCGGTGTCGTGGTGCTCGTGGTCGTCATGGCCATGGGCCGCCGCGTGCGCGGCGTGCCCGTGGCTCAGGGTCGAGGTATTGGTGCTCATGCCTTCAGCTCCGACTTCACCAGGCCCTGGGCTTCCAGGTGCTTGCGGTGTTCGTTCTCGATGCGTTCCACCTCGGCGGCCGGGACCCAGTAGTCCACGTCCTGGTCGAAGGTGCGGTAGATGAACGTGGCGATCATGCCGACGAAGCCGACGATGGCCAGCCACCAGATGTGCCAGATCATCGCGAAGCCGAACACCAGGCTGAAAGCACCGATGACAACGCCCGTGCCGGTGTTGCGCGGCATGTGGATGTCGGTGTACTTGGCCGGCTTCGGCCAGGCTTCACCACGCTGCTTGCGCTCCCAGAAATCGTCCAGCTCGGTGACTTCCGGCAGCGTGCCGAAGTTGTAGAAGGCCGGCGGCGAAGAGGTTTCCCACTCCAGCGTACGGGCATCCCACGGGTCGCCGGTCAGGTCGACGGTCTTCTTGCGGTCGCGGATCGAGACGGCCACCTGGATGATCTGGCACAGGATGCCGGCGCCAACGATGAAGGCACCTGCGGCGGCGATCAGCAGCAGCGGCTCATAGGCCGGGTTGACCGTGCTCTGCAGGCGACGGGTCATGCCCATGAAGCCCAGCACGTACATCGGCATGAAGGTCACGTAGAAGCCGATGAACCAGCACCAGAACGCGCACTTGCCCCAGAACTCATTGAGGCGGAAGCCGAACATCTTCGGCCACCAGTAGGTGATGCCGGCGAACATGCCGAACACCACGCCGCCGATGATGACGTTGTGGAAGTGGGCGATCAGGAACAGGCTGTTGTGCAGCACGAAGTCGATGGCCGGGATCGCCAGCATCACGCCGGTCATGCCGCCGATGACGAAGGTGACCATGAAGCCGATGGTCCACAGCACCGGGGTGGTGAAGTGCACGCGGCCGCGGAACATGGTGAACAGCCAGTTGAAGATCTTCACGCCGGTCGGGATCGAGATGATCATCGTCGTGATGCCGAAGAAGGCATTGACGTTGGCACCGGAGCCCATGGTGAAGAAGTGGTGCAGCCACACGATGAACGACAGCACGCCGATGCAGGCGGTGGCGTAGACCATGCCCTTGTAGCCGAACAGCGCCTTGCGCGAGAAGGTCGCGATGACTTCGGAGAACACACCGAACGCCGGCAGGACCAGGATGTACACCTCCGGGTGACCCCAGATCCAGATCAGGTTGATGTACAGCATGGCGTTGCCGCCACCGTCATTGGTGAAGAAGTGCGTACCCAGGTAACGGTCCAGGGTCAGCAGCACCAGGGTGATGGTCAGCACCGGGAAGGCAGCGACGATCAGCACGTTGGTCACCAGGGCGGTCCAGGTGAACACCGGCATCTGCATCAGCTTCATGCTGGGGGTACGCATCTTCAGGATGGTGATGAAGAAGTTGATACCGCTCAGCGTGGTACCCAGGCCTGCGACCTGTAGACCCCAGATGTAGTAGTCCATGCCGACGCTTGGACTGTATTCGATGCCCGACAGTGGCGGGAATGCCAGCCAGCCGGTGGCAGCGAACTCACCGATCCACAGCGACAGCATGATCAGCACCGCACCGGACACGAACAGCCAGAAGCTGAGCGAGTTGACGAACGGGAACGCGACGTCGCGCGCACCGATCTGCAGCGGCACGGCCAGGTTCATCAGGCCGGTGATCAGCGGCATCGCCACGAAGAAGATCATGATCACGCCGTGGGCGGTGAAGATCTGGTCGTAGTGGTGCGGCGGCAGGTAGCCCTCGGAGCCACCGACGGCGATGGCCTGCTGGGTACGCATCATGATGGCGTCGGAGAAACCGCGCAGCAGCATGACGAAGGCGACGATGAGGTACATCACGCCGATCTTCTTGTGATCCACCGAGGTGAACCACTCCTTCCACAGATAGCCCCACAGCTTGAACTTGGTGATCAGGGCGACGACGCCCAGGCCACCAAGAACCGCGCCGATCAACGTCGTCAGGACGATCGGATCGTGGGGGATCGACTCAAGAGAGAGTTTTCCCAACATGTTCATTCTCCCGAACCCGCGTGGCCGGCATGGCCTGCGTGTTCGTGTTCGTTGGCATCCAGGTTTTCACCCGATTCCTTGGAATCATGCGCATCACTGGGGGCATGGCCCTCGTGCGCTTCATGGGTGGCGGCATCGGCAGCGGCGGCACCGGCATGCGAGTGCTTCATGCCGTAATGCTTGTTGTCGCCCATGTGCTTGGCGATGACCCAGTCGAACAGGCCTTCTTCGGTCTTGCCGAAGTAGGTGACCGGATACCACTCGGCGTTGCGTGCTTCACCCAGCGCCTTGAACGAGGCCTTGTCCAGGGTCTGCTCACCGGCGCGGACCTGGTCCAGCCACTGGCGGTATTCTGCATCGGTGACCGAGTAGGCGGTGAAGTGCATCTTGGCGAAGCCCGCGCCGCTGTAGTGCGAGGACATGCCCGGGAATTCGCCGGTCTCGTTGGCGATCAGGTGGAGCTTGGTCTCCATCGCAGCCATCGAGTA
This sequence comes from Stenotrophomonas sp. YJH_SMC_73, assembly GCF_059370155.1. Lineage (NCBI taxonomy): Bacteria > Pseudomonadati > Pseudomonadota > Gammaproteobacteria > Lysobacterales > Lysobacteraceae > Stenotrophomonas > Stenotrophomonas sp. YJH_SMC_73. The sequence goes on along the minus strand of NZ_JCAFTJ010000017.1, from coordinate 3,623 downwards.
GATCATGCTGCCCAGGTGCGGGATGAAGAACGCATTCATCACCGAATCGGACGTGATCTTGAAGTTCAGCGGCGTGTTGACCGGGAACTTGATTTCGTTGACGACCGCCACCTTCTCTTCCGGATAGATGAACAGCCACTTCCAGTCCAGCGAGATCGCCTCGATGGTGACCGGCTTGACGTCCGAATCCAGCGGACGATACGGGTCCAGTGCGTGCGACGAACGCCAGGTCAGGACCGCCAGCACCAGCACGATCATGCAGGGAATGGACCACACCACCACCTCGATCGCCGTCGAGTGGGACCACTTCGGCTCGTAACGGGCCTTGGTGTTGGAGGCGCGATACTTCCACGCGAACGTCAGGGTCATGATGATGACCGGGATGACGACCAGCAGCATGAGCACGGTGGCCGTGATCAGCAGAGTCTTCTCATCCTGGCCGATCTGGCCCTTCGGACTGAGGATGGCCACCGCATCGCAACCGGTGAGCATCACCAGCAACGACAGCAGCAGGCCCGGGCGCAACCAGCGCCCAAGGGTTTTCAACGGAATCATCGGTCGATCCAATTGCGAGGGAATGCCGTTCCCCGTCCCTGCCTGTTCCGGCCAAAAGCCGGTCCCACCGGTCCGGAAGACAGGCAGGGAGGTGGGGTCGAGTCAGCCTTTCAATTTTAGGCCGTCACCCACCATTTAAGAAAGGCATTGACATTGATCGAGCGCAGGAAAGGCCCGATTCTGGCTGCGACACGTTGTCGCACCGCACGGGTGTGACGGGCGCATGACCCAGGACTGCGTCGCGGCCCCGCGCGCTCGTGGGGCCATTCGCCCTCGTTCGGCAAAGTCACCTGAACCGGTTCAGCGTACTGGCGGGTGCCTGGCGTGGGATGCTCTGCACAGGAGGAAGCCCCCGATGGACAAGATCGACTTCAAGAAGCGCGACCGGGCGCTCTATCAACCGCCCGCCGGCAGGTTCGTACCGGTCGATGTGCCGCCCCTGCCCTACGTGATGGTCGATGGTCGCGGCGACCCGAACACGGCCCCCGCCTACCTGCAGGCCGTGCAGTGGCTGTATTCGGTGAGCTATGCATTGAAGTTCGCGCTGAAGGCCGAAGGGCGCGACTACGTGGTGCCACCGCTGGAGGCGCTGTGGAGCGCCGAGGACCCGGCCAGCTTCATCGCGCGACGCAAGGATGAGTGGGCCTGGACCGTAATGATCCGCACGCCCGAGGGCATCGGTCCTACGCAGTGGCAGGCCGCGATCAGCAAGGCGCGCGCGAAGCTGGGGGATGCGCCGCCCAGCCTCCGCAATGAAATCCTTGCCGAGGGCCCCAGCCTGCAGACCTTGCACGTGGGCGCCTACGACGACGAAGGCCCCGTCCTGGCGCATCTGCATGACGAAGTGATGCCCGCACTGGGTTACACCTTCGCCGGCCCCCATCATGAGATCTACCTGAGCGACCCGCGCAGGACCGACGCGGCGCGGTTGAAAACCGTGCTGCGGCAGCCGGTGCGGCCGATCAAGCCTGATGAGGATTCCGGCACATGACACAAGGAATGCCATGCACCTGATCAACCGACTGCTGCACTGGACCACCCTGCCCGCCGGGCGCCGCCTGATGGCCGTGCTGGGTGCCGCGCTGGTGATCGTGCTGGCCTGCAATCCGGATCTGCTGCCGTTGTTGCCGGTGGTGGATGCGCTGGGCCTGGACGTACTGATGCTGTTGCTGGGTGCGCAGGTGGTGGCGGTCCTGCCTTGGGTGCGGGAGCGGGCCGCGCGTGGGATCAGGGTGCTCGCACACCTGCTGATCGGTGCATCGGCGGGAGCAGCGGGTGGTTATCTCCGGCAGCTCGCGTGGTGGCTGGCACGGGATGCGGGGATGACGAGACGTTGCTGAAGGCTTGCAGCCTTCAGTGAGGTCACCATCCTATGATAACCGGCGGGCGCAAACAAAAAGCCCCGACCAAAGGCCGGGGCTTTTAACTACAACTGGTGCCGGAAACAGGAGTCGAACCTGCGACCTACGCATTACGAATGCGCCGCTCTACCAACTGAGCTATTCCGGCCTAGCTGGACATTGTAGGACTACAAGCAACATGCGGTCAATGGCTGCGCATCTACCCTCTTCATGGGCCAACAAGCCGCTACCAGCTACTGATAGTGGCTTTCACGGATGACCTTGGAACATCGCTGGTCGAGATCAACATGAAATGACTTCAGTCCACCTTCTGGCAGCAGAACCCTGTCATGGACGTGCTGGACTGAGAAGCCAATATCTGCGGTGCCGGAAGACTCCTCCGCAATGCGATACATCTCCCGTTTCCATCCCCTCGTCTCTTGGACGTAAGTCTCGATTGTCGTCACGCATCTTTCTAGCCCTTCCAACCCCTTCTCACCTCGGGGCTCCTTCGCTGCACAGCCGCCTGCCATCAGCAATGAAAACAGCAGCCCCACTTTCAAGATGACTGAGCGTTTCATCTGCGTCCCTCCATGATAGGTACGAACTCATAACCCTCATGACTTCTAATCATCCCAGGCACTCCCATTTCTTCAAGGAACTGATAGTCATACCCGTTAGCTGCAGGGCGATAACCCTCTTCCCGAGTATTCGGGTGAGTATGGAAGAATCCTATAACTCGGCAACCACACTGAAACTCTGAAGGCTTGAAAAGCACATCCTGCCCCATTTGAGCACGAGTACCAGGTTGAGCACGAATCAATTGAGGGGCGCCAACCAGGTTCGGAGCCACGATCCACCCTCCTTGTTCCCGCTTCAGCGATCCAGGTTGCCCCCACAATACAGTTGGCGCATCGGGGTTGGAGTCCTGCCAAGCTCGCTCCATCTGCCGCTTCAGCCCAGGATCTCTCGTCCAAGCAGGATCAGTCGATTGCGGAGAGCGACCGTAACTTGGTGACGCCGAAGTTGACTGCCTGCTTCCCACTGCCCCCGTGCCCATCGTTCCTCGACCTGCAGAAGAACCACCGTATGCCCCCTGCTCCAACTGGCAGTCAGTGTCTTTGCCACATGCTCGCCGGCCATCGGGATCAAAGTAGCGATATGGGTTCGAATTGGCATACCTGTAGCGTCCGAATGCTCCCACCGAATCGCTTTGGGGCGACACCGGATCCACACTAAGGAACACACCAAGGATTGGATCCATATACCGCTGCTGCATGTAACTCAAGCCCGTCGAAGCATCACTCACGTGCCCTGCATAGCCAGGCCCATCAGCAACGGACCCACCAACCACGGCGCCATAGGGCTCATAGGTGGTACGCCGGATAACGCTGCCAGCCGCGTCAGTCTCAGCGACCGGTGACCCTAACGCATCGGTATGGATATAGGTAATCGTCTCCGCAGCAGCCTGATTGAACAGTCCACCCAGAATCAGCGCGGCCCCACCTACGGTTCGACTCACCAGCATCTTCATTCCTGCGTTCATCGCGCCCACCTCAGTTCGACCAGGCCGAGCACGCCTGCGCGTTGCAGGCACGCACCTTGTAACCACCCTGGCAGCGCGTATCGAGGTCGTAGCCGATGCCTTCTGCCCTATAGGTCGCGCCGCCGCTGCTTGAACGCATGTTGTAGTAGGTGGCACCCGGCGACGCATTCCAGATGACCGAG
>NZ_JCAFTJ010000016.1:0-40835 GCF_059370155.1 Stenotrophomonas sp. YJH_SMC_73 | reverse complement strand
GATCTCGGCGATCTTCTTCGACGAGGCTTCGATGGCCGACATGGTGGTGACCACCTGGCCGACCACGTCACCGCCCTGCGAGGCGACACCGTGCGCACCGATGGCGAGCTGGTTGGCCTGGCGGGCGTGCTCGGCGTTCTGGCGCACGGTGGAGGTCAGTTCCTCCATCGAGGCGGCGGTTTCTTCCAGGTTGGCGGCCTGCTGCTCGGTGCGGCGCGACAGGTCGCTGTTGCCGGAGGCGATCTCGCCGGCGGCCAGGGTGATGCTGGACGCGCTGGCCTGGATCTGGCCGACGATCTGGGTCAGCTGTGCAACGGTGGTGTTGGCATCATCCCGCATGCGCGCGAACACGCCATTGAACTGGCCTTCCATGCGCGCGGTCAGGTCGCCGGCGGCGATCGCCTGCAGCAGCTGCGAGAGCTGGCCGAGGTTGCCGTCGGCCACCTGCATCATGGTGTTGAGATGCTCGATCATCAGCTTGAAGTCATGCTGGAAACGCTGTGCGTCGCCGCGCTGGCTGAAGTCACCGGCAGCGGCCGCCGCGGCCAGCTGCTGGATCTGCGAATTGATCGCCAGCAGGCTGGCCTTGGCCGCGTCCATCGATTCGTGCAGGATCGCGCGGCTGCCGGGCAGGCGGCGTGCATCCGGGGTGAGATTGCCGATGGCGTACTGGTTGAGCACGTCGATGGCATCGCGGATCGCATCCAGGTGCTCGAAGATCACCGTATTGATGCCGCCGGCCAGCTGGCCATAGACACCCGGGAAATCTTCCGGAATGCGATGGCTGATGTCCGGTCCCGCGTGCATCTGTGCCATCAGCTGGGTCTGCTCGCTGAAGCGGCGGAGCATTGCGGTCATCTCGGTCGTGGCGGCCAGCATCCTGCCGGCTTCGTCCTTGCTGGTGGCCTGGGTGCTGACGCTGAGGTCGCCGCGGGCAACCGCCTGGATGGCATGCACGGCCTTGCCCAGCGGGCCGGTCACTGCACGCGAGATGACGATGGCCAGCGCGGCGGCCACCAGCGACAGCAGCACGATGCAGCCGATGATGGCGATCATGCTGGTGCGATGGGTGGCGTTGGCGTCGGCGATCTTGCCGTCCATCTGCCCGGCGATGTGGGTGCCCAGTGCCTTCATCGCAGCGAACAGGTCGCGGCGCGCCGGGCGTGACTGCTCATCGGAGATCTGCTGGGCCTGCGCGCCATCACCGGCGGCCACGGCGTCGCGCATCGCCTTGTTGGCGGCGAAGTAGCGATCCAGCTGGATGCTGGCGGCGCGATACAGTTCGCGCTCCTTGTCCAGCGCCGGCAGCGCCGCGTACGCCGCCAGTTCGTCATGTACGGCCTTGGCGGTGTCGTCCATGCGCTTGTTGTAGTCGGCGACCTTCTCCGGCTGGTCGAGCATGCTCAGCTGGGCCAGTTCGTAGGTGCGGAACTCACCGAGCTGCGAGCGCGCCTCGCCCAGGTGCTGGACCGAGGGGATATCGTTGCCGGCCATCTCGCGCAGCTGCGCGTTGGCTTCGCTCAGTCGCAGCAGGGCGAACGCGCCGAGGACCAGGGTCATCAGGGTGGTAAGGGTGAACCCCACGGCCAGCTTGCGGGCGATGGGCAGATCTTGGAACCACTTCATGCAGGGTGCTCCAGGTGGGCAGAGTGCCGGCGTCTGTGCGCCGGTTTGGGGGTGGTTGCATAGCGAACGGTGGTGCCCGGTGGGGTTCGGTGACGGCCGTCAAAGCGAAATAGCGGCGCAGTCCGGATGGACTTTATGGACGCATGTCACATTCGGTGGCGTAGGGATGACGGCGCGGAAGTGGCGCAGCGGCGGGGCTTTCGCTTACATGGCGTAGTTGCGCGCGAAACCATCGCGTCGACGGAGTTCACAGAACGGATGGGGTCAGATCCCTTTTCCCCGAAAGGGCATCCGGCCCCGGCCGGAATGGAGCGCGCAAACAAAAACCGCCGCCCCGAAGGGCGGCGGTCCAGTACACGCATGCAGTGTGGATCAGGCGGCCTGCGGCATCCGCAGTGAACGCACCAGCCCGCCGATGTCGACGATCAATGCGACGCGGCCGTCGCCGAGAATGGTCGCACCGGACACCCCGCCGATGCGGCGGTAGTTGTTCTCGATGTTCTTCACCACCACCTGCTGCTGGCCGACCAGTTCGTCCACTTCCAGGGCGATCTTCTGGCCATCGCCTTCGACCACCACCACCAGCGATTCGCTGCCGGGTGCACGGTTGCCGTAGCCGTAGTACTCGCTCAGCGACAGGATCGGCAGGTATTCACCGCGCACGCGCAGCACGCGGCCTTCGCCGGCCATGCTGCGGATGTCCTCGGCTTGCGGCTGCAACGCCTCAAGCACATAGGCCAACGGCAGGATCAGGGTCTCACCGGCTACCGCCACGGTCATGCCATCGAGGATGGCCAGGGTGAGCGGCAGGCGGATCAGCGTGCGGGTGCCAGCGCCGAGGCTGCTTTCAATCTGCACCTCGCCCCCCAACGCCTGGATGTTGCGGCGGACCACGTCCATGCCGACGCCACGACCGGACAGGTCAGTGACCGCATCGGCCGTGGAGAAGCCGGGCTGGAAGATCAGGTCCCAGACCTGCGAATCGGTCGGGTTGTCCGGCACCGCCAGGCCGCGCTCGGTGGCCTTGGCCAGGATCTTGGCGCGGTCCAGGCCGCGACCGTCGTCGCTGACTTCGATGACAATGTGGCCGCCCTGGTGCGAGGCCGCCAGGGTGATCGTGCCGGTTTCGTCCTTGCCTGCACCGCGGCGCACGTCGGGCATTTCCAGGCCGTGGTCGATCGAGTTGCGCACCAGGTGCACCAGCGGATCGGCGATCTTCTCGATCAGGCCCTTGTCCAGCTCGGTACCTTCGCCGACGGTGCGCAGCCGCACCTGCTTGCCGAGGCGGCTGGACAGGTCGCGGACCAGGCGCGGGAAGCGACGGAACACCGCATCGACCGGCAGCATGCGCACGCCGATCACCGCTTCCTGCAGGTCGCGGGTGTTGCGTTCAAGCTGGTCCAGGCCAGCGAACAGGCTCTCGGCGTGGACCGGGTCCAGCGCATGCGAGACCTGCTTGAGCATGGCCTGGGTGATGACCAGTTCGCCGACCAGGTTGATCAGCGCGTCGACCTTGTCGACGCTGACGCGGATGGAGGTTTCCGCTTCCTGGCTGGCGCCACCGCTGGCGGCAGGCGCGGCGGGTGCCGACGGCGACGCTGCCGCCGGAGCGGGAGCAGCCGCGGCCGGCGCCTGGGTGGCCAGGCTCGGCGGTGCGGCCGGACGGATGTCCAGCTCGCAGTCGTCCAGTACCCACGCGAAGGTGTCTTCGATCTTGCTGCGCGGCACCTTGCCGACCAGACCCAGGTCCCACGCCAGGTGGGCTTCGAGCGGATCGAGCTGCGCGAAGCCCGGCAGGCGGTCCATGCGCGCGGCGACCTGCAGCGAACCGAGGTGTTCCAGTTCGCGGATGATGCGCAGCGGGTCGTTGCCGCTCATGAACAGCGACGGCGCCGGGGTGAAGCCGATCTGCCAGGCTTCCGGCGTATCGTCCACCTTGGCTGCGGCGGCCGCCGGGGCGCTCGCTGCGGCCTGGCCGGACAGAACCGCTTCCAGGCGTGCCTTCACCGCAGCGACAGCAGCCGGATCGGCAGCCTGGCCATGTTCGGCTTCGCGCAGCAGGGCGCGCAGCACGTCCACCGAAGACAGCATGGCGTCGACGGCGTGGCCTTCCAGTGCCCGCTTGCCGGCGCGCAGCTCATCGAGCAGCGTTTCCAGCACGTGGGTCAGGCCGGCGATCGCGTCGAAGCCGAAGGTGCCGGCGCCGCCCTTGATCGAATGGGCAGCGCGGAACACCGAATTGATGATCTCCGCGTCCTGCTGCCCCGATTCCAGGGCCAGCAGGCCAGCCTCCATCGCGTCGAGGCCTTCGCGGCTCTCCTCGAAGAAGGTGGCGTGGAAGCGTTGCAGGTCCATGCTCATGGCAGTGGTGGTCCGGAAGCGAAGAGGGGGAGCGGTGCCGGGCGATCAGCCCAGCACTTTCTGCACGGTGGCGACCAGCTGTTCGGGATTGAACGGCTTGACCAGCCAACCCGTGGCGCCAGCGGCCTTGCCTTCGGACTTCTTGTCGGCGGCAGATTCGGTGGTCAGCATCAGCAGCGGGGTGAACTTGTAGTCCGGCAGCTGGCGCAGTTCGCGGATCAGCGCGATGCCATCCATGTTCGGCATGTTGACGTCGGTAACCACCGCATTGAAGCGCTGGCCCTTGGCGCGACCGAGCGCGACCGCGCCGTCTTCAGCTTCTTCGACGGCAAAACCGGCCGAGGTGAGGGCGAAGGACACCATCTGGCGCATCGACGCCGAATCGTCCACCACCAAGATACGTGCGCTCATGCAGCGTTCTCCACAGATTTCAGGTTGTCATGGGTTACGTCCAGGCCGAGGGCCTGGGTGACGCCCAGCAGGCGCGCGGCGTCACGGAAGGTTGCAGTGCAACCGTGGAAGCCGGTGCCCAGGCCTGCCTCGCGGCGGGCCTGCACGAACGCACACAGCACCTGCACGGCGGCCGTGTGGATGCGGGCGACCTGGCTGGCATCCAGGGTCAGCTCGCCTGCCTGCTCCACCAGGGGGGCAAGGCGGTTCTTGAGCTCGGTAGTGCTCTCGATGCCGAGATCCCCACCCAGTTCGACAGTGCTCATCGTTGCTCCGGACAAACGGTTCCGTGATCCATAACGGCACCCCGGTGGGGTTCTTTAGAAGAATCGACGCGGTGCGTCGATGCGGTCGCTGTTGAAAAGGGGACGGAGGGGATTAAGTCGCAAGCGACCTGGCTCTGCCGCAGCCCCCTCGGCAACGGCGACCGCGCAGTGGGGACGCAAGGCGTTGATCCAACGGATCAACTCCTTGCGTCCCCGACAGGCACCGCTTCGGCGCCAAGCGCCGAGCCACTTGCGACTTAATCCCCTCCGTCCCCTTTTTTGGGGGTCAGCTCAACAGCCGTGTGGCGTCCAGCAGGATCATCGGGCGCTGGCTGACCCGGGCCACGCCGCGGAACAGGTCGTTGGAAATCTGGCAGATGCGTGCGGTATCGGGAGGTTCGATCTGCGAATCGGTGAGGTTGGCGACATCTTCCACTGCCGACACGCGCAGGCCGATGGTCTCGCCGTCTTCTTCCAGCACCACGATGCGGGTCTGGGCGTCGTCCTCGGCGGCAGCCGCGCCCAGGTGCAGGCCCAGATCCATCACCGGGACCACCTGGCCGCGCAGGTTCATGATGCCCAGCATGGCGGCAGCGGTGCCGCGCAACGGCAGCAGCGGCACCGGCAGCACGACCTCCTGGACCTTCAGCAGTTCCAGCGCATAGGCCTGGGTGCCGCAGCGCAGGCGCAGCCAGCGCGAGGTGCGTTCACCGGCACGACGGTTCTGCGGATGCGGGCTGCGGGCCGGTTGGTGGGCCTGCGCCTGCAGCTCCTGCCAGGTGCCGGGGCGGTTGCCTGCGGGTGCATCGACGGCGACGCGCGGCGGCGGCGTGCCGGCGCGTGCGGCCGGGGCCGGTGCAGGGCGTGTCGCCGGGGGGGGCACCGGCGCTGCGACCACGGCGGGCGGCGGCGCAGGCACGTCTTCGCCACCAGCGGCCGCCTCGAAGGCGGCCTGCAGGCCGGGGCTGTCGGTGTGGGCGAGACGATGGCTGTCCGCCGGGTCGGTCTCGTAGATCACTTCGTCCGGCAGATCGTCCCAGGTGGGTTCCGGGCCGGTGTTCGCAGCGGCCGCAGCGGGTGCCGGCGCGGTTTCGTGGATGACCTCGTCGGGCAGGTCATCCCAGGTCGGCTCGCGTTCGGTGGACGAGGCGCTGGCCGGCGCGGCGGCGGCCTCGAAGGCGGCCTCCAGTGCAGCCTCATCCTCGGCCGGGGCCGCGACGACGGCATCCGTTTCGTAGACCACTTCAGCGGGCAGGTCGTCCCACGTGGGTTCGCGTTCGGCATCGATCACGCTGACGGGCGCGGACGCGGCATCGAAAGCGGCTTCCAGTGCGGCATTGTCCACGGCAGGGGCAGCGGCAACGCTCTCGGTTTCGGTTTCGTAGATCACCTCGGCCGGCAGGTCATCCCAGGTGGGTTCGCGTTCGGCGGCGGCTTCGGTGGCCGTGGCCGGGGCGGTGCTGATCGGCGCGGGGAGGGGAGCGGCGGCCGGGGCGATCGCCTCGCCCAGCAGTTCGTCCAGGTAGTCGTCGAGGATGCCGGTGCTGTTCATGCGGCCTGCTCCAGGGCGCGGGCATCCTCGCCGAGGATCCAGTTCAAGGCGCGCCGGTAGGCAGCCAGGCCGCGCCCCGGGTAGTCTTCGCCGACGCTCGGCAGGGTCAGCCCGGCGGCGTTGCTGATGCGGGTGTCGATCGGAATCGCGTCTTCCCAGACGCGGCTGCCATGGCGGTCCTGCATGGTGCGCAGCGACTCGTTGCCGGCGCGGGTGCGGCGGTCGAACAGGGTTGGCAGGATCGAGATCGGCAGCGGCCGGCGGCGCGAACGCTCGACCATCTCGCCGGTGCGGACCATGCCATCCAGGCCGTGCAGCGCCAGCGGCTCGGCCTGGGTCGGAATGATCAGGCGATCGGCGGCAGCCAGTGCGTTGATCATCAGCAGGCCGAGCGTCGGTGCGCAGTCCAGCAGGATGTAGTCGTGCTGGCCCTGGTGGCGCGCCAGCGCGTTCTGCAGGGCCAGGCCGAGGCCGGGTTGGTTGGCGCTACGGCGTTCAAGCGTGGCCAGCGCGGACTGCGCGCAGACGTAGTCCAGGCCCTGGATGTTGCTGGCATGGCACAGGCCGGACAGGTCCGCCGGCGGTGCGCCGAACAGCTCCAGCACGCCGGCCGGCGGCGGGTCCACCGGCACGCCGAAGGCGCGGCTGAGCGAAGCATGCGGATCGAGGTCGATCAGCAGCACGCGATGGCCGAGCGCGGCCAGGCCGCGGCCGAGGGCGAGGGTGGTGGTGGTCTTGCCGACTCCGCCCTTCTGGTTGGCGACTGCCCAGATGCGCATCGGATTACTCCTTCATTGCGGGGGGAACGGCGGCGCCGACGCGGCTGCCAGCCGGCACCGGTGGCAACGTCACCGGTGCGATGGGGGAGGTGGGGGCGCTGGCCGGCGTTGCGGCGGCCTGTTCGGTGACGGTGCTGCCGGTGGCGCCGGTGGCTGCGTTCAGGCGCTGGCCGAGCGGGTCCACCGAATGCGAGGTGTCGGCCAGGATGATGACCATCACCCGGCGGTTGCGGTTGCGGCCCTGTGCGCTGTCGTTCTCTTCGCGCGGGCGGAACTGGCCATAGCCGACCATCGCCAGCCGCGACGGCTGCACGCCCTGGTCGGCGAACAGATGCACCACGCTGGCGGCGCGTCCGGCCGACAGCTCCCAGTTCGAAGGGAAGGTGGCGGTGGCGATCGGCACGTTGTCGGTGTGGCCTTCCACGCGCACGCTGTTGGGCACGTCGCGCAGCACCTCGGCCAGGCTGGCCAGGGTCTGCCGTGCATGTACGTCCAGTGCGGCCGAGCCGGTGGGGAACAGGATGTCGCTGTTGATCTCGACCTCGATCCACAGTTCCGTGCGGCGCACGCTGATCATGCCGCGGTCGATCAGCGGCGCCAGGGCGGCGGTGAGCCGGTCGGCAATCGTGTTGAGCTGGCGCTCGGCACGGGCGATCTGCTCCTGGTTGTGCACCGACACCGGCATGCGCATCTGCGAGGCCATCGACGGCAGCAGCGTCGGGTCGTGCGAGGGCGCCGGCGCGGACGGTCCGATCTTGGTGCCGGACTTGATCACCGACGGGCTGTCCCAGCCGCCACCCTGCACCTGCTTGTTGCCCACCTGCACCGGATTGATCGTGCGCGGCGCGCCACCGAAGGCATCGGTGAGCGCGTCGGCCATGATCCGGTACTTGCCCTCGTTCACCGATGAGATCGCGTACATGACCACGAAGAAGGCGAGCAGCAGCGTCATCAGGTCGGCATAGGGGATCGCCCATGCTTCGTGGTTGGCGTGCTCTTCGTGGTGCTTGCGGCGGGCCATGTCAGTGCAGGAAGCCGGAGAGGTTGGTTTCGATGTTGCGCGGGTTCTCGCCCTGGGCGATCGAGATCAGGCCTTCGATGACCATTTCGCGGTCGCGCGTGTTGTGCGAGATCACGCTCTTGAGCTTGGCGGCGATCGGCAGGAACAGCAGGTTGGCCGAGGCGATGCCGTAGATCGTGGCGGTGAACGCCGCAGCGATGCCGTGGCCGAGCTTGCTCGGGTCGGCCAGGTTCTTCATCACCGCGATCAGGCCCAGCACGGCGCCGATGATGCCGAGCGTCGGTGCGTAGATGCCCATCGCTTCGAACACCTTGGCGCCGGCCTGGTCCTGGTGTTCCTGGCTGCCCAGTTCGATTTCCAGCATGTGCCGCATCGATTCGGGCTCGACACCGTCCACCAGCAGCTGCAGGCCCTTGCGCAGGAACGGGTCCTGCTGCGCTTCCACCTGCGATTCCAGGCCGAGCAGGCCCTGGCGGCGGGCGATGTTGCTCCACTCGACGATCTGCTGGATCAGTTCGCGGCGATCGCTGTGCGGCGGGCGCACGACCCAGCGCACGATCTTGAACGCATGCTTGAACACCGCCGGCGAGGTGTGCAGCAGGATCGCGGCAACGGTGCCGACGATGACGATCACGAACGCCGCAGGCGACCACAACGACGCCAAGCCGGCGCCCTTGAGGATGCTGCCACCGACCAGCGAGGCCAGGGCGAGAAAGAGTCCAATGAGGCTGAGTCTATCCATGGATCCGGTATCGGCTTGTATGAATGGGACTTGAGACACCGGTACGGGCTACTGGTGCGACTTCACGGTTTTACGGGTTCAGCAAGCGGGTCAGTCGTGCGGGCTGCGCAGGCCATCCACATCCAGGATCAGCGCCATGCGACCATCGCCGATCAAGGTTGCACCGGCGTAACCGCGCAGGCCGCGCAGGGCCTTCGGCAGTGGCTTGATGACCACTTCCTCGCGCCCACGGACCTGGTCCACGACCAGGCCGAAGCGCGCTTCGCCGGCCTGCAGCACCACGATGGTCAGCAGGGTCGATGCGGCCGGCGTCACATCCAGCCACTGCCGCAGATCGACCAGTGGCAGCGTGTGCGAACGGCGGTCGAGCACGGCACGGCCATCGAACCAGCCCAGCGAGGTGCGCGGCGCGTGCAGTACCTCCATCACGCGCGCCAGCGGCAGCGCATAGACGTCCTCGCCGGCCTGCACCAGCAGGGTCGGCAGGATCGCCAGGGTCAGCGGCACGCGGATCAGGAAGCGGCTGCCGCGGCCCAGCTCCGACTGGATCTGGATCTGCCCGCTGAGTTCGCGGATGCGCGACTGCACCACGTCCATGCCGACGCCGCGCCCGGAAATATCCGTGACCTGCTGCTTGGTCGAGAAGCCGGGCAGGAACACCAGGTGCAGGCACTCCTCGCTGCTCAGGCGGGCGGCGGCTTCCGGATCGATCAGGCCCTTCTCGCGTGCCTTCGCGCGCAGCTTTTCCGGATCGATGCCGGCGCCATCGTCCTGCACCTCGATGCTGACGTAGTCACCTTCCTGCTGCGCCGACAACCGCACATGGCCCATCCGCGGCTTGCCCTGTGCTTCGCGCAGGTCGGGCATTTCCACGCCATGGTCGATGGCGTTGCGGACCAGGTGCACCAGCGGGTCGGCCAGCGCTTCGACCAGGTTGCGGTCGAGCTCGGTCTCGGCGCCGATCAGCTCCAGGTCCACTTCCTTCTTCAGCGAGCGGGCGACGTCGCGGGCGACCTTGGGGAAGCGCGAGAATACCTTGCCCACCGGCTGCATGCGGGTGCGCATCACCGCCGACTGCAGGCGCGCGGTGGCGATGTCCAGGGTGGACACGGCGCGGTCCAGCTCCTCGTCGCGCAGGCGCGCACGCAGGGTCTTGAGCCGGTTGCGCGACAGCACCAGTTCGCCGATCAGGTTGACGATCGCATCCAGGCGCTTGGTGTCCACGCGCACGGTGTGTTCGGCTTCGGCCAGCGGCTTGGCGGCCGGCTTGGCCACCGGTGCCGGTGCGGTGGCCGGGCGCGGGGCGGCGATCGGTGCCGGCGCCACCGCAGCCGCGGGCCTGGCGCCGGGTGCGGCGCCACCGTGCAGCTGGTCGAGCAGGGCTTCGAACTCATCTTCGCTGATCAGGCCGTCGTCGGCCTTCTTTGCCGGCGCCACCGCAGTCGGTGCGTTGCCACCGTGCAGCTGGTCGAGCAGCGCCTCGAACTCGTCGTCGGTGATCAGGTCGCCGGCACCGGCCGCCGGTGCGGCGGCAGCGGCGGCAGGCGCTGCTGCACCGCCATGCACGTCGAACTGGGCGATCAGGTCCGGCGGTGCATAGCCCGGCTCGGTGCCGGAAGACACGGCATCGAGCATCGACTGCAGGTAGTCCAGCGATTGCTGGGCGGCGTCGAAGTGATGGGCCTGCAGCACGGCCTGGCCGGCACGTGCAGCGCCCAGCGCCTCTTCAGCGGCGTGGCACAGCTCGACCATGGCGGTGACACCGAGGAAACCCGCGCCGCCCTTGAGCGTGTGGTAGCCCCGGAACACCGCGTTGAGCTGTTCGGTGTCCTGCGGTGCCTGCTCCAGCGACACCAGCTGTTCGCCGAGGCGATCCAGGATTTCCTGTGCCTCGATGATGAAATCGGCAGTGATGTCGTCGGATACCGCGCTCATGCTTACAGCCCCAGATCCGACAACAGGTCGTCGGCGTCGTTCTGCGAGACCGCGTGGCGGTCCAGTCCCTTCAGTGCCGGCCCGGCCAGTTCCGGGTCGGTGCGATGCTGTTCCGGCGGCAGGCCGAGCGCGCCGAAGCCTTCATGCACGCGGCGGACGATGCCGACCACGCGACGGATGATCTGCCCGGTCAGGTCCTGGTAGCTCTGGGTCAGGGCGATCTCGGTCAGGTTGTGGCGGATGCGCTCGAGCTGCACGTCCTGGCCTGGCTGCAGGCCTTCGGCGCGCAGCTGCTCGGTCAGGCTGCGGCATTCCTCGGCCAGGTCCAGGGTGCGGTGGGTAGCCTGTTCGGTCATCGCCACCACGTGGTCCAGACGTGCGCACGCATCGTCCAGTTCGCCGGCCTCGCTGGGCACGGTCGGCAGTTCGCCCAGGGCCTGCCCCAGCTCGCGGGCCAGCCGCGAGAGGCCGCTCATCATCGGCTGCGTGCGCAGCGCGACCAGTCCGTCGATGCGTTGCCGCCAGGCGGCTTCGTCACCGGACTCCAGGGCATCCAGGGCTTCCTGCAGGCGCAGGGCGAGGGCGTTCTTGTCGACCGTGGTATCCATCAGGCGCTGGCCGCCAGGCGTTCGAAGATCTTGCCCAGCTTCTCTTCCAGCGTCTGCGCGGTGAACGGCTTGATGATGTAGCCGTTCACGCCGTTCTGGGCCGCTTCGATGATCTGCTCGCGCTTGGCTTCGGCGGTGACCATCAGCACGGGCAGGGTCTTCAGCTTGGCGTCGGCTCGGATCGCCTTGAGCAGTTCGATGCCGGTCATCACCGGCATGTTCCAGTCGGTGACGACGAAATCGAAGGGCTGGCTCTGCAGCAGCGACAGCGCGGCATGCCCGTCCTCGGCTTCGGCGGTGTTGGTGAAGCCCAGATCGCCCAGCAGGTTCTTGACGATTCGACGCATGGTCGAGAAGTCGTCGACGATGAGGATGCGCATGTTCTTGTTCAAAGCAGAGTTCCTTTGTTGTTCATTCCGGGCGGCCGGGGGCAGTCGCCTCGGGGATGTTCATTCTTCCAGGCCGGCGTCGACGGCCTCGAAAATCTTCAGGCGGCCGCGCAGGCGCAGCACGGCCTGGCCATGGATCTGGCAGACCCGCGACTCGCTCACGCCGAGCACCGCGCCGATCTCCTTCAGGTTCAGCTCCTGCTCGTAGTACAGCGAGAGCACCAGCTGTTCGCGCTCGGGCAGGTGGCCGATGGCCTTGCCCAGCTCGCGACCGAACTCGCCGCGCTCCAGCACCTGTTGTGGAGTCGGGCCGCCCTGGGCGACGGTATCCAGTTCGCCCTGGTCTTCGATGCGCGACTCCAGGCTCAGCACCTGGCCACGTGCGGCGTCTTCCATCAGCCTCAGGTACTCGGGCAGCGGCATCTCCATCGCGGCGGCCACTTCGGTGGCGCTGGCGGCACGGCCCGTGCTCTGTTCCAGGCGGCGGATGGTGGCGGCGGCATCACGGGCACGGCGGTGCACCGAGCGCGGCACCCAGTCGCCACGGCGGATCTCGTCGATCATCGAGCCGCGGATGCGGATCGAGGCATAGGTCTCGAACGAGGCGCCCTGGTCGGCGTCGTAGCTGCGCGAGGCTTCGATCAGGCCCATCATGCCGGCCTGGATCAGATCATCGACTTCGACGCTGGCCGGCAGGCGCGCGGCCAGGTGGTGGGCGATGCGTCGCACCAGGTCCGAATGCTGGGCGATGACCTCGTTGGCCGCCGAGCGCTGGACTTCCCTGTACTGGTGGGCTGCGCCTTTCATGCGGCCACCCCACGCTGCTTGAGGATGCGTTCGAGGAAGAACTCGACGCCACCGCGCGGTTCGGTCGGTGCCTGCCAGCGCGCGGTGCGGCGTGCGATCTCGGTGATCGCCAGCGCCGACGGGCTGGATGGATAGGCCTTCACCACCGGCTGCTGGCGCTGCACCGACAGGCGCAGCCAGTCATCCTGCGGCACGCAGCCCAGGTAGTTCAGCGAGACATCGGCAAGGAACTTCTCGCAGACGCGGGTCAGCTTCTCGTACAGCACGCGGCCCTCGTTCGGGTCGCGCACCATGTTGGCCACCACCTGGATGCGGTCCACGCCGCGCTCGCGCGACAGCACCTTGATCAGTGCGTAGGCGTCGGTGATCGAGGCCGGTTCGTCACAGACCACCACCACGGTGTCCTGCGCGGCCTGGCAGAAGGTCAGCACGCCGTCGGTGATGCCGGCGGCGGTATCGACCACCATGATGTCCAGCTCGCGTTCCAGTTCGGAGAACACGTTGACCAGGCCGACATGCTCGGCCGGGGCAAGCTCGGCCATGTGCCGGCGGCCGGAAGCGGCCGGGACCACCAGCACGCCGTTCGGACCTTCGACGATGACGTCGTCCAGCGAGCAGCGGCCGGCCACCAGGTCGGCCAGCGTAAAGGTGGGGTTCAAGCCCAGGATCACGTCGATGTTGGCCAGGCCGAGGTCGGCGTCCAGCAGCAGCGTGCGCTTGCCCATGCCGGCCAGCGCCACCGCCAGGTTGGCGGACACATTCGTCTTGCCCACGCCGCCCTTGCCGCCGGTCACCGCGATGGTGCGCACAGGGCCGAGCGGCTCGCTGCGGGTGGCCGACAGCGGGAAGGTCTTGGTCAGCTTGGCGTACTCACGCGACGGCATGGTTCAACTCCGGGTTGCAGGGCATATCGGCCGCTCGGCGCAAATCTTCAAGGCGAAGTACAAGATTGGCTGCACTGGCCCGGTGCAGGTCCTCCGGGACGTCCTGGCCATCGGTCACCCAGGTGATCGGCAGGGCGTGGTCCACGGCCACCGACAGGGCGTTGCCGAAGCGGCCGGTCTCGTCCAGCTTGCTCAGCACCAGGCCCTGCAGGTTGGCCGCACCGAAGCGGCGCACCACCTCGTCCATGTCGCCGAAGCTGGTGTTGGCCGGCAGCACCAGCAGGGTGCGCACCTGGCGCGCGGCGCGCAGCCACTGCAGCTGGGCGGCCAGGGCACGGTCGCGCGGGCCCAGGCCGGCGGTATCGATCAGCACCAGCTTGTAGTCCTTCAAGCGTTCCAGCAGCTGGTCCAGGTCGGTGCCGCTGTTGGCCTCGTGCACGGCGATGCCGAGCTGGCGGCCGTAGCCATACAGCTGTTCACGGGCGCCGATGCGGGTGGTGTCGGTGGTGACCAGGGCGACGTCACGCGGGGCGTGCTTCTCGGCGAAGCGCGAGGCCAGCTTGGCGATGGTGGTGGTCTTGCCGGCGCCGGTCGGGCCGACCAGCGCGATCACGCCGCCTTCCTCCAGCGGGTCGACCGGGGCGATCGGCAGCTTGCGCGAGATCAGCCCCAGCATCAGGCCGCGGCCACGATGGGCTTCGGTTTCCAGCGGGATCTGCATGGCCACGTCGCGGGCCAGCCCGGCGTCGAAACCGTACTCGTCCATCAGGTCCAGCGCGGTGGCGCGCACCGGGCTGCCACGCAGGCGCTCGTCGGTGAAGCGGTTCATCTCGCGCTCGATCACTTGGCGCATGCCGGCCACTTCCTGGCGCAGCTGGCGGATCTCGGCGTCGTCCTGGGCAACCACGGTCAGCGTCGGTGCCGGGGCCAGCATGGGGGCCGGGCTGGCCTCGATAGCGGCTTCGACCGCTGCCGGTTCGCTGGCGGCGATCCCGGGCTGCGCGTCGATCACGGCAGCGGTCGGCAGCGGCGGCGGCTGCACGGCCGGGGCCACGCTTTCGTGATGCGCCTCGTGCGGCGGGTCGATCTGGAAGCGCGCGCGGTTGGCCGGCACGGTGGCGGCCGGTGCAACGATGGCCTCGGCGAACGGGGCGAAGATCTGGTCCGGCGGTGCCGGTTCGTTGACGGCGGCGCGGGCCAGGGTGGCGGCGAAGCCCGTGCTGCCCCGGGTCGGCACGATCTCGTCGGCGCTGTCCAGAGTGCGGCCGGTGGCACCGACGGCGGCGCGGGCGAGGGCGGCCACTGCCGAGGTGGTGGCCGCGACCGGTTCCGGCGCCGGGGAGCTGCTGCGGCGGCGGGTGACGGCGGCGATCACCGCGTCGGCGGCGGTGCGCGGCTTGGGTGCCGGCGGCGGTGCAACGTCACGGCGCGAGGCTTCCAGTGCACGCTGCACGGCGCTCTCGTCGTAGTTGGCGGCGGCGACGATCTCGATGCCTTCCTCGATCCGGCGGTTGGACAGGATCACGGCGTCAGGACCATGTTCCTTGCGCACCAGGTTCATGGCCGAGCGCATGTCGGCGGCGACGAATCGTTTGATTTTCATGCTGTGGTCACGGGGCGAAGACGGCGGGGTGGCGGTCGGAGAACTCGGGTGGTCGGTGGTCTGCACGGTGCGGGTTCCCCTTGGTATCTGTCTGTTGCGTTGGTTCGAAAGTGGTGTCTGTTTTCTGGCGCATCGCAGGGCGGCGTCAGCTGATCGTTCCGACCAGCTTCAGGCGCTTGTCCTCCGGCACCTCGCTGTAGGCCAGGACCGACAGCGACGGAACGCTGTGGCGGACCAGGCGGGCCAGCGCGGCGCGCACCGGGCCAGGTACCAGCACGACCGCGGGCTCGTTGCGGGCTTCCTGCTTGCTGACACATTCGGCCAGGCTCTGGTGCAGTCGCTCAGCGAGTCCGGGTTCCAGCGCGGCGCCGTTGCCCTGCGTGGACTCCTGCAAGACACGTTCCAATTGCGGGTTGAGGGTGAATACCGGCAGCTCCGCCGACATTCCGGCGATCTCCTGCACGATGAAGCGGCCCAGTGCGGTGCGAACAGCGGCGGTCAGCACGGCCGGGTCCTGGCTGCTGGGCGCATGTTCGACCAGTGCCTCGGCGATCTTGCGCAGCTGACGGATCGGAATGCGCTCGACCAGCAGGTTCTGCAGCACGCGCACCACCGCCGACAGCGGCAACGCCTTCGGCGTCAGATCTTCGACGAGCTTGGGCGCGCTCTTGGCCAGGTTGGCCAGCAGGTGCTGCACTTCTTCGTGGCCGAGCAGTTCCGGCGCGTGCTCACGGATCAGGTGCGACAGATGGGTGGCGACCACGGTCGCCGGATCGACCACGGTGTAGCCCAGCGTTTCGGCCTGGGCGCGCTGGTGCGGCTGGATCCAGGTGGCGTCCAGGCCGAACGCGGGGTCCTTGCCGGCGATGCCTTCCAGCGCACCGAGCGCGCTGCCCGGGTCCAGCGCCAGCTCGCGGTCGGGGTGGATCTCGGCGGTGGCCACCGGCACGCCGTGCACCAGCACGCGGTAGCCGTTGGCCGGCAGTTCCAGGTTGTCGCGGATGTGCACCGACGGGATCAGGAAGCCGACATCCTGGGTCAGCTTGCGGCGCACGCCCTTGATGCGCGCCATCAGTTCGCCGCCCTGGTTGCTGTCCACCAGCGGGATCAGCCGGTAGCCGACCTCCAGGCCCAGCGGATCGACCGGGCGCAGTTCGTCCCAGCTCAGTTCGGCAGTCGGTGCCGGTGCGGCCGGGCGGCCGAGTGCGTTGAGTGCGGCGGCATCGGTGCCACCGCCTGCCGCATCGGCAGCCGGCGCCTTGCCCTTGCGGTACAGCTTCCAGGCGATGAAGCCGAGGATCGCGGCCAGCGTCAGGAAAGCGACGTTGGGCATGCCCGGCACCAGGCCGACCACGCCGATGATGCCGGCGGTGATCGCCAGCGCACGGTACTGGCCGAACACCTGGCCGGTCATGGCCTGAGCCATGTCCTGCGAGCGCGAGGCGCGGGTAACCAGCATGGCCACGGCGCTGGAGACCAGCAGGGCCGGCAGCTGCGCTACCAAGCCGTCACCGATCGACAGCAGGGTGTAGGTGGCGGCGGCTTCGCCGAACGGCATGCCATGCTGCAGCACGCCCACGGCCAGGCCGCCGAGCATGTTGATGAACAGGATCAGGATGCCGGCAATGGCATCGCCGCGGATGAACTTGCTGGCGCCGTCCATCGCACCGTAGAAGTCGGCTTCCTCACGCACTTCCTCGCGGCGCAGCTTGGCTTCTTCACGCGTCAGCAAACCGGCGTTGAGGTCGGCGTCGATCGCCATCTGCTTGCCGGGCATCGCGTCCAGGATGAAGCGCGCGGTCACTTCCGAAACGCGGCCGGCACCCTTGGTAATGACCACGAAATTGATGATGGTCAGGATCGCGAACACCACGATGCCGACCGCATAGTTGCCGCCGATCACGAATTCACCGAAGGCGGCGATGACCTTGCCCGCGGCATCGTGGCCGTTCTGGCCGTTCAGCAGGATCACACGGGTGGAGGCCACGTTCAGCGCCAGCCGCAGCATGGTGGTGATCAGCAGCACGATCGGGAAGATGGTGAAGTCCAGCGGGCGCTTCACGTAGACCACCGCCAGCAGCACCATCAGCGAGATGGCGATGTTGAAGGTGAACAGCGCATCGAGCACCGGCGCGGCCAGCGGCACCACGACCATGGCCAGCAGGGCCAGCACGATCAGCGGCGCGCCAAGGCCCTGGCGGATCATTTCCAGGGCGCGGCGGGTGTTGAAACCGGCGGAGGGCTGGGCGCTCACGGGCGGCCTCCCTTGCCGAATTCATCCACCTGGATGTGCGGGGCGTCCGGCATCGGGCCAGTGCGCCAGGCGCGCAGCTGGTAGACGTAGGACAGGACCTGGGCGACGGCCGAATACAGTCTCACGGGGATTTCCTTTCCGAGTTGGCCTTCCCGATACAAGGCGCGTGCCAAAGGCGGGGCGGAGACGATCGCCACCTTGTTGCCGTCGGCCACTTCACGGATGCGCAGGGCGGTTTCGTCCACGCCCAGCGCGACCACGGTGGGGGCGTTCATGGCGCCGCCCTCGTACTTCAGGGCCACCGCGTAGTGGGTGGGGTTGACCACCACCACGTCGGCAGTGGGCACCGCCTCCATCATCCGGCGGTTGGCCATCTGCTGCTGCAGCTGGCGGATGCGGCCCTTCACCTCGGGGCTGCCCTCGCTTTCCTTCATTTCCCGGCGCAGTTCCTCGCGGGTCATCTTCAGCTTGCGCGTCCAGTTCCAGCGCTGGTACGGCGCATCGATGGCGGCCAGCACCAGCATCGCGCCGGCGGTGGCCAGCAGCAGGCGCAGGGTGAAGCCCAGGCCATCGGTGATGGCGGTTTCCAGCGGGTGGTGGATCAGCCCGCGCAGGGTGTCGAAGCCGGTCCAGACCACCAGCCCGGCGGCGACGCCGACGAAGGCCACGCGCAGCAGCGATTTGGTGAATTCGGCAATCGCCTCCGGGCCATACAGGCGCTTGAGCCCGCTCATCGGGTTCATGCGGTTGATGTCGGGCAGCAACGCCTTCTGCGACCAGCGCAGGCCGCCCATCACCAGCGGGGCGACGAAGCTGGCCAGCAGGCAGACCAGCACCAGCGGTGCGATCACCAGCAGGAACTGCAGCAGCAGGTCGCCGAAGTGGCCGAACAGTTCCTTCGGGTTCTGCCGCAGGCTCTGTTCGGGGCTGAGCGCGTGCTTCATCCAGGCCGTGGCGCCACGGCCGATCGAGCCGCTCATGGCCATCACCGCCAGCACGCCGGCGCCGAACACGGCGGCGGTGCCAAGTTCGCGCGAGCGCGGCAGGTTGCCCTGTTCACGGGCATCGCGCAGGCGTTTTTCGGTCGGTTGTTCGGTCTTTTCGCCGGCGGATTCGTTCTCGGACATCACGGGCACTGCGGCAGGGGGTGCCGGGGTGCGTGCAAGAACCGTTCCACGCCTGGCGTGGATCTACCGACGGCCCGTTCTGTAGAGCCGAGCCCACGCTCGGCTACGGTTGGGGCCAGGCGCGAAGCACAGCCGGGCATGAGCTCGGCTCTACAGGAGAGTGCCGCAGGAATCGTTCCGTGATGGCGGGCGCGCGTGGCCCGGTGTCAGCCGGGCGGGTATTGCGGCGGCGGGCTCTGTGCCAGTTCCACCCGCGGCCGGGGCAGGTCGTGCAGCTGCATGAAGCGCGCCGCATCGACCGGGCGGCCCAGCAGGTATCCCTGCAGGAAGTCGCAGCCCAGGCGTTCCAGGTAGGCGCGCTGCGCGGCGGTCTCCACGCCCTCGGCGACGATGTCCATGTCCAGCGCATGGCCCAGCGCCACGATCGCCGAGACGATCACCACGTCTTCGGCACTGTGTTCCAGGTCGCGCACGAACGCATGGTCGATCTTGATCTCGGTGGCCGGCAGCCGCTTCAGGTACAGCAGGCTGGAATAGCCGGTTCCGAAATCATCGATGGAGATGCCCACGCCCAGCGCCGACAGCGCCTGCAGCAGGCGAAGACTGGCATCGGTATCGCGCATGACAGTGCTTTCGGTGATCTCCAGCACCAGGTGGCGCGGGGCAATGCCATGGCGCTCGATCACCTCGCGCACATCCTGCAGCAGGTGCGGCGAACTGAACTGCACCGGCGACAGGTTCACCGACATCGACCAGCTTTCATGCCCGGCGTCGTGCCAGCGCCGCAGCTGCTGGCAGGCCTGGTCCAGCGCCCAGCGCCCGATCTCGTTGATCGCACCGCTGCGCTCGGCCAGGCGGATGAAGCGGTCGGGGGGAATCAGGCCGTGTTCCGGATGGCGCCAGCGGATCAGCGCTTCGGCGCCGGCCACCTTCTGCGTGGCCACGCGGATCTTCGGCTGATAGTGCAGGAACAGCTGCTCGCTGCCGATGGCGCGGCGCAGGTCGGCCAGCAGCCGGAACTGCTGCTCGGCGCTGTCGTTCATCCAGTCGGCGAACAGCACGAAGGCGTTGCGTCCGGACTCCTTGGCCTGGTACATCGCCGCATCGGCGAAGGCCATCAGCTGGCGCTCGCTGGCGGCGTGGTCCGGGCAGATCGCCACGCCGATGCTGGCGGTCACCTGCAGTTCGTTGTCCGGCAGCAACGGGCCGCTGCCCACCGCCTGCAGGATGCGCCGGGCCAGGGTCGGCAGGTCCTCGTCGTGCTCGATGCGCACCACCAGCACGAACTCGTCGCCGCCCAGCCGTGCCAGCATATCGTGCGGGCGCATCAGCTGGCGGGTGCGTTCGGCCACCGCCACCAGCAGCGCATCACCGGCCTGATGGCCGTAGGCATCATTGACCTGCTTGAAGCCGTCCAGGTCCATGAACATCACCGCGAAGCGGTTGCCGCCCTGTTCGGCCTCGGCCAGTGCCTGCACGATGCGCCGCTGCAGCAGCAGGCGGTTGGGCAGGCGGGTGAGAGGATCGTGCAGCGCGGCCTGGGTCAGTTCCTGCTGCGCGTCGGTCAACGAGGTGCTCAGCATCGAATTGCGCAGCCGCAGCAGTTGCGCTTCCACGCGCTGGTCCAGCCATGAGACCACCAGCACCACGGCCAGGATCGCCACGGTCAGCACTACCACCAGCATCGCCAGCCACTCGTTCTGCAGGCCATCGCCGACCGCCGCGCCGCAGACGCTGCCTTCCGGGAAGCGCGCAGCGGCCATGCCGGTGTAATGCATGCCGACGATGGCCAGGCCGAGCAGGCCCGCCGCCGCCAGTCGATCACCGATGCGGGTGCGCTGGGCGCGCAGCCGGAACGCCACGTACAGCGCGGTCCAGGAGGCAGCCACCGCCACCATCAGCGAGAACAGCAGCCAACCCGGGTCGTAGTCGATGCCCGGCTGCATGCGCATTGCAGCCATGCCAACGTAATGCATGCCGGCGATGCCGGTGCCCATCAGCAGGGCGCCGACCGCCAATCGCGGGTGGGGCAGGGTGCGCAGCGAGACCAGCCACAGCGCGAACACCGATGAGGCGATGGCAAGCGCAAGCGAGAGCAGGGTGATGGGAAGGTCGTAGCCCAATGGAATGGGCAGGTCGAAAGCCAGCATGCCGATGAAATGCATCGACCAGATGCCCAGGCCCATGGCGAAGCCGCCGCCCAGCCGCCACCACCAGGCCGCGCCCCTGCCCGGGGCGGTCACCGTGCGCCCGGCCATCGCCAGCGCGGTGTATGAAGCCATCACGGCGACCAGCAGCGAGATCGCCACCAGCCACGGGTTGTACGTGCCTACCAGCATTCGTCAGTCTCCCGGACCTGCCTGTCGACGGAAACCACGGTGGGGCATGCATGAGGCAGGCCGACGCACGACGCCGGCCATGTGCGGCATCCCCCCGGTTGCCGCGCATTCACTCTAACGCGCAGACCGGGGGGGACTTCAAGCGGCAATACGTGAAATTGCGCCTCTGTAGAGCCGAGCCCATGCTCGGCTGCCTTCGGCAGGAACGGCAGCCGAGCATGGGCTCGGCTCTACAGAAACAAATGCATGGCAAGCAGTAGAACGTGATGATGGGGTCAGTGTGTGACCGCGTCCGCAGCCTGGAAGGCGGCGTCGAACAGGCGCTGTACCGGCGGCCCCATTTCCCCGGCCAGCAGGGCCAGCAGGAACAGGCCCAGCAGCAGCGAGACCGGCAGGCCCAGCTGGATCGGATTCAGCGCAGGGGCGGCACGCGCCAGCACGCCGAAGGCCAGGTTCACCGCCAGCATCGCCACGGTGAGCGGAATGGCCAGGCTCAGCGCGCCGCGCAGCACGGTCAGCAGGAAGGTCGGGGCGATGCTGAAGAAGGCGTGCGGATCGGGCAGTGGAGCACCGATCGGCAGTGCGCGGTAGCTGTCGACCAGCAAAGAGATCAACGCCAGGTGGCCGTTGGCGGTGAAGAACAGCAGGCCGAACAGCAGGTAGAACCACTGGCCGATCACACCTGAAGTGCCACCGCGCAGCGGGTCGCTCATCTGCGCGAAGGCCAGGCCGGTGCCCTGCGCGATCAGTTCGCCGGCCATCGCACCGGCTTCGAATACCAGCCGCAGCATGAAACCGATGGAAACGCCGATGGCCAGTTCGCGCGCGATGGTCAGCACCGTAGCCGCGTCGAAGCCGGTCCAGTCCGGTACCGGTGGCAGCAACGGCGCCAGTGCAATGGCCAGGGTGCCGGCCAGTACCACGCGCACCCGCGACGGCACCGCACGCGTGCCGACCATGGGCATGGCCATCGCCACTGCGCCGATGCGCAGCATGGTCCACAGCACCGTGCCGATCATGCCGAAGGCCTGCAGGCCGTCGGCCGCCATCTGTGTCGCGGCGTCCATCGAAGCGCGTGCCCTAGCCGATCAGGTGTGGGATGCGCTGGAACAGCAGCGTGGTGAATTCAACCAGGTGGCCGATCAGCAGGCTGCCCAGCGCGAACAGCACCGCGGTCAGCGCTGCCGCCTTGGCGACGAAGGCGATGGTCGGTTCATTGAGCTGGGTCGCGGCCTGCACCACGCCCACCACCACGCCCACCACCAGCACGGTGAGCAGCAACGGGCCGGCCACCCACAGCACGGTGATCAGGCCGCCACGCAGTTCGGTCAAGGCAAGTTCGGGAGACATTCGGGTTCCACCTTCTTATATAGAGTCGAGCCATGCTCGACTGTCTTTCAATCGCGCCGGATCGCGTCACGCGGGATTGAAGCTGGCCGCCAGCGTGCCCACGGTCAGCACCCAGCCATCCACCAGCACGAACAGCAGGATCTTGAACGGCGCCGACACCAGCATCGGCGACAGCATCATCATGCCCATGGACATCAGCACGCTGGCGACGACCAGATCGATGATCACGAACGGAATGAAGATCAGGAAGCCGATCTCGAAAGCGGTCTTCAGTTCGCTGGTGACGAACGAGGCGACCAGCACCGGGAACGGGATCGCATCGGGGCTGGCGTAGGTGCCGTGCCCGGCGATGCCGGCGAAGGTCATCAGGTCGGTCTCGCGGATCTGCGCCAGCATGAACCCGCGCAGCGGCTGCGTGGTCAATGTCCAGGCGGTCTGGAAGTCAATGTCGCCGTTGAGATAGGGCGCCATGCCCGTGCTCCACGCCTTGTCCCAGGTCGGCATCATCACCATCGCGGTGAGGAACAGGGCCAGGCCCAGCAGTACCTGGTTGGACGGCGTCTGGCCGGTACCCAGTGCCTGGCGCAGCAGGCCCAGCACGATGATGATGCGGGTGAACGAGGTCAGCACCAGCAGCATCGACGGGATCAGGGTGATCGCGGTCATCAGCAGCAGGGTCTGCAGCGGCAGGCTGACCGGCTGGCCGCCGATCTTGCCGACGTTGACGTCCGGCAGCGGGGTGGCCGGGGCGCCGGGCGCGGCGAACGCCAGCACCGGCAACAGGCACAGGGCAAGCAACAGCAGCCACGGCATCAGGGTGGCAACACGGGTACGGGTGACACGCATGTCAGGGGTCCTTGCGCAGCCGCTGCTGCAGCAGCTGGGCGAAATTCGGCAGGTTCTTGAAATCCGGCACGCGCACCGGCGCCGGTGGCGGCAACGGTTCGGGCAGGGTATGCAGGGTGTTGATGCCGCCGGCAGTGACGCCCAGCAGCAATTGCTGGCCGTTGACCTCCACCACCACCACGCGCTCCTTGGCGCCGACGCTGAGGCTGGCCACCAGCTTCATGCCTTCGGCCGGGCGGAAGCCGCTGCCGGGCATGCGCTTGAGCAGCCAGCCCAGGCCGATCACCAGCGCCAGCACCGCCAGCAGCGCCAGCACCGCACCGAACAGGCTGGGTGCGGCGGCCGCGTGCTGGCCGACCTGCGGGCCGATCGGCGCTGCGGTCTTGCCGACCGCCAGCAGGGTGGAGGCCAGCAGGCTCAACGCAGTCTCCGGATCCGCTCGCTCGGGCTGACCACGTCGGTCAGGCGCACGCCGAAGCGGTCATTGATCACCACCACTTCGCCGTGGGCGATCAGGGTGCCGTTGACGAACACGTCCAGCGATTCGCCGGCACCGCGCTCCAGTTCCACCACTGAACCCTGGTTGAGCTGCAGCAGGTTGCGGATCGGCAGGCGGGCACGACCGACTTCCAGCGACAGGGTCACCGGCACATCGAGGATCACGTCCAGGTTCAGGTCCGGACCGTTGGCCTCGTCGGCCTGCAGGCTGCTGAACTGGGCCGGGGTCGGTTCGAGGGCGTCGATATCGTTCATTGCGGGTCTTCCTGGATGACGGGTACGCGCGGGCGGGTGCCCGGCGGATGGGTAGCGGTGATCTTCACGGCGTTCATGCCGTTGGCGATGCCGAACTCGCCGGTGAACACCGGAATGTTCTCCACGCACAGCGGCACCTGCGGGCTCAGCTCGATCGGCAGGATGTCGCCGACCTTCAGCTGGGTCAGGTCGCGCAGGGTCATGCGCTTGCTGGCCAGTACGCTGGACAGGGTGACTTCGGCGATGTTGAGCTGCTCGCGCAGGGTCTTGCCCCAGCTCTCGTCGCGGTCGTTGCGGTCGCTCTGGATGCCGGCGTCGAGCAGTTCGCGGATCGGTTCCAGCATCGAGTAGGGCAGGGTGACGTGGATGTCACCGCCGCCGCCGTCGAGCTCGACGTGCAGGCGGCACACCACCACGTACTCGCGCGGGGTCACGATGTTGGCGAAATGCGGGTTGATCTCCGAGTTGATGTACTCGAAGTCGACGTCCATCACCGGTGCCCACGCTTCGCGCAGGTCGGCGAAGGTCTGCTTCAGCAGCAGGTGGATCACCCGCATTTCGGTGGCCGTGAATTCGCGGCCCTCGATGCGGGTCGGGTAGCGCCCGTCGCCGCCGAAGAAGTTGTCGACGATGGCGAACACCAGGGTCGGCTCGAACACGATCAGGCCGGTACCGCGCAGCGGCTTGAAGCGGATCAGGTTCAGGTTGGTCGGCACATACAGCGAGTGCATGTAGTCGTTGAACTTGATCAGTTCGATGCCGCGCACCGACAGCTCGGCCGAGCGCCGGATCAGATTGAACAGGCCGATCCGCCACAGGCGCGCGAAGCGCTCGTGGACCATTTCCAGGGTCGGCATGCGACCACGGATGATGCGGTCCTGGCTGGCGAAGTCGTACGAGCGCGCTTCGCCTGACGGGGGTTCCGCATCGGTCTCGACCGCGCCGCTGTCCACGCCGTGGAGCAGGGCATCGATCTCGTCCTGGGACAGCAGATCATTCATCGGGGGGCCCTTACTGGGTCACGAAGCTGGTGAACAGCAGATCGTCGGCGCCGTTGCTGCCGGTCTCGGCCTTGAGCACCTTCTGCACCTCGGCCAGCGAACTGGCCTGCAGCTTCTGCTTGCCGGCGACATCGGCGATCTGGTCCGGGCTGACCTGCGAGAACAGCATCAGCAGGCGCGCGCGGATGGCCGGGGCATGGGTCTTGATCGCTTCCAGCGCGGCCGGGTCGCGGGTCATCAGCTGGACCTCCAGCTGCAGGTAGCGCGGGCCGTCGACCGGGCCATTGAGGTTGACCACGAACGCCGGGTCCAGCGCGAAGTACTGTGCCGGGGCCGGCGTCGCGCTCTTCTTCGGCGCCTGCGCGGTCTTCTCTTCGTGCTTGGACTGGGTGAAGAACCACACGCCGCCACCAGCGGCAGCGGCGGCCAGTACGGCCACCAGTGCGGTGATCAGGATCGGACTACGCGGCTTGGCGGCCTTGTCCTTCTCGGCGGTCTTCTTGGTTTTGTCAGCGGCTGCGGCCACGGGGTGAAGCTCCTGAGGGTTGCTTCACCGGGATATGCAAGGGGTGTGCCGAAGGCTGGGCCCGCAGGGTGCGACGGAATTCCGTCGGGGTGCAGGTAGGGCCGTGCGGAGCAAGCTCAGCACCCACCAACGCAATACGGGGAGGTGCCGACCGCCTGCCCTGGTGGGTGCCAATTGCCCCGCTCCGGTAGGTGCCAACCGCCCGCTCTGGTGGGTGCCAACCTTGGTTGGCACACCTGTCAGGCGTAGGCGTCCAGCAAGCCGCGCTGGCGGATCAACTGCGCGGACGACACGCTGGCATCGCCCGGCGTCGGTTCTCCGTCGCCGGTCATGCCGCCGCCACCGGGTTGTCCCGACGCATTGCCGTCACCACCAGACGCGTGGTGGCCGACATCGGCGTGAGCCAGCTGGAAGCCCTGTTCGCCCAGCAGCTCGCGCAGGCGCGGCAGGCTGCTTTCCAGTGCCTGGCGCACGTCCACGTGCGGGCTGCTGAAGCTGGCATGCACCTTGTCGCCGTTCAACTGCAGGCGCACGTCGACCGGCCCCATGTCGTCCGGGCTCAGGCGGATGTGGGCATGGCCGATCTTCTGGTCGGCCAGCCAGCCCAGGCGTGCGCCGATGGCCTGGTCGAAGCCATCGTCACCCAGAACGGGCTTGGGCGTGGGTTCGCCATTGAAGATCGCGTTGCCGGTGGCGAGCGCCGCCTTCAGGTCCTGCACGGCGGCCGCTGCCGGTGCGTGCAGCAACGGTGTACCTGCGCGGTCGCCAACGGCGGCCACGTCACTGCCTTCGCCGCGCTCGCTGCGCTTGCCGGGCAGGCTCATCTCCGGCAATGGCAGCGCGGTGGCATCCTCCGCGCTGGTCGCCGCCGGTTTGCCGTCGGCCGCCACGGGGGCTGCGGTTGCCGCTGCCGGCGCGGCTGCAGGCAGTGTCGGGGTCGCGGCGGGGGCAGTGGTGGGTAGCGCCGTACCGCTGGCCAGTGACGGTGCAGCGCTGCCCGCCAGAGCGACGGCCGGATCGGCAGGCGTCGGCATCGCCAGCACCAGGCCGGCCAGGCCGATCGGTGGCCACGGGGCGTCCTCGGTCGCGGCGGGCTTGTCCTTGTCGGTGCCGGGTCCAGCCGGGGGCAGGGCAACGGGCGGTAGCGGCGGCGTTTCGGCAGTTGCCGCTTCCGCGTCCGCGCTGCGTTCGCCCGGTGCCTGGCCATTGCTGTCGGCGGTCGATGGCTGGCTGGGCGGGGACGGCGTCGGTGCGGTAGCGCTGCCGGCAGGCGCGGGCGCGGAGGGCGCACCGCCCTGCAGCAGCTGGCTGAAGTCCTTTGCGCCTTCGCTGCGCGCGGCGCGTGCGGCACTGTTGCTGGTGGCGGGCGTGGCCGGGTTGGCGCTGCTGGCGAGCGGGGCGGGCATCACGGGCGGCCTCCCTGCTCGGCGCCGTCCTGGTCTTCGGCCTGCACCAGGCGCGCGCGCCGCGCGCCAATGTCGTCCATCTCGCGCTGGTCGCGGCGGTCGGTCACCACCTTTTCCTGCGCGCGGTAGCTGGCGGCCAGCTGCTCCAGCACCGCCTTGTCACGGCTGGCCAGGATCAGCCGCGCGCGCTCGGCCTCCACTTTTTCGCGGTTGCCGTTGACCGTGGCCTGCTGCTGCTCGACCGCACTGTCCAGGCGATCAAGGAAGGCGCGGCGGTTCAGCAGCTGTGCCGGGCTGGTCGCTGCCATTTGGGCGTTGGCGTACTCCTCGGCATAGCGGCGCAGTTCGTCCAGGCGCGACAGATGGGTGTCGAGCACGCGCTGGCGTTCGGCCAGGTCGCGGGCGACCGCGTCCTCGTGTTCCTGGGCCCGCTTGAGCAGGGGATCGATGCGCTTGGACTGGTTCATGGCTTAACTCTCTTGTTCCACCAGGCGCTGCAGCGCCGCCTGGCTGTGCGGGAGATCTGCGGCCTTGGCAACGTCCTGGCCGAGGAACTCCATGATTTCCGGCCAGCGTTCCAGGGCTTCGTCGGTGGCCGCGTCGTTACCACGCTGGTAGGCACCGATCGCGATCAGGTCACGGTTGGCCGAGTAGGCCGAGACCAGTCGCTTCAACTTGCGGATGCGCAGGCGCCACGGCTCGTCGGCGATTTCCGTGACCACACGGCTGACCGACGATTCGACGTCGATGGCCGGGTACAGGCCGCTGTCGGCCACCCGGCGCGAGAGCAGGATGTGGCCGTCGAGGATCGCGCGTGCGGCGTCGGCGATCGGATCCTGCGGATCATCGCCTTCGGTCAGTACGGTGTAGAACGCGGTGATCGAGCCGCGGCCCTTTGCGCCGTTGCCAGCGCGTTCGACCAGCGCCGGCAGCTTGGCGAACACCGAGGGCGGGTAACCGCGGGTGGTCGGTGGTTCACCGACCGACAAGCCGATCTCGCGCTGCGCCTGGGCGAAGCGGGTCAGCGAGTCCATCAGCAGCAGCACGTTCAGGCCCTGGTCGCGGAACCACTCGGCGATGGCGGTGGCACGGTAGGCACCGTGCAGGCGCGCCAAGGGTGGCCGGTCGGCGGGGCTGGCCACCACCACGGCGCGGCGCAGGCCTTCCTCGCCCAGCGTGGTCTCGACGAAATCGCGTACTTCGCGGCCTCGTTCACCAATCAGGCCGACCACGATCACGTCGGCAGCGGTGTAGCGGGTCATCATGCCCAGCAGCGTCGACTTGCCGACGCCGGAACCGGCGAACAGGCCGACACGCTGGCCGCGGCCGATCGGCAACAGCGCGTTGATCGCGCGCACGCCCACGTCCAGCGGCTGGGTGATCGGTTCACGCGCCAACGGATTGATCGACACGCCGGCCATGCCGACATGCCCTTCTGCGCGGATCGGGCCCTTGCCATCCAGCGGCACGCCGTCGCTGTCGATGACGCGGCCGAGCAGGCCTTCACCCACTTCCACGCCGCCACGCCGCGCCGACGGTACCACGCGGGCGTTGGGCAGCAGGCCGTGCAGTTCGGCGCTGGGCATCAGGTAGGTGCGCTCACCGGCAAAGCCGACCACTTCGGCATCGACCCAGCCACCATCGACCACTTCCACCTTGCAGCTGGCGCCCAGCGGCGCCTCGCAGCCGACCGCTTCCAGGGTGAGCCCGACCGCGCGGCGCAGCACGCCCTCGCGGATCAGCCCACGGCCATGCGCGGTATCCACGCGCAGGCCGTCCAGGCGGCGGGCCAGGCGCAGGTTGCGGGCCACGGCCCAGTCGGCCGGCGGCGGCGTCGTTTGCGGTGCGGCGCTCATGCCGTCGCCCCGGTCTGGCGGATCACCGCATCCAGCGCACCGCGCAGGCGGGCCTCCAGGGTGCCGTCGATGCGTACGGCTTCGGCGTGCACGCGCAGGTCGCCACGGCTGAGGCTGGTATCCGGTACCAGGCGCTGCGCCGGCGACAGGTTCAGCAGCGGGGCAAGCGCGGCGATGTCATCCGGGTGCAGCCGCACTTCCACCTCGCGGGTGCTGCCGCCCACGGCGTCAATCGCTTCGCCGACCAGCTGCGCCAGCAGTGCCGGCTCGGCCTCGTAGGCGCGGCCGACCAGCGCGCCGGCGATGCGCACCGCCAGTTCACCAAGGGCGCCGACCACTTCGTTCTCCAGCCGCACCAGCGGCCGGCTGAAGTTGTCGAGGATGCCTTCGATCTGCGCGGCGAGGCGACGCACCTCCGCCTGGCCCTGGCCGTACCCTTCGGCATGGCCCTGATCGAATCCTTCCTTCTCCGCGCTGTCCTGGATCGCCTGGATTTCCTCCAGGGTCGGCAGCTGCAGCGGCGGCTCCGGTTCGTGTTCCGGGTCCGGCTCGGTGAGTTCGAACGCGTCCTCCTGCTCCAGCGCCGGTTCGGGCTGGGCCAGCAGGTCCGGGGCAAGCCAGCGCACGACGTTGCTCACAGCATGGCCTCCGCGCTGCCGCCGATGGTGACGGTGCCTTCATCGGCCATGCGCTTGACGATGGCCAGGATCTCGCGCTGCGCGCCTTCCACGTCGGACAGGCGCACCGGCCCGCGGGCTTCCATGTCTTCCAGCAGGATCTCGGCCGCGCGCTGCGACATGTTGCGGGTGATCTTGTCGCGCACCTTGATGTCGGCACCGCGCAGGGCCAGGCCCAGGCGCTCGCCGCTCACCTCGCGCAGCACCAGCTGCATCTCGCGGTCGTCCAGGTCGACCAGATCGTCGAACACGAACATCAGGTCCTGGATGCGGTTGCTCAACGGCGCATCGATGCGGGCGATTTCGCCCAGGATCGCCTGGTCCTGGCCGCTGTCCATGAAGTTCAGGATGTTGGCCGCGCACTGCACGCCACCGATGTTCGACGACTTCAGGTTCTGGTTGCCGGCGAACTGGCGCTCCATGATCTCGTTGAGTTCATTGAGCGCGTTCGGCGGAATGCCGTCGAGGGTAGCGATGCGCAGCAGCACGTCCACGCGGGTACGGTCCGGCAGCAGCTTCAGCGCGTCGGCGGCCTGGTCGGTTTCCAGGTGCGCCATCACGATGGCGATGATCTGCGGGTGCTCGTTGCGCACCAGGTCGGCCACCGCACGCGGGTCCATCCACTTCAGCGCGTCCAGGCCGGTGGTGTTGCGGCCCAGCAGGATGCGGTCGATCAGGTTGCCGGCCTTCTCGCTGCCCAGCGCCTGCACCAGCATGTTGCGGATGTAGTCGTCCGAGCCAACGCCGAGTGAGGTCTTCGAGCCCAGCTCCTGGCCGAACTGGTCCATCACCCGCTCCACCTGCTCGCGGGTGATGTCGGTCATGGTGGCCATGGCGATGCCGATTTTCTGCACCTCCTTGGGTTCCATGTGGCGCAGCACTTCGGCCGCGTCCAGTTCACCCAGCGAAAGCAGCAGTACGGCGGCGCGCTGCACGCCAGTCAGTGCGGCCTCAGTCATTTGCCACCCAACCCTTGACCACCTGGGCCACGCGCTTGGAGTCGGTCTTCACGGCTTCACGCGCCATCCGCAATCGTTCCTCATATGAATCCACCGGCAGGGCCAGTGCTTCCGGCCCGCCCAGGCTGGCCCGGTCAGCGCCCAGCGCCGGCAGCGGCATGCCATCGTCATCGACCAGCTGCACGTCCGCGGTATGCGGCTCGAGTGCCTGTTCGTCGTTCTTCCTGCTCTGGCCGGTGATCGCGCGCAGCGCCGGACGCAGCACGCCGAACAGCAGCGCCAGCACCACCACCGCGCCAAGCAGCATGCGGCCGGCATCGTGCACCCACGGCAGCTCCCACCACGACGGGCCTTCGACCGGCGTGGTGTCACGCACGAACGGGGCATTCATCACCGACACGGTGTCGCCACGCTCGGCGTTGAAGCCGACGGCCTGCTTGACCAGCGCTTCGACGCGGGTCAGTTCGGCAGCCGACAGCGGCTGCGGGCTCATCTTGCCGTTGGCGCCGGCGCGCGGCACGTTGTCCACCAGCACCGCCACCGAGACGCGCTTGATGCGGCCGGCCGGCTGGCGGGTGTGCTGCAGGGTGCGGTCCAGCTCGTAGTTGCGGGTCGCGTTCTTGCTGCTTTCGGTCGGGGCCTGCGCGGTGGCCGGTGCGGCCTGCTGGCCCGGCGGGCTGTTGCTGGTCGCACCCGGCACGCCCTGCGGGCCCGGCGTGCTGGTGGTGTTCTCGCTCATCTGCTCGCTGCGCAGCTTCTGCGGCTCGCCGTTGTAGAGCTCGCGGGCTTCCTCGGTCACCGAGAAATCCATGTCCACGCTCACTTCCGGGTTGACGCGGCCGGGGCCAGTCATCGGTTCCAGCAGTTCGCGGATGCGCTGGTTGAACGAAGTTTCCTGGCGGCGCACCTGCTCGAACTGGGCCGCGTTGACCGCCGCCTCGCTGTTCGGGTCGGTAATGCTGAGCATGCGCCCGCTCTGGTCGACCACGGTCACCCGTTCCGGCGCGAGGTCCGGAATGCTGGCGGCGACCATGTGTACGATGGCATCGACCTGGCTGCGTTCCAGCTGCTGGCCGCCACGCAGTTCCAGGGTGACCGAGGCGCTGGCCACGTCACGCTGGCGGGTGAACGCGCTGGGCTTGGGAATGGCCAGGTGCACGCGCGAATCGCGCACCGGGCGCAGCGTGTTGATGGTGCGCGACAGCTCGGTTTCCAGCGCGTGCTGGTAGCGCGCGCTTTCCACGAACTGGCTGACACCAAAGCCCGGGTCGCGTTCCATCAGCTCGAAGCCCAGCTTGCCGCTGTCGGTCAGGCCGGAGCCGGCGAGCTTCAGGCGGGCATCATGCAGGTTCTTTTCCGGCACGGTGATGCCACCGGTGGCCGGGTCGAGCGCGAACGGAATCTGCGCGGCGCGCAGCAGGTCGGTCGCTTCAGCGGTCGCCTTCTGGTCCAGGCCGGTGTACAGCGGGACCATGCCCGGCTTCTGTGACCAGAAGAACACGGACAGGCCTGCCGCCACCGCCACCGCGATCATCGCCATCAGGCCCAGCCGACGGGTGATCTGCAGACTCTGCAGGCGGTCGAACCATTGCCCGGCCTTCTCGGCGTTCAGGCTGTCCTTGGAGAGCGTCAGTGCCATGCGTCAACGTTCCTTACAGCGGCATGTTCATCACGTCCTGGTAGGCCTGGACGAGACGGTTGCGGACTTCCACGGTGGCGCGGAAGGCGATCTGGGACTGCTGCGAGGCGACCATCACCTTGGCCAGGTCGGCGCTGGGGTCGCCCATCTCGAAGGCCTTGGCGAGGGCGCCGGATTTCTGTTGCGCATCGTTGACGCCGGCAATCGCACCACGCAGGGTTTCGGTGAAGCTGGCCGGCTGCACCTGCGGCGCATCCAGCACCGTGCCCGGCAGGGCATTGCTGCGCGGCGTTTCGCCCAGCGGGTTGAGCGCCGGCTGTCCCATCTGGGTCTGATAGGAGCGGATCTGCGAAAGGATCGAAGTGACGGAGTGGGACATCTGCAACGGTTCCAGAAACAGGGATGGGGTTGTCTGCTGGAGCCAGTGCAAGTGCCGTGCCGAAACCGGTTTTCGATTCAGTGAAGTGAGGGTGTGGGGTGGGTGTGGGGTGGCAGGGCTGCGCCCTGCACCCGCCGACGCCACGTCAACATCAACGTCAAAATCGGGCTATGCGTGGGGTGGCGGGCTGGGTCCGGCGGCAGGTGGCCGCGATCTGTTGGAACTTCCTACTGATGGTGGGTGCCGACCGTTGGTCGGCACGGGGTCGGATCCCGTTGCAACGCAACGGGCTCTGACCCCATTGGCGGCGCCATTTAACCGGCGTCGGTTTTCTGGCCTATGGCTGCAGGGTCCATCGGCCGGAATTCTGGCGCTGGCGCTGGCGCGGTGCGATGGGGCCGTCATGCTGGGTGTAGATGAAACGGCCCTGGCGGTCGCTCTGGCACGTCAGCAGCAGGGTGTAGTGGGCGAGGCCGGCCGGGTGGGCCTCGGTCATCTGGATTTCCGCGATATGCGGGGCCAGGCGCTGGTAGCGGTAGCTGCCGCCGATGCGGAGGTCGGTGCCGAGGATGTCCAGCACGTACTGGCTGCCAGCAAAGCTGAGCTGCACCATGCGTCCGGCGTTGGGGTTGTCCGGCGCGTACAACGGGTCGCTGAGGTTGGTGAACTGGCGTTGGTCGAGCGTGGCGGGCAGGGTGCAGTTGGCCGCGGTGGCCAGGGCCGGGCAGAGCAGGACGGCGAGCAGGATCAGGTGATGCATGGTGGGACCTCCTTGGGATGTCCCTGCCATGCTCCGCACTGCGATTCCGTTGTCTCTAGGAAAACGTGCAAATGCAATGGGGTCAGATCCCTTTCCGCAGGAAAGGGATCTGACCCCGGGCACCAGAAACACCAACGCCCGGGCAAGCCCAGGCGTTCGTGCCCCCTTCATGCGGGTCGCGCGCTTCAGCCGGCCAGTTCGGCCTGCTCGCGCTCGATGCCGTACTTGCGCAGCTTTTCCACCAGGGTGGTGCGGCGCAGGCCAAGCAGCTGGGCGGCGTGGGCGACCACGCCCTGGGTGCGTTCCAGTGCTTCGTTGATCAGCCCCAGTTCGATGTTGGCCATGTGGTTGCGCAGGTCCAGACCGTCGTCGGGCAGTGCCGCCGGGGCGGCTGCGCGATTGACGGCGATGCCGTGCTCCAGCGCCGGCTGGTTGCCGCTGCCGGGCGTGTGGAACGAGAAGCTGCGCAGGTCCAGGCGTTCTTCGCTGGCAACCGGCGCTGCAGGTACCGCTGCGGCCACCGCTGCCAGCGCGGCATCGCCACGATAGCGGGCCGGCAGGTCCTGCACGCGCACCGAGCCGCCCGGATGCAGCACCGCCAGGCGCTCGACCAGGTTGGTCAGCTCGCGCACGTTGCCCGGCCACTCGTAGCCGGCCAGGGCCTGCAGGGCTTCCGGGGTGAAGCGCACTTCGCCACGGCCGGTGCGGGCCAGCTGCGCGGCGATGGTTTCCACCAGCGCCGGCAGGTCTTCGCGCCGTTCGCGCAGCGCGGGCACGTCGATCGGGAACACGTTGAGGCGGTAGAACAGGTCCTCGCGGAACTTGCCCTCGGCGATGCGGGTCTCCAGGTCGCGGTGGGTCGCGGCCACCACGCGCACGTTGCAGCGGATGGTCTGGTTGCCGCCAACGCGCTCGAAACTGCGTTCCTGCAGCACGCGCAGCAGCTTCACCTGCATCGGCAGGCTCATGTCGCCGATTTCGTCGAGCAGCAGGGTGCCGCCCTCGGCCATTTCAAACCGGCCCTTGCGCGCGGTCAGTGCGCCGGTGAAGGCGCCCTTCTCGTGGCCGAACAGTTCGCTTTCCAGCAGGTCGGCCGGAATGGCGCCACAGTTGATTGCCACGAACGGGCCATCACGGCGCGGCGAGCGCTGGTGGATGGCGCGCGATACCACTTCCTTGCCGGTGCCGGATTCGCCCAGCACCAGCACGGTGGTGTCGAACGCGGCCACCTGCTCGATCATGGTGCGCAGCGCGGTGACCGCCGGGCCGTTGCCGGTCGGGCCTTGATCCTGCGCGGCGCCGGCCTGGTGCTCGGCATCCAGGCGCTTGAGGCTGGCGCGGCGCAGCAGGGCTTCCATCTGCGCGTGGCGCAGCGGCGTTTCCAGCGGCCAGATGTTGGCCTCGTGCAGACCGTGCTGCTGGGCAAACGCTGCAGCATCACCATCGGCCAGCAGCACCGGCGGCGGCAGGCTGCTGCCGCCCAGCCAGTGGTACAGCGCGGTACTGGCGGCGCTGTCATCCAGGCTGCCGACGATCACTGCCATCCAGTCGTTCTGGCGCTGGCGGCCCAGGTCGAAGTCGGCCGCGTCGGACACCCAGCGCGGGTTGAAGTCCATGAATTCCAGCAGGGCAACGGTGCGCTCTGCGCGCACGGCGTCGTTGTCCAGCACCAGGATGCGCGATTCGCTCACGATCGATCCTCCCTGAGGCCTTCCAGGATCGGCATGACTTCCTGGATGTAGGACAGCTTGCTGACAAAGTTGTCGGCGCCGGCGCGCAGCGCATGTTCGCGGTGCTCGGCGTCGTCGAAGTGGCTGGCGATCACGATGTACGGTGCATCGTCCTGCGACTTGATCAGGCGGGTCGCCTGCAGGCCGCCCATTTCCGGCATCGCCAGGTCCATCAGCACCACCTGCGGGCGCAGCGTTTCCGAGCGCTCGATCGCTTCCAGGCCGTTGCCGGCACTGCCGACGATCTGCAGCCAGTCGATCTTGCGGAAATGGCGCATCGCCGCGTTGATGAAGCCCTCGTGGTCATCGACCAGCAGAACCGTGAGCTTGTTCATGTCCAACATCCTTTTCAGCCCACCCGGGCCAGCTGGGGTTGCCTGGCGCTGAGCCGGCGCCGTTCGCGGGCCGGGGCGATATCCAGTTGTTCTCGGTATTTTGCGACGGTTCGGCGGGCAATGTTCACCCCCTGGCGTGACAGCAGGCCGGCAATGGCCTCATCGGCCAGCGGCCGGCCGGCCGGTTCGGCGTCGATCAGGCGGCGGACCATGGCCTTCACCGCCTGGCCGGAGACGCTGGCGCCTTCCAGGCGCACGGCGAAGAAGTGCTTCAGTTCGAAGGTGCCGCGCGGGGTCTGCAGGAACTTGCCGGTGGTGATGCGCGAGACGGTGGACTCGTGCATGCCGATCTCCTCGGCCACTTCCTTCAGGGTCAACGGCGCCATGGCCTCTTCGCCACGGACCAGGAAGGCGGCCTGGCGCTCGACGATCACCCGCGCGGTGCGCAGCAGGGTGTCGTAGCGCATCGACAGGCCGCGGCTGAACCAGCGCGCCTCCTGCAGCATTTCGCGCAGTGCCGGGGCGGCGTCGCTGGTCTCGGCCAGGGCCTGTTCGTACTGGCTGTTGATCGACACGCGGCGGCTGGTGGCCGGGTTCAGTGCGACCTTCCACTGCCCATCAGCGTGCCAGGCGACCACGTCCGGCACCACCACGGCGTTGCGTTCGGGCAGCAGGCTGTCGCCGGGGCGCGGCTGCAGCGATAGGATCAGGCGCACCGCCTCGCGCACGTCGTCGATCTCGGCGTCGTGCTGGCGGGCGAGGGCGGGGTAGTCGTGGGCCGCGAGCGCGTCGAGCGCGCCATCGAGAATGCGTGCGGCCAGGTGGCGGGCCGGCACCACGCCATGCAGGCTGCGCAGCTGCGCCTGCAGGCCTTCGCGCAGGTCCTGCGCGGCCATGCCGGCGGGCTCGCCATGCAGCAGCTGCTGGCGGATGGCTTCCACGCCGTCGGCAGCGATGTCGAACTGGGCGCTGGCCAGCAGCTGCAGCTGGGCCAGCGGCGCCTGCAGGTAGCCGGCCTCATCGCAGTGGTCCAGCCAGAACGCGGCCACCGCCAGCTGGCGGTCGTCCATGTCCAGCGCCAGGCGCTGCAGCACGCGCAGCTGCGGGTCGGTCGACTCGCCGGCGGCGATGCGCGCCATGCGATCGTCGTCGCCGTCCTGCCAACTGGCGCCGGCCACGTCCCACATCGACGGCTCGGGCAGTTCGTCAAAGGCGGCGGTGTCGAGGGTGGTGGCACTCGCTTCGGTGGCTTCAGCAGCGGGCGCTTCGGCCTCCTCGATCTCCAGCAGCGGGTTGGAGTCCAGCAGGCGCTGGATTTCCTGCTCCAGGTGCAGGCCATCGAGCTGCAGCAGCCGGATCGACTGCAGCAGTTGCGGGGTGAGGTGGAGTTGCTGGCCCAGCTGGGTCGAGAGTGCAGCCTTCATCGTGGTTCCCCGGCACCGCTCCCCGGCGCCTTGTGGAACGCATCTTGCTTTTGATCCGGCGGGGGCGGAATCGGGGGGTTCCTGATGCATTTCGTGGAACTCCCGACAGGGTGTAGGGGAATTCCCTACACCGACGCGGGAAATTGACGAAATGCGTCGCCAAGTCATTGATTTGTGGTGGCGAAGCCGCTGGGCGCGCGCCGGTCGGGGTACGGATTCCTGTCAGGGAATGTCGGGGTGACGGGATGTCGTCGCCGCTGCAGGGTGTCGCGGGGTCAGATCCTTTTCCGCGGGAAAGGGATCTGACCCCGATACCGGCGCCTACTCGAGCTCGTGCTGATGGCGTGCGGCCAGCAGAAGCAGGTCATTGGCGCGGCGGCAGCCCAGCGATTCCATCATCCGCGCGCGGTGGGTCTCCACCGTCTTGACGCTGATGCCGAGATCGGCGGCGATTTCCTTGTTGCTCTCGCCCTTGCCGATGCGGCGCAGGATCTCGCGCTGCCGTGGTGAGAGTGCGGCGATGCCGGTGGGTTTCTCGCGGCCCAGCATCGGCGCCAGCATCTTGGCCGAGATCTGCGGGCTCAGGAACACCTGGCCGGCGTGCGCGGCCCGCAGTGCCAGTTCCAGTTCCTGCGGTGCGGCGTCCTTCACCACGAACCCGACCGCGCCACGATCCAGTGCATCGCGCACGTGGGCGGCATCGTCGTGCATGGTCATCATCACCACCCGGGTACCGGGGGCACGCAGGCGGATGTCGCTGAGCGCTTCCAGGCCGGTGCGGCCCGGCAGCGAGAGGTCCATCAGCACCACATCCGGTGCGTGCTGCAGGGACAGCTGCAGTGCCTGTTCGGCGTTGCTGGCCTCGGCCACGAGCTGCACGTCGGCAAACCCCTGCAGCAGCCGCGCCAGGCCGGCGCGGACAAGGGTGTGATCGTCGACGATGAGAACTCGCACAGGCACGCAGCAGATCCGTGTAGGGGCATCCACCTTAACTTAGCTGAACGGGCGCGCCAAGGGTCGGCCGTACAGCGCCAAGGGGGCGGGTTTCAGCGTGCGCGGCGTGCCTCGGCCACCTGGCGGCGGTGCAGGCGGAACAGGTGCCGCTCCATCGCCATCTCCAGGCCATCGCCCAAACGCTGGAAGCGCAGCCACAGGAAGTGCCCGCCGCTACCGTCGGCGGCTTCTGCGACGACCTCCACCGGCAGGTCGATGTGGTCGGGCAGCCAGTCGCTGGGCTGCAGGCGCACCACGCCGGCCTGGCCGGGGCTTGCGCCACTGCGCGGGCCCAGCTGAAGGCGGATGCCACGGCGCGACCAGCGCACCGGGCGCAGGGTCAGCTCCTGGCCCTGCTGGCGCACCAGCCGGCCGAGCAGCACCATCGCCAGGTCCAGCTTGGCTTCCAGGCGCTGCAGCTGCAGGCTGGCTTCGTTGCGTTCGTCGTGCTCGTCGCCGCGGCTGTCCTCGACCAGTGCCAGGCTGCGCAGCAGGCCTTCGGCGCTGCTGGTGCGGCCGGCCGCGCTGCCCGCCTGGAACTCGGCCGGCAGGGCCAGTTCGCAGCTGAGCGTCTCGTCGAACAGCTCGCTTTCGGCCGGGTGATGCAGCGAGGTGGTCGGCAGCGAGGTCATGCCAGCGATTCTGCCTGCAGATAGGCATGCGCCGCGCGAAGGGAGCGCTGGCCGTCGTTCATCAGTGCGGCCACGGCATCACGGCGCTGGCGCAGCAGGCCGAGCAGACTCTGCTGGCGCTCGAACAGGGCGCTCAGCGGCGCGTGGTCCGCAGCGGTCAGCGGCTGGCTGAGCAGGGCGTGCAGAGTGCTGTCGTGGCCGTCGAGCAGGCTGTCTGCCTGGTCGAGGGATTCTTCGCCCAAGGCTCTCTCGAAGGCATCCAGCTGCGCATGCAGTTCCTGCAGGCTCATGGCGCCACCGCGGCCGGGCGGCGCTGTTCGTGCGGGATCGCGTTCCAGGCGCTGTCGATCTCGCCCAGCAGCTGCAGCGATTCATCCAGCGCGGCACGGTCGTTGTGCAGGTTGGCCTCGGTCAGGCGCTGCAGCACGTAGTCGTACAGCGCCGACAGATTTCCGGCGATCTCGCCACCGGCCTCATGGTCCAGCGAGCCGTTGAGGTGGCCGACGATCGCGCAGACTTCGCCGATCGCCTTGCCCTTGCCGGCCTGGTCACCGCGTTCAAGGCTGGCCAGGGCGCGGCGCACGCGCTCCAGCGCGCCGGCCAGCAGCATCGCCACCAGCTTGTGTGGATCGGCATCGGCGACCGCACTGGTCACCCCCACCTGGCGGTACTGCTCGGCATATTGACGGCTGGAACCGTACATTCGTGATTCTCCTTGCGCGGGGTGCCGTCGGGTGATCGCGGGGACCGGTGCCGACGGCGCGGCGATGATTGCTGTTGCGTCCGTTATCGGTGCATTGCGCGGCAAACTTGAGTGCCGTGCATGTTCCGTCAGCGGTTCAACTGGGCCAGCTGCTGCTGCAGCGCGGTGTTGCTCTGCTGCAGCTTGCCCATCAGGCTGTCCAG
The DNA here is from genome assembly GCF_059370155.1 of Stenotrophomonas sp. YJH_SMC_73. NCBI lineage: Bacteria > Pseudomonadati > Pseudomonadota > Gammaproteobacteria > Lysobacterales > Lysobacteraceae > Stenotrophomonas > Stenotrophomonas sp. YJH_SMC_73. The sequence goes on along the minus strand of NZ_JCAFTJ010000016.1, from coordinate 1,920 downwards.
CGCCAGGAACTGCTTCTTGTAGCGCTCTTCCACGCTCTTCATGCGCGTGTCGAGGTCCTTGCGGCGCTTGTCGATGTTGTCCAGCGTGGTGTTCAGGCCCTTGGTGCGGGCAACGAAGGCGCCTTCCTTGCCGACCGTGGTGCTGACATAGCCGTCGACCAGCGTGTACAGCTTGCCGGCACCGCCGGTATCACCGGTGATCGCCTGGCGCATCTTCTCCGGCTGGCTGGCCAGTGCGGCGGCAAACTTGGTGGTGTCCAGGATCAGCGTGCCGTCGGCATTGGGATAGCCACGGGTATCCAGGCCGATCGCCTTGGCATCGAGCTTGTCACCGGCCAGGTCCTTGAGCACGCTCGACATCACCGAGCGCAGCTGGCTGGTGGCGCCGCGCATCTGCGCATCGCCGGTCAGCGTGGAGGCTTCCTTGGTCTTGGCGTCGTACTTGGTTTCGGTGTTGATCGCCGCCAGTGCAGCGTTGTAGGCGGTGACGAACTCCTGCATCACCTTGGTGGCTGCCGCAGTGTCCGTGCTGATGGTCACCGTGCTGGTGCCCGGCATCTTCAGGTTCAGGGTCAGGCCCGGAACCGCATCGGCCACGGTGTTGCTGGCGCTGACGACCTTCACACCATCGATGGTCAGCTCGGCGTCGGCGGCGGCGGTGTTCTGCTTGAGGCTGTTGACCAGGCCGCCCAGTTTGGCGTCGCTGCCGGCGTATTCGAGCTTGATCGCGTTGGCGGCACCGGTCTTCTCCTGGGCGATCGACAGGTACTGGTTGTCGCCGGAGCTGATCAGGGTGGCCTGCACGCCTTCCTTGCGGCCGGCCGCATCGATCTTGTTGCGGATGGTGGTCAGCGTGTCGCCGTCCTCCACCTCCACGTTCATGGTCTTGGCCTTGTCGCCCACGCCAACGGTCAGCGTCAAGGTTCCGGCAGCAAACGTGTCAGTCTTGGGTACCGAGGTATCGGCGATCAGTTTGTGCGCTGTCGCCAGCGAGGTGACATTGACCACGTGCGTGCCGTTGGAGGCCGCAGCCTTGGTGGTGCCAACGTCATACAGCGCGACCGACGCCGTCAGGATCTCGTCGGTGCCCTTGTCGCCGCCCTTGCTGGCGGTCACCGTGCGCGTGTCGAACGCCGTGGTGGCCTTCAGTGCGGTCAGCGCCGTCTTCAGCTTGTCGAAGGCAGAGGTGATGGTGCCGATCGACGACAACTGCATCTTGGCCTTGGACTGCTGCAGGTTCAGCGCATTGTCGGCGGGCTTGCGGTCAGCTGCGACCAGCTGGTTGACGATGCTGGAAATATCCAGTCCCGAGCCAATGCCACCGTATCCAAAGTCTGCCACGTCGTTTCTCCTGGTATCCGGGCCCGGCCGTCGTGCGGTGGCCCGTCGTCAACGAAAATAGCGGCCTGCGCCGCTGGGTCTTGAGGACTTCGTCGATGCACGTGCCGTGCCAATCGCCTGGCGCGGGTTCTGGCACGCGGGTTGCAGGAGGGCTGGGGCAGGGTGCGGGTAGGTTCACCGCGGGCTGCCGGGAGTCTGCAAAAAGCCCTCCCCCAATGCAGGGGAGGGATCAGGCTACTGACAATCGGGGGGAGACGAAGCCGCCCGGTACGTACAGTCAAAGGTACAGCGCTGAAAGAGAGGTCCGCAGGAGCGGGCGATGCCAAGCCGGTTCGGGAGTGATCCCGGGCCGGGCATGGCCCGCGCCTTCGTGCATCGTGGCTTCCCGGTTGCCGCTACCGTCGGTTCGATCCGACGGTAGCGGCGCCTTCTTGCCGTGGATCAGCGCAGCAGGCTGAGCACGCCCTGCGGCACCTGGTTGGCCTGGGCCAGCATGGCCGTACCGGCCTGCTGCAGGATCTGGGTGCGGGTCAGTTCGGCGGTTTCCTTGGCGAAGTCGGTGTCCTTGATGCGGCTGCG
>NZ_JCAFTJ010000015.1:0-58250 GCF_059370155.1 Stenotrophomonas sp. YJH_SMC_73 | reverse complement strand
TTCCGGCTGCGTGGCTTTCGGTAGATGCCGACCTTGGTCGGCGCCGTTCGGAGAAGCCGCGAACGGGAACGCTGTCGGCGTGCCGAGCAAGCTCGGCACCCACAAAAATGCCGCCTGCAAGGGCGGCATTTTCGTTCCGGCCGATGGCCGGACCGGCTCAAGCAACAACGCTACGCGTTATTGCTTGAGCGGAATCACGCGGATTTCAACGCGACGGTTTTTGGCACGGCCGGCATCGGTGCTGTTGTCGGCAATCGGATACGACTTGCCGGCCCCCAGCGTTTCGATGCGCACGCTCTGCACGCCTTGGCCGATCAGGTACTGCGCCACCGAATCGGCGCGTTCCTTCGACAGGCGGTTGTTGACCGCGTCGCTGCCGATGCTGTCGGTGTGGCCCACCACTTCGATCATGGTCTGGTTGTACTCGCGCAGCGTACCGGCCACACCGTTGAGCGAGCCGTAGAACTGCGGCTTCAGGGTGGCCTTGCCGAAGTCGAAGGTGATGCCGTCCGGCAGGTTCAGCATGATGTTGTCGCCCTGGCGCTGCACATCGATGCCGGTGTTGGCGGTGCGCTCGCGCAGCGCGCGTTCCTGGCGATCCTGGTACTGGCCGACGGCGGCGCCGCTGAGCGCACCGATACCGGCACCGATCAGTGCGTGCTGACGACGCTCGGTGGCGCTGTCGCCGGTCAGCAGGCCGGCAGCCACACCGATGGCGGTACCGATCAGCGCGTTGCGGCCGGTACGGTTCTGCTGTTCGGTCGGGTTGCCGTACTGGTCGCTCTGCACATAGGAGCCGCCGGTGGCGCAGGCCGACAGGACGGCCGCACTCATCAGGGCCAGTGCGACGTTGCGGGTGGTGTTGCGGATCATGTGGTTCTCCTTGTTTTCCGGTCGGGTCGGCGGCTTACGGGCGCAGAGAGAATAAACAGCCCGATGCGATGTCGGGATGATGATCGGTCGCGGCAACAGGGCCGCGTTCAGCTAACTGACTGGAACGCTCAGCCCGCGCTTTACCCAGCCCCCGTCTGCCGGTAGGCGGCCAGCGCAGCATCGCGGCCGACGGCCAGATCCACCAGCGGCGTACGCGGATAGCCCGGGGCATGCGCCGCCAGCAGCAGCGGATGCTGCCACGGCGCGAAGCGCGCTTTCACCGGCAGCGCCGCCAGTTCGGGCACCCAGCGGCTGATGTAGCGGGCCTGCGGGTCGAACTTCTCGGCCTGGGTGACCGGGTTGAACACCCGGAAGTACGGGGCCGCGTCGGCGCCGGTGCCTGCCACCCACTGCCAGCCCATCGTGTTGTTGGCCAGGTCGGCATCGACCAGGGTGTCCCAGAACCAGCGCGCGCCCTGCAGCCAGTGCGCACGCAGGTGCTTGCACAGGTAGCTGGCAACAATCATCCGTACCCGGTTGTGCATGTAACCGGTGTGCCACAGCTCGCGCAGGCCCGCATCGACGATCGGCACGCCGGTGTTGCCGCGCTGCCAGTCATGCAGTTGCGCTGCAGTGGGCGTGGCCCAAGGGAAGCGGTCGAAACGCGGATTGAGGTTGTCGGTCGGCGTCTTCGGGAAGTGATGCAACAGGTGGTAGGCGAAATCGCGCCAGCCCAGTTGCCGCAGATAGCCGTCGATGTCGGCGTCAGTGCCGGCACTGCGCAATCTCTCCAGCGCATGCGCGATGCGCCACGGCGCGATCTCGCCGAAATGCAGATGCGGCGACAGCCGCGAGGTGCCGACCCGGTCCGGCAGGTCACGCTGCTCGCGGTAACCGCGCAACGCGCCGTCCTCGAACACGGACAACGCCTCCAGCGCGCCGGCCTCGCCCGGCTGCCAGTGCTCCCAGAAGCCGGAATCCCAGTCCAGCGTGGGCGCCAGCCGCAGCTCGTCCAATGCGAGGCCGTCGACCGAGTGCGCGGTCAGTGCCTTCGGCGCGGCACTCAGCGTCGGCAGGCGCCAATGACTGAGTACGTTGCGCCAGTACGGAGTGAACACCTTGTACGGCTGACCCTGCTGTGTCGCGATGTCCCAGGGCTCGAACAACAGGCTGCCATTGCAGCTCTGTGCGTCGATGCCCTGCTCGCGCAGCGTGCGTTTGATGGTGGCGTCGCGTGCCTGCGTAGCCGGCTCGTACTTGCGGTTCCAGTACACCGCCTCGGCGCCGGTCTGCCCGATCAGCAACTGCAGGGCCGGCAGGCTGTCACCACTACGCAGCACCAGCGACGAACCGCGCGTGCGCAGGTCGGCGTCCAAGGCACCCAGTGAACGGTGGCGCCACGCATCGGAGGCCGCGCCAGGCACCCACTCGCCTTCCTCGTGCGGCGCGTGGAGATAGACCGGCACCACGTCGTGACCCGCATCCAGCGCGGCCTGCAGGGCCGGATTGTCCTGCAGCCGCAGATCACGGCGGAACCATACCAACGCTACCGACACATGCACCGCCTTCGATGTGGAAGGCGGACATGATAGCCAGGGGCGGTGAAGGTGATGCGCGCGTCCGGCCACCCACCCACGGCGGGGTTCTAGCGCTTGAACCGCTGCATGGCCTCGCGGATCATTGACCGTGCCTCGGCGGCGTTGCCCCAGCCATTTAGCTGCACCGGGTTTCGCCCGGCCGGCAGGTCCTTGTAGACGCGGAAGAACGCTTCGATCCGCTGCCGTTCGGCCTCCGGCAGGTCCGCCAGGTCGCGGATACTGGCGTAGGTCGGGTCGACCTTGTCGGTCGGCACCCCGATGATCTTCTCGTCGTGCTCGCCGCCATCGATCATCTTCAGGTAACCGATCGGCCGGAAACGCACGATCACGCCCGGATGCAGCGGTTCGCGGGTCAACACCAGTGCATCCAGCGGATCGTTGTCGCCGGCCAGGGTGCGCGGCATCGAGCCGTAGTTGGCCGGATAGGCGACCGGCATCGACTGGAAGCGGTCCACGTGCACCAGGCCGTCTTCCTTGATCTCGTACTTGGTGAAGCTGCCGGCCGGGATCTCCACCGCCAGGTTCACCTCCTGCGGGGCCTGCGCCGGCTGGGCGACCAGGAAGGGATGCAGCACGGTATCGGCGGCGGTTACCGCACTGGCCAGCAACAGCAGGGACGCGCCGATGGCAGCCAATGGAATGATGCGGCGGGGTGTGGTCATCGGCGTCTCCTCATTCCCAGCAGCGGTCGGCGCGACCCTTGGCGGTCTGCGCGCGCGGGCAGTCGCGCGGAGCAATGCGGCCTTCGGTCAGCTCCGTGCGCTGCTTTCCACCCTTGGCATCACGACGCAATTCGAAGGCATCGTAAAGACGGCCGGTCACGGTGCGTGCTTCATAGCGCAGGTGCTGCGGGTCGATGTTCAGCACCTGGAACAGCTGGGTGTCCTCGGCCACCGGGTCCATCGTCCTGCGCGCTTCGTCGGAAAGGCGGTACTGCTTCGGTCCGGCCACGGTCACCACATACTGCGGCGTCGCGGCCTGCCCTTCGCCACGGCGGCCATAGGTGTGGTCATGGCCCTGCAGCACCAGATCGACGTTGTGGCGGCGTACCACCGGCAGCAGCACGTCACGCAACGCGGCGTTCTCGCGCCCTTCGCGCGGCGAGTAGAACGGCTGGTGCAGCAGCACGATGGTCCACGCCTGCCGATTGCCGGTCAGCACCTTGTCCAGCCACTGTGCCTGCGCCTTGGCGGTGCCGAGGTCGAGTGCCGATGTGCCATCGACCACGGCCACGCGCACGCCCTGCGCATCGAACCAGTAGCTGGTCTGCTGCGCGGCGGTGGCACCATTGCCCGGCAGCGCGAACGTCACCGGCCAGTGGCGGCCCAGCACGCGGCGCTCCTGCGGCGTGTCCTCGAATTCCTCGAAGTACTCGTGGTTGCCGATGGCCGGCGCCACCAGCGTTTCCTGCGCCAGCCAACTGGTCGCAGCGAACCACTCACCCCACTCGCTGTCATCCATGTTGTCGCCTCCGCTGACCAGGTCACCGGCAAACAGACTCATGCGCGCCTGCGGCGCAGCCTTCTGCGCGGCACGCACCACGCGGCTGACATGGCTGACGTTCTTGTTCTGGGTATCGCCGAAGTACAGCAGGGTCAGCGGCTGATCGGCGCTGGCCAGCGTGCGCAGCTGGTTCCAGGCGCTCCAGCTGCCATTGCCCTGCACACGGTAGACGTACTGGGTATCCGGCTGCAGGCCATCGATATCTGCCCGATGGTGGTGCGACAGACCGTTCTCGGTCTGCAGCGCGCGGGTCGTCGCACGCACCTGGCGGATGCCTTCAATGGCCGGCGAATCTGCGGCCAGCGCGATTTCCAGCAGCGGCGCCTGCACGCTGTCGTCGGTACGCCAGGCCACGGCGAACCCATGACTGGAATCAACCGCCGGCGAGGCGACGATGCGGTCCGGCACCGTCGTCGCCGCGTAGTGGCGGCTACCTGCCGGCACCTGGGTATTCGGTTCGGCCGCCGCGAACGACAGCGACGGCAGCGCCAGCAGCAGGCCCAGCGCCAGCGCGCGCATTACGCACTGCCCGCTCATGCGCCACACTCCAGCGGCAACGCCAGCTGCTTGGCGATGCTCTCCCAGTCGAAGGCCACCACGCCCTGGTCGTCATGTACTGCATACAGCGCACCGTGTGGGAAGCGCGCGCTGGGCTGCTGCATCATCCAGATGCCATCGGTGTTGGCCACGGTATTGCCCTGGAACGCGCCGACCGGCTTCAGCGTGTGCCGGTCGAACAGGTGGAACACGCTGCGCTGCTTGCCCTGTTCGGTGGTGATCCACCAGCCGTCCTTGCCGCAGGTGCGCAGGGTCACGCCTTCGGCCTGGGCCTTGAACACGTCGCGGCCAAAGGTGGTGCCAGTGAAGCGGCCCGCCAGGGTGTAGACCTTGAACTCGCTGGCGTAGCGCTCGTCCTCTTCGGCAATCAGCAGCCGGTCGTTCTCGGGGTCGCCCCAGATCGACTCGACCACGCGCAGTGCACCGGCCTCGGTGGTATCGCCGATGCTGGCCACCAGCTTCGCCTCGACCTTCGCGCCGTCGCGGGTCACATGGTACTGGCGCACGCGCTTGTCCAGCTCGGCCAGCGGCGGCAGGATGTCACGCCCCTGCGCATCCTCGCCGTTGTCCCAGGAATCGGTGACGTAGACGCTGTAGCCATCGGCACGGCGGTCGACCCACAGACCGTACGGCTTGCGCAGGTCGTCCGCAGCGAAGGTCGCCAGCGGCGCGAAGTCCGGCAGGCTCAGCACCTGCACGCGGTGATTGTCGCGCTCGACGATCCACAGCAGGTCGTCGGTCACCGCGATGCCGTTTGGGCGGTCGAACTGCCCCGGTGCGGTGCCGCTGCTGCCGACGTCACGCAGGTGCTGGCCGGTGCTGCCGTCGTAGACCACCAGCTTGTCGGTGGCCTTGGCGGTGGCGATCAGCCACAGCGCGCCGTCCGGCGCGCGCCAGGCCGCCGGCGAGTCGATGTTGTCGGCCGGGGTCATCGGTGACAGGAACGCTTCGGCGATGGTGCTCACCACGCGCTCGCCATTGGCGGCCGGCGCGGCCGCTCCCGCAACCGGATCGTTGCCGGTGGCCGGCGTGCAGCCGGCGACCAGCGTAGCCGCCAGCGCGGCGGCCAGGACAGTGACGCCACGCCCCATCACAGCGCCACCTTCAGGCCCAGCGCATAGGTGCGGCCGTACTCTTCCATCTGCAGGGTGCGCGAGCGGGTGCCCTGGTAAAGCTCCAGCGGCTTGTCCAGCAGGTTCTGCGCTTCGAAGTACATGCTCACGCGCGGGGTGAACTTGTAGTCCAGCGAGAAATCGAGCTGGGTGTTGGGTGCCACGTAGATGTCGAATGCACGCCCCTTGCCGATGCTGTCCAGATACTCGCTGCGGTACACGGCCGCCAGACGCGTGCTTACACCGTACTTTTCATAGCCGATGTGTGCGCTGTAGACATGCTTGGAAGCGCGCGGCAGGGTGAAGTCCTCGCCCTCACGTCCCTTGATGCCGGCATCGAACGTGGTGTCCAGCCAGGTGCCACTGGCACCGATCAGCAGGCCATCCAGGCCCTCCGGCAGGAAGGCCAGCTGCTGCTGCCAGTTGAACTCCGCGCCACGCACGGTGGCCTTGCGACCATTGATCGGCTGGGTCACGTCGAATCCACCGTAGGCCGGATCATTGGTCCGCACGGTCTCCACGATGTAGCCATCGATCGACTTGTGGAACAGGCCCAGCGAAACGATGCCGCTGCTGCCGATGTACTTCTCCACCGACAGGTCGATGTTCTTCGACTCGTACGGATCCAGTTCCGGGTTGCCCAGGCGCACTTCCTCGTCACCGCGGCTGTAACCCACGCGCGGCGAGACGTCGCCGAAGGACGGGCGCGATACGGTCTTGTTGGCCGAGGCGCGCAGCACCCAGTCATCGGCCGCGTCATAGCGCAGATGCAGGCCCGGCAGCACGTTGGTGTAGCTGCTGTTGGCCACGCGCGGGGTGACGGTGAAGCTGCGGCCGTTGGCGGCCACGTCCACCTGGTTGCCGACTGCCTTGAAGCGGGTGTTCTCCACGCGCACGCCGCCGATGATGCGCAGCGCGCCCACATCCCAAGTACCCATGGCATAGCTGGCGAAGATGTCCTCGCTGGCCACGTAATCCTCTTCCAGCGACGTCATCGCATTGCCGCCGACATCCTGCGGGCGGGCGCTGTACTGGCCACCATTGGCGGCCCAGAACGCGCGCATCGCAGCCGAGTCCATGCCATCCCCCATGTTGCCGTGGCGATGCTCCGGCGAAGAGGTGGTCCAGCTCGACAGCACCACCTTCGGGCCGACGCGCAGTTCGCGCTCATCGACATTCACGTCGCGGTCGCGCCAGCGGCCGAGCAGGCCGAACTTGATGCTGCTGCTGTCGCCGTCGAAGCGCACGTTGACCTGCGCGCTGTGTTCCTTGTCGTTCACCTGCTTGGGCGAAAGCACGACGCGGTCGAACGCGTAGTTGCCGTTGTCCAGCCACTGCGGGTTATCGAAGCTGTAGCTGGGCAGGCGGCTGCTCTGGTCCAGGGTGCCATTGAAGGCCTTGCCGTTGAGCTTGAAGCGCGCCTCCATCTCGTCGTTCACGCGCTCTTCGGTACGGGTGTAGCCGATCCGGTAATCGACCACGGCGTTGGTCAGCTTGTTCTCGCCACCAAGACTGGCCGCAAAGGTGTTCTCCTTCTTGGTGCGGTAGCGCATGCGCTTGTCGATCGAGTCCTTCGGCATGCCATCGAGCCGGTACTGGTCGGTGCCGGTCTTGACCATCTTCGCGTCGTCGAAGTTGAAGATCACGCGCTGGCGGGTCTCCGCATCGTCGAACTGGCTGTACAGCGTGCGCAGGTAGTACGTGCTGTCTTCGTTGGGGCGCCAGTCGAGGTTGAGGTTGGCACCGATGCGCTTGCGCTCGATCTCGTACTTGCGGTGCTGCAGGTTGATCGCGGTCACGTCACCGGGGGCGGCATCGTCCTCGCCGTCGTACTCCACTTCGGTGTTGTCCGACTCGAACTTCCGCTTCTGGTAATTCACGCCCAGCGCCACGCCGAACGTGTCGTTGAACACTTCGCTGTAGTTGAAGGCGGCCTTGGGGCTGGTCTCGCCGGACAGCTGCTGGTGGCTGCCCTCGATCTTGCCGCGCAGGCTGCGGCCGTCGCGGTCGAAGGCCGACGCCGATTCCACCAGCACGGCGCCGCCGATGGCATCACCGGGCATGTCCGGGGTCGGCGACTTGACCACGCGCAGGCGCTCGGTGGAGTCCGATGGGATCACGTCCAGCGGCGCGGCGCGGCTGGAATCTTCCGGCGTACCGATGGCGATGCCATCCACGCTGACGCTGTTGAGATTGGCATCCAGGCCGCGAATGACCACGAAGCGGCCTTCGCCCTGGTCGCGGGTCACGCTGACGCCCGGCAGGCGCTGCAGTGATTCGGCCACGTTCTTGTCCGGATACTGGCCCAGGGCATCGGAGGACACCGCGTCCTCGATGGCGTCGCTGCTGCGCTTGAGGTCGACCGCGCGGATCTGCGATTCGAGCTGGGCGCGCACTTCGATACGGTCCAGGTCGACCGCGTCGGCCGCCACGGCGCCGGTAGCGGCTACCGCCTGTTGCCCGGCAGCCTGCAGCGGTGCCGCGGCCCCCATCGCCAGGGTCAGGGTGATGGCAACGGCCAACGGAGTCTTGATATGCACTGGGAATCCCCATTCCTGTTAAGAATGGGTCTGCACGGTATGTCCGCAAGGTTGCATGGCCGTGACATGCGCCTGCACATTTCATGTACATCAGATCCAGGCCCGGTTTGGGGTTCGACACGCCAATCCGGCAAAATGGCCTCCTCTCTCCTTTTCCCCCTTCCCGACCATGAAGATCGTCGAAGTGCGCCACCCGCTGGTGCAGCACAAGATCGGCCTGATGCGCAACGCTGCGCTCAGCACCAAGGATTTCCGCGAACTGGCCAACGAGCTGGGTACGCTGCTGGCCTACGAGGCCACCGCCGACCTGGACACCGAGCCGCACACCCTGCCCGGCTGGGCCGGCCCGGTGACGGTGCAGCGTATTGCCGGCGCCAAGATCACCGTGGTGCCGATCCTGCGTGCCGGCCTGGGCATGCTCAGCGGCGTGCTGTCGCTGATCCCGGCGGCCCGTGTCAGCGTGGTCGGCCTGCAGCGCGACGAGGAAACCCTGCAGCCGGTGCCCTACTTCGAGCGCCTGACCGGCCGCCTGGAAGAGCGCGACGCGCTGATCCTGGACCCGATGCTGGCCACCGGCGGCACCCTGATCGCCACCATCGACATGCTCAAGCGTGCCGGTGCCCGCCGCATCAAAGGCATCTTCCTGGTGGCCGCGCCGGAAGGCATCGAAGCGGTCAAGGCCGTGCACCCGGACGTGGAGATCTACACCGCAGCCATCGATGCCCAGCTCAACGACAAGGGCTACATCCTGCCGGGCCTGGGCGACGCCGGCGACCGCATCTTCGGTACCCGCGTCGGTTGATCCGGTGAACCGGGGTCAGAGCCCTTTCACAGCGAAAGGGATCCGACCCCAACATCGCGGGGGTCGGACCCCTTTCGCAGAAAGGGCCCTGACCCCACCACCCCGCATTCCTGCCTACAGCCCGGCGGCGAAGGCTTCCAGCTGGTCGATGGCGGTGGTCCAGCCGTTGAAGAAGCCCAGCTGCTCATGCTGGTCACGCAGGGCCTTGTCCGAGTGCATCACCCGCGCGGTGTAGCGGCAGCCCTGCCCCTCGTCCTCCATCGTGATCACGGCGGTAAAGCCCAGCCAGGGTGACTGCGGTCGCCAGCCCGCACCCAGCATCGAGGTGAACACCAGGCGCTGCTGCGGCACGATCTCCAGGAAACTGCCCGGATTGTCACTGCTGCCGCCATCGGGGCCCTGCATGAAGGTGTGGAAGGCCCCGCCGGGGCGCAGGTCGAATGCGCGTACCTCGGTGGTCCACGGCTTCGGGCACCACCACTGGCGCAGCAGTTCCGGGTCGGTCCACGCCCGCCACAAGGCGGCGCGCGGTGCGTTCAGCACACGGCTGATCACCAGATCGGTGTCGGGGTTGTTAACTGCGGCTACAGCCATGAGCCTGCTCCTGTCGGTGAAGGGTTTCGACGAAATCGACCATGCGGTCGGAACGCGCTTCCCAAGCCGCACGCTGTTCTGCGAGCCATTGTTCGGCCTGGCCCAGCCGCGCCGGCACCAGTTCGCAGGTGCGTGTGCGCCCCTGCTTGTGGCTGCGCACCACGCCGCTGCGCTCCAGCACGGCCAGGTGTTTCATCAGCGAGGGCAAGGCCATCCCGAAGGGTTCGGCCAGCATCGACACCGTGCGCGGCCCCTGCCCCAGCGCCGCTACGATCGCGCAACGGGTCGGGTCGGCCAGTGCCTGGAAGACGTCTTCAATGGCAGGATAATACTTACCCATATGGCTAAGTAATACGCCGGTCTGAACGTTGCCGCAAGCAGGCGCGGCACTGGCGTGATTCTTCACGTGGCCTTGCCGGCCCGAAGCGAATGCTCCGCGCACCCGCCACCCTTGGAGCTCCCGATGAAAGCCTCTTTCCTGCTGGCCGCCGTCCTGCTGGTCGGCCTGCCCTTGGCTGCCAACGCCACCACCCCGCAGCAGCAGCGCATGGCCGAATGCTCGGCCAAGAACAAGGGCTTGAAGGGTGATGCCTACAAGACCGCGCAGAGTTCCTGCCTCAGCGGCCACGCCGCCGAGACCAAGGCGGTCAATCCGCAGCAGGAACGGATGCGCAAGTGCAACGCTGACGCGGGCGCGAAGAAGCTGGCCGGTGATGCGCGCAAGACCTTCATGAGCAGCTGCCTGAAGTCGTCGTAATCGTCGCGTCCGGATCGAACGCCATCCACGCATGGCGTGGATCTGCCACCATCAGTGAAAGGCCGGGCATTGCCCGGCCTTTTCATTACCCCAGGGCGCGCGCCTTCAGCTCGCCCTGTTCGTGCAGGGTCACGAAACGTCCCTTGTCATCACGGCCCAGCTGCGCCAGCGCCACCTGCGGGTCGTGGGTGAAGAACAGCCGCACGTTGCGCGCCAGCTTGTCTTCAAGGAACTGCCGCTTCTCGTCGATCAGCAGCTCGGCGTTGCGGTCGTAGCCCATGGTGATCGGCACGTGTACCCATGAGCGCCCCGGGATCAGGTCGGCACAGAACACCACGCCACCATGCGCACTTTCGCCGGCATGCGCGTGACCGACGATCTCGGCCAGCATCAGTCCCGGCGTATGCCCGTCGCTGTAGCTGAAGCGCACGCTGCGGCCAAGTGCCTTCGAGTACTCCCCGTCCACCACTTCCAGCCGGCCACTGGCCTGCAGCAGGCCCGGCAGTTCCGGAATGAAGCTGGCACGGTCGCGCGGATGCGGCTGCACGGCGCGCTGCCAATGCTGCGCACCGACCACGTAGGTCGCGTTGGGGAACAGCAACTCGGGTTCACGCCCTTCGCTCCATGCCGCCAGCAGGCCGCCAGCATGATCGAAATGCAGGTGGCTGAGCACCACCACATCGATATCCTCGTGCTCGAAGCCGGCTTCGCGCAACGAATCGATCAGTACGTGCTGGCTTTCCTGCACGCCGTAGCGCTCGCGCATGCGCGGATCGAAGAACGCCCCGATACCGGTTTCAAACAGCACGGTCTTGCCTTCCAGCGGACTGGCAAGCAGTGCGCGGCAGGCCAGCTCGATGCGATTGAGCTCGTCGGGTGCCGCCCATTTTTCCCACAACGCACGCGGTGCGTTGCCGAACATCGCACCGCCATCGAGGCGCTGCGAGTTTCCACGAATAGACCAGAGTTTCATGCGTCGATTATCGGCGCCGGCCCGTTAAATAATCGCTAGAAAGGAAACAGAAAACCCCGCCGGCAAAGGCGGGGTTTCGGTAATCGGCCGGATTGCCGGCCAGCAGCCGGCGCTACCGGATCAGCGTGCCGGCACGACCTGGGCGCTGCCCACCGGGTTGCGGGGGTCGCTGCCGCCGAACAGCTTGTTCGCCTTGCGGTCCCATTCCACGGTCTGCAGGTTGCCCCACACGTGACTGGAACCGCGGCCGCCTGCGGCGACGTCACCCGGCAGGTCGATCTTGTGGCCCATCGCCTGCAACTGCTTCACCGTCGCCGCGTCGAACGCATCGTCCTCGGCTTCGATCAGGTCCGGCAGCCACTGGTGGTGGTAGCGCGGCAGCGCGGCAACCTGCTGTGCATCCAGGCCGTCGTCGTAGCCGAGGATGCCCAGCAGCACCATGGTGATGATGCGGCTGCCACCCGGGGTGCCCAGCACCACGACCTTGTCGGCGTTCTCCATGAAGGTCGGCGTCATCGAGCTGAGCATGCGCTTGCCGGCCTTCGGCGCATTGGCCTCATAGCCCATCACGCCGAACGCATTGGGCGTGCCCGGCTTCAGCGCGAAGTCGTCCATCTCGTTGTTCAGTAGCACGCCGGTGCCCTTGGGAATCAGCCCCGAGCCATACAGCAGGTTGACGGTCTGGGTGGCGCCGACGCGGTTGCCGTCGCGGTCGATGATCGAGAAGTGCGTGGTTTCGTCATCTTCCAGCGGCGTCGGGTTGCCCGACAGCAGGTCGCTGGGCGTGGCCTTCTCCGGATGGATGGTCGCCCGCAGGCCCTGCGCATAATCCTTGCTGGTCAGCACTTTCTGCGGGATCTGCACGAAGTCCGGATCGCCGAGGAAGAAGGTGCGGTCGCGGTAGGCGCGGCGCATCGACTCCACCACCAGGTGGGTGCGGTGGGCCGGGTCCATCTTCCTGATGTCCCAGCCTTCCAGGATCTGCAGCATGCTCGCCAGCGCGATGCCACCGGACGACGGCGGCGGCGCGGTGGTAATCTTCCAGCCGTTGTAGTTGAACACGATCGGCTCGCGCTGCTTGACGCGGTAACCGGCCAGTTCTTCAGCGGTCCACTTGCCGCCAGCCTGCTTCACGCCCGCCAGCAACAGCTTTCCGGTCTGGCCCTTGTAGAAGCCATCAAAGCCCCCCGCGGCCAGGCGCTCCAGCGTCTGCGCCAGTTCCGGCTGCTTGAACAGGTCGCCGCTGGCGATCGGCTTGCCATTGCGCAGGTAGACCTCGCGCGTGCCGGGATAGCGCTCCATCACTTCACGCCGCGACGCGTAGCCCTTGGCCATGCGGTCGTACACCGGGAAACCTTCGCGCGCGATGCGGATCGCCGGCTGCAGCGAGGCCGACAACGGCAGCTTGCCGTGCTTGGCCGACAGCTCGACCAGCGCTGCGGGCAGGCCGGGAATACCCGCCGACCAGGCACCGTTGACCGAACGATCACGGTCCAGGTTGCCCTGCTTGTCGAGGAAGGCCTGCGGGGTCGCCGCGGCCGGAGCGGTCTCGCGCGCATCCAGCATCACATCCTTGCCGGTGGCCGCGTCGTGCAGCAGGAAGAAGCCGCCGCCGCCCAACCCGGAACTGATCGGCTCGACCACCGCCAGCGTGGACGACACCGCCACTGCAGCGTCGAAGGCGTTGCCGCCCTGCGCCAGGATGTCGATGCCGGCCTGGGTGGCCAGTGCGTGGCCGCTGGCAATGGCCGCGCCATCAGGGCGATCGGCACGGGCCGGGCTGTCAGCCCAGGCCATGGGGCTCAGCAGCAGGCCGAGCAGCAACAGTGGGCGGACGATCAGCGTCTTCATTCGGATGGGGGCTCCGCGTAGAGTTCGGGGTGATCGTGCTGCAGCTGGCGCAGCTTGGCCAGCAGCTGGTCTTCCGTTTCCACGATCTCCGGGTCCGGGTCGATGCACTCGACCGGGCAGACGACCACGCACTGTGGCTCGTCGAAATGACCCACGCATTCGGTGCAGCGCGCAGGGTCGATCACGTAGATGGTTTCACCCATCGCAATGGCCTGGTTGGGGCAGGCCGGCTCGCACACGTCGCAGTTGACGCAGAGCTCGTTGATTTTCAGCGACACGGCGATACTCCTCGCCCGCGCCCTGGGACAAAGGACCGGCCAGCGCGGGCGCGCGGGCCGGTCAGGTCATCAGCGGCGCCCCTTGCAGGATGCCGCCCGGGCCATGCCGGAGCATGGCCGCCATGGCTCGGTATTACTTGGCTTCGACGAAAATGTACTCGGCACCGGTCGGCTGGATCGCAGCCTGCACGCGGGCGTTGTCGGCCGACTGGCCGATGAAGACGACGCGCACGCCCTTCATCGAATCCGGCGACACGTCCTTGAACACGGCCTGGATCATGTCCGCCATCTTGCCCGAGGCCGACGAACCGAAGGCCAGCATGTTGCCCGGCTGCACGCCACGGGCCACGGCCTGGGTCGCGCTTTCGGTCTGGCGCTCGTACTTGGCCTGGAAGTCCGGGTCCGATTCCGGCGAGAGGTAGTACAGGAACGGGCTGTTGGTGATGTTGCCCATGTTCTGGATCGCCACTTCCTGCAGGTACTTCTTCCAGCCTGCATCGTCGTCCTTGGCCGGGGCGACCAGGGCCTGCTTGGCCTCGTCGACCGGAGCGGCCTCTTCCTTCTTGCAGGCGGTGAATGCCAGGGCCAACGAAGCGATCAGCATCGCGCGCATGGTGGTGTTCATGGGTTTCCTCCCGGAATGGTGCGTGGTGGTGTACGTAATGGGGTGCGGGTACAGCGGGGCTTACGACTGTGCCGACTTCGCTTCGCGGACCTTGCGCAGGGCTTCGAGCACCGCGGCCGGCACGAAACCGGACACGTCGCCGCCCAGGCGCGCGATCTCGCGGACCAGCGAGGACGAAATGAAGCTGTGCTGCTCGGCCGGGGTCAGGAACAGGGTCTCGACCTCGGGGATCAGGTGGCGGTTCATGCTGGCCATCTGGAATTCGTACTCGAAGTCGGACACCGCGCGCAGGCCGCGCAGCAGCACCCCGCCCTGCACCGAACGTACGAAATGGGCCAGCAGGGTATCGAAGCCGATGACCTCGACGTTGCCGTGGTGGGCCAGCGCGCCACGCGCCAGCTGCACGCGCTGCTCCAGCGGCAGCGCCGGGCCCTTGGACGGGCTCTGCGCCACGCCGACCACGACCTTTTCGAACAGCGGCGCGGCCCGGCTCACAAGGTCGATATGACCGTTGGTGATGGGGTCGAACGTGCCGGGGTAGACGGCAATGCGGCGATTGGCCACGGTCATGGGCGGATGCAGATGTTCAGATGAGGTCAAAGTGTAGCAGTGGCACGGCGGTACAGGGCAAAGCGCACCTCGCGGGTGCCACCCTCGCGGTGCAGCAGCCAGTCCGGCGGCAGCACCGGCACGTGGCCGGCCGGCGATTCCAGGTACAGCCAGGCGTCGGCGGCCAGGTGCCGCGGCAGCTGGGCCAGCACGTCCTGCCACAGGCCATCGGCAAACGGCGGGTCGATGAAGACCAGATCGGCCTGCTGCGCCTGCGCCCCTTGCAGCCAGCGCAGGGCATCGGCCTGCACGACGGTGATCTGGTCGCTGGCCTGCAGCCTGGCGACGGCGGCGGTCAGGTTGCGTCCCAGCTGCGCATCGCGCTCGACCAGGGTGGCGTGGGCAGCGCCACGCGAGACCGCCTCCAGGCCCAGCGCGCCACTGCCGGCGAACAGGTCCAGCACGCGGGCCCCGCCGAGCTTGGGCATCAGCCAGTTGAACAGGGTCTCGCGCACGCGGTCGCTGCTGGGGCGAAGGCCCGGCAGGGTCGGCACCGGCAGCCGGGTATTGCGCCAGCGCCCGCCGATGATGCGGACCTGGCCGTCATTGCCACCGCGGCCGCTCATCGGCGCCCCCGGCGGGAGGAATTCGAGAAATTCAGCATGAGCGGGATTGTAGTTCGGCCGGGCGGCGCCCGGCACCCGCAGAAGCCGAAGCAACAGCAACAGCGGGCATCCCCGTGGGATGGCGGGGTGGGTCCGGTTGAGGGGGACGCTGCAAGTACGTCCATGTAAGCTCGGTCGCCGCATCCATGCGGCTCACGCCCCCTCAACCGGACCCACCCCGCCTTCGACAGTTTCCTGCGATCTGTCGGAACGGCTCTTGGGGTCAGATCCGTTTTCCTGCAGAAAACGGATCTGACCCCATTGGATGCACCCCGCCTTCGACAGTTTCCTGCGATCTGTCGGAACGGCTCTTGGGGTCAGATCCGTTTTCCTGCGGAAAACGGATCTGACCCCAGATTTATTTCGATATCTGACAGATGTGTCGACCAAGGTCGACACCTACCAACAGGCGCGGGAAATCTGTCAGAGGCGGCGCGGTGTGGGGTGGCAGGACCGTTGGCGCCATGGATGGCGCCATCGAGCCCCCATGGGTGAGGGCGCTTTGCTTGCGAAGCACTGCTTCGCAAGCGCCCGAACGCACAGCCGCCAGCGGCTGGGCCGGCCCCCGGAGGGGGTTTACGGCGTGTCCTGCCAACCCACACCGCCCCGCCATCCCACGGATAGCCCGCTGTTGCTGTTGCTGTTGCTGTTGCTGTTGCTTCGGCCTCTGCAGGTGCCGGGCGCCGCCCGGCCGACCAACCCCTTGATTTCGGGACAATCAGCCATACCCCTTGGCGAGGCCGCACGCGCTGGCGCGGCATTGCACATGGAGCCCTATCGATGACCGAGACCACCCAGACCGAAACCCTTGGCTTCCAGACCGAAGTCAAGCAGCTGCTGCAGCTGATGATCCACTCGCTGTACTCCAACAAGGAGATCTTCCTGCGCGAGCTGGTCTCCAACGCCGCCGACGCCGCCGACAAGCTGCGCTTCGAAGCCCTGACCCAGCCGGCCCTGCTGGAAGGCGACAGCGAACTGCGCGTGCGCGTCAGCTTCGACCCCGCCGCCCACACCATCACCATCGAAGACAACGGCATCGGCATGAGTCGCGCCGAGGCGATTGCCCATCTCGGCACGATCGCCAAGTCCGGCACCGGCGATTTCCTGCGCCAGCTGTCCGGCGACCAGAAGAAGGATTCGCAGCTGATCGGCCAGTTCGGCGTCGGCTTCTACAGCGCCTTCATCGTTGCCGACGAGGTCGAAGTGACCTCGCGCCGCGCCGGCCTGGCCGCAGGTGAAGGCGTGCGCTGGACCTCGCGCGGCGAAGGCGATTTCAACGTCGCCACCGTGGACAAGGCCGAGCGCGGCACCCGCATCGTCCTGCATCTGAAGGATGGCGAGCATGATTTCGCCGACGGCTGGCGCCTGCGCAGCATCCTCAAGAAGTACTCGGACCACATCGGCCTGCCGATCCAGATGCCGAAGGAAGGCGAGGAAGGCGCCACCGTCGAGTGGGAGACCGTCAACCGCGCCAGCGCGCTGTGGACCCGTCCGCGCACCGAGATCGGCGACGCCGAGTACACCGAGTTCTACAAGCACGTGGCGCACGACCACAGCGATCCGCTGGCGTGGAGCCACAACAAGGTCGAAGGCAAGCTGGAGTACACCTCGCTGCTTTACGTGCCCGGCCGCGCGCCGTTCGACCTGTACCACCGCGATGCGCCCAAGGGCCTGAAGCTCTATGTGCAGCGCGTGTTCGTGATGGACCAGGCCGAGCAGTTCCTGCCGCTGTACCTGCGCTTCATCAAGGGCGTGGTCGACTCCAACGACCTGTCGCTGAACGTCTCGCGCGAGATCCTGCAGTCCGGCCCGGTCATCGATTCGATGAAGGCGGCGCTGACCAAACGCTCGCTGGACATGCTGGACAAGCTGGCCGCCGATAAGCCGGAGCAATACGCCACGTTCTGGAAGGAATTCGGCCAGGTGCTGAAGGAAGGCCCGGCCGAGGACTACAACAACCGCGAGAAGGTGGCCGGGCTGCTGCGCTTCGCCTCCACCCGCGGCGACGGCGATGCGCAGACGGTGTCGCTGGCCGATTACCTCGGCCGCATGACCGAAGGCCAGGACAAGATCTACTACCTGACCGGCGAGAGCTACAGCCAGGTGCGCAACAGCCCCCACCTGGAAGTGTTCCGCAAGAAGGGCGTGGAAGTGCTGCTGCTGACCGACCGCATCGACGAGTGGCTGATGGGCTACCTGACCGATTTCGACGGCAAGGGCTTCGTCGACATCGCTCGTGGCGATCTCGACCTGGGCGCGCTGGAAACCGAAGCGGACAAGCAGGAACAGGAAGCCGCGGCGAAGGACAAGCAGGGCCTGGTCGAGCGCCTGAAGACCGTGCTGGGCGATGACGTGGCCGAAGTGCGCGTGTCACACCGCCTGACCGATTCGCCGGCGGTACTGGCCATCGGCGAACAGGACCTGGGCCTGCAGATGCGCCAGATCCTGGAAGCCAGCGGGCAGAAGGTGCCGGACAGCAAGCCGGTGCTGGAAATCAACCCGGGCCACCCACTGATTGCCAAGCTGGATGCCGAAGCCGATGGCGCGCGTTTCGACGACCTCGGCCGGGTGCTGTTCGACCAAGCCGCGCTGGCCGCCGGTGACAGCCTGAAGGACCCGGGTGCCTACGTGGCGAGGCTGAACAAGCTGCTGCTGGAGCTGTCGGCCTGATCGACAGGGGGGAGCCGGGCATGGCCCGGCTTACCCGGCGGTGCTCTGGTAGAGGCCGACCTTGGTTGGCGCCCCAAAAGCGTGCCAACCAAGGTTGGCACCTACCGGGGCGGATCGAGCGTGCCAACCAAGGTTGGCAGCTACCGGCGCGGGTGGAGAGTGCCAACCAAGGTTGGCACCCACCAGGGGCGGCGGTTGGCGCCTGCCGAAGGGGTTCAGACGTCGCGATCCAGCAGCGAACCCAGCATCTGGTCCTGGCGGCGGATCACCGCGGCATTGGCGGCGAAGGCCACCACCTCGGCTTTCGCGGCCAGCAGGTCACCCAGCGGCGCGCCGGCATCGGCGCCGACGGGAATCACCGCGGCCTGCACCCCACCCTGCCCGGCAGCACTGCGCTGCAGCTGCAGGCGCTGGGCATCCGGGGTCGCCAGGTTGGCCACGTTGTGCGCAGCCACCTGCACGCCCTGCTGGGATGCACGCATCCCGCCGAGGGCAATTCCCATCACGTTGTCCATGGCGGTCTCCGGGCCGCACGGCGCAGCCCTCCGGACCGGTTAACGGCCGGCGGGCCGCGACCTTGAGTCCACATCGGCCCGACAGGCCCGAGTGGTAGCATATCCCCCTGATTTCAGCGCCTTTTGCCAATGCTCAGTTTTTTCCGCCGCAAGAAGCCCCAGGATGCCCCCGCAGCGGAGGCACCCAAGACCCAGCACTACTCGGCTGAAGAGCTGGCGGCGGCGTTCCCGTCGGCCGCGCCGGTCGAGGACAAAGAGCCAGCACCGGTAGCCGTACCGGCCGCGCCTGCGCCGGCCGAGCCGCCGCCGGCAGCCGTCGTTCCGGTCGCTTTCGAGCGCACCCCGGTGGTTCCGGCTCCGGTGGTTCCGGCTCCGGTCGTTCCCGCTCCGAGCGCTCCGCAATCGGCCGCCCGGATCGACGTCGCCCCGGTGGCGGCCCCGGCCATCGAACCGGCACCCGCACCACTGCCTCAGCCCACCCCGGCACCGGTCACCGACGACCTGCCTGCCGCCGCCTCGATCGATGCCGTTCCGGCGCCTGCCGGCAAGCCCGGCTGGCGCGAACGCCTGCGCAACAGCGTCATCGCGCGCAGCTTCGGTGGACTGTTCTCGCGCAACCCCAAGCTCGACGACGATCTGCTGGACGAACTGGAAACCGCACTGATCACCGCCGACGTCGGCGTGGGCGCCACCACCGATCTGGTCGAGGGCCTGCGCAAGCGCATGAAGTCGCGCGAGTTCGCCGACGCCAATGCGCTGCTGGCCGCGTTGCGCGCCGAGCTGATCGCGATCCTGCAGCCGGTGGCCAAGCCGCTGGTGATCGATCGCAACGCCAAGCCCTTCGTGGTGCTCACCGTCGGCGTCAACGGCGTCGGCAAGACCACCACCATCGGCAAGCTGGCCAAGCGCTTCAAGGACGACGGCCACAGCCTGATGCTGGCTGCCGGCGATACCTTCCGCGCCGCCGCCGTGGCCCAGTTGCAGGCCTGGGGCGAGCGCAACGGCGTAGCCGTGGTCGCGCAGGGGCAGAACGCCGATGCCGCTTCGGTGGCATTCGACGCGCTGCAGGCCGGCAAGGCCCGCGGCACCTCGGTGCTGATCGCCGATACCGCCGGCCGCCTGCATACCCAGTCCGGCCTGATGAACGAGCTGGGCAAGATCCGCCGCGTGCTCGGCAAGATCGACCCCACCGCCCCGCACGAAGTGCTGATGGTGATCGACGGCACCACCGGCCAGAACGCGCTGTCGCAGTTGCGCCAGTTCAATGCCGCAGTGAACGTGACCGGCCTGGTGGTGACCAAGCTGGACGGCACTGCCAAGGGCGGCGTGGTGTTCGCGCTGGCCCGCGAGTTCGGCATCCCGATCCGCTTTGCCGGTATCGGTGAGCGCCCGGAAGACCTGCGCGTGTTCGACCCGGAAGCCTTCGTCGACGCCCTGCTGCCCGAAGCGCTGGGCGCCTGATACACCGCGCAGCCACGCATGGCGTGGCTCTACCGCAGCCTGGTAGAGCCACCCCACGGGTGGCTGCCTCTCTGGAACTCCAATGCCCCGCCAGCCGCACGCCAGCGCCGAAACTGCAGAACGGGACGGTTTCGTCGCCCGCCTGCTGCACTGGTTCGACGGCCATGGTCGCCACGACCTGCCCTGGCAGCACCCACGCAGCCCCTATCGGGTCTGGCTGTCGGAAATCATGCTGCAGCAGACCCAGGTAGCCACGGTCATCCCGTACTTCCAGCGGTTCCTGCAGCATTTCCCGACGCTGCCCGACCTCGCCGCCGCCAGCAATGACGCGGTGATGGCGCAGTGGGCCGGGCTCGGCTACTACGCCCGCGCACGCAACCTGCATGCCGCCGCGAAGCGCTGCGTGGAACTGCACGACGGCGACCTGCCGCGCGATTTCGATGCCTTGCATGCCCTGCCCGGCATCGGCCGCAGCACCGCAGGTGCGATCCTCAGCCAGGCCTGGAACGATCCGTTCGCGATCCTCGATGGCAACGTCAAGCGCGTGCTCAGCCGTTACCACGGCATCGACGGCTTTCCCGGCCTGCCGGCCATCGAGAAACAGTTGTGGTCGATTGCCGAGGCGCACGTGGCGCAGGTGCCGGCCGGGCGCATGGCCGACTACACCCAGGCGCAGATGGACCTGGGTGCGACGGTGTGCAGCCGCGCCAAGCCAGCCTGCGTGATCTGCCCGCTGCAGGACGCGTGCGTGGCGCGCCGCGAAGGCCGTACCGCCGAACTGCCCACGCCCAAGCCCAGCAAGACCCTGCCCGAGCGCGAAGCCGTGGCCCTGCTGCTGCGCGATGCCCAGCAGCGCGTGCTGCTGCAGAAGCGGCCGGACACCGGCATCTGGGCGCAGCTGTGGACGCTGCCGCAGGCCGAGGCCGGCAGCGTACTGCAGGACTGGTTCGACGCGCACGTCGAAGGTTCGCTGGAAGACGCCGAGGAGCTGCCCGTGCTGCAGCACACCTTCAGCCATTACAAGCTGCACCTGCAGGTACTGTCGCGGCAGGTGCACGGCCTGCGCGTGGAAGAACCCACGCTGCGCTGGGTCGCCACCGACGAACTGCCCGCGCTGGGCCTGCCGGCCCCCATCCGCAAGCTGCTCGATGGCGCCACGGTCAAGGCGCCGAAACGAACGCCCAAGAAACCCCGCAACCACGAGTGAGTACCATGTCCCGAACCGTCTTCTGCCAGTACGAACAACGCGATGCCGAGGGCCTGGACTTCGTGCCCTACCCCGGCGAACTGGGCCAGCGCATCTTCAACAACATCGGCAAGCAGGCCTGGGCCGCGTGGCTCGCGCACCAGACCATGCTGATCAACGAAAACCGCCTGTCGCCGCGCACCCCGGAGCATCGCGCATTCCTTGAGGGCGAACTGGTCAAGTTCCTGTTCGAGAAGGACGCGGAAAAGCCTGCCGGCTTCACCCCGGAAGCCTGACCCAAAGGTAGTGCCGGCCGCTGGCCGGCATCGCGCAGATGCCAGGTTGCCGGCCAGCGGCTGGCACTACCGCGCTATTTCGTATTTTCCTCGCGCTCCTGCACCTGCGCCTGGCGCAGCTCCTTCTCGGAGGCACGCAGTGCCTTCACGTCCAGCTTGCGGATGCTGTTGATGAAGCACGGCATGCGCGGGCCACCGGTCGGGTCGCGCACCAGCACCTTGTCGAAACGCGATGACACGCGGCCCATGCTGCTGGTCAACCCGATGGCGGTGGCGTACGACAGGTCCGGGCACGGACCACTCAGTTCCAGCAGGTAAGCCTCGCTCGGCCGGGTCCACACCGCCAGCGCGCTGTCACCCAGTTCGGTCCAGCCATTGAGGCTGCCGAAGAACTGCATGTCGTTCTGCGGCGCGCCGGCGTGGGCGCGGTACAGATCCAGTTTCTCGGTACTGCTGAGCCGGCCGGTGGTCGCGCAGGCGGCCAGCGCCAGGCAGAGTCCGGCGATCAGGATCGGGGTCTTCATGGCGATCTCCTCGGGGAACCTGCTGCGATCATGCGCCGGCCGATGTGCGGCCGGCGCGAGGGCAGGTAAACCCGTTCAGGCGCCGGGAGGCGGCCGTTGCCGGCCGCTCAGACGTCGGCGTGGGCCAGCGCGTGCAGGCGACCTTCGCGCAGCTCCAGCACCCGGTCCAGGCGCCTCGCCAGGCTGCGGTCGTGGGTAACCAGCACCAGGCTGGTATGACGCGCGCGGTTGAGTTCCAGCATCAGCTCGAACACGGTAGCAGCGGTGCGGTCATCCAGGTTGCCGGTCGGCTCGTCGCCGAGCACGCAGGCCGGATGATTGACCAGCGCACGTGCCACGGCTGCTCGCTGGCGTTCGCCGCCGGACAGCTCGCCGGGCTTGTGGTCCAGGCGATGGCCGAGGCCGACCGCTTCCAGCAGCGTGGTGGCCCGGCTGCTCGCTTCGGCCACGGTGGTGCCGGCCAGCAGCACCGGCATCATCACGTTTTCCAGCGCGGTGAACTCAGGCAACAGGTGGTGGAACTGGTAGACGAAGCCCAGCGCCTGGTTGCGCAGCAGGCCACGCGCAGTGTCCGACAGCGCGGACATGCGCTGGCCCGTGACGTACACCTCGCCTGCAGTCGGAACATCCAGCCCGCCCAGCAGGTGCAGCAGCGTGCTCTTGCCGGCACCGGAGGCACCGATGATCGCCACCGTCTCGCCGGCGGTCACGGTCAGGTCCAGTCCATCGAACACCGGGGTCTGCATGCGCCCTTCGGCGTAGGTCTTGCCCAGTGCTTCGGCGCGGATCACCTCATCGCCGCGGTTGAAGACCTTATTCATAACGCAGGGCCTCCGCCGGCTGGGTGCGTGCTGCCCGCCAGGCGGGATACAGGGTGGCCAGGAAGCTCATCAGCAGCGCGACCACGGTGATCGCCACCACGTCGCCGGTCTGCATGTCGGTCGGCAGGCCGGTGATGTAGTACACATCCTCCGGCAGCAGCTTGACGTTGAACACGCTCTCGATTGCACCGAGGATGCGTTCCAGGTTGAGGGTCAGGGTGATGCCGCCGATCAGGCCGGCCAGCGTGCCGAAGATGCCGATCAGCGAACCCTGCACCATGAACACCTGCATCACCCCGCCCGGGGTCAGGCCGAGGGTGCGCAGGATGGCGATGTCGGCCTGCTTGTCGGTCACCAGCATCACCTGCGAGGACACCAGGTTGAACGCACCCATGGCGATGATCAGCGACAGCAGGATGCCCATCACCACCTTCTCCATGCGCAGCGAGTGGTAGAGGTTGGCGTTCTGCTGGGTCCAGTCACTTACCCGGTACGCACCACCCAGGCTCTGCGCCAGGTCCACGCCCACTTCCAGCGAGCGGTCCATGTCGTGCAGTTTCAGCCGCACGCCGGTGGCGCCGTCGCTGCGCAGCACGCGCTCCAGGTCCTGCATGTTGGCGAAGCCGACGCCCCGGTCGACCTCGTTGTAGCCGGCCTCGAAGATGCCGCTGACGGTGAAGCGTTTCATCCGCGGCACGGCACCGGCAGGCGTGCCCTGCACTTCGGCGAAGGTCACCAGCACCTGGTCACCGACGTCGACGCCGAGCCAGATCGCCAGTTCCTTGCCCAGCAGCAGGTTGAAGCTGCCCGGCGTCAGGCTGGCATAGCTGCCCTTGGTGACCTTCTTGTCGATCACCGATACCTTCGGCTCCAGCGCCGGATCGATGCCCTGGATGATCGCACCCTGCACGCGCGGGCCGCTGATCATCGACTGGATCTCGATGTACGGCGCGGCACCGGCCACGCGCGGATCCTTGCGGGCCACGTCGACGACGCGCATCCAGTCCGGCATCGGCTCGCCGTCGCGGCTGATGGTGGTGTGCGCGGTCATCTGCAGCAGGCGGCTGCGGATTTCCTTCTGGAATCCGCTCATCACCGCCAACGTGGTGATCAGCACCGTAACGCCGAGCGCGATGCCCAGGATCGATGCCATCGAGATGAAGGAGATGAAGCCGTTGCGGCGCTTGGCGCGCAGGTAGCGCAGGCCAATGGCCACGGGAATGGGTTTGAACATGCAGGCACGCCGGTCAATTCAGCTTATGGTGCCATCGTCCGGGGCTGACGGGAAACGGCGCGTGCGGCCACGGCCAGTCGCAGTTCACGTCGCTGCCCGGAATCGAGCACATCCGGCCAGAACAGCAGGCGCTGGCGGCGCCGATCCTCACGCCACAGCAACAACAGCCATGGGCCACGCACCACCAGCCGTGGCGTATCAACGTCCTGCCCGGCCACCTGCAGTGGCTCGGGAAGCGGCGGCAGAAGCACCTGCACGCGCGGCCTGCGCTGGCGCCAGGCCAGTTCGGCCAGGCCCGTGCACCAGGCCAGCACCACTGCGGGCATCAGCAGCCGTGAAGGCAGATCCGATGCGCGCAGCAGCCACGGCGCAGCCAGCAGCACCGCCAACTGGGCGGCGGCCTGCAGCCGCGAGGGGCGCCACTCAAGGCTTGAGGGCGAGGATCTTCTGCATGAGGGGGATCGCGTGCGCATGCGGGCAGGCCTCGTAGCCCATGAACCAGCGCCACAACTTATCGTCCTCGCAGTCGAGCAGGAACAGGAAAACCTCGCGCTCTTCGGTCGGCGCAGTGCTCCACTCGTGGTCCAGGTAGCGGCCGAACAGCTGGTCCAGCTCACGCATGCCGCGGCGGCAGCGCCAGCGCAGCTTCTTCAGCAGAACGTCTTCTTCCATCGAGCTTCTCCAGATACAGCAAAGCCACGCATGGCGTGGCTCTACTGGGGTCATGCAACTACCCTGCGCCGTGTATCAGGCGCGGCGTTCCATCATCAGCTTCTTGATCTCGGCGATCGCCAGTGCCGGGTTCAGGCCCTTCGGGCAGGTCCGGGCGCAGTTCATGATGGTGTGGCAGCGGTACAGCTTGAACGGATCTTCCAGATCGTCCAGGCGCGCACCGGTGTCCTCATCGCGCGAGTCGATGATCCAGCGGTAGGCCTGCAGCAGGATCGCCGGGCCCAGGTAACGCTCGCCGTTCCACCAGTAGCTCGGGCAGCTGGTCGAGCAGCAGGCGCACAGGATGCACTCGTACAGGCCGTCCAGCTTCTTGCGGTCTTCCGGCGACTGCAGGCGCTCGCGGTCCGGCGGTGCCGGGGTCTGGGTGCGGATCCACGGCTTGATCGACGCGTACTGCGCGTAGAAGTGGGTCAGGTCCGGAACCAGGTCCTTGACCACGTTCATGTGCGGCAGCGGGTAGATCGGCACTTCCTTCTTGCCGCAGTCCGAGATGGCTCGGGTGCAGGCCAGGGTGTTGGTGCCGTCGATGTTCATGGCGCACGAACCACAGATACCTTCGCGGCACGAGCGGCGGAAGGTCAGGGTCGGGTCGATCTCGTTCTTGATCTTGATCAGGGCGTCCAGGACCATCGGGCCACAGGCGTCCAGATCGACTTCATAGGTATCGGTGCGCGGGTTGCTGTCGTCGTCCGGACTCCAGCGGTAGATCTTGAAGGTGCGCACATTCTTGCCGCCGTTCTTGACGGGGAAATGCTTGCCCTTCGTGATCTTGGAATTCTTGGGGAGTGAAAACTCGGCCATGGCTGCTCTCGTTGGCTCAGGCGGCCCGCGCCCGTGGGCGCGGATTGCATGGTAGGCGGGGTCGGATCAGTACACGCGCGGCTTCGGCGGCACCACGGACACGTCGTCGGTCAACGTGTACATGTGCACCGGACGGTAGTCGAAGCTGCACTTGCCCTTCTCGTCGACGCTGACCAGGGTGTGCTTCTGCCAGTTGACGTCGTCGCGGTCCGGGAAGTCCTCGTGCGCATGCGCGCCGCGGCTTTCCTTGCGCTGTTCGGCCGAGTTGATCGTCGCCACCGCATTGAGCAGCAGGTTGTTCAGCTCGTAGGTCTCGATCAGGTCCGAGTTCCACACCAGCGAACGGTCGGAGACCTTCACGTCCTGGAACGAGTCGAAGATCTTGTCCATCTTCTCGCAGCCTTCCTTCAGCGTCTGGCTGGTGCGGAAGACCGCCGCGTCGGCCTGCATGGTGCGCTGCATGCGATCGCGGATGACCGAGGTCGGGGTATCGCCGTTGGCGTGGCGCAGCTTGTCCAGCAGGCCCAGCGCCTTGTCGCAGGCATCGGCCGGCAGCGGCTTGTGCGCAGCGCCCGGCTTGATGGTCTCGGCACAGCGGTTGGCCACGGCACGGCCGAACACCACCAGGTCCAGCAGCGAGTTCGAGCCCAGGCGGTTGGCGCCGTGCACGGACACGCAGGCCGCTTCGCCGATGGCGTACAGGCCCGGCACTACCGCGTTGTCGTTGTCGCCGACCTTCTGCACCACTTCGCCGTGGTAATTGGTCGGGATGCCGCCCATGTTGTAGTGCACGGTCGGGATGACCGGAATCGGCTGCTTGTGCACGTCGACGCCGGCAAAGATGCGGGCGCTCTCGGCGATGCCCGGCAGCTTCTCGTCGATCACGCCCGGGCCGAGGTGGGTCAGGTCGAGCAGGATGTGGTCCTTGTGCTCGCCGACGCCGCGGCCTTCGCGGATCTCGATGGTCATCGAACGGCTGACCACGTCGCGCGAGGCCAGGTCCTTGTAGTGCGGCGCGTAACGCTCCATGAAGCGCTCGCCGCTGCTGTTGCGCAGGATGCCACCTTCACCGCGGACACCCTCGGTGATCAGGCAGCCGGCGCCGTAGATGCCGGTCGGGTGGAACTGCACGAACTCCATGTCCTGCATGGCGATGCCGGCACGCATGGCCAGGCCGCCACCGTCGCCGGTGCAGGTGTGCGCCGAGGTGGCGCTGAAGTAGGCACGGCCGTAGCCGCCGGTGGCCAGTACCACGCCCTGGGCGCGGAACAGGTGCAGGGTGCCGTCGGACATGTCCAGGGCCAGCACGCCGCGGCAGGCGCCTTCCTCGTCGAAGATCAGGTCGAGCGCGAAGTACTCGATCATGAAGCGCGCGTCGTGCTTCAGCGACTGCTGGTACAGCGTGTGCAGCATCGCGTGGCCGGTACGGTCGGCTGCCGCGCAGGTACGCTGCGCCGCCGGGCCTTCGCCATACTTGGTGGTCATGCCACCGAACGGACGCTGGTAGATCTTGCCTTCGGCGGTGCGCGAGAACGGCACGCCGTAATGTTCGAGCTCGATGATGGCCGGGATGGCTTCACGGCACATGTACTCGATGGCGTCCTGGTCGCCCAGCCAGTCCGACCCCTTGATGGTGTCGAAGAAGTGGTAGCGCCAGTCGTCCTCGCCCATGTTGCCGAGCGCGGCCGAGATACCGCCCTGGGCGGCAACGGTGTGAGAACGGGTCGGGAAGACCTTGGTCAGGCACACGGTCTGCAGGCCCTTGGCGGCCAGGCCGAACGTGGCGCGCAGGCCGGCACCGCCGGCGCCGACCACGACCATGTCGTACTTGTGTTCGGTGATCTTGTAAGCGGACATCTAATCTGGATTCCTGTGTAGGTGCCTGGGCTCAGGCAACGCCGAGGGCGATGCGGCCCACCGCAAACACACTGACGATCATGCCGAGCACGGCGACGAACTTCACCGCGGTCTGCAGCACCAGGGCCAGCAGCGATTCGTGGATGTAGTCTTCCAGCACGACCTGCATGCCGAGCTGCGCGTGCCAGAACATCGCGATCAGCAGGCCGATCAGCGGCACCGCGTTCCACGGCTTGGCCACGGCGGCGGCGGCGGTGGCGTAGTCCGAGCCCAGCAGGCCCAGCACGAAGACCAGGAACCAGATGCCCAGCACCACCAGTGCGGCGGCGGTCAGGCGCTGGTGCACGAAGTGCTCGGTGCCGGTCTTGGCCGAGCCAAGGCCGCGCACGTTCTTCAACGGGGTACGGAACTTGCTCACGCGGCACCTCCGAACATCACATAGGCCCACACCAGCAGGGTGATCACCAGGCTGCCGATGACCGACAGCCAGCTGCTGCGGATGAAGGCGGGGATGCTGAAGCCGATGGCGAAGTCCTGCACGACGTGGCGGATGCCATTGCACAGGTGATAGGCGAACGACCATGTCCACGCGAACAGGAACACGCGGCCATACCAGGCCCCGGCATGGCCGGTGAAGCAGTTCCAGGACTCGGGCCCCATCATCAGGGCCAGCAGGCCGGCGGCGATGATGAGGGCACCAACAGACAGAAAGACGCCAGTGGCTCGATGCAGGATCGAGGTGGCCATCTGAATCTGCCAGCGATACACCTGAAGGTGCGGGGAAAGTGGGCGTTGTCTGGTCGCCATTCGCTGGGCTCGTTGTCTCGGCTGGGCGGCACACGGCCGCGTTGGCTCAATGCTGATCAGAAATCGATGCAGCGTCCGTTTTTCTCCCAATCGCCATACCGCACCGGATCAAGTCCGCCGCGGCCGCCGAATTCTTCCGCTTTTTCCTGTTCCACGGGCACGGGTGCCGCGGGGACCAGCGGGGCTTCAGATTCGTCGTCGGGAGTGGGGGTTGTTTGGCCTATCATGTTCGGTCTCGCAACGCACAAATTTTAGACCTCGTTCACGTGCCTGACAACCTGCCCCCTGCTTTCGTCGGATATCCGCGCCTGCCCGGCCACCAGCTGCTGAGCCTGCAGGGCCCGGATGCGGCTGTCTTTGCCCACGCCCAGTTCAGCAGCGATGTCACCGCCCTGCCCCTGCAGCACTGGCAGTGGAGTGCCTGGCTGAGCGCCAAGGGCCGTACCCTGGCGGTGTTCCAGCTGCTTCGGCTGGCCGACGACCACGTGATGCTGGTGCTGGCTGACGGCGATGCCGATGCGATTGCGTCGCAACTGCAGCGCTTCGTCTTCCGCCGCAAGGTGAAGGTGCAGGTGCGCAGCGATCTGGCGGCGGCTGGCGCGTTCACCGCGCCCCAGGCCGCCAGCGGCGCGGCGATTGCGCAGACCGCAGGCGACGGCTGGGAGCTGGACCTGGGCAGCGATGCCCTGCCGCGCACCCTGCGCGTTGGCAGCGCCGACGCGTTCGCTGCCGGCAATGAAGCCGATGAGGCCGCTTTCGCCCTGGCCTGGCGCCAGGCCGACCTGCGCTACGGCCTGCCGCGGCTGGAAGAAGGCCAGCGCGAAGTGTGGACCCCCCAACAGCTGGGCCTGGACCGCCTGAACGGCTACAGCGTGAAGAAGGGCTGCTATCCCGGCCAGGAAATCGTCGCCCGCACCCACTTCCTCGGCAAGGCCAAGCGTGCGGTGCAGTTGCTGCATACCGCAGCACCGGCACAGGCCGGCGATGGCGTGCAGCAGGATGGCGCGGGGCTGGGCACGATTGCCAGCGTGGCCGGCGACCTGGCACTGGCGGTACTGCCACTGGAGGCCAGCGACGCTGACCTGCAGGTGGGCGATGCCATTGCGCAGCGCGTGCCGTTGCTGGATGGCCTGGCCCGCTGAAGCAGGCGGGGACCTGCACGGGTGGGTGCAGGAATGGTAGTGCCGGCCGCTGGCCGGCAACCATGCAGGGTTGAGGTTGCCGGCCAGCGGCCGGCCCTACCCGTTACAGGCGCTCGCCGGTTTCCGCGCTGAAGAAATGCAGGCCCTGCGGGTGGATCGCCACGCGGATCTGCTCGCCCACCTCGGGCAGCGCCTGCGGCGCCACGCGCATGGTCAGCGCGTGCTGGCCACTGCTCAGGTTGACGAAGATCTCGTTACCGACCGGTTCGATGCCTTCAATGCGTGCGACGAACGCATGCGCATCGTCGGCGGCCGCCGGCTGCAGGTGCTCCGGACGCACGCCCACCGCGATCGGCTTCTGCAGCCAGGCCGGATCGATGGTGGCCTGGCCCAGCGGTGCACGCCACTCACCATCGACCACGGTCACGCCACCGGCATCGCCCTGCAGCGTACCGCGCAGCACGTTCATCGCCGGGCTGCCGAGGAAGCCGGCCACGAACAGGTTGGCCGGGCGATCGTACAGCGCCATCGGCGTATCGATCTGCTGGATGACGCCATCCTTCAGCACCACGATGCGCTGGCCCAGGGTCATCGCTTCGACCTGGTCGTGCGTCACGTAGATCATGGTGGTGCCCAGCTTGCGGTGCAGCTGCGCGATCTCGGTACGCACGCTGTGGCGCAGCTTGGCATCCAGGTTGGACAGCGGTTCGTCGAGCAGGAACACCGCCGGCTCGCGCACCAGCGCACGGCCCAGCGCGACACGCTGGCGCTGGCCACCGGACATCGCCTTGGGCAGCTTGTCCATCATCTCGGTCAGGCCCAGCGTCTGCGCCGCCTCGGCGATGCGCTTGTCGATGGTCGCCTTGTCGTGACCGCGCAGCTTCAGGCCAAAGGCCAGGTTCTCGGCCACGGTCATGTGCGGGTACAGCGCATAACTCTGGAACACCATCGCGATGTCGCGATCCTTCGGCGCCACGTCGTTGACCACGCGATCACCGATGGTCAGCGTGCCGCCGCTGATCTCCTCCAGGCCAGCCACCATCCGCAGCAGGGTCGACTTGCCACAGCCGGACGGGCCGACCAGCACCATCAGCTCGCCATCGGCGACCTCGAAGCTGGCGTCCTTCACCGCGACCTGGCCGTTGTCATAGACCTTGCGCACACCCTGCAACTGCACTTTTGCCATATCACCTATCCGGTCCGCCCGAAGCCGGGCTGTCTTTTGGGACTGCCTCGGCCCTCCCGATGGCAGTGATGATTGCGCGCTTGCCGCATGACGGCGAGCACTGCAATCGAATACAGTTGCCCATTCTGCCATGTAAACGTTTTCACGTGGCACTATCCGATGATCGGTGCGCACCGATCTGCGTCGGCGGTTGAACGAAGGTTCCGCCGAGGCAGTGGTTTCGAATGGAACGGTCTTCCGGCACCCCGGAGAACGCCCCTGACGAACCTCGGACAGGCAGTTGCGCGGATGTCCCCCGAACCCAGCCATGAAGCGATTGACAACGATGTCACCCGGATCTGAAACTCGAGCGATGCACGACACCCTCTTCCTGTTCGGTGCCACAGGTGATCTGGCCCAGCGCTACCTGTTCCCTTCGCTGCTTCGCCTGCTTGGCGACGGCCTGCTGCCGGAGGACTTCCGCATCCGTGCGCTGGCCCTGTCCGGGCATGACACCGAAGCCTTCCATGACATCCTGCGGCCGCGCCTGCAGCAGGCCATGCCGATGGCCACGCAGGACGACATCAGCGCCCTGCTGCGTCGCATCGACTACCGCTCTGTGGACCTGCGCGACGTCGACTCGGTTGCCGCCGCGGTCGCCGACCTCGTGCACCGCAAGTGCGTCAGCTACCTCGCCATCCCGCCGGGCCTGTACATCTCCACCTGCGAAGGCCTGGCCAAGGGCGGCGCCCTCGCCGCGCCGGCACGCCTGATGCTGGAAAAGCCGATCGGCAGCGACAGCGAGAGCGCCGAGGAAATCATCAGCACCATCGGCCAGTGGATCGACGAGGACCGCGTGTTCCGCCTCGACCACTACCTGGGCAAGGCCGCGGTGCAGAACCTGATCGCACTGCGCTTCGGCAACACGCTGCTGGAAGCGGTGTGGAACCGCAACTACATCGAATCGGTGCACATCCTGGTGGCCGAAAGCGAAGGCGTGGATGGCCGCGATGCCTATTACGCCCGCTCCGGCGCGCTGCGCGACATGGTGCAGAGCCACATCCTGCAGCTGCTGTGCATGGTGGCGATGGAACCGCCGGCATCGCTGGAAGCCGATCGCATCCGCGACGAGAAGGTCAAGGTGCTGCGCGCCCTGCGCCCGCTCGATGCCAGGCACGCCGCGCGTGACAGCATCCGTGGCCGCTACACCGCCGGCACCATCAATGGCCAGCCGGCACAGGCCTACCAGCCGCCGGAAGGCAGCGACGTGGAAACCTTCGCCGGTGTCACCGCGCATATCGACAACTGGCGCTGGAGCGGCGTGCCGTTCCACCTGGTCACCGGCAAGCGCCTGCCCGAGCGCACCACCCGCGTGGTGGTAACGCTGAAGCCGGTCACCCACTGGCTGTTCGAGCGCCCGCAGCGCGCGCAGGCCGCACCGAACCGCCTGGTGTTCCAGCTGCAGCCGCAGGAAAACATCGAACTGGGCCTGATGAGCAGCCTGGCAGGCCCGGAATGGGGCGCGCTGGAGCTGCATCCGCTGGAGCTGGAACTGTCGGTGCCGACCGGCCTGCACCGCCGTATCGCTTACGAACGCTTGTTCCTGGATGCCTTCAACGGCAACCACACGCTGTTCGTGCGCGATGACGAAGTGCGTGCGGCCTGGGCCTGGATCGACAGCGTCGCCGACGCCTGGAAGGACGCCAAGCTGCCGCTGGAGCCCTACCCCGCCGGCCAATGGGGCCCGGGCAATGCGGGCGGGTTCCTGCCGCAGGACCTGGACGCGCCCGACAGCGGAGCGTCGGCATGAGTGCCAGCTCGCAGCCAGTGCTGGTCGCCGACATCGGTGGCACCAACGCGCGCTTCGCCCTGGCCGACACCTCGCTGGACGCACCGCTGCAGAAGGACAGCATCCGCGAGTACGCGGTGGCGGAGTTCCCGTCGCTGGGTGATGCCGCGCGCCACCATCTGGAACAGATCGGCGCCACGGCAAGCCGCGGCGTGTTCGCCGTGGCCGGTCGCGTGGATGGTGACGAAGCACGCATCACCAACCATCCGTGGGTGATCTCGCGCAGCCGCACCGCTGCCATGCTCGGGTTCGACGAACTGCACCTGATCAACGACTTCGCCGCGCAGGCGATGGCGATTTCGCTGCTGCAGCCCGATGATGTGGTCCAGGTCGGTGGGGCTGCCTGGGTACCGGGCAAGCCCGGCCAGCCACGCAACTACGCGGTGATCGGGCCCGGTACCGGGCTCGGCGTCGGCGGCCTGATCATGCGTCACGGCCGTTGCTATCCGCTGGAAACCGAAGGCGGCCATGTCAGCTTCCCGCCGGGAACCCCGGAAGAGATCCGCATCCTGGAGATCCTGTCCGAGCAGTTCGGCCGCGTCTCCAACGAGCGCCTGATCTGCGGCCCCGGCCTGGTCAACATCCATCGCGCCGTGTGCGAGATGGCCGGCATCGATCCGGGCCAGCTGCAGCCGGTGGACGTGACCGCCCGCGCCCTGCACGGCGATCCGCAGGCGATGCGCACCGTGGATGTGTTCTGCGCCGTGTTCGGCGCCATTGCTGGCGATCTGGTGCTGACCCAGGGCGCCTGGGACGGCGTGTTCCTGACCGGCGGGCTGACCCCGAAGATGCTCGATTCGCTGCAGCACTCCGGTTTCCGCCAGCGCTTCGAGCACAAGGGCCGGTTCTCTTCCATCATGGCGCGCGTGCCCTCGTTGGCGGTGATGCATCCCCACGCCGGACTGCTGGGCGCCGCCGCCTATGCCGCCGACGCCGAACGTGACGCACCTGGAGTTGCCGCATGAGCCCTACCACCTTCCACGACGACCGCATCGAGTTCATCAACCATGGCGATGCCGATGGCTGGATCGAAGCCGTTGCCGCCGAGATGGCGCACACCCTCAACCACGACATCAACGAAGTGGGCCGCGCCCGCATCCTGCTGTCTGGCGGCACTACACCGGCGCCGGTCTACCAGGCGCTGGCCGAGCTGGACGTGCACTGGGACCGGGTGGAAGTGAGCCTGGCCGACGAGCGCTGGCTGTCGCCGCAGGATCGCGACAGCAATGCCTGGCTGGTGCGCGAGCACCTGCTGAAACGCGCCGAGGGTGCGCATTTCGATCCACTGGTGCGGATCGGCAAGCCCCTGCCCGAATGCGTGTACACCGCCAACCTGCAGGCACAGCACAGCCAGCCGCCGAGCCTGGTGGCACTGGGCATGGGCAACGACGGCCACACCGCCTCGCTGTTCCCGGGCTCGAAGGACCTCGCCCGCGCACTGGAAAGCACCCTGCCCTATGCCGCGCTGGATGCCACCGGCTGCCCGGGCGCGAACCAGTGGCCGCTGCGCATCACGCTGACCCCGCATGGGCTGCGCCAATGCCGACAGCGCCTGCTGCTGCTGCGCGGCAAGCAGAAGCTGCAGGTGCTGCGCCAAGCGTTGGACAGCAACGACGCCCAGCAGTATCCGATCCTCAACGCGATCAACCTGGAAGGCGCGCGCCTGCGCGTCCACTGGGCTGATTGATGTCGGCGGCGGCGCCCCGCCGCCGCATGCCTCTCGCCACCTTGAACGCCGGTAGCCAATGAGCCTCCATCCGCAACTGCAAGCCATCACTGAGCGTGTCATCCGCCGCAGCGCCGCCTCGCGTGCCGCCTACCTGGCCGCGATCGACGCCTCCCTGCGCGAAGGCCCGTTCCGCAGCCGCCTGAGCTGCGGCAACCTCGCCCATGGATTCGCCGCCTGTGGCGGTACCGACAAGAGCCGCCTGCGCGGCGGCGTGACGCCGAACCTGGGCATCATCACCGCCTACAACGACATGCTCTCGGCGCACCAGCCGTTCGAGACCTATCCCGAGCAGATCCGCGAGATCGCCCGCGAGCTGGGTGCCACCGCACAGGTGGCCGGCGGCGTGCCGGCGATGTGCGACGGCGTCACCCAGGGCCGCGGCGGCATGGAACTGTCGCTGTTCTCGCGCGATGTGATCGCGCAGGCGACCGCGATCGGGCTCAGCCACGACATGTTCGACAGCACCGTCTACCTCGGCGTGTGCGACAAGATCGTGCCCGGCCTGCTGATCGGTGCGCTGGCCTTCGGCCACCTGCCGGCGGTGTTCGTGCCGGCCGGCCCGATGACCCCGGGCATCCCCAACAAGCAGAAGGCGGAAGTGCGCGAGCGCTACGCCGCCGGCGAAGCCACCCGCGAAGAGCTGCTGGAAGCCGAGTCCGCCTCATACCACGGCGCCGGCACCTGCACCTTCTACGGCACCGCCAATTCCAACCAGGTGCTGCTGGAAGCGATGGGCGTGCAGCTGCCGGGCGCGTCGTTCGTCAATCCGGGCACGCCGCTGCGCGACGCGCTGACCCGCGAAGCGACCGGACGTGCACTGGACATCACCGCACTGGGCGACGACTTCCGTCCGCTGGGCCGGATCATCGACGAGCGCGCGATCATCAACGCGGTCATCGCGCTGATGGCCACCGGCGGTTCGACCAACCACACCATCCACTGGATCGCGGTGGCGCGTGCGGCCGGCATCGTGCTGACCTGGGACGACTTCGACGAACTGTCGCAGCTGATTCCGCTGCTGGCCCGCGTCTATCCGAACGGCGAGGCCGACGTGAACCGCTTCGCGGCCGCTGGCGGCCCGGCGTTCGTGTTCGGCGAGCTGATCAAGGCGGGCCTGATGCACGGCGATCTGGTCAGCGTGGCGCGCGGCGGCATGGCCGACTACGCGCGCGAACCGCAGCTGCGCGACGGCCAGCTGGTCTACCTGCCGGGCCTGCAACACAGCGCCGATGACGAAGTGGTGCGTGGCGTCGACAATCCGTTCGAGCACCAGGGCGGCCTGCGCCTGCTGCGCGGCAACCTGGGCAAGTCGCTGATCAAGCTGTCGGCGGTGAAGCCGCAGTACCGCACGATCGAAGCACCGGCCGTGGTTGTCGATGCGCCGCAGGTGCTGAACAAGCTGCATGCCGGCGGCCTGCTGCCCGAGCACTTCGTGGCGGTGGTGCGTTACCAGGGCCCGCGTGCCAACGGCATGCCGGAACTGCATTCGCTGGCGCCGCTGCTGGGGCTGCTGCAGAACCAGGGCCGGCGCGTGGCACTGGTCACCGACGGCCGCCTGTCCGGTGCCTCGGGCAAGATTCCGGCGGCGATCCATGTGACGCCGGAAGCGGCACGCGGTGGTCCGCTGGCCAAGGTCCGCGAAGGCGACATGATCCGCCTTGATGGCGAGGCCGGCACGCTGGAAGTGCTGGTGGACGCGGCCGAGTGGGCCGCGCGTCCGCTGGCCCCGAACACGGCGCCTGCCGCGCATGACCTGGGCCGCAACCTGTTCGCGATCAACCGTCGCGTGGTGGGTCCGGCTGATCAGGGCGCGATTTCGATTTCGTGCGGGCCGGCGGCGGCCGATGGCGGGCCGTGGGAATACGACGCGGAGTACGAGCTGGGGCACGATGCCGCAGCGGCGGCGGCGCCGCATGAGGCAAAAGACGCCTGAAGCGAAAAGCCGCGGCAGGCTTCCCGGCCTGGGCAGTAGAGCGCCCTGGACAATTCCCGGCGCGTCATTTGCGCTGCGGCCACTGAATCAAGAAGAGCAAAGGCAAGGGCAAAAGCATGGGTATCGAACAACATCAGGTGAAGGCGGCGGAGCTGTTGCGTGCGGCGGGCATCCTGCCGGTGGTGACGATTCATACGCTGGACCAGGCGCGTGCGGTCAGTGCTGCGTTGCTGGAAGGTGGCCTGCCGGCGATCGAGTTGACGCTGCGTACGCCAGTGGCGATGGAAGCATTGGCGATGCTCAAGCGCGAGCTGCCGGACGTGGTGGTGGGCGCCGGCACGGTGCTGACCGTGGAGCAGATGCAGCAGTCGATCGATGCGGGCGCGGACTTCCTGGTGACCCCGGGTACGCCACCGGCGCTGGCCGATGCGCTGGCGGCGGCACCGCTGCCGGTAGTGCCGGGTGCGGCCACGCCGACCGAACTGCTGTCGCTGTATGCGCGCGGCTTCCGCGTGTGCAAGCTGTTCCCTGCCACCGCCGTGGGGGGGCTGGCGATGATCAAGGGTCTGGCCGGCCCGGTTGCCGACCTCAAGCTGTGCCCGACCGGCGGCATCACCGAAAACACCGCCGCCGAGTACCTCGAGCAGAAGAACGTGGTCTGCATCGGTGGTTCGTGGATGGTGCCGGGCAACTGGATCGCCGACGGTCAGTGGGACAAGGTGCGCGCCAGCGCCGCCGACGCCGCGAAGATCATCAAGCGCGTACGCGGCCACTGAGCCCGACACAGGTGTAGAGCCGAGCCCATGCTCGGCTCCGCGCCCGCAGGCCGGAAAGCAGCCGAGCATAGGCTCGGCTCTACATTTCCTCTATCGGCAGTGACGGCGCACGGAACCTGTCGGTGGCCCTGCGGAGGGCTCAGCCGTTGGCCGAATCCCTTACAGCGGCCGTGCCGGATCCACCAGCCCGTACTGGCTGGCCATGCGCGCCAGCGCGATGTTGTCGTGGATCCCCATCTTCTCGAACAGCCGCGCCTTGTGCGTGTTCACCGTCTTCGCACTCAGGCTCAGGCGCCGCGCGATGTCTTCCTGGCGCAGGCCCTGGGTCAGCAGCAACGCCACTTCCAGCTCGCGCGGCGACAGGCTGTCGAATGGAGAGCCATTGCCTTCAACGGTCGACAAGGCCAGGTTCTGCGCGATGCTGGTGCCCAGGTAGCGACGGCCCATGGCCACATCGCGCACCGCACGCAGCAGCTCCTGTGCATCGCAGCCCTTGCCGATGTAGCCCGCAGCCCCGGCTTCCAGCAAGCGCTTCGGCAGCGGACCGTCTTCCAGCACCGACACGATCACCACGCGGGTGTTGCGATGGCTGCGGACGATGCGCTCGGTCACCTCCATGCCACTCACGCCGGGCAGGTGCAGGTCGCACAGCACCACGTCCGGCAGCAGCTGGCGGACGTCGCGCAGCGCATCTTCGCCGGTCTCGGCTTCGCCCACCACCTCGATGTCGGTCTCCCCCGACAGGATCATCTTCATCCCGGTGCGGACCAGTGCGTGGTCATCCACCAGGTAGACTCGAATCGTCATTCACGTACCTCTTCGAATGCGGCCATTGCAGGTCAAGCTAGGCAGGGCGCCGATACCCCTGCAAGCGCGTTCGAGATGCGACCCGGGCATTCTGCCTTGCGCATCACAGTACCGCGCGTTGTGCTTGCCCCCTGTCTTGCAGAACCTGCTGCAACGAAACAACTGATCTATTACGTAGACGCCCCGGAGGGGCCATCCACGTCAATCCCCCTGTGATGATGCTTCGCTGGCCGTCGCTGGCGGCGAATCCTGACGTCGCCAAGGATGCCGGCGACTGAACATGACCAGATAGCACCCTACCACCCAAACCAGCGCGGCACACCATCCGGCCAGGATATCGGAGGGATAATGCACGCCCAGATAGACCCGGGAGACGCTGACCAGCAGGCTGAACGCGGGCGCCAGCAGCAGCACCGGCCAGCGCCAGCGGGTGTTCCAGGCCAGCAGCACCAGGGTCACGGCCAGGGTCATCGAGCCCATCGCGTGGCCGCTGGGAAAGCTGAACGTCGATTCCGGCGCGATCGATTCCCACAGGCTGGGGCGCTGGCGCTGGAAGAAATGCTTGCTGCCCATGTTCAGCAGCGCCGAGCCGACGAAGCTGACCGCCACGAAGGTGGCCTCACGCCAACGCCGGTAGCCCAGCAGCACGCCGATGATCAGCACGTCGGCGGGAATCAGGAACCATTCGTAGCCCAGCCTGGAAATGAGCACGAAGAAGCGGTCCAGCAGCGGTGAGTGCAGGCCATGCATCTGCCACAGCAGCGGCGCATCGAAATGGAACGATTCAAACTCGTGCACTTCGTCGGCCAGCGCGACGAAACCCGCCAACGGCAGCAGCACGCCACCGAACAGCAGCACCAGGCGCCAGGCATTGCGGGCCATCCAGTGGCGGAAACCGGAGGCGGACTCCGGCGCAGCGAGGATCGCAGGCTTATCCGGCGCTTCGGACATATTTGTGTTCGACGTAATCGTCGATCAGGGCGACGAACTCCTGGGCGATGTTCTCGCCACGCAGGGTCACCTTCTTCTCGCCATCGACGAACACGGGCGCGGCCGGGGTTTCACCGGTGCCCGGCAGGGAAATACCGATGTTGGCGTGCCGCGACTCACCCGGCCCATTGACGATGCAGCCCATCACCGCCAGGGTCATGTTCTCCGCACCCGGATGGTGGATCTTCCACAGCGGCATCTTCTCGCGCACGTGGTTCTGCACCACCTTGGCCAGTTCCTGGAAGAACTCGGAGGTGGTGCGGCCGCAGCCCGGACAAGCCGTGACCAGCGGCGTGAAGGCACGCTGGCCGGTGGTCTGCAGCAGTTCCTGGGCGACGATCACTTCCTGCGTGCGCGACTGGCCCGGTTCCGGGGTCAGCGAGATGCGGATGGTGTCACCGATGCCTTCCTGCAGCAGCACGCCCAACGCCGCCGACGAGGCGACGATGCCCTTGCTGCCGATACCGGCCTCGGTCAGGCCCAGGTGCAGGGCAAAATCGGAGCGCTGGGCCAGGTCGCGGTACACCGCGATCAGCTCCTGCACGCCACTGACCTTGGCCGACAGCACGATGCGATCGCGCGGCAGGCCGAACTCCACCGCCTGCTCGGCCGAATCCAGCGCCGAACGGATCAGCGCCTCGCGCAGCACGCGACCGGCATCCCAGGGCTGCTCGCGCAGGTTGTTCTCGTCCATCAACTTCGCCGCCAGGGCCTGGTCCAGCGAGCCCCAGTTGGCACCGATGCGCACCGGCTTGTTGTAGCGGATCGCGAACTCGATCAACTGGGCGAACTGCAGATCCTTCTTCTTGCCGAAGCCGACGTTGCCCGGATTGATGCGGTACTTGGCCAGCGCTTCGGCACATGCCGGCTCGGCGGTCAGCAGCTGGTGGCCGTTGTAGTGGAAATCACCGATCAGCGGCACGTCGATGCCCATCATCGCCAGCTTGTCGACGATGCGCGGGATCGCCGCAGCGGCTTCCACGGTATTGACGGTCAAACGCACCATTTCCGAACCGGCCCGCCACAGCTCGGCCACCTGCTTCACGCTGGAGGCCACGTCGGACGTGTCGGTGTTGGTCATCGACTGCACCACGACCGGCTTGCCTCCGCCTACGGTGACCCCGCCGATCTGCACGGCATGGGTCTGGCGGCGGGGCCAGGAGGTGGCATCGGAGGGAGGAGTCGGGCGGGTGACGGCGTCGTGCATGGGCGCATTCTACCGCCCGCCCCCGCATTCCGGGTGACTCGCATTCAGCCGGTGTCACGGCTGCGGCCGATTGTCGCAGGCACAGCCGCCCGTGAACGCATACGATGAGCGTGAATGACCGGTCCCGACGCCCCGTTTCTCCGTACCCTGTGCAGCCTGCGCTGGCTTGCCGTAGGCGGCCAGGCCGCCACCATCCTGGTTGCCACCTGGGTGCTGGGCCTGCCGTTGCCGCAGCTGCCGCTATGGGCCGGTGTGGCGGTGCTGGCCCTGTTCAACATCTATACCCAGTTGCGTCCGGACGCGGCTGACACCGCACCGCTGACCGCGTTCGGCCACATCCTGGTGGACGTGATCATCCTGACCTGGATGGTCGGCTGGAGCGGCGGCATGGCCAACCCGTTCAGCTCGCTGTTCCTGATCCTGATCGCGCTGGCCGCATTCGCCCTGCCCCTGCGCTGGGCACTGGCGGTCGCACTGGCCTGCCTGCTCGGCTACGCCGCCAGCGGCATCTTCGGCCAGCCATTGCCGGACGGTTACTTCCGCGCGCAGGACCTGAATCGCTGGGGCGTGGTCGCCAACTTCCTGATTTCCGCCGCGGTGGTACTGGCCTTCTCCACCCGGCTGGCGCTGGCCCTGCGGGAGCGCGAGCTGGAACTGTCGGCACTGCGCGAGCGCTTCGCCCGCAACGAGGGCATCGTCGCGCTGGCCACCCATGCCGCCTCGGTGGCGCATGAACTGAACACGCCGCTGGCGACCATGACCCTGCTCGCCGACGATGTGGCCGAGCGCAGCGAAGAGCCGGAAGTGCGCGAGGACATGGAAACCCTGCGCGAGCTGCTGGTGCAGTGCCGGGAGCGCGTGCTGGCGCTGGCTGCTCCGGCCTCGGCCGACGCACCGGGCCGCAGCCATTCCAGCGCACAGCAGGTGCTTGAGCAATGGCGCCTGGTGCGGCCGACCATCGACCTGCACCGCAACGATGATGCGCCGCTGCGGCTGCCGCTGGACCCGGGCGTAGGCCATCTGCTGATGGTCCTGCTCAACAACGCCGCCGATGCCGGCGAGAAAGCCGGCCGGCCACGCGTGGACCTGGACCTGCGCATCGAAGGCGACGACCTGATCGGCGAAGTCCGCGACTACGGCCATGGCTTCGACGCCCGTGCCGCCGTGCTGCCGGGCAAGCTGTTCGGCAGCAGCAAGAGCGAGGGCATGGGCGTCGGCCTGGCCCTGTCCCATGCCACCATCGAACGCCTCGACGGCGAGATGTGGATGCGCCCGGCCCAGGGGGCCGGCAGCCGCGTCGGCTTCCGCCTGCCGCTGGCCCCACGCGAGGACACCCCATGAGCCTTCACCATTCCACCCTGGGCCTGCTGGTCGACGACGACGAGCTGTACCTGCGTACCCTGCAACGCAGCCTGGCCCGCAAGGGGCTTGAAACGCAGACCGCACAGGATGCCGCCAGTGCGCTGGCGCTGGCCCGGCAGCATCCACCGGCCTTCGCGCTGATCGACCTGAAGCTGGGCAGCGATTCCGGCCTGGCACTGATCCAGCCGCTGCGCGCGCTGCGCGCGGACATGCGCATACTGCTGGTGACCGGCTACGCCAGCATCGCCACCGCGGTGGAGGCGATCAAGCTGGGTGCGGATGATTACCTGCCGAAGCCGGCCACGGTGCCGATGATCCTGCGCGCCCTCGGCGAGGAAGACGACGGCCCGGCCGACGATGGCGAAATGGAAGTGCCCGATGCGATGACGCCGATCAGCCGCCTGCAGTGGGAACACATCCAGCAGGCGATGCACGAGACCGGCGGCAACGTGTCAGCGGCCGCGCGCCTGCTCGGCATGCACCGGCGCTCGCTGCAGCGCAAACTGGCCAAGCGGCCAAGCCCGGAGCGCGACCCGAGCCGGTGACGCGGTAGTGCCGGCCGGTGGCCGGCAACCCATCTTCTGCGGTAGTGCCGGCCGCTGGCCGGCAACCTCATGAACGATTGAAGCATCACCTGGATGCCGGCCAGCGGCCGGCACTACCAGAGCATCAGCGCTTCAGCTGCGCCAGGATCTCGCGGGTCATCGGATCGGCAACCGCCACATCCTCGCCCTGCAGCGCCGGCAGCAGGCCACTGGCCAGTTGCTTGCCGAGCTCGACACCGAACTGGTCGAACGCGTTGATGTTCCAGATCACCGACTGCACGTACACGGCGTGT
Source organism: Stenotrophomonas sp. YJH_SMC_73 (assembly GCF_059370155.1). Classification (NCBI taxonomy): domain Bacteria; kingdom Pseudomonadati; phylum Pseudomonadota; class Gammaproteobacteria; order Lysobacterales; family Lysobacteraceae; genus Stenotrophomonas; species Stenotrophomonas sp. YJH_SMC_73. The sequence continues at coordinate 16,270 of NZ_JCAFTJ010000015.1, read as the reverse complement.
TCGTACATGGCGATCAGCGCACCCAGTGCCTGCGGGGTCAGCGCGTCGAGCAGGATCAGCGTGCTCGGCCGCCCGCCCGGGTAATCACGGTGCGGATCGTCGCTGCTCTGGCCATTGGCCAGCGCCTCGGTCTGTGCCAACAGGTTGGCCAGCAGGGCCTGGTGATTGATCGTGTAGGGATCATCGTTGTGCACACAGCCGATGAAGTCGGCCGGAACGACGCTGGTGCCCTGGTGCAGCGCCTGGAAGAAGCTGTGCTGCACATCGGTGCCTGCCCCACCCCACCACACCGGCACGGTGTCGGTGGTGACCGGCGCACCATCACGCTGCACGCGCTTGCCCAGGCTTTCCATCACCAGCTGCTGCAGGTAGGCCGGCAGCAGCGCCAGACGCTGGTCGTAGGTCATCACCGCATGCGTGGCATGGCCCAGCAGGTTGCGGTTCCAGATGTCGGTCAGGCCATGCAGCACCGGCAGGTTGCGCTCCAGCGGTGCATCCAGCGCATGCGCATCCATCTGTGCGGCGCCTTCCAGCAGCTGCTCAAAGCGCTCGAAGCCGATCGCCAACGCGATCGGGAAACCGACCGCCGACCACAGCGAATAGCGGCCACCCACCCAGTCCCACATCGGCAGTACGCGATCGGCGGCGATCGCGAAGGCCTTGGCGGCGCGATCCGGATTGGCGCTGACTGCATACAGGCGCTCGCTGCCGCCCAGCCAGTCGTGCAGGATCTGGCCGTTGAGCAGCGTTTCCTGCGTACCGAAGGTCTTGGAGATGAGGATGCCGGCGGTCTTGGCCGGATCCAGCGTGGCCAGCGTGCGCTGCATGGCGGCGCCGTCCACGTTCGAGACGAAATGCACGCGCAGGCGCGCACCGCTGACCGGACGCAGCGCGTCGGCGACCAGGCGCGGGCCAAGGTCGGAACCACCGATGCCGACGCTGACCACATCGGTCACGCCACTGTCTTCCAGCGCGCGCACCAGCACGCCCATGCGCTGGCGGATCGCGCGCGCGGTGGCATAGGCCTCGGCCGCCACCGGCGCATCGACCACATCGCCGCGCAGCGCGGTATGCAGCGCGGCGCGCCCTTCGGTCAGGTTGACCTGTTCGCCGCGGAACAGGCGCGTGATGGCACCACCGACATCACGCTCGGCAGCCAGCGCCAACAGCGCCTGCAACGCCGCGGCATCGTATTTCTGCCGGGCGAAATTGACGTACAACGGACCGACCCGCAGCGCCAGCTCCTGTACACGGCCGGGTTCGGCGGCGAGCAGGCTGGGAATGCTTGCGCCCTTCAGGCGCTGGGCGTGGGAATGCAGCGAGTCGAATCCGTTGTTCGTTGTCATGCGGCCTGGGTCGGGATCGTGTCGTTGGTGTGGGTGATCTGGTTGTTGCCATCAACGTACACCAGCTTCGGCCTGAAGCTGTCAGCTTCCTGCTCGGTCATGCTGGCGAACGCGGCGATGATGATGATGTCACCGACCTGCACGTGGCGCGCGGCGCCACCGTTGAGCGAGACAACGCCGCTGCCGGCTTCGGCGCGGATGGCATAGGTCGAGAAACGCGCACCATTGGTCACGTCCCAGATGTGCACCTGCTCGAACTCGCGGATGCCGGTGGCAGCCAGCAGGTTGTCATCGATGGCGATCGAGCCTTCGTAGTTCAGCTCGGAATGGGTGACGGTGGCGCGATGGATCTTGGTCTTGAGCAGGGACAGGTGCATGGGGGCGCTGCAACGGCAAAGGAAAGAGCGGATTCTAGCACCCGCGCAGCGCGGGGCATCACGGCCGGCAACCTGTTCAGGTAGCCGGTGAAACCGGGGTCAGAAGCCTTTTCCCCTGGAAAAGGGATCTGACCCCATGCATCGCGCGGCGCCGCCGGAACTCAGAACTCCAGGTTGTCGATCAACCGGGTGGTTCCCAGGCGCGCGGCAATCAGCGCCACGCGGCCACCGCCGTCGAAGGTCGGCTCGGCCAGCTCCGGGGTGCGCAGCACCGCGTAGTCGACCTGGAACCCGGCTGCCTGCAATGTGGCCGTGGCGTCGGCTTCGATGCGATCACGTGCCTGCCCCGCCACGTAGCCCTCGCGCATGCCCAGCAGGGTGCGGTGGATGGTGGTCGCGACCGGGCGCTGTTCGTCGCTCAGGTACTGGTTGCGCGAACTCTTGGCCAGGCCATCCTCGTCGCGCACGATCTCAGCACCGACGATCTGGATCGGGAACGACAGCTCGGCCACCATCTGCCTGATCACGGCGAGCTGCTGGTAGTCCTTGCGGCCGAACACGGCCACGTCCGGCTGCACCTGCAGGAACAGGCGCGCCACCACCGTGCAGACGCCATCGAAGTGCCCCGGGCGGCTGGCGCCTTCCAGCACTTCACTGACACCCGGCGCGTGCATGCGCGTGGTCCTGTCCACGCCCAGCGGATACATCGTCTCCACGCTGGGCAGCCACACGGCATCGCAGCCGACCTGCTCCAGCCCGGCCACGTCGGCCTCGGGCGTGCGCGGGTAGCGACTGAAATCCTCGTTGGGGCCGAACTGGGTCGGATTGACGAAGATGCTCGCCACCACCTTGTCAGCGTACTGGCGGGCCAGGGTCACCAGCGAATGGTGCCCCCCATGCAGGTTGCCCATGGTCGGCACCAGCGCCACGCGCAGGCCCTCACGCTTCCACTGGGCGATCTGCTCGCGCAACGCGCCGAGCTCGTTGAAGGTCTGGATCATTGGGCGTAGGCGTGCTGTTCGTCGGGGAAGCTGCCGTCGCGCACCGCGTCGGCAAAGGCGCGGGTGGCACCGGCCACCGAGCCACCTTCGGCAAGGAAATCCTTGACGAACTTGGGACGGCGATGGCCACTGTCCAGGCCGAGGAAATCGTGCAGCACCAGCACCTGGCCATCGCACTGCGGGCCCGCGCCAATGCCGATGGTCGGCACATCCACCGCAGCGGTCACTTCGGCAGCGACCGGGGTCGGCACGCATTCAAGCACCATGATGCTGGCGCCTGCGGCGGCCACGGCCCTGGCGTCCTCCACCAGCTGGCGCGCAGCATCGCCGCGGCCCTGGATCTTGAAGCCGCCCAGTCGCAGCACCGACTGCGGGGTCAGGCCGAGGTGCGCGCAGACCGGAATCTCGCGCTCGACCAGGTAGCGGATGATGTCGACCTTGAAGCCGGCACCTTCGATCTTGACCATCTCGGCACCGGCTTGCAGCAGCTGCAGCGAGGCATCCAGCGCGCGTTCCGGGGTGGCATCGGCGCCGAACGGCAGGTCGGCCACCAGCAGCGCACGCTGCAGCACGCGGGCCACGGCCCGGGTGTGGTAGACCATGTCGGCCACGGTCACCGGCAGGGTCGAATCATGACCCTGCACGACCATGCCCAGCGAATCGCCGATCAGGATCAGATCGACGCCGTTGGCATCGAAGGTGCGGGCGAAGCCGGCGTCGTAGGCGGTCAACATGACCAGCTTCTGGCCATTGCGCTTGGCCTCGGCCAGGGCGGGAACGGTCCAGGGCTTGCTGTCTGCGTGGGTGCTCATGTGCTGATAACCGGGGGAGATAACCCGGGCATTATCACCCTATCGGCGCGATCCCGCAGGCATCGACCCGCATCACTGCATCCTGCACGCGTCCATGGCCAGGAATTGTCAGTTCCGGCGCGATTTCGGCCAGCGGCACCAGCACGAAGGCACGCTCGTGCAGGTACGGATGCGGCACCTTCAGCCCAGGCTGGTCGAGCGCCTGCGCACCATACAGCAGCAGATCCAGGTCCAGCGCGCGCGGGCCCCAGTGCACTGCCGGATCACGCGTGCGACCGAAGCGCTGCTCCAGCGCCAGCATGGCCTGCAGCAGCTCATCGGCCGGCAAGGTGGTTTCGACCGAGGCCACCGCATTGACGAACGGCGGCTGGTCTTCATTGCCCCAGGCCGGCGTTGCGTAAAGCCGCGAGGCCTGGCGCAGCCGGGTACCGGGCAGGCCGTCCAGCGCGGCAATCGCCGCGCCGACGGTGGCGGCCGCGTCGCCGAGGTTGGCGCCGAGGCCGATCCAGGCGAGGGTCATCGCTTACTCGCCCGCTGCACCGGCCGCGGCACCCGGACGACGGCGGCGACGGCGGCGCTTGCGCGGCGCTCCGCTCTCGTCATCGCCATCTTCGCTGTGCATCGCATCCAGCGACGACTCCAGCTCACGACCGGACTGCGCCTGCGCTTCGCGCCAGAACTCGACATCGGCGGCGTGCTCGGACGACGCCACCTGGCGCAGGCTGAGGAAATCGAACGCGGCACGGAAGCGCGGATGGGTCAGGGTGCGGAACACGCGCTTGCGCTGGCGCGAGCTGAAGCGCGACTGCAGCAGCCAGATTTCCTGCATCGGCAGCGAGAAGCGGCGCGGCAGCGCGATGGTGCTCAACTGCTGCACGGTGACGCGGTCGGCGGCGCGGCGCTGCGCCTCTTCCGGTGCCACGCCCTGCTTGAGCAGGGTCGCCTGTGCACGGCAGAACGCCGGCCACAGCAGCAGCGCGAACAGGAACGCCGGCGAGACCGGTTCGTCGTTGGCCACCCGCGCATCGGTATTGGCCAGGCCCTCGACCAGCATGCGGCGCAGCGCGCCGGTGCGGTTGGCTTTCAGCGCCTTGGCGCTTTCCGGGAACAGCACGTCGAGCAGGCCGTAACGCTCAAGGCCTTCGAAGCTGGCCACGCCGTGTCCGGACAGGAACAGCTTGAGCACTTCCTCGAACAGGCGCGCTGGCGCGGCTTCGTTGAGCAGGCCGGCCAGGTGCGGGATCGGCGCGGCAGTACCCTCTTCGATCTGGAAGCCGAGCTTGGCCGCCAGGCGCACCGCTCGCAGCATGCGTACCGGGTCTTCCTGGTAGCGCTGCACCGGGTCGCCGATCAGCTTCATCAGGCGCGCCTGCACGTCCTCGAAACCACCGGTGTAGTCGCGCACCGAGAAGTCCTCGATGGCGTAGTACAGGGCGTTGCAGGTGAAGTCGCGGCGGATGGCGTCGTCTTCGATGGTGCCGTACACGTTGTCGCGCACGAGCATGCCGTTTTCCATCTCGCGGTCGCCGCTGCCGTCATCGCTGTTGGCACGGAAGGTGGCGACTTCGATGATTTCGCGACCGAACACTACGTGGGCGAGGCGGAACCGGCGGCCGATCAGGCGGCAGTTGCGGAACAGCTGCTTGACCTGCTCGGGCGTGGCGTCGGTGGCCACGTCGAAATCCTTGGGTTGGCCATTGACCAGCAGATCGCGCACCGCGCCGCCGACAAGGTAGGCGCCGAAGCCGGCATCGCGCAGGCGGTAAAGCACGCGCAGGGCGTTCGGGCTGATGTCCTTGCGGGAGATCGTGTGCTGGTCGCGCGGGATGACGCGCAGGCTGAACGGTGATGTAGCAGAGGAAATGATGTTGGCGCTTCCGGTTGAAGTTTCGGGATTGCCCAATGGCATCGAGGTGCATATACTAGCGCTCCTGCCTCGGCAGCGACACAGTTACGCTCCCTTCGTCTAGTGGTTAGGACGTGGCCCTCTCAAGGCTAAAACAGGGGTTCGAGTCCCCTAGGGAGCGCCAGTCGCCGCAGCAGGAACCGAAAAAGCCCGCCTTGTGCGGGCTTTTCTGTTTTCCGGGATTGCAGTGATTGCGGTCGGGTTGGTCGCTTTGGCGCCTCCCTGCAATCGGCTCGAGCCGGTGGGGTCACCCAGGGCAGGACACGCCGTGAACCCATCCATGGGGGCTCGATGGCGCCATCCTTGGCGCCAACGGTCCTGCCCTGGGTGACCCCACCGACTCTGGACGGTTTCCCGCCAGCTGCGGCAACAACCGACCAGCGCTTCGCCGCATCCGCACGCACCATGAAACTGTCAGGAGGGGGCAGGCCGCCCTCTCCAGGACCGTTGGCGCGATGGGTTGGGCGCATGCGCCCGACGGGTTGGGCAGGAGCACAAGCCTGGTCTTGCCGAGTGCGCAGGACAGCGCACGCGAGCAAGGCGCCATCGAGCACCATGGATGGGCTCTTGCGTGTCCTGGAGAGGGCGGCCTGCCCCCTCACACTCTGGACAAGCAGGCGCCAACGGAACGCAACCGAAGCCAGTCGCCGTCAGCCTTCCATCTGCTCCAGCTCCTTGCCCTTGGTCTCGCGTACGTAGCGGACCACGAAGACGATCGAGAGGATGGCCGCCACCGCGTAGATGCCATAGGCGCCGGCCAGGCCGATGCCGGCCAGCAGCATCGGGAAGGTCACGGTGATCGCGAAGTTCGAGGTCCATTGCGCCGCACCCGCCACCGCCAGCGCCGGGCCGCGGATCTGGTTGGGGAACATCTCGCCCAGCATCACCCACATCACCGGGCCCCAGGACATGTTGAAGAACACCACGTAGACGTTGGCGGCGACCAGCGCCAGCCGTCCCATGCCATCGGACAGCTGCAGGCGCCCGCCGGCCAGGCTGCCGCTGGCAAACGCCACCACCATCAGCACCAGCGCCACCGACATGCCGACCGAGCCGACCCACAGCAGCGGCTTGCGCCCAATGCGGTCGATCAGCAGCACGGTGAGCAGGCAGGCGCCGATGCTCAGCGCGCCGGACAGCACATTGATCAGCAGTGCGTCGCTTTCAGAGAAGCCCACCGCCTGCCACAGCACCGCGCCGTAGTAGAACACCACGTTGATGCCGACCAGCTGCTGGAACATGGCCAGGCCGATGCCCACCCAGAGGATCGGGCGCAGCCTGCCGGTAGCCCTGCTGCGCAGGTCGCCGAAGCGCGGCTTGTGCTGGTCCTGTGCCAGGCTGGCTTCGATCTCGGCCTGCTTGGCCCGGGCAGCGGCCTCGCCGTACAGTCGCGACAACACCGCCCTCGCCTGCCCCTGGCGGCCCTTCAGCACCAGGAAGCGCGGGCTTTCCGGAATCACCAGCAGCAACAGCAGGAACAGCGCGGAGGGCAGCGCCTGCATCCAGAACATCCATCGCCAGGCTTCGTGGCCCAGCCACAGCGGCTCGGTCGAGGCGCCGGCGGCGCGGGCCAGCAAGTAATTGCTGAGGAAGGCCGCGAACAAACCGCAGATGATGGCCATCTGCTGCACCGTGGCCAGCCGGCCGCGATAGCGCGCCGAGGCGACTTCGGCGATGTAGGCCGGTGACATCACGCTGGCCGCCCCCACCGCAAAGCCGCCCAGCACGCGGGCCGCGATGAACAGCCAGGACGCGTGGGCCGCCCCGGCGCCCAGCGCCGAGACCAGGAACATCAGCGCGGACACGATCAGGACACCACGGCGCCCCAGGCGATCGCCCAACCAACCGGCCAGGAATGCACCGACCGCGCAGCCCAGCAGCATCGAGGCAACTTCGAAACCCAGCGCCGCCTCGCTGGAGTTGAAGGCCTGGCGCAGGCCATCGACCGTGCCGTTGATGACACCACTGTCGAAGCCGAACAGGAAGCCACCAAGCGTGGCCACGCAACTGATCAGGACGATGAACGCCGTGTTTTCACCACCGTGGGAGGCGGTGCGGGACGGGGCCTGGGACATGGACGATCCTGCTGGGAAGGGAGCCCGGCCACCAGGACCGGTTGTCGCGCAGCCTCGCACACGCCCTGCCGTGCCGCCAATGGCCGCGCCTGCCAGACGCCCGTTTTCCGTCCCATCCCGACACCGGGGGCCAACCTGTTCTAGAATTGGCGGGTTCAGGAATCGATCCACCCCCAGCCCATGCCCTTTGTCGTCACCGAAAACTGCATCAAGTGCAAACACACCGATTGCGTGGAAGTGTGCCCCGTGGATTGCTTCCACGAAGGCCCGAACTTCCTGGTGATCGACCCGGATGAGTGCATCGACTGCACCCTCTGCGAGCCGGAGTGCCCGGTCAACGCGATTTTCCCCGAGGACGACGTCCCCGCCGGCCAGGAAGGCTTCGTTGCCCTCAATGCCGAGCTGGCGAAGGAATGGCCGGTGCTGACCGTGCGCAAGGACCCGCCCGCCGACGCCGGCGAATGGGACGGCAAGCCGGACAAGCTGAAGCTGCTGGAGCGCTGAGAAGCGCCCGCGGCGGCAACGGAAAAGGGCGCCCATGGCGCCCTTTTCTGTTCTCGGTAGGTGCCAACCTTGGTTGGCACGGAAGCGCCGACCAAGGTCGGCCTCTACCAGGGCGGCCCTTACTGAGCCAGCTTCGCCTTCAGCGCGGCGATCAGCTTCACCGGCGCTTCGGCGGTGGCCGGCAGGCCACGCGGGTCGACCGCGGAGATGTAGGCACCTGCATCAACCGCCACCACGCGGACCAGGAAGTTGCTGCCTTCGTAGGCCACGTCGTACGAGCCCAGCAGCTGCGCGCGGCTGGCAATGGTCACGCCTTCCACGCCTTCCAGTGCGGTACCGACCTTGGCGAAGGCTTCATCCTTGCCACCGGCAATGGTGAAACCGGTGTTGCCCACCGCCGGGGCTGCGGCGACCGGCGCCGCCGGCTTGGTGGCCGAGGCCAGTGTCGGCACCTTGTTGTCGGTGGTGGCGTTGGGCAGGTTCAGGTCCGGCGGTACTTCCAGCGGGCGCATTTCCGGGGCCAGGGCGTAGTCGCCCTTGACGCCACGCTTGAAGCAGCCGGTGGTGCCGGCCGCAACAGCTACAGCAAGCAGGGCGTAGGACAGCACGCGGACAGTGGAAACGGATTGACGCATGTGAATCTCCTGGGTCAGACCAAGACGGAAGGTCAGTGGCTGGAAAGGGCTTCGAGGGCGGCGATGTCGCCGGCAAGGTGGTCGGCCGCGGGATGATGTGCTGCCGACAGCGGCAGCAGCGGCAGGCGCAGGTCATGGCCGATGCCGATGCGGCGCAGCAGCGCCTTGACCGGGATCGGGTTGGGTTCGACGCCACAGAAATCATGGAAGGGATGCAGGCGCGCGTCCCACGACTCGGTGGCTTCTTGGTCGTGCGCGGCAGCCAGCTCGCACATCCGGCGATACGCGCCCGGAAGCACGTTGGAACCGACCGAGATCAGGCCATCGATGCCGGCCCGGATCGAACGCGCGGCGGTGCCGTCGTCGCCACTGAGCACCGCGAACGTCGGGCTGCGCAGCGCCAGCAGCGCCTGCACCCGGCCGGTGTCACCCACCGCTTCCTTGATGCCGACGATATTGGGGTGGCTGGCCAGTTCGGCCACGGTCTCCGGCTGCATGTCGCAGCCGGTACGGCCGGGCACGTTGTACAGCACGACCGGCAGCCCGCCCTGGTCGGCCACCGCGCGATAGTGCGCGATCAGGCCAGCCTGCGTCGGCCGCACGTACGGCGGGGTGACCACCAGTGCGTGGCTGGCGCCAAGGGCGGCGGCACGGCGGGTCTGTTCGATGGTCTTGGCGGTGCCCGACAGGCCGGTGCCGGCCATGACCGGGATGCGGCCGCCGATGCGTTCGACGGCGCTGGCCAGCAGCTGGTCGTACTCGGCATCGGTCAGGGTCGCCGCTTCGCCGGTCGAGCCAGCCACGACAACGCCATGGACGCCACCCTCCAGTTGCAGGTGCAGCAGGCGCTGCCAACCATCGGGATCGAGGGCGCCGTCGGCCCGGAACGGGGTCGCCAGCGCGGTGATGAGGCCGGAAAGGGACAAGGACGTGCTGCTCTTGGCTGGGAAGGGAAACGCCCGCCACGAAAGGCTGGGGGCGGCCTGAATGTTACTTGCGGCGCGAAAGCACGGGCAAGTATGCTGGACACCGGTGGATCCCCGCCTCTGGCGGGCATTCAGACTCACGCATGCATTACCCGGAATCGCCTTGACCGACACCACCCCGCGCCCCGCGCCGAGCGAAAACCACCTCCTGATCAACGCCTATACGACGCATCCGGAGTCCCCCCTGCTGTCCGTCACCCGCCGCATCGCCGACAGCGGCTGCAACCTGGTGGACGCACGCCTGGCCACGGTCGGCCGCGATGTCTCGGTCACCGCCCTGGCCACCGGCTCCTGGGACTCGGTGGCCAAGCTCGAGGCGATGCTGACCCGGCTGGAGCGCGAGGAGGGCCTGAAGCTGGTCTGGTACCGCACCGCCGCCAAGCAGGCGCAGTCCAACCTGCTGCCATACATCGTCGAAGTGATCGCCGCCGACAAGCCGGGCATCCTGTTCCAGCTGGCCGACTTCTTCGACCGCCAGGGCATCACCATCGAGAACCTGCAGAGCACGCGCTACCGCGCCATGCAGACCGGTGCGGAAATGTTCAGTGCACAGGTCACCATCGGCGTGCCGGCCAACATGCACATCGCCGCGCTGCGCGACGATTTCCTTGAGTTCTGCGACCACCTGAACCTGGACGCGATCATGGACCCGATGAAGTTCTGAATGAATTCCTGATTTTTCGCGCGCCTCTCACGGGCGCGTGGCGTTTCATGCAATTGTCTTGGAAAGAACCCAGGCTCGACAGAAGGACCTCATGAACAACGGCGATACCCTGGACAGCACCACCCTCTCCCTGCCGCTGGCGCTGTCCGGTGGCGACCAGGCCACCCTCGGCGACTATGCCGGCCAGTGGCTGGTGCTGTACTTCTACCCCAAGGACAGCACTCCCGGCTGCACCACCGAAGGTATCGACTTCAACGCGCTGCTGCCGAAGTTCAAGAAGGCCGGCGCGGTCGTGCTGGGCGTCTCGCGCGATTCGGTGAAGTCGCACGACAATTTCTGTGCCAGGCAGGGCTTCGGCTTCCCCCTGGTCAGCGATGGCGACGAAGCGCTGTGCAGCGCCTTCGACGTGATCAAGATGAAGAACATGTACGGCAAGCAGGTACGTGGCATCGAACGCAGCACCTTCCTGATTTCCCCCGACAGCCGCATCGTGCAGTCCTGGCGCAAGGTCAAGGTCGCCGGCCATGCCGATGCCGTTCTCGCCGAACTGAAGGCCTCCCAGTCCAAGTGAGTCCCACTGCCTACTGTGTCTGCCATCACCCTGCCCGGCAGCAGGCCGTGGTGGTTTTTCCCTGTCCGTAACCAGGAATCGACGATGACCCGAGGCAAGCGCATCTACGTGCTGGATACCAACGTGCTGATGCACGATCCGACCGCGCTGTTCAAATTCGAGGAGCACGACGTTTACCTGCCCATGCAGGTGATCGAGGAGCTGGACAACGGCAAGAAGGGCACCTCCGAAGCGAGCCGCAACGCCCGCCAGGTGAGCCGCTTCCTCAACGAGCTGGTGCAGGCCTCCGGCCTGGACAACCTGGCCGACGGCATTCCGCTGCAGCGCCCGAATGGGCTGCAGCTGCGCGGCAAGCAGAGCGCCGGCAAGCTGCGCTTCCAGACCAGCCATTTCGACGCTGGCAAGAGCTTCGGCAAGGTGATCCCGGACAACGCCATCCTCGGCGCGATCCTGGCCCTGAAGGAAGAAACCCCCGACCTGCCGGTGGTGTTCGTCTCCAAGGACATCAACCTGCGGATCAAGGCCGCCATCGCCGGCATCGTGTCCGAGGACTACGAGAACGACCGCGCGCTGGACGATTTCAGCCTGCTCTACACCGGCGCTACCGAGCTGCCGGAAGACTTCTGGAAGCGCCACGGCGACGACCTGCGCAGCTGGAGCGACAAGGGCCGTACCCATTACGAAATCCAGGCGCAGGACGGCGAGGAGTGGTACCCGAACCAGTACGTCTACCTGCCCGGCGAAGATGAAGTCGAGCTGCGCGTCAGCCGCGTGGTCGGTGACGGCAAGGTGGTGCTGTCGCTGGTCGATGATTTCCGCCACGGCAGCCACGCCGTGTGGGGCATCAGCGCACGCAACCGCGAGCAGAACTTCGCCCTCAACGCACTAATGGATCCGGAGATCGACTTCGTCACGCTGCTGGGTACCGCCGGCACCGGCAAGACCCTGCTGGCGCTGGCCGCCGGCCTGGCGCAGACGATGGACCAGCAGCGCTACCGCGAGATCATCATGACCCGCGCCACGGTCAGCGTCGGCGAGGACATCGGTTTCCTGCCCGGCACCGAAGAAGAGAAGATGACGCCGTGGATGGGCGCGCTGACCGACAACCTGGAAGTGCTCACGCACAACCAGGAAGGCGGCACGTGGGGGCGCCAGGCGACCAACGACCTGCTGGCCAGCCGCATCAAGATCCGCTCGATGAACTTCATGCGCGGCCGCACGTTCCTGTCGCGCTACCTGATCCTGGACGAGGCGCAGAACCTCACCCCGAAGCAGATGAAGACGCTGATCACCCGCGCTGGCCCCGGCACCAAGATCGTCTGCCTGGGCAACGTCGAGCAGATCGACACCCCGTACCTGACCGAGACCACCTCGGGCCTGACCTACGCGGTGGATCGCTTCAAGAACTGGCCGCATAGTGCACACATCACCCTGCGCCGTGGCGAGCGTTCGCGCCTGGCCGATTACGCTTCGGAGGTGTTGTGAACCGCCGCACCCGCCTGCTGCTGCCCACGGCTGCAATCACCCTCGCAGCCGTGCTGGGCGCCTGCACCACTACGCGCGGCCCGGCCAGTGTGCCCACCGCCGAGCGCACCGGCCAGTCCTGGGTGGTCACCCGCCCGATCATCGCCGCGCAGGTGCTCGACACCTGCTCGCGGCCCAGCCCCGGCCGCGAGGCCGGGCGGGTCAGCGGCTACTGGGCACCCAGCCGGCAGCAGATCGACCAGCTGGAAGCGAATCTGTCTTCGCTGGAGGCCCAGGTGCCGAAGGTGCTCGACTTTGACCGGCAGTACGTCGGCATCGAAAGCGCAGGCCGACGCCTGATCTACATCAATGCCTTCCACCTGCCCGACGACAGCGGCATCAATCCGGCCCGCGAAGCGATCCGCGTCTGCGATGGCGGCGCGCAGTTCTGGGGCGCGGTGTTCGACCCGGCCAGCAACACCTTCAGCGAGCTGCAGTTCAACGGCGGCTTCGGCGGGCCCTGAGGGGCCCCGCCGATGGGAATACGCCTGCCCACCTGGGTCTGGATCGGCGCGGTCGCGCTCTCGTGCGTGGCCGGCATGGTCAACGTGGTCGGCTTCCTCGGTTTCGAGCACCAGGCGGTCAGCCACATGACCGGCAGTACCAGCCAGCTCGGCATGGCACTGGCCCAGGGTGACTGGCGCGCGGTCGGCCACCTGTGGGGACTGCTGATCGCGTTCTCGCTGGGCGCAATGCTCAGCGGCCTGCTGATCCAGGACAGCACCCTGCAGCTGGGCCGACGCTACGGCGTGGCGCTGGCGCTGGAGTCAGCACTGTTGCTGGTAGCCATTCCGCTGTTCGAACGGCACCAGATATGGGGTGCACTGGCCGCTGCCATGGCCTGCGGCCTGCAGAATGCGATGGCCACCACCTTCAGCGGCGCGGTGGTGCGCACCACCCACCTCAGCGGCATGTTCACCGACCTCGGCATCGGCTTGGGCCACCTGCTGCGCGGGTTGCCACTGCAGGTACGGCGACTGACCCTCAGCGGCCTGATCATCAGCGGCTTCCTCGCCGGCGGCATCCTCGGCGCCTGGCTGTTCGTGCGCTGGCAGTACGACGCCCTGCTTGCCCCCGCCCTGCTGACCGGCCTGACCGGACTGGGTTATGTGCTGTACCAGCAGTGGGCGCGTTGGCGGCATTGAGGGCGGCGCTCCAGGGGTCAGATCCCTTTGCCTGCGGTAAAGGGATCTGACCCCATCTATCAGCGGCGACGCTACCGCCTTTACGGTGACCACGGCACAATCGCTGGATGAGCCCGACCACTCCCGTTTCCGCCCTCACCATCGCCGGCTCCGACTCCGGTGGTGGCGCCGGCATCCAGGCCGACCTGAAGGCCTTCGCCGCACACCGCGTGCATGGCCTTTCCGCGATTGCTGCACTGACCGCGCAGAACACCCGCGGCGTCATCGCCGTGCATGTGCCGCCGATCGATTTCCTGCGCGCGCAACTGGACGCCTGCTTCGACGACTTCGACATCCACGCGGTGAAGCTCGGCATGCTGGCCAACGCCGAGGTGATCAATGCCGTCGCCGATGCATTGGAGCGCCATCGCCCGCCACACGTGGTGCTGGACCCGGTGATGGTCGCCACCAGCGGCGCGCGCCTGCTGGAAGACAGCGCCCTGCAGGCGATGCGCGAGCGGCTGATCCCGCTGGCCACGCTGATCACCCCGAACACGCCGGAAGCAGAGCTGCTGGTCGGACGGAAGATCGGCAACGGCGATGACGCCGAACGGGCGGCCTCCGCCCTGCTCGACCTGGGCGCCGGTGCGGTGCTGCTCAAAGGTGGCCATCTGCAGGAAGGCAACCGCGTGATCGACCGCTACTTCGACGGCGTCAGCAGCGAAGAATTCATCCATGCCCGCCTGCCGCTGGACGCACATGGCACCGGCTGCACGCTGGCCTCGGCCATCGCCGCGCAACTGTGCAACGGCTTGAGCCTGGCCAATGCCTGCGAAGCCGGTATCGACTACGTTGCACGCGGCCTGCAGCAGGGCTATGCCCCCGGCCGCAGCGAGGTGCTGGTGCTCGATCACTTCGGCGCGGCACCACACGCATGAGCCTCACACCGGACGTCCTCGCCGTGCAGTGCGCTGATGGCCATCGCTACGAAGTGATTGCCTGCGTGCCTGCACAGCCCATCGCGCGCCTGCTGTGGCTGCCTGCACTGGGCGTGGCCGCGCGCCACTACCTGCCGCTGGCGCAGGCGCTGGCGGCGAAGGGCGTGGCGGTGTACCTGCACGAGTGGCGCGGCAATGGCAGCAGCTCACTGCGGCCGTCGCGCACGCAGGACTGGGGCTATCGCGAGGTACTCGAACAGGATCTGCCCACCAGCCAGGCGGTCCTTGTCGCGGCGGATGACGAGGCCGGCGCGCTGCCCTGGATCATCGGTGGCCACAGCCTCGGCGGTCAGCTGGCCTGCGTGCATGCCGGCCGCAATCCGCAGCACTTCAACCGCTTGTGGTTGGCGGCCAGCGGCTCACCGTTCTGGCGCGGCTTCCCGCCACCGCGGGGCTGGCTGCTGCCACTGGTCTACCGCTTCCTGCCGTGGATCGCACAGCGCCAAGGCGTGCTGCATGGCCGGCGCCTCGGCTTCGGCGGCACCGAAGCGCGCGGACTGATCGCCGACTGGGCGCGCGTGGGCCTGAACAACCACTATGCCGCGGCCGGCATGGACGAAGACCTCGACGCACAGATGGCGCGCGTGCATGGCAGCGCGCAGGCGGTGTTGATGGAACACGACTGGTTGGCACCGACCGGATCGATGCAGACATTGCTGGCCAAGCTGCCGAATGTGGACGCGCAGCTGCGCGTGCTGTCGGCGCAGGAACTGGGCACGCGTGCGGATCATTTCGCCTGGTTGAAGGCCCCTGACGCTGTGGCGGACCGCTTTTTCATTCAGTTGGATGAAAATTTTCACAAAACTGTTGACGGTACGCGCCGACATCCGCATAATTCCGCTCCTGTCGCAGGGCGCCCGTAGCTCAGTTGGATAGAGTACCTGGCTACGAACCAGGCGGTCGGGAGTTCGAATCTCT
The DNA here is from genome assembly GCF_059370155.1 of Stenotrophomonas sp. YJH_SMC_73. Taxonomy (NCBI): domain Bacteria; kingdom Pseudomonadati; phylum Pseudomonadota; class Gammaproteobacteria; order Lysobacterales; family Lysobacteraceae; genus Stenotrophomonas; species Stenotrophomonas sp. YJH_SMC_73. Next base: position 829 of record NZ_JCAFTJ010000015.1, on the reverse strand, counting down.
CCGGGCGCACCACTCGACAGGTTTTCAGCATCCGCCGCTGGAAATGCAGTAAAATTTGATTGTGTACCGCGCGCCCGTAGCTCAGTTGGATAGAGTACCTGGCTACGAACCAGGCGGTCGGGAGTTCGAATCTCTCCGGGCGCACCATTACACCGAAACAGCAGGCCTCGGCCTGCTGTTTTTTTATGCGTGTTTTTCGGCAGGGCTGCGCCCTGCACCCCTGGTAGTGCCGGCCGCTGGCCGGCAACCTCAACGACAACAGCAGCAGCACGCATTCCGTGGGTTGGCGGGGCGGTGTCGGCGTGCGGGGACGCCGCAAGTACGTCCGTGTAGCAACTGTGTTGATGGAGGGGCTTGGCCCCTCCATCAACACAGTTGCTACATGGCGATCGTCGAGATCCAGGCTTACACGGCGGCCCACGCCGGCTCTCGACACCTACGCTGCCAGATTCCGATCAGATAAGGCTTGGCAGCCGCATCCATGCGGCTGACACCCCGCACTCCGACACCGCCCCACCTCTGACAGATTCCGTGTGCTGTCGGTAGGTGTCGACCTTGGTCGACACATCTGTCAGATATTGAGTGAATTCATCCACGCATGACGTGGATCTACCGTGTCGACCAAGGTCGACACCTACCAGAGCAGTACGCCGTTCCGACAGATCGCGGAAAACTGTCGAAGGCGGGGTGGGTCCGGTTGCGGGAGTGTCCGCGGCATGGATGCCGCGGCCAAGCCCCCATGGGTGAGGGCGCTTTGCTTGCGAAGCACTGCTTCGCAAGCGCCCGAACGCACAGCCGCCAGCGGCTGGGCCGGCCTGGGGGTTTACGG
>NZ_JCAFTJ010000014.1:0-133882 GCF_059370155.1 Stenotrophomonas sp. YJH_SMC_73 | reverse complement strand
GACGCTGATCCTGACTGCGCCCCCAATGGCTGCGATGTTCTTCCAGGGCACCCTGGGTACCTTCATGGCATATTCGCAGATAGGTGGTAGCGCCGTGCCGACCTCGCCGGGTCCAAATGGGCAGCCGCCGGGTTCTAGTGGATCGAGCGGGGGGGTGTATATGCCTCCGGTTCCCACCAATTCGAGGGCCTCAAGTCAGGTTCCGGTTCAAGATGCAACGCCTAGATTTGGAGGCGCGACCACTGAATCTCCGATTCAGAGTGGGCAGCGCGGCAATGCTGGAACAATGAATTCGTAACTCTTCGGGAATTGGAGGCCATGATGCGAACGACTTTGACCTACACAGTTCTCGTTGTATTGTTGTTATGCATACACTCCGCATCAGGAGAGGGTGGCTGCCCCCCGGGGTCGTATCCGATCGGTGGGCAGGGTGTCCAGGGTTGTGCGCCAATTCCTGGTGCAGTTGGTGGAACGGCTTCAGCCTCTGCTCCCGCTCCTGCTCAGCCGTTGGGGGAGTGGTTGACGAGATGGGGAGCCGTGGCTGAGTCGCCTACGTCAAATCTCGTCGGTACCGCAGCCAATGAGTCCAGCGAGCGGCGCGCGGTGGCTGCGGCGATCAAGAAGTGTGCCGCAGAGGGTGCAAAGGACTGCAAGTCTTCGGTTACCTATTACAACCAATGCGTTGCATTCGCTGTGCCGTCCTCAGGAAAGGGGCAGGGCTCCCTGGATACGGCGGTGGACGCAGAGACCGTCGCTAGAAATGCGATTGGTCATTGTCGGGATACCGGAGGCGGAAAGTGCGCCGTCGTCTATTCCGAATGCTCCTTGCCCGTCTTCCGGAAGTATTGATAAGGCTTCAGATAGGTCAGCAGAAAAATTGGGAATTGATCGTCAGATTAGCGTGAGTGGGGTTGCGCTCTTGTCAGTACCTCGAATGCCAGTGTTTCCATGAGATGCCGCTAAAAGAAGGGCGCAGAACGGGAAGCTCTGTAAGAATGCGCCGCTTTTGGGCGCGTGATCACAGCGGCGGCATGACTTTCTTCAATTGGTACGCTTTGTGGATCACCCTGAGCGGGGGAAGCACGTACTTCCTGTCTGGCATGGATCCAGTCTGACGCAGAGGCTACGGGGCCGCGCAAGGGAGCTGCAGGAACGAATCATCGTGCGCACTGACTGCGCCCCCAACGGCTGCGATGTTCTTCCAGGGCACCCTGGGTACCTTCATGGCATATTCGCAGATAGGTGGTAGCGCCGTGCCGACCTTGTATCCCAGAAATCGAAGTGAGCTGCGGAAGCGGCGGCGATCGACAAATGTGTCCGGCGAGGAGGGAGCAAGTGTCAGATTCGTTTGAGCTATCACGATCAATGCGCCGCAATCGCCGATCCGTCGCCCCGCTCGGGCGGACAGGCTGCCGGAAATTCAATCGTTGCCAGCGCTGAAACACTTGACGAAGCTCAATCGCTCGCGTTGAAGGAATGCGCCTCTGTGAATGATGGGGGAGCGTGTGAAGTCGCCTACTCGGCCTGCAGCATGTCGGAATTCAGGGCGTATCGCTGATCGCCAAGTTCCGCATGATATCTGTCAACAGGTATGCATGCCACGTCAGAAAAGGCCGCTATGCGTTACAGCGTCTGATATGGCTTGGACTTTTTCCAGTGTGCCCCGGAGACTTCATACGTGTTCGCAGATGGTTGCAAATTGGATCGGACGCGAGTGAGTGAAAATGACTAGTCGTTCGATGCAAGTGGTCGTAGCAGCAATGCTCTCGCTAGTATTCTCGTCCGCAAGTGCGGAGGGCAACTGTCCCCCTGCTATGTATCCGATCGGAGGACAGGGAGTACAGGGCTGTGCACCTATCCCGGGAGCAAACAATGGCGGGTTGACCGCTCCCGTCTCGCCGCCACAACCGTCTGGAGAATGGATCACCACCTGGGGTGCAATTGCCACATCCAAGCGAACGTCGCATGCAGGTGTGTCGACAGGGCAGCGAAGGAAGAGTGGAGCGGAGCAGGAAGCCCTTGGCAAGTGTGCTTCCGCGGGTGCGAACGATTGCAAGGTTATGCTTGCCTACTTCAATCAGTGTGCGGCATGGGTAGTTCCCAGCGGCCGGACAGGTCAGGGTGGATCTGGTATTGGACGCGGACCGACACTCGACGTGGCAGAGCGCGAAGCTCAGAAAGGCTGCACAAATGACCAAGCCGGGGCATGCGAGGTTTTCTATACGGATTGCACAAAGCCGATCTTCAAGGCGTATTGATGTTGCCGCCTCTCAGCTGTGCCTCCGGAACCGCTGGGCGAAGGGTTGAGTGGATGGTGAGCCGTTGCAAAATTTCACATGTCCAAATCAAACGAGTCCAATGAGTGGCAGGCGATAGCTGTCGCCATCAAAAGGCGGGCAGCTGAAGGAGCAGGGCTACAAGCCTTCTGCGACCTGTTTTAATCCGGGAGTCGCATCCGCGGCGCCATCCTCGGGGAAGGCGCAAGGATCACTGAATCAGGAGGTTGGGATGATGAAATGCGGTCTGGCCGGGGTGTTGGTTGCTGCTGCCGCCGGGTTTGTTGGAGGTATCAGTTCCGCGCACGCAGAAGGCAACTGTCCGCCGGGGATGTACCCCATTGGCGGCCAGGGTGTTCAGGGGTGTGCACCAATTCCCGGATCTAGTGGAACTTCCATGACTCCGTCCGCGCCGGCACCCGCGCCCGCTGGGGAATGGGTGAAAACCTGGGGCGCGATTGCGGTCTCGAAGGCCACGTCCGAGGCCGGTGTTTCAACCGGGATGAGATCCCGGCGAGCCGCTGAGAAGGAGGCGCTGTCCAAATGTGGTATCAGCGGAGCTCCTGATTGCTCGCTCAACATGACGTACTTCAACCAGTGCGTCTCATGGGCCATCCCTGCTGGCCGTTCGGGACGGGGGCAATCTGGTATTGGATCGGGACCCACGCCGGAAGCTGCACTTGAGACGGCGCGGTCACTGTGCAGGAACGATCAACCGGGCGGATGCGATGAAGTCTATGCGGATTGCACGCAGCCGGTGTTTGATCGCTATTGAGTGGCGTTGCGACAGGTGAGGCTCGCGCTTTGGGCCCCGCGGCGGGTGGGCTGCTGGGAGCCCATGCGGCGAGGGTAGCGTGCGCCGAGCCGTGACCCACTTCGCCGGGCCCGCACGAACAATTGCGGAGTGCTGATCGTATGGATGGTGTATCCGGAATCGGGATCCATCAGCGCCAATCCCGATTTTATGTGATCAAGTGCGCTTTTCATCCCAAGCACCCTTCGACGAGCGCTGCCTCCTCGAAGTAAGCTGCGTGCGCGTCAAAATCCCGACGCGCCGGTGCCATCGAACACAGGAGCTTTTCCGTCCATGAGGACTGTGTCCCCCCGCGGTGCGGGTGACGCTTGCCACCATCGCGGTTGCCGTGGGCTCGGGGCTATCATCCGCCATGGCGACCGCAGGGCACGTGCGAGGCATCGCCCCGTTTCCGGCCTCCGCTCGGGAACTGGCAAGACGGGATTGAAGGAGTTGCAGGGGATGGAGAAGGGGAGTGGCACGCACATGGACAATGCCCTGGCGTTCGTTCCGTCCGGCGCGAACCTGCTGGAAGCCGTACGCGGCGATCTGACCGGTAATGGTTTCCAGGACCAGCTCCTGGTGATCGACCAACCTCCTCCGGAGGGCTTGCTGCCCGGCGAGCACGGACCGAACCGGGTCCTGTTGTTGCTGCTGGGCGATGCCACGGGCCGCTGGCAGCTGGCGGCACGCAACGACAAGCTGGTGCCGTGCTCAACGCGCGGTGGCATTGCCGGTGATCCCTTCGCCTACGTGACGATTGAAGACGGCGCGTTCAGCGTGATCACCAACGGCGGGAGCCGCGAACGCTGGAGCAGCATCTACACCTTCCGGTATGCACCTGCCGAGCAGGCGTGCTGGGTGCATGGCGTGCAGCGCAAGGTGGTGGACACCGAAACCGAAGCAACCCACACGCGCGATTTCTCCGCGGCCGAGCTTGGCCGGGTGCGGTTCGAGGATTTCGATCCGTCCGTCGTCGCCGACGTCAGCTTGCCTTGAGTGCCATGCCTGTGAGGAGGCGGGAGTATCCAACGATGATCGAGCAGGAGTTTCACCGTGTCGCAGGATAGGGAGTCGTTGCTGTTGCGGCAGGCCACGGAGGCCGGCATGACTTCGTCCCGGGAACTGGCCAACTTCATGGCGCAGGCCGGGCATGAATCCCGTGGCTTGAGCCGTCTCAACGAGAGTTTCAACTTCACCCGGGGCATCTCGCAGATCCCGGTGGAAGCAGCGTGGCGCAATGGCAATGGCGCGCTTGAGAGCGCCCGCCAGGAGGCGCTGCGTGGGCGGCCGGAGAACCTGGCCGAACTGATGTATGGCGGGCGCATGGGCAATGACGCGCCCGGTGATGCACTGAAGTATCACGGCCGTGGCTATCTGCCGCTGGTCGGCAAGGAGAATTACGAGCGTGCCGGCAAGGCGCTGGACCTGGACCTGGTGAATCAGCCGGAGCTGGCCGCGCAACCCGAGCACGCAGGCCGTATTGCCGTGTGGCAGTGGCAGACGCGGGTGCCGGAAGCGGCGCGCGAGGACGTGCGCGAAGCGACGCGTGCCCTGAATGGCGCGCTCAACGGCATCGAAGCCCGCCAGCAGCGTTTTGACGTGTGGCAGCAGAAGCTGACCCCCGATGTGATGGCGCGCCTGGAGCGTGGCGAAGTGGGGGCGCCTGCCCAGCCCACAACGGGACGCGACATGTCGCAACCGGGCGAGCCGGGATACACGCTGTTCTCGGGAGCGCGCCAGCACCTGCAGCAGATGGGGCCGCAAAGCGGTCTGCGCAGCGTGCAGGAACTGGACAATGCCGCCGGCGCACTGGCGCTGAGCGCGCAGAAGGCGGGGATGTCGCGCATCGATCATCTCCTGGCGGGTAATGACGGTCGCACGCTGTTTGCTGTACAGGGCGCGCTGGGCGATCCGGCCATGCTGCGCGCATCGGTCGATCGCGAACAGGCGGCGCAGCAGCCGCTGGCGCAGAGCAGCCAGCAATTGGCTGCCAATGTCGCCCAGCAGGACCCGGCGGCCGCGCTCGCCCGCGAGCAGGAGCAGCGTTCTCGATCCCTGTAACACCGATGCCGGCGGGCAGGGTGCCCGCTGGCGCTTTACGTACGACGCGTGGCGCCCTGTGGCGCCGACATGGAAACCCACCCGTAAGGACACCACATGCGAATCGTTCCCCCGAATGCCCGCCACGCCGCTGCCCGCTGCAATGCACCCGTGCGTCGCCTGCCGCCGCTCTGGCTGCTGTCACTTGGACTTGCCGCAGCGTCGGCACAAGCTCAGGAGGCAGCGGCGCCCGTCGTGGAGACGCGCCCCGCTGCCGAGGCTACCGTTGAGGCGCCTGCAGGGGCGGCGCCCGTTGCAGCGCCCGCGGCGGCCGACGCCGTTGTCGCGGCGCCGGCTCCCGAAGTACCGGCTGCCGGGACACCCCCTGCGGACCCGGCGCCTGCGCCCGTTCCGCCCGCAGCGGCGGCGCCTGTGGCTGCACCGCCTACAGTCGTCGAGTCAGCGGTCCCGGCGGTAGCGCCGGCACCGCCTGCATTGGCCATCGTGCCGTTGCCGCCCGAGCAGGCGACCGAGCGTGCGCTCGGTGCCCGCTGCCCGGTGGATCTGGCCGGGCGGCTGGCGAGCCAGGGCGACCTGCTGATCGGCGCCTGCCAGGGCACCATGCCGGCGCATCTGGCTGCGATGCTGGTCGCGCTGCCCGAGCAGGACATCCACCTGCCGCGCAGCTGGCGCGAGCGTGAGGTGCGGCAGAAGGCCTGGTTCAAGGCGGTGCCGGGCTACGGCCAGCGCCCGGACTTCATCGTGCGGATGGGCGACATCTGGGTGCGCTCGTTGGAAGGGCGCGACGCCGACAGCACGTTCTACCTGGTGTCGGCGCCGTTCACCTGCAGCGACCAGGTCGCCAACCGTGATGAGTACGGCGCGGAGCCGGTCCGCGTGCCAGCGGGTGATTGCCGCGAGGCCTATGTGGGCCAGCGTGTGTACCAGGTCCGCGGGGACGCGGCGCCGAGGGATGTGACCGCCGATGCCATGCCTGTCATGCCGCAGCAGACGGAAGCGGATCGTGCGCGGCAGCTGTCGCGTGAGGGACGGATCAGCCTGGACCATAGCAAGTTGCAGTACGGCCCGGCCATGCGCTGGTTCGTGCAGTATCCGGAGTCGGCGCAGAAGGGTGGTCCGCGCGCCTACGGTGACTGGAACCGTGAGCACATCGCGTTCGTGGTCTGGACCGGTGATCGCTTCGAGCTGCGCGAGAAGGTTGCGCGGGCGCAGTGGCCCTGTGATCCGGTAGCACCTGGCGATCGCGCCTGTGGTGGATTCCCGGATTCCGGGCCGGATCTGTTCGTGACGGCCGGAGCATCCGTGCCAATGGCAGCGTCCAGCCCCTGAGCCGGAGTTTCGAAGTGATGCGGGAGCCGGGCTGACCGGCTCCCGCGCTGCATCAGGCCTGCAGGCTGCGGGTCTGATTCTGCTGCTGTTCCAGCTGCTGGTCGCGCTCAAGTGCAAGGCGCTGACCTGCGGCCTGCTGGTCGATGCGCTGGCTGCTCTGTTCCAGCGGTGTGTTCATCGCCACCGCCGTATCCACCGACACGCGAAGGTGGGCCGGGTCACCGCCCTGGCCCTGCACGGCGAAGCTGCGCGAGGCATCGGCATTCATGACCACCTCGTCGATGCGCTTGCCGCCCGCCGCATGCATTTCGGCGGCCAGGCTGCCGGCCAGTTGCGTGCTCATTACGTCTGGTACCCGGCCGACGCGGACGTCCTGCGCGTGCACGCCACGGATCGCGTCGTTGAACAGTGGGTTGCCCACATGGTTGGCGTCGTCCATGCGCAGCATGCTGGTGTGATGGCCATTCTTCTCCGCTTCGCGGCGTGCCGGCTCACCGGGCTGCAGCGGGCCGCGGATATGGTCGTACAGATCGACGGCGCCGCCCGGAATGCCGCGCGCCGCGCGGGTGACACCACGGCGCAGTGATTCAACGTCGTCGCGGTACTCCTCGATCATCCTGGCGTTGTCTTTTGCCAGCTTCTGCGTTTCCGGGTGTTTCAGCACCGAGCCGTCGCCGAGGAAGTTGCCCAGCTTGTGCGCGCCGAACGAACTGCCTGCTGCGACGAGCGGGCTGTCCGGGATAAGGGCGCGCAACGAGTGATTGCTGAAGCCGTTTGCGGCGAGTGTCTTGATCTCATCCGGCTTGGCGTAGATGCGCACCTGGCCGAAGTGCGGCGAGGCAGAGCTGACCGGATCGGAGGCCATGACATGGTTGATCATGGTGTTGCCGCCTTCCGGGATGCGGTAGCTGAGGCTGACCGCGCCATAGGCGTTGAAGGTCTCGCCCTTGACGTTGAAATGGTGCGAGGTGATCTGGGCCAGCGCGCCACCGAGAGAGTGGCCGGTGACGGTGACTTCGGGTGGGCGCTGTCCGAGATCCTGCCCCTCCTTCTTGGCGTAGGCCAGGGCGCGTTGGGTCAGCGCGATGGCGTCCGGTGCCTGGACGTTGGTGCGGGCGACAACCATGCCACCATCGGTCAGGATCGCATCGCGGGCGATCTGTTCGGTGCCGCGATGTGCGACGACAATTTCATTGGTGTCGACTCGCTGGTAGATCGTTCCCTGATAACCGTTCAATCGATTATCAACGTGCTCGAGGATCTTGTACTCATGCCCGTTGATCGCTACGAGCTCTTCCTTGCCGGGAGCGCGTCGACCGACCGCACGGTCCTTGTACACGTCGTCGGAAATACCCGCATAGTCTTGGCTGCTGAGGCTCATTGGCGGACCTCATTGGCTTCAAGTGAAGCCGAGAACAGCGAATTCTGCAGCTCAGGGCGGAACTTGGTGGGGTCTTCTTGGCCGCTTGCGCCGTAGTCAGGAATCTCGTTCACGCGCGGATAGTCCGAACGAGGATAGTGGCGAGTCTCGGTCTCGCCTTTCACGAATGGCGCTGCTTCAATAAATGAAAGGAAACGCGTCTCGCCCTCGGCTCCCGTCGCCTTCAGCATCGCGCCTGCACCGGTGAACTCCCACTTGCAGACACCGCGACCGTAGTAATCCTCATCCAGCATGCGGTCGATGTATACAGTGCCCCGGTACTCGCCATCAGCGACCTTGCGCAGTTCCACCGGTTCCTGGCTGGTAATCCGTGCAGCCGTGCCGGTGGCCGGCTCGATATAGCCACACTGGTCTTCGTTGGTGACGTCGTACTGCGCGACACCTTCGACCACCGCGAAATCGCCCGGGGCGTCCTTCAGGCGCAGCACCAGTTCATAGGCCTTGCGCGGGCTGGGGTTGAGCTTGGCGAGGCCGCGCCCACCCTGGGCGACATCGGCTTCAGCAGCGGCACGTTCCTGGTTCATGGCGGTCTCCGGATGGCAGGCGGTCAACAGAAGCAGAGCAAGGCACGGAATCATCTTGTGGCGCAATGTCGGCCTCCTGGTGTGTAAGGGTGAATGTGGCACTGGCGGCTCATGGCACGAGCTTCTGCACAGTGGTGGTGGTTGAGAACAGCGCATTGCGCAGCTCTTCGCTGTACCCCGACGGAGCTTCCTCGCCACTGGCGCCAAAGTTGGCGACAGTGTCGGCGCGCGGATAGACAAGGTTCGGGTAATAAAGCGTCAGAGGCGAGTCGTACTCCATGCGCTTCTTGTCGATGAACGTCAGGAATCGCGTATCAGCTTCGCCGGTCGTGGCACGCAACATCGCGCCAACGCCGGTCAGCCTCCAGTGGCACGTACCGCGATCGTAATAGTCCTGGTCCTGCATGCGGTCGAGGTAGAACGTACCGCGGTATTCGTTCTCGCCCGTCCTGCGCAGTTCCACCGGTTCCTGGCTGGTGATGCGGCTGGCCGTGCCGGTGGACCAGATGACCCTCCCGCAGTCTCCGTAGTTGCTCACGTCATACTGGGCCACGCCCTCAACAACCGCGAACGGGCCTGGCGCGCCCTTCAGTGTCAGCACCAGCTCATAGGCCTGCTTCGGCGCCGGGTTGAGTTTGGCCAGGCCGCGTCCACCCGCGGCGACGTCGCGCTCGGCATCGGCGTAGGGCGAGCATGCCGCCAGCAGGACGAGGGCGAGCACTGCCAGCAGCGGCCGTCCCCTGTGTGCGAGGTGCGCTACACCCATGGCCCGATCCTGCATCGTGCGTCCATGTCCATCTATCCTTCCTGGGTGGCAGGTTTCTCGATTATGGAACGTGCCGGGAGCCCTGTGCCACCCCTTGGAGACGGATTTTTGACGCCCCCAGGGCGCGCCGCCGGCAGATCGCTTGCCGCACAGGGCATCCGATCGTCGCGTTGGCTCTGACGCCGGACGCAGGTTCGCAGCTGAATCCGTGACCGGAATCGATCATTCACATGTCCATCACTTCATCAAAGGTGTTGTCCTTGAACTGCACGATCCGCCCTGAAACCCGCGAAGACCACGCGGTCATCCACGCACTCACCGAGGCGGCCTTCCGCGAAGCCCCGCACAGCAGCCACACCGAGCATTTCATTGTGGATGCACTGCGTTCGCGTGGAGCGCTGAGTCTTTCGCTGGTCGCCGAGAAGGACGGGGAGGTCGTCGGACATGTTGCCTTGTCGCCGGTGACGATCAGCGATGGCAGCACCGGCTGGTTCGGCCTCGGGCCAATCTCGGTGCTGCCGGACTGGCAGGGGCAGGGCATCGGTGCGGCGCTGATGCACGCGGCGCTCGGCGCATTGCGTGAGCAGGGGGCACAGGGCTGCGTATTGCTGGGAGAACCCGCGTATTACGGTCGATTCGGATTCCGCGCCGAGCCGGGCCTGGTGCTGCCGGGTGTGCCGCCAGAGTACTTCCAGGCGCTGTGCCTGCGGCCACCGATGGCGCAGGGAGAGGTGCAGTACTCGCCGGCATTCGAGGCCACGGCCTGATGATCGGGGCGGGCCTCGAACATCCGTCGAATGTCAGCCGTTGTACCGGAGATGGATCAGGGGATACGGGCGGCCCTGCGAATCCAGCGGTGAACGTCCGGTTTCGACGAAGCCCATGCGCTGGTAGAAGCCGACGGCCTGCGCGTTCTGTTCGTTGACGTCGGTACTCAGCTGCGGATGCAGGGCCAGCGCGTGCTGCAGCAACTGCCGGCCGATACCGGTGCCGCGTACGTCCGGATCGATGAACAGCGCTTCCATGTGCGTGCCGTCGATCAGCATGAAGCCAAGGGGGCGGTCCTGCGCGTCGACGGCCACGGTCATCGGAGCCTGCGGCAGGAAGCCGGCGACTTCGCCATCGATGGCCTGGCGGTCGTCGGCGCTGAGGAAGTTGTGGGTGGCGTCGACGGCGCGGCGCCAGAGGTCGACGAGGGCGGCGCCGTCGTCGGCGCGCGAGGGACGGAGGGTGGTCATGGGTTCACCAAGGTGCTTGCAAAGAGCGCGTAGTATGGCGCGTCCCGACCCAGCGCGCAGGCGTGGATTCTTCCGGTGTTGCGATGGCGGATGAAGGGGCTGTAGGCAGTGGCCTCCGCGCGCAGCACCACGCCATCCTCGAAATCGCCGCTGTCATTGAAGGGCACGGTGGGCCACCGCGGCCATTGCGCCAGGCGTTCGCGGTAGTAGTGGGTTGCTGCAGCCAGTGCCTCGTCGTGTGCCTGCACGCGCTCCGCTGCCAGCCCGGAACGCACGCCATGCACCAGATGCGGCTCCAGCACGTCGAAGCCGACGTAGCGCAGGCTGTACATCAAGGGCCACAGCAACAACCGGGTATCTCCCTCGCGGCCGTCGACGGCGCAGGCCCGTGCCGATGAGCCGGTGGTGACGCTCAGCAACGCACGCTTGCCGCGCATCGCGCCGTGCTCGTGGCGCAGGCGGCTGTTGTACATCGGCCCGTAGACCTGCACGCGATCCAGCCAGCCCTTGAGGATTGCCGGCGGCGCGAACCACCACAGCGGGAACTGCAGGATGACCAGATCCGCGGCCTGCAGCAGCTGCAGATGGCGCTGCACATCGGCGGGCAGCCGACCCTGTTCGGCGCCGTGGCGTTGTTCGCGCTGGGCATCGAAACGGCCGGGCTGCAGGCGACTTGAATGATGGTGGGCCGCTTCCAGCGGATCGAAGCCCTCTGCATACAGGTCGACCACGTCCACCTGCAGCGCGTCATGCCGCAGCTGCTCCGCGGCCTGCGCGGCCAGGTGGGCGTTGAAGGAGCGGGGTTCGGGATGGGCAAGCAGGACCAGGGCGCGCATGGGGCGAGGTGTTCGAGGAGTGTGCGACCATCCTCGCGGCGCCGGTATGCCCCGGCAATTACGCACCTTGAGGTAACCATGGCCTATCCGGGCGATGTCTATGCCGCCGATTGCTCGGCACGCGATGCGCTGGCGCTGATCTCCGGCAAGTGGGTGATGCTGCTGTTGCCGGCGCTGGCGCAGGGCCCGCAACGCAATGGCGCGCTGCTGAGGAAGATCGAAGGGATCTCGCAGAAGGTGTTGACCCAGACCCTGCGGCAGCTGGAGCGCAACGGCCTGGTCGAGCGGTGTGAGCGAGGCAGCAAGCCACTGCATGTGGAATACCGGCTGACCGAGGTCGCACGTGGACTGGTTGACACGCTGTCCGCCCTGGACCGTTGGGCCGAGCACAATTTCCCGGCGCTGGACGCCGCCCGCGAGCGCTTCGACGCGCGTTAGCGGCGCCTGCACGGCCGCGGGCGTACAATGCGGCCCCGGCGGCCATCCTGGCCCTGCAGACACGCGAGAACCGCCATGACCGACGCCCTGGGTGTACCGGTGCACGACGCCGATGAACACTGGATGCGCCATGCGCTGGCGCTGGCCGAGCGTGCGCAGCGCGAGTACGACGAGATCCCCGTTGGTGCGGTACTGGTGGGCGCCGATGGCCAGCTGCTGGGCGAGGGCTGGAACCTCAACATCGCCTCGCACGATCCCAGTGCGCATGCCGAGATCGTGGCCATGCGGGCCGGTGGCACGCGGCTGGCCAATCATCGGCTGCTCGGCAGCACCCTGTACGTGACCCTGGAACCGTGCGCGATGTGCGCGATGGCCATCGTGCATGCACGCGTTGCCCGCCTGGTCTACGGCGCCAGCGACCCCAAGACCGGCGCCTGCGGCAGCGTGTTCGACCTGCTGGGCGATGCCCGCCACAACCACCGGGTGGAGATCCACGGTGGGGTGCTGGCCAAGGAGGCCAGCATGCGCCTGACCAACTATTTCCGTGCCAAGCGTGGCAAGCCGCCGCTGCTGCTGGAAGACCATGCCGGCGAGGCCTGAGGGGGCGAACCGGTATGATGGGCGCCTCTTTCCATCACCGGCAGGCCGCGCGCCTGCCCAGCAACGAGGCGACACATGGCGGACAACGGCGCGGCCAACGAGCGACTGATCTGGATCGACCTGGAAATGACCGGGTTGGATACCGACAACGATTCGATCATCGAGATCGCCACCGTGGTCACCGATGCCCAGCTCAACGTACTGGCCGAAGGGCCGGAATTCGCCATCCACCACCCGCTGGAAACGCTGGAAGCGATGGACGAGTGGAATCGCAACCAGCACCGCCGCTCGGGCCTGTGGCAGCGCGTGGTGGACAGCACCACCACCCTGGGCCAGGCCGAGGCGCAGACGGTGAACTTCCTGGCGCAGTGGATCCCGGCCGGCCTGTCGCCGATGTGCGGCAACTCGATCTGCCAGGATCGCCGCTTCCTGCACCGCCAGATGCCGCGACTGGAGAAGTACTTCCACTACCGCAACCTGGACGTGTCCACGGTGAAGGAACTGGCCAAGCGCTGGGCGCCGAGCGTGGCCGCTGGCGTCGGCAAGAACAGCAACCACACCGCGCTGAGCGACGTGCACGATTCGATCGCTGAGCTGCGCCACTACCGCCAGTTCATGGGCGCGCTGTCGGGGCTGCCGGTTGCCTGAACAACGACGCCGGGCATGGCCCGGCGCTATCGGATGACACGCCAACGGGTAGTGCCGGCCGCTGGCCGGCAAGGCGCCGGGGTCGGATCCCTTTCCTGCGGAAAGGGCTCTGACCCCTCTGTCGTACCCCGCGACGAACCGTTCAACTTCCTGGCGCTAAGATCGGCGCCATGAACGAGCCGATCCTGCTCCCCCGCGACATCGCCCATGACGCCCGCGACTGGTCCGACCTGCAGCGCGCGGTGGCCCTGCTGGAAGCGCCGACCCTGACCGCGCGCATGGCCAACCTGGTCGGCACGCCGCTGGAGTTCGCGGTGAAGGCGCTGCCCAGCTCGGTCTCCAACCGCATCCACGGCGCTGTGCAGGCGGCGCTGAGCAAATCGGCGCAGGCCGCGCTGTGGAGCATGGACAACACCCCCGGCAAGGGGGCGTCCACCCGCTGGCACAAACTGGCGGCGGCCACCTCGGGCGCGGTCGGTGGGGCCTTCGGCTTCGCGGCCTTGTTCATCGAGCTGCCGGTGTCGACCACCATCATGATGCGTGCAGTGGCTGACGTGGCCCGCAGCGAGGGCTTCGACCTGTCCGAGTTCAGCACCCGCCAGGCGTGCCTGGAGGTGTTCGCGTTGGGCGGCAACTCGCCGCGCGATGATGCCAGCGAGACCGGCTACTACCTGGCCCGCGGCTTCACCACGGATGTGATGCGCCACCTGTCGGCCGAGCTGGCCGGGCGCGTGGTGACCGGCCGCGACCTGACCCTGGGCGTGGCGCCAAAGGAAGCTGGCAAGCTGCTGGCGAAGATGGTGGAGAAGGTGGCGGCGCGCTTCGGCGTAGTGGTTACCGAGAAATTTGCCGCACAGGCGGTGCCGATCGTCGGTGCGGCCGCGGGTGCAACACTGAATACCATGTTCACCGACTACTACCAGGACATGGCGCGCGGCCACTTCATCGTACGCCGTCTCGAGCTGAAGTACGGGGAAGATGTGGTGCGCACCTGCTATGACCGCGTGGCGCATGGCGGCGCGCTGATCGAGCCCACGCTGTAACCGGCTTCGGGGTCGGAGCCCTTTGCGTTGCAAAGGGATCCGACCCCGGTTGCGCGCGGGGTCGGATCCCGTTCCGCAGGAAGGGGCTCTGCCCCCCGGCCGGTCATCCTTGCCTTGGGGGAACAATTGTTTTGCCAGTACATGCCTGTTGCCTGGCAGCTGGCATCCCCATCCTTTGCGGCAGTCCCCCCCCGCAAGAGATCGCCGCCATGTTGTTCACTCCCCACCGCCTGGGCGCCTTGACCCTGCCCAACCGCATCGTGATGCCGCCGATGACCCGCTCGCGTGCCGCCGACGGCAACGTCGCCACCGCGGACATGGCCGCCTACTACGCCCAACGCGCCAGTGCTGGCCTGATCGTCAGCGAAGGCACCCAGATCAGCCCGCAGGGCCAGGGCTATGCCTGGACCCCGGGCATCCACAGCCCGGAACAGGTGCAGGGCTGGCGCCGGGTGACCGATGCCGTGCATGCCGCTGGCGGCCGCATCTACGCCCAGCTGTGGCATGTGGGCCGGGTCTCGCACGTGGCCCTGCAGCCGGGTGGTGCCGCACCGGTGTCGTCGTCGGCGCTGCTGGCCGAAGGCGTGAAGGTGTTTGTCGACCCTGCAGGCGCTGGCCCGGAAGCGGGCGTAGGCGAGATGATCCAGCACTCGATGCCGCGCGCGCTGCGCGAAGACGAGATTCCGGGCATCGTCGCCGACTACGCACAGGCCACCCGCAATGCACTGGTCGCCGGCTTCGATGGCGTGGAGCTGCACGGGGCCAATGGCTACCTGATCAACCAGTTCATCGACTCGCAGGCCAACCGGCGCACCGACGGCTATGGCGGCGCGTTGCAGAACCGGCTGCGGTTCCTGCGCGAGGTCGTGCAGGCGGTGACGGCCGTAGCCGGTGGTGACCGCGTCGGTGTCCGTCTGGCGCCGCTGACGACGTTGCAGGGCGCGGTGGACGATACGCCACAGGCGACCTATCTGGCCGCGGCGCACCTGCTGGGTGAGCTGGGCGTGGGCTACCTGCACATCGCCGAAGCCGACTGGGACGATGCACCGTTGATGCCGGTGGCGTTCAAGCAGGCGCTGCGCATGGTCTACCCGGGCACGCTGATCTACGCCGGCAAGTACACCGCCGAACGCGCCGAGCAGGCACTGGCTGAAGGCTGGGCTGACCTGATCGGCTTCGGCCGGCCGTTCATCGCCAACCCGGACCTGCCGGAGCGACTGCGTACCGGTGCGGCGCTGAATCCGCCGGATCGTGCGACATTCTTTGGCGGTGGCGCGGCGGGCTTCACCGATTATCCGACGCTGGAAGAGAGCGTCGCGGCCTGATCCTGGACGCTGCCGGCCAGCGGCCGGCACTACCAGTGGGCGAGGGGTAGTGCCGGCCGCTGGCCGGCATTGATCAGGGCTTGTCGCGCACCAGCGCGTCAGCCTCTATCACCCCGCCATCCTTGCCGTGCAGGTACAGGTGCATGTCCTGCTGCGGGTACGGGATGTTGATGCCGGCCTTGTCAAAGCCCAGCTTCAGCTGCTCCAGCAGCGTGACCTTGGTACCGAACCAGTCGGCCGACTTCACGTAGCAGCGGATGCCGAGGTTGATGGCGTGCGCGCCCAGCTCATACACCACCACGTCCGGTGCCGGTGTCTGCAGCACGCGTGGGTCGGCCTTCATCAACGCCAGCGCGGTATCGCGCGCCAGCTGGATGTTGTCTTCATAGCCGATGCCGATCACCAGTTCGACGCGGCGCGTCGGTTCGGCGGTGAGGTTGATGATCGGTGCGGCAGTGATCAGCGTGTTCGGAATGGTGGTGTGCTGGTTGTCGGCACCGGTGATGACGGTCTGGAAGATGCGCACTTCGCGCACCGTGCCGGTCTGTCCGGCCACGGTGACCACATCGCCCACACGGAACGGTCGCAGCGTCACCAGCATCACGCCCGAGGCGATGTTGGACAGCGAATCCTTCAATGCCAGGCCGACGGCCAGGCCAGCGGTACCGAGCACGGCCAGCAACGGGGTGATCTGCACGCCCAGCGTGCCGATCGCCAGCACCACCACGATCACAAGCGATGCGGCATACACCACGTTGCGCAGGAAGCTGCCCAGCATCGGGTCCACACCCATGCGAGCCGTAGCGCGCGGCATCGCGTTGGACAGGCGTCGTGCCACCCACAGGCCGACCAGCAGCACCACGATCGCGGCCAGCAACGGTACGCCGTAGGTTTCCAGCAGGCGCTCCCAGTCGAGCGAGTGGAACCAGGGCGTTGCGGCGGGGGCGGGTCGGGCGGCGGCGATCATGCGGGAGTTCCTTTGCTGCTGAGGGACAGGCGCGAGGTGCGCGTGGCGTGCACGGACGCCAGAAACAGCAAGCCCCGCAGAGGCGGGGCTTGCGTGCGGCAGCAGTATGTGCGGACGTCGATGAAAGCGACGTCAGCCCATTACGGCATCAGCCGTTGGCCTTCAGCTTGGCCAGGCGCAGCCAGGTATCGACCACGGTGTCCGGGTTCAGCGACACCGACTCGATGCCTTCCTGCATCAGCCATTCGGCCAGATCCGGGTGATCGGACGGGCCCTGGCCGCAGATGCCGACGTACTTGCCCTTGGCGCGTGCGGCCTTGATCGCCATCGACAGCAGCTTCTTCACTGCCGGGTTCCGTTCGTCGAACAGGTGCGCGACGATCGACGAGTCGCGGTCCAGGCCCAGGCTGAGCTGGGTCAGGTCGTTGGAGCCGATCGAGAAACCGTCGAAGATCTCCAGGAACTCGTCGGCGAGCAGTGCGTTGGACGGCACTTCGCACATCATGATGATCTTCAGGCCGTTCTCGCCCTGCTTCAGGCCGTTCTGTTCCAGCACCTCGACGACCTTGCGGCCTTCCTCCAGGGTGCGCACGAACGGAATCATGACCCACAGGTTGTCCAGGCCCATTTCGTTGCGCACGCGCAGCACGGCCTTGCACTCCAGCGCGAAGGCGGCCGAGAAGCTCGGGTCGACGTAACGGCTGGCGCCGCGGAAGCCGATCATCGGGTTTTCTTCGTGCGGCTCGTAGTTGCTGCCGCCGATCAGGTTGGCGTACTCGTTGGACTTGAAATCCGACAGGCGCACGATCACCGGGTTCGGTGCAACCGAGGCGGTGAGCGTGGCGATGCCTTCGGCCAGGCGGTCCACGTAGAAGCTGACCGGATCGCCGTAGCCGGCGATCTTCTCGTCGATCTTCTTCTTGGTCGCCGCATCCTGGCGGTCGTATTCCAGCAGCGCGTTCGGGTGGATGCCGATGTGGCTGGCGATGATCATTTCCAGGCGGGCCAGGCCGATGCCGGCGTTCGGCAGCTGGCCGAAGTCGAAGGCACGTTCCGGGTTGGCCACGTTCATCATGATCTTCAGCGGTGCCGGCGGCATGTTGCCCAGATCGGTGGTGGTGCGCTCGAAGCCGAGCTTTCCTTCGTAGATGAAGCCGGTATCGCCTTCAGCGCAGCTGACGGTGACCAGCTGGCCATCTTCGATCACCTTGGTGGCGTTGCCCGAACCGACCACGGCCGGCACGCCCAGCTCGCGCGCGATGATCGCGGCGTGGCAGGTACGGCCGCCACGGTTGGTGACGATGGCCGAAGCGCGCTTCATCACCGGTTCCCAATCGGGATCGGTCATGTCGGCGATCAGTACGTCGCCCGGCTGCACGCGGTTCATGTCGTCCAGCGTCTTCACCACGCGGGCCACGCCCGAGCCGATCTTGGCGCCGACGGCGCGGCCTTCGGCCAGCACGTTGCCGCCCTTCTCGGTCAGCGCGAAGCGCTCGATCTGGGTGGCGTGGCTGCGCGACTTCACCGTTTCCGGGCGCGCCTGCACGATGAACAGCTTGCCGCTGACACCGTCCTTGGCCCACTCGATGTCCATCGGGCGGCCGTAGTGCTTTTCGATGACCAGCGCCTGCTTGGACAGTTCCTGCACGTCCTCGTCGCTGATCGAGAAGGTGTTGCGCAGCTCGGCCGGGGTGTCCTCGATCCTGACGCGCTCACCCGGGACATCCGAGTACACCATGCGGATCGCCTTGCTGCCGAGCGAGCGGCGCAGGATCGCCGGCTTGCCGGCCTGCAGGGTGGGCTTGTAGACGTAGTACTCGTCGGGATTGACCGCGCCCTGCACGACCATTTCGCCCAGGCCGAACGAAGAGGTGACGAACACCACGTCGCGGAAGCCGGACTCGGTGTCCAGGGTGAACAGCACGCCGGACGAACCGACGCCCGAACGCACCATCAGCTGCACGCCGGCGGACAGGAACACATCCTCATGCTTGAAGCCGTGGTGCACGCGGTAGGCGATGGCGCGGTCGTTGTACAGCGAGGCGAACACTTCCTTGACCTTGTGCACGACGTCGTCGGCACCGGTGACGTTGAGGAAGGTTTCCTGCTGGCCGGCGAAGGAGGCATCCGGCAGATCCTCGGCGGTGGCCGAGGAACGCACGGCCACGGCCACATCGCCGCCGCCGTTGTCGGCGCTCAGCTTGGCGTAAGCGGTGCGGATGTCCTGGTCCAGCTGCGGCTGCAGCGGCGCATCGATCACCCAGCTGCGGATTTCCTTGCCGGCGGCGGTCAGCGCGTTGACGTCCTCGACGTCCAGCGTGGCCAGCCTGTCGAAGATGCGCTTGGACAGATCGTTGTGCGCAATGAAGTCCTTGAAGGCTTCAGCGGTGGTGGCATAACCGCCCGGCACCGAAACGCCCAGACCGGCCAGGTTGCCGATCATCTCGCCCAGCGACGAATTCTTGCCGCCTACGCGGGCCAGATCGGCCAGACGCAGTTCGTGCAACCACAGGATGTTCTCGTTCAAGCGCGATGCTCCGTTTGGCCATCGCCCGAGGCGGGCTGAGTGGCCGCGTCCGTAGGAAGAAGCCGATATGATGCCGGGCAGAGCACCGTCGGCACAAGCTTGTGCTGGCGGCCTTTTTAAGCTTCGTAGGGGGTAAAAGCGCGCATGTCGACCATCCGTCCGGTGTTCTACGTTTCCGATGGAACCGGTATCACCGCTGAAACCATTGGGCATAGCCTGCTGACCCAGTTCTCCGGGTTCAGCTTCATTACCGACCGCATGTCGTTTGTCGACGACCCCGAAAAAGCGCGTGAAGCCTGTGCCCGGATCCAGGCAGCAGGGGAGCGCTACCAAGTCCGGCCGATCGTGGTGAACTCCTGCGTGGACCAGAGCCTGAGCCTGATCCTGGCCGACAGCGGGGCGCTGATGCTGGATGTGTTCGCGCCGTTCATCGAGCCGCTGGAGCGTGAACTGGCCAGCCCGCGCCTGGCCCGGGTCGGCCAGGCCCACGGCATGGTCGATTTCGATACCTACCACCGTCGCATCAACGCGATGAACTTCGCCCTGACCCATGACGACGGCATCGCGGTGAACTACGACGATGCCGACGTGATCCTGGTGGCGGTGTCGCGCGCGGGCAAGACGCCGACCTGCATCTACCTGGCCCTGCATTACGGGGTACGCGCGGCCAACTACCCGCTGACCGACGAAGACCTGGAAAGCGATCGCCTGCCGCCGCGACTGCGCAATTACCGGCGCAAGCTGTTCGGCCTGACCATCGATCCGGACCGGCTGCAGCAGATCCGCCAGGAGCGCCGTCCGAACTCGCGCTACGCCAACCTGGAGACCTGCAAGCGCGAGGTGGCTGCGGCCGAGACCATGTTCCGCATGGAGCGGATCCCGACCCTGAGCACCACGCATACCTCGATCGAGGAGATTTCCAGCAAGGTGCTGGCCACGCTGGGGCTGCAGCGCGAGCTGTATTGAGCCTTTCCGGCGCGCTGCACTTCGCCCTGTAGAGCCGAGCCCACGCTCGGCTGGGCCGCCGGGTTCTTCCCGAACAGAGCATGGGCTCGGCTCTACACGGGGATCGTCGTTGTCGGGTTGGCTGTGGCTTGAGGCGCCCCCACGTTGAAGCACCAACGTGTAGGATCGACCCATGGCCCAAGCCTCGCCCCGCACCGAACGTATTCCCCGCCTGAGCCGGTTGAGCTGGCTCATGGGCCTGTACGCGGAGAACTACCGCCATCTGGTGCGCCTGTTCGAACCGGCCGGATTGGTGGCGGGCAGCTACATTTCCTCGATCGGCGACGGCCTGGACGTACGCCTGGACGTGATCGAGTGCCACCGCTACACGGTGGAACTGCGCCTGACCTACGACCTGGCCGACCCGGTCACCGGTGAGCCGGATCCCTCGGCGTATGTGCGCCTTTACCGTGACGCACGCCAGGCCGAGACCACCCATTGCTACGTCGGCCGCCGCTGGCAGGACACGATGGGCCTGTACCCGCCGCCGGCCGAGCTGATCAGCCACCGCATGCGGATGAACACCTTCCTCGGCAAGTGGCTGGAATACCTGGCTGAGCGCGGTCACGGCGTGGCCACCCTGCGCCGCGATCCCGATGGCGCAGGCACACCCGCCGAGCGCCGCCTGTCGCTGGTGCGCTGATCGGCCATAATCCACGGCTGACCTGCCGCTGGATGCCGCCCATGCCGTACACCCCGATCGTCGCCACCCTGGGCTACGTGCTGTCGCCTGATCGTCGCCAGGTGCTGATGATCCATCGCAACACCCGTCCGGGTGACCACCACCTGGGCAAGTACAACGGGCTGGGCGGCAAGATCGAAGCGGACGAGGACGTGGCAGCCAGCATGCGTCGCGAGATCGCCGAGGAAGCCGGCATCGACTGCACCGGCATGCGCCTGCGCGGCACCCTCAGCTGGCCGGGCTTCGGCAAGCACGGTGAAGACTGGCTGGGCTTCGTGTTCGTCATCGACACTTTCGAAGGCACCCCGCACGGCGGCAACCATGAAGGCACGCTGGAGTGGGTGGACCTGGACAAGCTGGACACGCTGCCGATGTGGGAGGGCGACCGCAACTTCCTGCCGCTGGTGTTCGACGCCGACCCGCGCCCGTTCCACGGCGTGATGCCGTACAAGGACGGCCGCATGGTCAGTTGGTCCTACAGCCGGCTGTGAGGTGACGAATCGGGTGGGTGCCAACCTTGGTTGGCACGCTCTTCTGGCAAATTAATACCCGGACAATATTGACTCGGTAAAATTACCCGGGCAATATTCACGCATCGCCTCTGATGCCATTGCCATGCCTGTGTCCCGACTTCCTCCCTTCAGCTGTTTCGACGGCCATTGCCTGGTCGCTTCCGGCACGCCGGAAGTGGCAGCGCTGGCGTTGAAACAACTGCGTGCCGACAACGCAGCCGGTCCGCTGCTGGTGTTCGACAACGCCAGCGGGCGAACCCGCGATTTCGACACGCGCGGCAGCGACACAGAGCTGCTGGCACGGGTGACCGAAGCGTTTCCCTCCGCCGTGGAGGCGGATGCCGACGTCACTACCGGAGAGGCGCCCGCAACCCCGCGTGGCCGTGGCCGCCCCAGACTGGGCGTGGTCGCCCGCGAAGTGACGCTGCTGCCGCGGCATTGGGCGTGGTTGGCCGAACAGCCGGGTGGGGCTTCGGTGGTGCTGCGCAGGCTGGTGGAAGCGGCCAGCCGTGCCGGTGCCGACGAGGATCGGCAGCGCCGCCACAGCGAGCGTACCTATCACTTCCTGCAGGCCATCGCCGGTGACCTGCCGGGCTTCGAGGAGGCCATTCGGGTGCTGTTCGCGCATGACCGCGCGGGCCTGGAAGCGGCGCTGCATTCCTGGCCCAGGGATGTGCGCGACCACGCCCTGCGGCTGGCGTTCGAAGACGCTGACGGCTGAGCCATCGCGCCGTTGCTGAGCGACGGCGTCATCTGATCGCGGGCCGCGGCCCGCTTCCCCTGTGCTTGCTTTGCTGGCGGAAACGCCGGGCAGGGCGGCGCCTTGCCCAGAGAATCCCATGAGCCCCCCTGTACATCCGACACCTCCGGCAGCACCCCCGCTGTGGCGCACCTACCTGACGCTGCTGCTGCCGATGCTGCTGACCAATGCGTTGCAGCTGGCCGCAGGCACGCTGGACAACATCTATCTCGGCCACCTGCTTGGCACACAGGCGGTGGCTGCGGCCGCGGCGTTCTTCCCGGTCTTTTTCCTGCTGCTGGCCCTGGTGATGGGCCTGGCCACGGGCGCGATGGTGCTGATCGGCCAGGCCTGGGGCGCGGGCCGCCCGCAACAGGCGCGCGCGGTGGCCGGCAGCGCGGTGGCGCTGATCCTGCTGTTGTCGGTGCTGGTGATGGCCCTGGGCGGCGGTTTCGCGCCACAGCTGCTGGCGGCACTGGGCACGCCGGCAGCGATCCTCGGCGAGTCCATCGTGTACGCGCGCGTGCTGTTGCTGGCGGCTCCGGTGTTCTTCCTGCTGTGGCTGGCCACTGCCGTGAGCCGCGCAGTGGGCGATGCAAAGACGCCGCTGCAGGCGCTGCTGCTGGCCACGGTGGTCGGCCTGCTGTGCACGCCGCTGCTGATCCTGGGCTGGACCGGCCTGCCGCGGCTGGGGTCGGCCAGTGCGGCTGTATCGGCGGCGTTTGCCTCATTGTTGGCCCTGGGCTGGTTGCTGTGGCGCTGGCATCGGGTAGGACATCCCCTGGCGCCACGGCGCGAGCAGTTGCGTGCCATCCGTTTCGATGGCGCGCTCATCCGCGCGATGCTGCGCATCGGCGTACCGTCTTCGCTGCAGATGCTCAGCCTGGCCATTGCCGAGATCGTATTGCTGGGCTGGATCAACCGCTACGGCTACACGGCCACGGCCGCCTACGGTGCGGTCAACCAGTTGATGAGCTGGGTGCAGCTGCCGGCGATGTCGCTGGGCATTACCGCCACCATCCTCGCGGCGCATGCGATGGGCGCGGGGCGTAAGGCACGGCTGCCGGCCATCGCCCGCACCGGCGTGCTGCTTGGACTGGCGATGCTGAGTGCAGTGGTGCTGCTGGTGATGGCGCTTGCGCCCTGGCTGACCGGCCTGATCCTGGTGGCTGCCGAAGCGCATGAACTGGCCACGCTGCAGTTGCGCACGGTGGCATGGGGCGTGCTGGCGATGGGCGGCAGCACCGTGCTGGTAGGGGTGATGCGCGGCAGCGGCACGGTATGGCGGCCAGCGCTGCTGGGCATGACGGCGGTATTGCTGCTGGAGCTGCCGCTGGCGATGTGGTTGCAGGCGCGGCATGGGCTGGCCGGCGTGTGGTGGGCGTGGCCGCTGGGGTTGCTGGCGATGCTGGTGATGCAGGTGTTCTGTTTCGAGCGCTGGCGGCGGGTGCAGGCTGGGTAGTGCCGGCCGCTGGCCGGCAACGCTGAACGGTCGGGGCAGCCGGCGAGCGGCCGGCTCTACCACTTCAGGGCCGCTGCGCCAGCGGCAGGTGGAAGCATCCGGCATCATCGCCGCCCGTCACCAGGAATCGGACGCGGCGGCGGCGGGCCCGCCGGTGACCATAGCGCCGACTCTGCGGCTTGGGAAGTAGGGAAACCCCGCGGAAGAGTGATGAGGAAATGTCCACCGTCGCAGTCGGTGAGATCTGGTTGTCCACAGGGGGTGTGGATTACGCGTGGGCAACTTTGTGGATAAGCCCCGACAGGCGCCACCCCCCTAGGCTGTCAAGATGGGTGGCGAAAAATTCACCGCCGGTGACGACGGGTGAGGGGGCGGTGAAGGCTCGGCTGAGCCAGCGCTGTCGCCAGCGGCGGCGCTCGCGGTAACCTGTGGGCCTTGATGCTCCGTGAGACCCCATGAAACGTCACTTCTCGATGCTGCGCGAATTCCAGCTGGCCGACTGGTTCACCCTGGCCAATGCTTTCTGCGGCACCGGTGCGGTCTTTGCCGCGATGCGCTTCCTGCAGGACGGCGAGCGCGGCTATCTGCTGTTCGGCATGGCGCTGATCCCGCTGGCCTTCATCTTCGACGCCCTCGACGGGCGCATCGCGCGCTGGCGCAAGTCCAGCTCCACCCTGGGCCGCGAGCTGGACTCGCTGTCCGACGTGATCTCCTTCGGCGTGGCGCCGGCGGCGCTGGCCTATGCCTGCGGCATGCAGGGCGGATGGGACTGGCTGGTGCTGAGCTACTTCGTCTGCTGCGGCGTCAGCCGCCTGGCACGCTACAACGTCACTGCCGAGGCGCTCGCCGGCGACGAGGGCAAGGTCACGTATTTCGAGGGCACCCCGATCCCGACCAGCCTGGTGCTGGTGATCGTACTGGCGATTGCCGCCGGCACCGATGCCATCGGCCAGAACATCTGGTTCGGCCAGTGGCAGATCGGCCCGTGGCAGCTGCACCCGATGGTGCTGTTGTTCGCCCTGTCCGGGTCGCTGATGATCAGCAAGACCCTGCGTATTCCCAAGCCATGAGCCAGCCCTGCGGAGGCCTGCGATGACCAGCTCGGCCCACGACACCGGCAGCAGCGATTTCGAAACCCTGGCCCGGCAGTATTTCGGCGCCTGGGGCGATGCCCTGCGCCATGCGAGCACGCCCGGCGCACCCGCCGGTGACGATCCCGGCAGTTGGCAGCGGTTGTTCGACTGGTGGGGCCAGCTGTTGCCCGAGCAGGCGCAGGGCGCGCCGGAAGATGCCGTGCGCCGGTTCCGCGAACAGGCGGGCAGCTGGTACGGCACCATGCAGGAGGTCGCCGCACGGTTTGCGGGCCGCGACGCCAGCAGTGCCGATGTTGCCCAGGCCTGGCGCGAGGCGGTGCAGGGGCAGGGCGACGGCATGCTCCAGTGGATGCTGCAGGGCGCCCGTGGCAGCACGCACGCCGGCGCCGCGATACCCGAATTCGCCGCCTGGCTGCAGCAGTTCCAGCTGCAGGCGGGCCCGTGGCTGCAGAGCCCGGCATTCGGCCCCGGCCGCGAGCACCAGGCGCGCTGGCAGGCCCTGCTGCGTGCGCAGGAGGAATACCAGCAGCATTCGCGCGCCTATGTCGATCAGATCAAGCAGGCACTGGACGAAGCCTTTGCGCTGTTCGAGCAGCGCCTGGCCGAGCACGAACAGCCCGGCAGCCAGCTGACCAGCGCCCGCGCGATGTTCGACCTGTGGATCGAAGTTGCCGAGGAGGCCTACGCCAAGGTCGCCATGTCCGAACCGTTCCAGCAGGTGTACGCCTCGCTGGGCAACGCGCAGATGCGCCTGCGCGCCGGCCTGCAGCGGGAGGTGGAACAGATGAGTGAACGGATCGGCCTGCCGACCCGCAGCGAGATGGATGCCGCACACCGCCGCATCGCCGAGCTGGAGCGCAGCCTGCGCCGCCTGCAGGCGCAGGTGGCTGTGCTGGCTGGAACCGCTGAGGTCGATCCGGTGGCGCAGCCGGCGCCGGCGAAGGTGAAGCCAACTGCGCGCAAGGCCGCGAAGAAGGCCGCGCCGGCAAAGAAGGCGCCTGCGAAGAAGACATCTGCAAAGAAGGCCGCACCTCGCGCTTCCGCTCGGGCGCGTGACCGATGAAGGGACCATTGGGCTTCAACGCCGATGACCTGATGCAGGAGAGCCTGGCCATGCAGCGCAAGCTGATGGAAGGGCTGAAGCTGCTGCCGCAGGTGGAAGACGTGCACTATGGCGTGACCGCGCGCGAGGAAGTCTGGCGCGACGGCAAGGTGGTGCTGTATCGCTTCGTCGGTGAGCAGGCGCCGACCCGGCGCACGCCGCTGCTGATCGTCTACGCGCTGGTCAACCGGCCGTACATGGTCGACCTGCAGGCCGACCGTTCGCTGGTGCAGAAGCTGCTGGCGCTGGGCCAGGACGTGTACGTGCTCGACTGGGGCTACCCGGACCGGTCCGAACGCTTCCAGACCCTGGAGGACTACCTGCTGCGCTACATTGACGGAGCGGTCGATGCGCTGCGCGTGCGCAGTGGTGGCCCGGTCGACCTGCTCGGCATCTGCCAAGGCGGCGTGTTCGCACTCTGCTACGCAGCGTTGCGCCAACAGAAGCTGGGCAAGCTGATCACCATGGTCACCCCGGTCGATTTCCAGACCGCCGACAACATGCTCTCGCACTGGGCGCGGCAGGTGGACGTGGACCTGCTGGTCGATACGCTGGGCAACATCCCGGCCGACCTGATGAACGCCAGCTACCTGATGCTCAAGCCGTTCCGCCTGAACGTGCAGAAGTACGTCGGCCTGCTCGACATCCTCGATGACAAGGCGGCGCTGGAGGACTTCCTGCGCATGGAGAAGTGGATCTTCGATTCGCCGGACCTGGCGGGCGAGGCGTTCCGCGATTTCATCAAGCAGTTCTACCAGGCCAATGGCCTGATGAAGGGCACGGTAAGGATCGGCGAGGAAGCAGTGGACCTGTCGCAGGTGACGCTGCCGGTGCTGAACATCTACGCCGAGCAGGATCATCTGGTGCCGCCGGACGCCTCGCGCGCGATGCGCGGGCGCCTGGGCACGGACGACTACACCGAGTCCAGCTTCCGCGGTGGCCATATCGGCATCTACGTGTCCGGGCGCGCGCAGCGCGAAGTGCCGGCCACGATCGATGGTTGGCTGAAGGCGCGCGACCTGTAGAGTCGAGCCCTGCTCGACTGACTTGGAGGGATGATGACGTACCGGATTTTGTTGATTCTTGCGGTACTGCTGGCAGCGCCCCTTGCCCAGGCCGCACCCGGTGCGGATGCACGGCGGGAGATCGCCCAGTTGATCGCCAGCCTGGACGGCTCCCAGTGCCGGTTCCAGCGCAATGGCAGCTGGTACGACGGCGGCGATGCGCGCGCGCATCTGCAGCGCAAGTACGACTATCTGCTGAAGAAGGACATGGTGGACAGCGCCGAGCAGTTCATCGAGCGCGCCGCCAGCCAGAGCAGCATGAGCGGCAAACCCTATCGCATCCAGTGCCCGGGGCAGCCTGAACAGACCGCAGCCGCCTGGTTCGGTGCGCGCCTGCAGGCGCTGCGTCACCGCACGCCGTAGACATGGGCAGGGTGTAGAGTCGAGCCACGCTCGACTGCCCTGTCCGTTGCCCGGAGCCGCCGCCATGAACACCACGCCCAAGACACTGTCGCGTTCATTGAACGACCGCATGATCGCCGGCGTGATGGGTGGCATTGCCCATCGCTTCGGCTGGAATGCCACCCTCCTGCGGGTGGTCTACGTGCTGCTGTCGCTGGCCTCGGCGGCCTTCCCCGGCATCCTGGTCTACCTGATCCTGTGGCTGCTGATGCCGAACGAGGCCGATTGAACACCGTCTCCCGGCCTTGGCCGATCTGGCTGCGCGCGCTGCAGGTGCTGGGCGCGGTGTGGACCCTGCCCAACACCCTGATCGGCCTGATGGGTGGGCTGGCCGGCATGCTCGGCGGCGCGACATTGCGCTGGAGCCGGGGTGACTGCGCGCTGGTGTTCGACCGCTGGCCGTGGGGGCCGGGTGGGGCGATCACCTTGGGCAATGTGATCCTGCACACGGGCCACGATCTTGGCATTTCCTGCCGGACCTACGCGCATCAGGCGGGGTGGGGCGTGGAGCCGCTGATCCGGCTGGACGACCATGAGCGTGCGCATGTCTACCAGTACATGGTGCTGGGGCCGCTGTACCTGCCGGTGTACCTGCTGTGTGGCGGGGTGAGTGCGCGCAATCCGTTCGAGCGGGCGGCCGATCATTTCGCCCGGTTCGGGCACGGCTGGTGGCCGTAGTTTCCAGCCAACGGCACAGCACAGCAAAAGCGGGTCGCGCGCTGCGCTTGCTCGTGTAGAGCCGAGCCTGCGCTCGGCTTCGCGGACTGGCCGGAAAGCAGCCGAGCGTGGGCTCGGCTCTACAAAAAGCGGCCAGGCAAGCTGTTTTTGCTTTTGATCTTCTTTTTTCTTTTCCGTGGCTGGACGTGCCCGAAAAACTGTCAGGGGCCGGGCGGGGTGGGTGCGCGGGACCGTTGGTGCCATGGATGGCGCCATCGAGCCCCCAGGGACGGGTTCACGGCGTGTCACGCGCACCCACCTCGCCCGGCCCAATCACATCAAACGCGTTACACGACCACCCACGAGGGGCTGCGCCGTTGGCGGGAATCCCCCACGGATTCGTTAGCCGGAAGTTAAGGATCCGTAAGCATTCTGCTGCGATCCCGCAGTCATCTGCATGCAACCGATCGTCATTAGCCTTCGTGACGTTCCAGTCAGGTTCGACGCGGTAAGCTCTCTCCCGATGAGCTCGCAGCATCGCTCATCGAGTGCAGTACGCAGTAGCAATTTGGAGGAATACATCACATGGCAATCGTTCTTTATGTCGGTGGTAGCAAGGATGGCGAGAAGGGCGTGGTGCCCTACGGCTTCAGCAAATCCCGCGCCGACACCGCGCTGGGGCCGGAGTTCTACACGGAGCGGTTCATGGAACTGCAGGGTGTCGGCAAGGTCCGCCTGATGGCCCTGGAAAGCATGCGTGACGACATCGTCATGCAGCGTGCCGCCCGCCACTACCGCTGACCTTCGCAACACGCGGCAGGGCGCGCCCACCATCGCGCGCCCGCGCCGGCATCCCAGCCCCGGGCCAGTCCGAGCCCGCTCCTTGCCAGGATGCCGGCGTCCACTCCGGCGACGCCGCTGAACCTCGCGCCCTGTCAATGCCTTGTCCGGCTCCGTCGTGGATTGCCAGAATGGGGTCTTCCCGTAACGCGGTTCAGACCTGAAGCAATGCACGACGCCAAGAACGCCCAGAGCGCGCTCGCCCAGCAGATCGCCCAGACCATCGCCGACGAGATCGGTGCCCAGTCCGCCCAGGTGCGCGCCGCCGTCGGCCTGCTCGACGAGGGCGCCAGCGTTCCGTTCATCGCGCGCTACCGCAAGGAAGTGACCGGCGGCCTGGACGACACCCAGCTGCGCAACCTGGAGGTGCGCCTGACCTACCTGCGCGAGCTGGAGGACCGCCGCGCGGCCGTGCTGGCCAGCATCGGCGAACAGGGCAAGCTCAGCGATGAACTGCGCAACGACATCCTGGCGGCCGATACCAAGAGCCGGCTGGAAGATCTGTACCTGCCGTACAAGCCCAAGCGCCGCACCCGTGCGCAGATTGCCCGCGAGGCAGGGCTGGAGCCGCTGGCCGATGGCCTGCTGGCCGACCCGACGCAGGACCCGCAGACGTTCGCGGCCACCTTCGTCGATACCGACAAGGGTGTGGCCGACACCAAGGCCGCGCTGGAAGGCGCGCGTGCGATCCTGATGGAGCGCTGGGGCGAGGATGCCGCGCTGGTCGGTGAACTGCGCACCTGGCTGGGCGAGACCGGGGTGATCCGCGCCCGCGTGGTCGAGGGCAAGGAGACCGAAGGCGCCAAGTACCGCGACTATTTCGATCATGCCGAGTCGCTGGCCAGGATTCCCTCGCACCGCTTGCTGGCACTGTTCCGCGCGCGCCGCGAAGAGATCCTGTTCCTGGAACTGGACCCGGGCAGTGATGCCGAGGCCGGCCACCAGTACGCCGAGGGTCGGGTGGCACGCAAGGCCGGCATCGCCGACCAGGGCCGCGCGGCCGACCGCTGGCTGCTGGATGCCTGTCGCCTGACCTGGCGCGCCAAGCTGCACACCCATCTGCTGCTGGACCTGTTCAACCAGGCCCGCGAGAAGGCCGAGGCCGAGGCCATTGCGGTGTTCGGCGACAACCTGAAGGATCTGCTGCTGGCCGCGCCGGCCGGTCCAAAGACCGTGCTCGGCCTGGACCCGGGCATCCGCACCGGCTGCAAGATCGCCGTGGTCGATGCCACCGGCAAGCTGGTCGCCACCGACACCATCTACCCGCATGAACCGCGCCGGCAGTGGGAGCAGTCACTGCAGACGATCAAGCAGCTGTGCGTGAAGCACAACGTTGAACTGATCGCGATCGGCAACGGTACTGCCAGCCGCGAAACCGACAAGCTGGCCGGTGAAGCGATCAAGGCCTGCGCCAACCCGAAGCTGCAGAAGGTGGTGGTCAGCGAGGCCGGGGCGTCGGTGTACTCGGCGTCCGAGTTCGCGGCCAGGGAGTTCCCGGGGCTGGACGTGTCGCTGCGGGGCGCGGTATCGATCGCTCGCCGCCTGCAGGACCCGCTGGCCGAACTGGTGAAGATCGATCCCAAGGCGATCGGTGTCGGCCAGTACCAGCACGATGTGGACCAGTACCGTTTGGCGCGGGCGCTGGATGCACGGGTCGAGGACTGTGTGAATGCCGTGGGCGTGTACGTGAACACCGCTTCGGCTGCACTGTTGTCGCGGGTGTCCGGGCTGTCGGCCACGGTGGCCGAGAACATCGTGCGCCATCGTGACGAGAACGGGCCGTTCAAGCGTCGCAAGGAGCTGCTGAAGGTCGCGCGCCTGGGCGAGAAGACCTTTGAACAGTGCGCCGGCTTCCTGCGCATTGCCGACGGGGATGAACCGCTGGACGCCTCGGCGGTGCATCCAGAAGCCTACCCGGTGGTCGAGCGCATCGTGGCCAGCACCGCGCGCCCGATCAAGGCGCTGATCGGTGATGGCAGCTTCCTGCGCGGCCTGAAGGCCGAGCAGTTCACCGATGCCACCTTCGGCGTGCCGACCGTGCGTGACATCCTCAGGGAACTGGAGAAGCCGGGCCGCGACCCGCGCCCGGAGTTCAAGGCGGCGCGGTTCGCCGAGGGGGTCGAGGACATCAAGGACCTGCGCGAAGGCATGGTGCTGGAAGGCGTGGTCAGCAACGTGGCCGCTTTCGGTGCCTTCGTCGATATCGGCGTCCACCAGGACGGCCTGATCCACATTTCGGCGCTCTCCGATACGTTCGTGAAGGACCCGCGCGATGTGGTCAAGGCCGGTGACATCGTCAAAGTGAAGGTGCTGGAGGTCGACGTGGCGCGCAAGCGCATTGCCCTGACCCGTCGCCTGGACGACACCCCCGGCCAGGCCACCAGCCGTCCGGGCCAGCGTGATGAACGCGGCCAGGCGCCGGGACCGCGCCGCGACGCAGGCGGCCAGAACCGCGGTCCGAACCGGGGCCAGGGGGCGGGCGGTCGTCCCGCCCAGTCTGCTCCGCCGGCCAACAACGCCCTGGCCGAGGCCTTCGCCCGCGCCAAGCGCAGTTGAGGATCGTGCCCCCCGTCACGCTTGGCTCGTGGCGGGGGACTTGTCGGTTTTCCCCGTGATTGCGCACACTTGCGCCTGAGGGGGGCGTTCGGCCACCCCGCTGTCGCTGGGGAGGGCCATGACGCCAGCACCACCCGTCGCCTGTACCGGCGGCCGCAGCACCCTGCTGCGGTCGGCGCCTGCCTGTGCCGGCAGGGGACCGGATTGATGGCGGGCCAGGGCACGCACGGCAATGGACTGCTGGAGCGCCGCCTGCATGAGCTGGCGGAAGAGCGTCGCCGCCTGGCGATGATCATCGACGGTACCGCTGCGGGAACCTGGGAGTGGAACGTGCAGACCGGCGAGATGCGGGTCAACGCGCGCTGGGCCGAGATCGTCGGCTACCGCCTGGAAGAGCTGGAACCGATCTGCCAGAAGACCTTCCTGAAACTGGTCCATCCCGATGACATCGCGCTGTCGGATGCGGCGCTGGACGACCATTTCGAAGGGCGCAGCGACAACTACGCCTGCCTGCTGCGCATGCGCCACAGGAACGGCCAGTGGATCTGGATCCAGGACCGTGGCCGGGTGTTCGAGTGGGACGGGCAGGGCAGGCCGTTGTGGATGGCCGGTGCCCACGCCGACGTGACCGAGCTGCAGCAGGCGCGGCAGGACGCGGCCGAGACCCGGCAACGCCTGCAGGCGGTGGTCGATGCGTCCGATGAGGTGGCGGTGATCGCCACCGATACCGATGGCACCATCACTCTGTTCAACACGGGGGCGGAGCGCCTGCTGGGCTACAGCGCGGCGGAGGTGGTCGGCCAGCGCCGGCTCGACGCCTTCCACGATCCAGCCGAACTGAAAGCGTGGTTGCAGCCGCTGGCTGATGCTGATGGCAATCTTCCCGGCGTGTTCGAGGCGCTGAGCGCGCGTGCCGACGGGCAGACCTACTCGCGGCAGTGGACGCTGCTGCGCAAGGATGGCCAGTCACGCCAGGTACGCCTGTCGATCAGCCGCATGGAGAGTGCCGATGGAACGCGCATCGGCTACGTCGGCATGGCCATCGACATTACCGAGATCCTGCAGGCACGCGCCGAAGCACGACTTTCGGCAGAGAAGTTCGCTGGCGCGTTCACCTCCGCCGCACTGGGCATGGCACTGGTGTCGCTGGAAGGACGCTGGCTGGATGTCAACGACGCGCTGTGCCGGATACTGGGCTACCCGCGAGAAGAGCTGCTGCAGGTCGATTTCCAGCGCCTGACCCATCCCGATGACCTGCAGACCGACCTGGCCCTGGTACAGGACCTGTTGGCCGGGCGACGCAGCCACTATCACCTGGAAAAGCGCTACCTCGACCGCGACGGCCGCATCATCTGGGCGCGGCTGTCGGTGTCGCTGGTGCGCAACGAGCATGGCGAACCGCTGCATTTCGTGTCGCAGATCCAGGACATCACCGCCCAGCGCAGCAGCGAGCAGCGCCTGTTCGAGAGTGAACAACGCAGCCGAATCACGCTGGATGCGGTGGCCGACCTGGTGCTCAGCGTCAGCCTTGATGGCCGCATCGACTACGCCAACGCGGCTGCGGTGCGCACCCTGGCCGGTGATGGCGCCTTGTCGCTGGCCGGGCACAAGGTGCAGGACGTGCTGGCGCTGACCACCGAGTACGCGCCCGGCTCGGTACTGGATGTGACGGTGCTGCTGGACCCGGAGAGCAACGCGGTGGACCTGCACGCCGACCTGCTGCTGCGCCTGGGCACGGCAACGGTGCCGGTGGACCTGACCCGCGCCTGGCTGCGCGATGACGAAGGCCACGTGCGCGGCGCGGTGTGGGTGCTGCGCGACGACACCCAGCAGCGGGCACGCCAGCGCGAAGCCCGCCACCTGGCCGAGATCGATCCGCTCACCGAACTGAGCAACCGCCGCGGTTTCGAGGTGCACCTGCAGCAGGCGATCACCCGCGTGGAGCGCACCGGCCAGGCCGCCTCGCTGATGTACATCGATCTGGACCGCTTCAAGCCGGTCAACGACACCTGGGGCCATCTGGCCGGCGATGCCGTGCTGTGGGCGGTGGCCAGCGTGCTGCGCCATGGCGTGCGCGATTCGGACGTGGTGGCGCGGTTGGGCGGTGACGAATTCGCGGTCATCCTGTCCGGTTGTACGCCGCGGCGTGCGGCCCGCATCGGGGGCGAGCTGCTGCACACCCTGGCTGCGCTGTCCATTCCGTGGGACCAGGACCGGCTGCGGATCGGTGCCAGCATCGGTATCGCGCCGCTGGCCGGCGGCATGAGCGTGGACCAGGCGGTGGCTGCGGCCGATGCCCAGTGCTACCGGGCCAAGGCGATGGGGCGCAACAACGTGCAGGTGCAGGGCGAGTTGTCCCAGCTTCCGGGTGACGATCCCGACGCCGCGGAGGACTGATCTCAGCCTGTGAGAGGACGCGCGCGAATACTGCGCGCACTCCACTCACGCAGGTAACCTCCATGAATGCCTGGAACCCGGTTGCGGTACGCAAGTTCATTCCGGCCCTGATCGGCTGGTGCCTGGCGCTGGCCGCCTGTCTACGCGCCGAACAGCTGCGCGGCGACCTGCACGCACGGGCGTTGTTGCCCGTGTTGCAGCAAGGTGCGGTCGCGCTGCTGGTCCTGAGCCTGTCCTGCACGGTTGCGGCCTGCCTGTTGCTGTGGCGGCATGGCCGCAGCGATCATGTGCATCCCGCTGCAGGCACTACACCCGCACGGCATCCATCAGCAGGAACCGGCACGGCGCACACTGGAAGGCATTGATCTGTGGCACCAGGCGCTGGAAGTGTTCGCTGGCACAGTGCAGGTCGAGCGCGGCGCGGTCGGGCCACAGCTCGATGAAGATGAAGTGGCCCGGATCCTTCTGGTCGACGAACAGTTCATAGCCGAGGCAGCGCGGCTCGCGCAGCGTGCACGCGACCAGCTCCCGGTACAGGGGAAGCACGGTGTCCACCGCATCGGGATGGATGAAATCCTCGGCGATCACTTTCAGCATGTCGGCACCTGCGAATCGGGCCTTGCAGGATAGCGCCGGCGCATGGCCGGCACCTGTTCCCGTCAACGCAATACCGTGTCCGCACTGACCAGCCGCACGTCATGCATCTGATTGAGGTAGGCCTCGTAGTAGCCCTTGTGCGAGGCACCCACGATGGCCAGCATGCGTCTGCCAGGATGCTGGCTCAGCACGTCGCGGATGTTGGCGACCATGCGCAGGTTGCGGGTTTCCCAGTAACCGACGTACATCCGGCCGAACGCCTTGGAGGACGGCTCGACGAGCGTCGCGCCGAAGTCGCTCTGGTAGGCGGCCATCGCCGCCGCCGGGCTGTTGTAGTCCCGATACAGCGCCATGACGCCGCCGGGCTTGTCCAGATCGGCCACGAGGCGTTCATCGGCCTCCCGCCGCGCGCGCGAGTGCGTATTGTTCCAGGCACCGGTGATGGCCGCGCTGGCCGCCGCTTCATCCTCGGCGGGCGTGGGCGAATCGGCCGTGTGGTCGTCCACGGCCCACAGGCGTTCCTGCCCGAGGCGGGCGGCGACCTCGGCGGCGATCAGGTGGGTTTCATTGCGGCGAACCAGGCCTTTTTCGAGGATCTCGACCAGGGCAGGTGTCAGTCCATCACCGCCTTTGCGCTCGGACGCAGGCAGGCGCAGCCACTGCACCTGCGCCGAGCCGCGTTCACCCGCTGCCAGGAACAATGCTGCGAGCCGACGACGCTGGGCGGGCGTCGGCTCGTCCGGCCAGGTCGCAAGCAGGTGCTCGGCCTGGGTGTTCGCCGTAGGCACGTCCAGTCCGGTCGCAGCCTGCGCAGCGGTGGTGTCGAAGCAGTAGGTGGCCACGCTCTCCGCATAGCGTGCCGGGTAGCGACGCATGAAATCGCACTGCAGGCCTGACAGGTCTTCGGTGGCGATCAGCTCGGGCTTCCAGGCGACCAGTCGCTGCAGCAACGGTTCAAGCAAGGCGGGCTGGAAGGACTTGGGCAGGCCGGACAAGTGGGGGGTGCCCAGTACC
Organism: Stenotrophomonas sp. YJH_SMC_73; assembly: GCF_059370155.1. NCBI lineage: Bacteria > Pseudomonadati > Pseudomonadota > Gammaproteobacteria > Lysobacterales > Lysobacteraceae > Stenotrophomonas > Stenotrophomonas sp. YJH_SMC_73. The sequence continues at coordinate 98,944 of NZ_JCAFTJ010000014.1, read as the reverse complement.
AGCACTTCGTTCGGGCGCCCGGCAGGCGGGCCCTTCAGCTGGTCGGGATGGAAGCTGGGGCGGTAGGTGGCGTCGGCAGCGAAGGCGCCGCTGCTGCACAGGCCCAGGATGAGGAAACTGGCCAGGCGTGGGAACATGCGATCTCCGTGTCAGTGAGCGTCCTGCGGTTCGCTGCATGCTGGCCAGTTTCATCTACCACCGGATCTCCCGTTGGTCATGCAAACCTTTTCCGCTTGAACTGCATCCGCGTGCCGGGCAAGGCTATGCCCAGTGACGGCGACAACGCGCGACATATGCCCTGACGACAGCCGGTGCCGAGCAGAACCTGCCCAGCCGGCGCCTGGCGAAACCGCTCGGCGGTGCCCCTGTCGCGCGTGAGCGGAATGTGAAGTGCATCGCGATTGTCTACCGCATCCCTGCAGCAGCATCTGAAGATGCGACGGACGTCGCGGAATCCGGCTAAAGCCACCGATCGCATCGCCGATATTCCCTCTGGATCCCGCTCAAGTCGCCCGCTGCAGGACCCCAGGCTGCCCCCGACGGGCGGCCCGCGCTGTGTGTTCCGCCGCTCCCTATGCCGATCGCACCCGCACCAGACGTTCTTGCCAGCCGCTCGAGGGGTGCCTGCCGGTACCTGTAGTCCCAAGCACCTGAAGTTGCCGCCGGGCATCCCGCCCGTCGGGTCGCAACCGCTTACCGGACACCGAGGATCAGACAATGCTCATTCCAGGCTTTACGGCGGGCGCGCAGGCGCCGGCCGAGCTGCATACCCGTTGGTCGCCGTGGCGCGCCCTGCTGGGCGCGCTGGCACCGCAGCACCGCAGCGGCGTCGAGGCGGCGGCCGATGGCCGTGCCGAGCTGGAGGCGCAGGTCGCGGCGCTGCACCGGGTCCAGGCGGTCATCGAGTTCGCCCTCGATGGCACCATCCTGCAGGCCAACGAGAACTTCCTGCAGGCGATGGGTTACCGGCTGGAGGAGATCCAGGGCAAGCATCATTCCCTGTTCGTCGACCCCGAGCAGGCGCGCAGCGCCGGATACCGTGACTTCTGGGCGCGGCTGGGTCGTGGCGAATATGACGCGGGCCAGTACCGGCGTTTTGGCAAGAACCAGCGCGAGATCTGGATCCAGGCCTCGTACAACCCGGTGCTGGACCGACAGGGGCGTCCGTACAAGGTGGTCAAGTTCGCCACTGACATCACTGCGCAGAAGCTGCAGGCGGCCGACTCGGCCGGCCAGCTGGCGGCGATCGACAAGTCGCAGGCGGTGATCGAGTTCAGCATGGATGGCCGCATCCTGTCGGCCAACGACAACTTCCTGGCTGCCACCGGTTACAGCCTGGATGATGTGCGTGGCCAGCACCACTCGCTGTTCGTCGAACCTGAGTATCGCAGCAGTGCCGAGTATCGGCAGTTCTGGGAAAAGCTCGGCCGTGGCGAATATGATGCCGGCCAGTACCGGCGCCTCGGCAAGGGCGGACGCGAGGTCTGGATCCAGGCGTCCTACAACCCGATCCTGGACCTCAACGGGAAGCCGTTCAAGGTGGTCAAGTACGCCACCGACATCACCGCGCAGGTGCATGAGAACCAGGCCATGCAGCGTGCCGTGGCGCAGACCCGTGAAGTGGTGGCGGCCGCCAAGGAGGGCGACCTGACCCGGCGCGTGGCCACCGCCGACAAGACCGGGCCGATCGCCGAGCTGTGCGAAGGGGTGAATTCGCTGGTCGAGGCGATGGCCGCGATCATCGGCCAGATCAAGTTCGCCGCTGACACCATCGCCGTCGGTGCCACCGAGATCGCGCAGGGCAACAGCGATCTGTCGCAGCGCACCGAGCAGCAGGCAGCGTCGCTGGAGGAGACCGCGGTGTCGATGAAGGGCCTGGCCGAGACCGTGCAGCGCACCGCGACCAACGCACGGCAGGCCAGTCAGCTGGCTGGTGGTGCCGCCGATGTCGCCGCGCGCGGCGGTAACGTAGTGCACGAAGTGGTGGAAACCATGGCGGTGATCAACGCGTCCTCGCGCCGCATCGTCGACATCATCGGCGTGATCGACGGCATCGCCTTCCAGACCAACATCCTTGCCCTGAACGCCGCGGTGGAAGCCGCGCGTGCGGGCGAACACGGGCGTGGCTTCGCCGTGGTCGCCACCGAGATCCGGGAACTGTCGCAGCGCTCGGCCAGTGCCGCCAAGGAGATCAAGCAGCTGATCGATGCGTCGGTGGCCAATGTCGGTGCCGGTACCGCGCAGGTTGAGAGCGCCGGCCGCACCATGGACGAGATCGTGGTCAACGTGCGCCGGGTCAGCGACCTGATGTCCGAGATCAGCACGGCCGCGCAGCAGCAGAGCGACGACATCCAGCAGATGAACCATGCCGTCGATCTGATCGACCAGGGCACCCAGCAGAACGCCGCGCTGGTCGAGGAAGCTTCGGCCGCGGCGCGCAGCATGGAAGAACAGTCGGCGCAGCTGCTGCAGACGGTGGCCAGCTTCCGCGTGCAGGGTGGGGCGGGGCACCTGCATGGTGCGGCGGTGCTGCGCGCGGTCTAGGCGCGGCGGTCGGCGTGTTGTTCCCCGGCCTCGACGGCCGGGGCGGCGTGCACGCAGTTGCGGCCGGCATGCTTGGCCCGGTACAGGGCCTGGTCGGCGCGCTCGACCAGGCTGCGCGGGTCACCCTGGTCATGCGCGGCCTGCCAGGCCACGCCGATGCTGATGGTCACGTGGGCCTGGGCGGCGGGCAGGGCGGCGGCTTCCACGGCGGCGCGCAGGCGCTCGCCCAGGCCCAGGGCGTGGCCGATGTCGGGCGCGGGCAGGGCGGCGATGAACTCCTCGCCGCCGTAGCGGGCCAGCAGGTCATCACCGCGTTGCAGGCAGCCGTCGAGGATCGCGGCGACCGCCTGCAGGCGGCGATCACCTTCCGGATGCCCGTAGGTGTCGTTGAGTCGCTTGAAGTGGTCGATATCGATCATCAGCACCGCCAGCCCCACGCCCTGGCGACGGGCGCGGCCGTGCGCGCTGCCGAGCGCTTCATCGAAGTTGCGCCGGTTGCCGAGCCCGGTCAACGGATCGCGCCGGGCCAGCAGCGCCAGCTCGTCGCGCTCACGCTGGATCTGCACCTGGGTGAGCACGCTGCGCAGGGCATGGCCGAGCATGGCACCGATGAACCCCACGGTGGCCAGGGTCGGCTGCAGGCGTGCCACCAGCAGCGCCACCATCATCAGCAGCAACGGCAGCATCAGCGGCACGCCGGCATCGACGATGCGGCGGAGGTTGCGCGGCACAGCCACCGCCGGTGGGCGGTACGTGCTGCCGGCCAGCACTGCCAGCAGCACGAACAGCCCGCTGATCAGCAGGTCGCCCCAGCCACCATCGGGTACCTGCGGCTGCCAGGTATTGATGTAGAGCGCCATCAGGAAGTAGCCGAGCGCGTAGATCGTCAACGTGCGGAAGAAGTCGCGGCGGTCGGCATTGTCCTCGGCCAGGAAGCGGATCAGCGCGAAGCAGAACACCAGGCTGTTCTGCACGTTGCTCAGGGTGTGCAGGCATTGCGTCCACAATGCGGTGTTGAGGTGTGCCATCGCCCGCGTATGCACGAAGTACAGCAACCACAGCAGCGCGATGACCGCCAGGTCCACCGCACGGATACAGCGGTTGCCGCCGCCTGGGCTGGCGGCCACGTAGGTCAGCGGAATCCGGTAGAACACATACAGGATCAGCGACGAGGCGCTCATCTGCGCAGGGCTGAGGCCGGCCACATTGCGATACAGCAGGGCCAGCAGGGCCAGCGAGAACAGGCCGACGGCAGCGCCCAGCGTTCGCCACTTGCAGGCCGCCTGGCTGTCGCGCGCGCGTCGCACGCAGGCCAGAGCGGCCAGAAGGGGGGCGGTGATCAGCATCAGGTAGGAGCCAACCGGGTCCTGCGGGCCGATCAAGGCAATGACGAGCGCGTGCGTGACCATGAAAAACAGTGCCGCACGCAACGTCATGCATTCCCCCGCCCCCAGATCCGGCTGGGATCACGATAGGCAGAAGTAGGTGAGGCTGGCAAGAAAAGTGTGCGCTAGTGCTATTCGCAACCTTGTCGGCTGTCACATTTTCGTTTCAGCGGGGTGACACGACGGCGTTGACGTGGGCGTACGTCCAGAAGTCGCGGGGCTGCCCCCGCACGTGGCGATGGGCGCGCAGTATGTCGGCGAGCGTGGGAGGGGCATGCTGGGGCATCCTCGCCAGTGTCGGCGCTCCGGTCCGGGAAATGCAAAAGGCCAGGTCATGGACCTGGCCTTTGATGCAGTGGTGCCGGTGAAAGGACTCGAACCTTCATGGGGTCACCCCCGGCTGATTTTGAGTCAGCTGCGTATACCATTCCGCCACACCGGCAGGCAGCGTGCGAGTGTAACCGAGGTCGGCAGGAGATGCCTAGTAGGAGAGCCTATCAGGGCGGTTCCTGTCGGCATTGGCCCCTTGGTAGCTATACTCCCGACGTGCAATTGCCTCCAGGAGCGGTAGCTGATGACAGTGTTGCAGGACCTGAGGGTGCTGGTGGTCGAGAACGACGAGATGAGTGCGGCCCTGCTGCAGATGCAGCTGGTGCATGCCGGTGCGACTGTGGTCGGGCTTGCCGCGAGTGTGTCCGAGGCCCTGCGGCTGCTGGAGCAGAGCACTCCTGACGTGGCCCTGCTGGATTACCGGCTGGCCCGCAACGAGACCAGTGAGCCAGTGGCTGCAGCGCTTTCGGCGCGTGGCATTCCGTTCGTGCTGGCCACCGGGATGCTGGCCGAGCAGCTGCCTGCGCCGATGCTGGCCGGCCTGTTGCTGGTCAAGCCGTACCTGTCGGCCGATCTGTCGCGGGCGCTGGCGCGTGCGGTGGGACGCTCCAGCGCCAAGGCCTGAGCCGCTCGCCACGCACCGGCAGGGGGAAGCTGCGGGGGCTGAATCCTCACGTCTGCGATGCGCGGCGGCAACCCCTGATCCAGGAGCCCTGCCCACGCGCGGTTTTTCATTCGCGTCCGGCGCTCAGCCCGCTTCCTCGTACACGTAACGGATTTCCTCGCGGTCATCGAGGATGCGGTACTGGCGCGCCAGATCATCCGGTTCGGGGTTGAGCCAGACGTCCAGGTGTTCCCTGCGGATCGGTACCACGCCGCGGTCATGCCCGGCAGCGGCGACGTCGCTGGGCGGTGTGTCGGTGATCGTGGCAAACGAAAGCAGGCGGCCTTCCGGTCCTTCCCATTCCGCCCAGAGGCAGGCCAGCAGCAGGTCGCGGGGTGGATCGGGGCGGAATTCGAGCACCACGTCCTGCTCCTTTTCGTCGGCACCGAGGCTGCGGCCGGCGATGGCGTGGCGGGGCACGTGCTCGTAGAACGCCTGCACCACCACCACGCCGTGGCGCAGTCCGAACGCACCCCGCCAGTAACCTTCCAGGCTGTCGCGCCGCGCGTTGTAGGTGCCGGGGTACAGCACGTCGTTGCGCGCCGGCTTGTCCGGCAACCGGCACTGGTAGCGCATCGGCTTGATCACGCGCCGGCCGTTCTCGCTGACCATCACCGGCGCGTAGGTGCCGGGGAAAATGCGGTTGTCGCGCGGCAGCAGCTGCACCCGATGCAGGTCGTCCAGCCGGGCCTGCGCGCGCTCGATGCGGTTGCCAGCCACGCGCAGGTCATTGCGCGCTTTCTGCGTGGGCCGGGTGGCCAGCGTGGCATGGGCAATATCGCGTCGTTCGCGCTGCCGGACCAGTTCAGCCTCCAGCGCCTGCTGCTCCTGCGCATGCCATTGCTGGATCTTCGCCACGATGTCCCGGCCCTGTTCGGTACGCGCACCGGCGAACCCGTCATCCATCGCCTTCGGCGTCTTCGGCCGCTTCTTGCCTGGATCGTGTGCGTACAGTTCGGCGAACTCCTCCAGCGACAGGATGGCGCCGAACTCGCGTACCAGCTTGGCGTAGTCAGCGCGGATCAGGGCGGAATAGCACATGGGACTCTGGGGGCCTGGGTCGCAGCGGCTGCGACGTGGATGCGGCAGGATAGCCCGACCCATCTGGAGATGCCGCATGACTGATTCCATCACCTGCCAGTTCCGCGAAGCCGTGCCCACGGTCGAGGACTACTGCCGGTTGCGCGTGCTTGCAGGCCTCAGTGCCAAGGCCCGGGAAGCGGCCGCCCGCGCGCTGCCCAATACGCTGTTCGGCGTGTGTGCCTACCAGGGCACTGAGCTGGTGGCGATGGGCCGTATCGTCGGCGATGGCGGCTGCCACCTGCAGGTCTGTGATATCGCGGTGCTGCCGCGGTTGCAGGGGCAGGGCCTGGGCAAGGAAGTGATGCGGCGCCTGGATGGCTGGATGCAGGCCAACCTGCCGCCATCGGCGTACGTCAGCCTGCTGGCCGATGGCGAGGCGCATCGGTTGTACGCACAGTTTGGTTTCGCGCCCACGGCACCGGCATCGATCGGGATGTATCGGCGGTTCTGAGCCATAATCGGGGTGAAGCCATCCACACCATGCGTGGATAGGGCCTTCCCAGGAATCACAGGCAAAGAAAAACCCCGACCGGAGTCGGGGTTTTCAAGAATTGGCGTCCCCACGGGGATTCGAACCCCGGTCGCCACCGTGAAAGGGTGATGTCCTAGGCCTCTAGACGATGGGGACGCACGAAAACTTCAAGTTGTAGATCCTTCGACGGCCTAATGTCGAAGTGGTGGAGCCAAGCGGGATCGAACCGCTGACCTCCTGCATGCCATGCAGGCGCTCTCCCAGCTGAGCTATGGCCCCATGAAACTCCGGATGATCTGCCGGGAGCAGAGTCCGTTTTGAAACTGGCGTCCCCACGGGGATTCGAACCCCGGTCGCCACCGTGAAAGGGTGATGTCCTAGGCCTCTAGACGATGGGGACGCACGAAAAACTTCAAGTTGTAGAACCTTCGACGGCCTAATGTCGAAAGTGGTGGAGCCAAGCGGGATCGAACCGCTGACCTCCTGCATGCCATGCAGGCGCTCTCCCAGCTGAGCTATGGCCCCGTGTTACCGAGCCGCCTATCATACCTGCGTGTTCACGTTTGTGGAAGTTTTTTTTGAACTTTTTTCGTTCCGGTTCGACCGTCGCCACGAGGGCAGGGGAACCGCAACGCCACAACCTGAATGCCGGTAGGCGGTGAACAAAAAAGACCCGGTTATCGGCCGGGTCCTCGTTGTTCGTGATGAGTGGCGTCCCCACGGGGATTCGAACCCCGGTCGCCACCGTGAAAGGGTGATGTCCTAGGCCTCTAGACGATGGGGACGCAATTCTCATCAATGTTCTTTAGCGACCTTTCGACGGCCTAATGCCGAAAGATTGGTGGAGCCAAGCGGGATCGAACCGCTGACCTCCTGCATGCCATGCAGGCGCTCTCCCAGCTGAGCTATGGCCCCACGTCGCTGAGGAGCGAAATAATAGCCTTGCCCCCGGGGGTTGGCAAGCATTTGTTGCACTTTTCTTCACGCGCGTTGCTATGCCGCGTCGTCGGTCAGCGCCGCCAGGATCGGGCACTGATCCAGCGTGCCGTGGCCGGGGCAGGCGTCGACCAGCTGAGAAAGCGCGGTGTGCATGCGCTGCAGTTCGGCCATGCGTTGTGCAATGTCCTGCAGCCGGGCCTGCGCCGTGTCGCGCACACTGCCCATGTCCTGTGAGTGGCGGTCACTGAGCGCCAGCAGTTCGGCGATTTCTTCCAGGCTGAAGCCCAGCGTCTTGGCGCGGCGGATGAAGCGCAGCCGGCGCAGGTCCTGCTCACCGAAGATGCGGTAGCCCCCGGCCGAGCGTGCCGCCGTGGGCAGCAACTGCTGGCGTTCGTAGTAGCGCACCGTATCGATCGGCACGCCGGCCTGGCGTGCCAGTTGACCAATGTTCATGGCGGATTCCTGCGGATGCTGCCGCTCATTGTGAAGCCTTGAGTCTGGTCCAGGGTCAAGGTCCCGTCGCTGACGGCGCATTCAGCGCACTTTGCAACTTTCTTCATAGCCCCACCGTCGTGGCAGTTCCTACCCTGCGCCTGAACCGGCCGCTGGACGGCCTGCAACGAACCGAGGAGATGGTCTGTGGAAGGATTCAGGAACGAAGGATTCGTCGAGGTCGCGGTGGTCGAATACCCGGGAGGCGACCCGTCGGCCGCCTCCGTGCTGACCGAGATGGCACATGTCGCCAACCGGCTTGCCCAGCAGCAGCGCCGTCCGTTCAAGCGTGTCCTGGTGACCCGCTGGATCGTGCCGGCCAGCCAGACCGGCGTGCATCGCATTGCCGGCGCGGAGATGCTCGAGGCGGACATCCCCGCCGTGATCGCCGTGCCTGGCCAGATCAGCCAGGGCGTCTGCCTGCGCGCCGATGAGGTGCTGCTGGATTGGCTGCGCGCGCATTACGACGGTGGCAGTCTGCTGGCTGCCGCCAGCGACGGTGTCAGCATGCTGGCACGCGCCGGTCTGCTGGCTGGGCGCACCGTCAGTGGTCCGGACCTCGGGCGCCATCCGGGCCTGCAGGGGCAGTCGGCCAGCTGGGTACCCAGCGAGCGCGCGCTGGTCGATGACGGCGACCTGCTGACGGTGGCCGGTTCCCAGGCCTGGCGCTTCCTCGCCCTGCGCCTGCTGTACCGGCTGCACGGCCAGGGCGTGGCGAGTTCCGTGGCGCAGCAGCTGGGGATCACGGTTCCGGCGGCGATCCAGCAGGATCTCGAGCGTTTCAGTGCCAACTTCGCCCACGGCGATCGCGACGTACTGAAGGCGCAACGCTGGCTGCATACCACCGCTGCGCGCGGCGCCACGCTCGGTGCGATCTGTGAGATTTCCGGGCTGGAGCCGCGCACCCTGCAGCGGCGCTTCCTGAAGGCCACCGGCCTGCGCCCGATCGAGTATTGCCAGCGGTTGCGTATCGCCAAGGCGCAGACGCTGTTGCAGCAGGGGGCGGGCATCGATGAAGTGGCCTGGGGCGTGGGCTATGCCGACCAGAGCGCATTCCGTCGCCTGTTCCTGCGCATTGTTGGAATGACGCCGGCCAACTATCGCCGGCTGGTCAACAACAAGCGGCGCGAGCGGCCGCTGTTGCCATCGGTGGCAGGCAGCCTGCGCGGGCTGCAACCGGCGCCCGGCATGCAGATGCCGCGCAGCATGGCCTGATGCCTGCAGTAGGCGTCGCGCTTGCAACCTGGGCGCGACGCTTCGACCATGCAGGTAACGGATGATGGGGCAGGTGGGCTGATGTCGAGTGTGGGACCGGTGCCGATGCCGGTGGTGTTGATCCTGATGTGCGTGCTGCTGGCCATGGCGGTAGCACGCCTGTGGCCGCGTCGGAAAGACGGGATGGCAGTGCCTTCCGCGGCCAGCCTGGTTCTGGACATGTTGCTGATCGGCCTGCTGTGCGGACGCATCAGCTTCGTCGCCTTGAACTTCGCGCTTTACCGTGAGGCCCCGTGGAGCATCCTGCAGATCGCCGACGGTGGGTATCACCTTGCAGTCGTGCTGGCTGCGGGCCTGGCGTGGGGCACCTGGCGGCTGCGGCTCTGGCGCGCGTTGCGTGCGCCGGTGCTGGCGGGCGCACTGGTGGGCGTGGTGTCGTGGGTGGTGGGCAGCCACCTGCTGGCAGCCTGGCAGGAGCAGCGGATGCCGCTGCCGGCGGTGCAGGTGGCCGATCTGCAGGGGCGCGTGATCGACCTGCAGCAGTTCCGGGGCAAGCCACTGGTGCTGAATCTCTGGGCCAGCTGGTGTGGGCCCTGCCGGCGCGAGATGCCGGTGCTGGCATCCGCACAGCAGACCCACACCGACGTGCAGTTCGTGTTCCTCAACCAGGGGGAAACCCTGGACGAAGTGAAGGGTTTCATTGCATCCGAACAGCTCCGGCTGGGCAATGTGCTGCTGGACGATACCGCCTCGGCGTCAACCGTGCTGGGTGTGCAGGCCTATCCGTCGACGCTGTTCTTCGACGCCGAAGGTCGCCTGCGTGAACTGCACCTTGGCGAACTGACGGCGGCGGGTCTTGAACACAAACTGCGCCGGCTGCGGTAGCCTGCGCGGGCATCTCATTACGGAGTTCCCATGTTGTCGACTTCCCTGCGCATCGCTCCGGCGGTGCTGTTGCTGCCGGTCATGCTGGCATTGGCCGCCTGCAGCCAGGCCCAGACCCCGCCGGGCAAGACGGCGGCAGCGCCGGCCGCCGGCGCTCCGGCCACCGCGGCAAAGGGCGACCGTCCCGCAGTGCTGAAAGGCATCGAGAAGCACGGCTTCGAAGTCGTTGCCGAGTTTGATGCACCGGGTGGCCTGCGTGGCTTCGCCGGCGTGGTGGGGGGGCAGCAGCCCGCCGCCGCGTACGTGACCGCCGACGGCAAGCATGTGCTGGTGGGCAGCCTGTTCGATGCCGAAGGCAACGATGTGGCCGCCGAGGCGGTGGAGAAGCTGGTCGCTGCACCGATGTCGGCCAAGATGTGGACCAAGCTGGAAGCCAGCGCCTGGGTGCGTGACGGCAAGGCCGATGCACCGCGTGTGGTCTATACCTTCAGCGATGCCAACTGCCCGTACTGCCACAAGTTCTGGGAAGCGGCGCGTCCGTGGGTTGACGCCGGCAAGGTGCAGTTGCGCCACATCATGGTTGGCGTGATCCGCGAGGACAGCCCGGCCAAGGCCGCCGCCATCCTCGCCGCGCGTGATCCGAGCGCGGCGCTGCTGGAGAATGAGCACCAGTTCGACCGTGGCGGCATCAAGGCGCTACCGAGCATCAGCCGCGAGATCGCAGGCAAGCTTGATGCCAACCAGGTCCTGATGATCGAGATGGGCTTCCAGGGCACGCCGGGCATCCTGTTCCAGGATGGACAAGGGCAGGTGCAGCGTCGCGCGGGCCTGCCGCAGGGCGCCGACCTGCAGACGGTGCTGGGTCCGCGCTGATCGCCGCCAACGTCGTGATGTAACCGACAGGCCCGCATGGCAGCATGCGGGCCTGTTGCATTTCGGCGCTCCTGCGGCGGGCGGAGAGGGCAGCAGGGCTGCGCAGCAGCTGTTCGTCGTCACATCTGAATCGTGACTGACATCAAGCATCGCGCCTTGATTCCAATCAAGGTCAAAAACGACAGGCGGATTAGCCTGTTGACGCATGGAATACAGCGTCAACGCGCCATGGATGCCGCGCCAGACATGCCTTGAACCAGGGCGGTCGGCACAGCCATTCACGACACTCTCACTCCCCGATTGTTACCCAGACCGCTGCGGTCGCCACCTCTCTGGCAGCGCGGCCTTGATGGGCTCGACACCGGTGCGGGCAGGGCAGTGTCATCGTCCTGTTGCCTGCCGGATGCAGGCTGGCCGGTGTCGTCAACGCAGTATCCGCATTTCCAGCAACGGCGACGCGAGGCCAGGGCACTGTGCGCCTGTATCCGACCAGCGCGCTGCGAATGTTTGTCCAGGGAGGATGCAATGCGCTTGGCGGTACTGAGTCTGGCCTGTTCGACCGCACTGGCGATCGCGCCAACGTATGCGCAGCAGCATGGCCAGGAAGATGCGCAGGCGTTGCGGCAGGAAATCGCTGCCATGCGCCAGGCATTGGAAGGCATGCAGCAGCGCCTGGATCGGCTTGAGCAGCGCGAGGGCTCAGCGCCTGCCGCCGTGGCGCAGGCCCCGACCCCGGCAGCAACGGCGGGCGGCAGCGCCAGCATGCTGCACCCGACCCAGGTGCCGGGCGTGGCGCAACCGGTGCTGCCGCAGCGCGAATCGGTGGCCGATCCCTCAACGGCGGCGTCGCGTCCCGACAGCGCAGCCGGTCCGACCGACCCCGATCTGAAAGGCTTCTTCACCATTCCCGGCACCGATACGGTGATCCGCATCGGCGGCTACGCCAAGCTCGATGCGATTGCCGATTCGCGTGCGGCCGGTGACGAAGATCAGTTCATTCCGTCGTCGATGCCGGTGGGTGGCAGCCATCGCGATGTCTCCAACTTCAACATCCATGCCAAGCAGACCCGCTTCAGCTTCGAGGCGCGGCGCCCGACCACGCACGGCAACCTGCGTTTCTACCTGGAGAACGATTTCTTCGGCAGCAGTGAGGGGTATGAGTTCCGCCTGCGACACGCCTATGGACAGCTTGGCAACACCTATGCCGGCTATGGCTACTCCAGCTTCATGGACCCGGACAGCCTGCCCGATACGCTTGACTTCGCCGGGCCGGGCGGCGCCGGATACCTGCTGGTGGCGGGCATCCACCACAGTTTTGCGATAGGCAAGGGCAACACCCTGACCGTCGCTGCTGAAGACCCGAAGACTGAACTCGCCGGCGCCAGCGATGCTCGCACGGCAGTCAACCGCCTGCCCGATGTGACCGTGACCGCGCGCCTGGAGCGCGACTGGGGCCACCTGCAGCTGGGCGCGGTGGCACGCAGCCTGGCCTACGACGGCGATGGCGAGCGCGACCGGCGCATGGCCGGTGGCCTGCAGCTGAGCGGCTCGGCGTCAGTGGGCGAGCGCGACCTGCTGCTGTTCGGCGTACTCGGCGGGCGCGGCCTCAGTCGCTACACCGCCGACCTGACCGGCTCCGGACTGGACGCAGTGGTCGGTGCCGATGGCCGCCTCGCCGCGTTGGACCTGCACGGCGGTTTCGTCGGCTACACCCATTACTGGTCCGCGCTGTGGCGCTCCAACCTGATCTTTGGCCAGCTGACCCTGGAGCGCAACGCCGCACTCGCCGCTGATGCATTCCGGCAGAGCCGCTACGGCGTGTTCAACCTGATCTGGAGCCCGGCGCCGTCCTGGACGATGGGCATGGAGCTGCTGTACGGCCGGCTGGAACAGCAGGGCGGCGCACGCGGCGACACGGTCCGGGTGCAGGGCAGCCTGCAATACAACTTCATCAAATAGACGCCAGCGGTCGTACGCCAGCGTAACCGTCCCCACGCCCGGTGCTGCCGGGCTCATGCCAGTACCGGAGATCGTCATGGCAGAAGCAAAGAAAATCGGGGTGGTCGGAGCCACCTTCCTCGTCGCCGGCAACATGATGGGCTCAGGCGTGTTCCTGTTGCCGTCCAGCCTGGCCAAGATCGGTACCGCCTCGATCTGGGGCTGGCTGATCACCACCGCCGGTGCGCTGCTGCTGGCCTTCGTGTTCGCCAAGCTGGGCAAGCTCGCACCCAAGGCGGGCGGTCCCTATGCCTACGCGCGCGACTGGTTCGGGCCGTACATGGGCTTCCAGACCAACACCATCTACTGGTTCGCCAACTGGATCGGCAACGTCGCCATCCCGATCGCGGCGGTGGGCTATTTCAGCTATTTCTTCCCGATCCTGTCCGAGCCGCTGGTGCGTTGCATCGCGGTGCTGGTGCTGGTGTGGGCACTGAGCTTTGCCAACGTGATCGGTCCGGCCTTCGTCAGCCGCGTGCAGACGGTCACCACCAGCTTTGCGTTGGTGCCGATCCTGGGCATCGCCATTTTCGGCTGGTTCTTCTTCGATGCCGACATCTTCAAGGGCGCCTACAACGTGTCTGGCGAGTCGAACTTCGGTGCGATCTCGAGCGCTGCGGCACTGACCCTGTGGGCCTTCATCGGCGTCGAGTCTGCATCGGTGACTGCCGGTGTGGTCGAAAATCCGGAGAAGAACGTCGCCCGCGCGACGCTGGCCGGCGTGTTCCTGGCTGCCATCGCCTACATCGCCAGTTCGTCGGTGATCATGGGCATGGTGCCGAACGCGGAACTGCAGGTGTCCGACGCACCGTTCGCGCTGGCGGCGGCCAAGGCGGTCGGTGGCTGGGGCGGCGCGCTGGTCAGCCTGTGCGCCTTCATCGGTGCCGCCGGCTCGCTGGGTGGCTGGATCCTGCTGACCGCGCAGAGTGCCAAGGCAGCGTCGGATGACGGCCTGTTCCCGAGCATCTTCAGCAAGACCAACAAGGACGACGTGCCGGTCAAGGGCGTGCTGATCGTGGCGGTGCTGATGACCCTGGCGGTGCTGGTGACCTCCACCTCGGAAACCGCGTCGGCCCAGTTCGACGTGATCACGTCGGCGGCCGTGGTGCTGACCCTGCTGCCCTACATCTACTCGTGCGTGGCGTGCTACTTCGTGGTCGAGCGTTCGCACACCCTGGTCCACACCGGTGCGTTCTGGACGCTGACCAGCCTGACCGTCGTGTACTGCCTGTGGGCGATCTACGGCTCGTCGGGGACCATCGTGCAGTACGCCTTCCTGTTCGTGCTGTTCATCACCGTGTTCTATCCCTTCTTCAGCGAGGAGCGCCGCCAGCAGCGGCAGCGCGCCCGCGAGGCCTCGGCGATCAGCGCCGGCGCCCGGCATTCCTGAGTTCGACAAGGAGAATCAACGTGTACTTCAAGTCCCTGGACTACCCGGTCATTGTCATCGACAACGACTACGAGTCGCCGCGCATCGGTGGCATCCTGATCCGTGCGCTGGTGGAAGAGCTGCGCAGCAACGACCAGCGCGTGCTGTGCGGGCTGAACCTGGATGACGCCCGGGCCGGTGCCCGCACCTACGTGGCGGCCTCGGCGGTGCTGATCTCGATCGATGGCAGCGAAGAGGTGGATGGCGAGTTCCAGCGCCTGACCGCCTTCCTGCGCGAGCAGAGCGCACGCCGTGCCAATCTGCCGGTGTTCCTGTACGGCGAGCGCCGCACCATCGAGAAGGTGCCGAGCAAGCTGCTCAAGTACATCCACGGTTTCATCTTCCTGTTCGAAGACACCAAGAGCTTCATCTCGCGGCAGGTGATGCGCGCGGCCGAAGACTACATGAAGAACCTGCTGCCGCCGTTCTTCAAGGCGCTGATCCATCATGCGGCCGAGTCGAACTATTCCTGGCATACGCCGGGCCATGCCGGCGGCGTGGCATTCACCAAGTCGCCGGTCGGCCGCGCATTCCATCAGTTCTATGGCGAGAACACCCTGCGCAGCGATCTGTCGATCTCGGTGCCGGAGCTGGGCTCGCTGCTCGATCACACCGGCCCGATCAAGGATGCCGAGAACGAGGCGGCACGCAACTTCGGTGCCGACCACACCTTCTTCGTCACCAACGGCACCTCCACCGCCAACAAGATCGTCTGGCATGGCACGGTGGCCCGCGGCGACGTGGTGTTCGTTGACCGCAACTGCCACAAGTCGCTGCTGCACGCGCTGATCATGACGGGTGCGGTGCCGGTGTACTTCACGCCCAGCCGCAACGCGCACGGGATCATCGGCCCGATCAGCCTGGACCAGTTCACGCCGGAGTCGCTGCAGCAGCGCATCGCCGCCAATCCGCTGGCCAGCCAGGCCTACAAGGCCGGCTCCAAGCCGCGCATCGCGGTGGTCACCAACTCGACCTACGACGGCCTGTGCTACAACGCCGAGAAGATCGCTGACGAGATCGGCAGCGCAGTCGATTTCCTGCATTTCGACGAAGCCTGGTACGCCTACGCCGCGTTCCACCCGTTCTACGAGAACCACTACGGCATGGCCAAGGGCAAGCCGCGTGAGCAGGATGCGATCATTTTCACCACGCATTCCACCCACAAGCTGCTGGCGGCGTTTTCGCAGGCCTCGATGATCCACGTGCGCAACTCGGCGCAACGCAACCTCGATGCCGAGCGCTTCAACGAATCGTTCATGATGCACACCTCGACCAGCCCGCACTACGGGGTGATCGCGGCCTGCGATGTGGCGTCGAAGATGATGGAAGGCGACGCCGGCCGTTCGCTGGTGCAGGAAATGCACGACGAGGCGATCGCCTTCCGCCGCGCGATGCTGCACGTCCGCGATGATCTCGGCCGCGACGACTGGTGGTTCAGCGTGTGGCAGCCGACCCAGGTCGAGCGCAGCCTGGACAAGGGCGATACGCCGGCACCGATGGTGGCCAAGCGCGAGGAGTGGTACCTGCAGCCGGATGCGCACTGGCACGGCTTCGAGAACCTGGTGGATGACTATGTTCTGATCGACCCGATCAAGGTGACCCTGCTGACCCCGGGCCTGGCAATGGACGGCAGCATGGGCAGGCTGGGCATCCCGGCGGCGGTGCTGAGCAAGTTCCTGTGGGGCCGCGGCATCACCGTGGAGAAGACCAACCTGTACTCGGTGCTGTTCCTGTTCTCGATGGGCATCACCAAGGGCAAGTGGAGCACCCTGGTCACCGAGCTGATGGCGTTCAAGGAACTGTACGACCGCAATGCGCCGCTGAGCCAGGCACTGCCGACGCTGGCCGCCGATTATCCGAATGCCTACGCTGGCTGGGGCCTGCGTGACCTGTGCGACGCGCTGCATGCGTTCAACCAGGAATTTGCCGTGGCCAAGGTGATGCGCGAGATGTACGTGGACCTGCCGACGCCGGTGATGACCCCGGCCGATGCCTACAACCACCTGGTCAAGGGCGAGATCGAGCGGGTCGACATCGAGCAGATCAGTGGCCGCATCGCGGCGACCATGCTGGTGCCGTACCCGCCGGGCATCCCGACCATCATGCCGGGCGAGCGCTTCGGCGACAGCGACGAGCCGATCATCCAGTCGCTGCGCATCGCCCGCGAGCAGAACGCCCGTTTCCCGGGCTTCGAATCGGACGTGCACGGGCTCATCATCGAGCAGGAGGGTGATGCGGTCTCGTACAAGGTGGAGGTGCTGAAGGCCTGACCCGTAACGGTCGGCTCATCGGCGAACGATGGATACCGCGCGCGAGCAACGCATCCTGACGTTCTCGATCGGGGTCACCCTTGCGGTGAGCGCGGTCGGCTTCGGCGGTGGCCTGCTGGTGGGATCGCAGGCCATCCTGTTCGACGGCGTGTACAGCCTGGTCGACGTCGCCCTGACCCTGGTGTCGTTGTCGGTGCTGCGGCTGGTGGCGCGGGAACAAAGCCCGCGCTTCCAGTACGGCTACTGGCACCTGGAGCCGATGGTCGAAGCGCTGGGTGGTGTGATCCTGTCGCTGGCCTGCGTGTATGCGCTGGCCAACGCGGTGATCGGCCTGACCACGGGCGGGCACGAAGTGAAATTCGGGCCCGCGCTGTGGTGGGCGGCGCTGCTGAGTGCCAGCAACCTGGCGATGGCGGCGTTCGTTGCGCAGCGGGCGCGGCATCTGCGCTCGGCGCTGTTATGGCTGGATGTGCGTGGCTGGCTGCTGGGCGGGTTGATGAGCCTGGCAGTGGTGCTGGCCTTCGTGTTGGCGCTGGTCCTGCACGGTGGTGAGTGGCACCATTGGGTGCCGTACCTGGATTCGATCGTGCTGGCATTGATCAGCCTGGCGATGCTGCCGGTGCCGGCGCGCAGCGCGTGGAAGGCCATGCGCGAAGTGCTGCAGGTGGCGCCGGATGATCTGGACCGGCGCGTGCAGCAGGTGATGCAGGCGTTCGTGGCCGAGCGTGGCTATGCCGGTTTCACCAGCCATGTGGCGAAGATGGGGCGGATGCGCTTCATCGAGATCCACGTATTGGCCGATCCGGCGACGCCCTTGGGCTCGGTGGGTGAGGTCGATGCGATGCGTGACGAGATCGCGGTGCGGCTGGATGCTCGGGGCAGCACGTTCTGGCTGACCATTGATTTCACCGCAGACCCGGCGTGGACGTGAGCCGTGAACGGTAGAGCCGAGCCCATGCTCGGCTGCCATTCGCGCTGAGCAGCCGAGCGTGGGCTCGGCTCTACACGTGGGCACGATCGTTGCGCATGGCGGACCGGACTGTTGCAGCGGCTCGGTTTGACCTCAACTATGGTTGAGGTCGCAGACTGCCTCGCATCCCCCACGAGGCATGCGGCATGAACCTGTTGACCACCCCGGACCTCAGTCACGGCCTGCTGGAACTGTTCAATCCTGCGGGGCTTTACGACCCCTCGGCCAACGGCTACTCGCACGTGGCGGTGGTGCGCCTTCCCGCCCGGGTGATCCATATCGCCGGGCAGGGCGGTGAGGATGCCGATGGTCATCTCTCCCCCGGCTTCGGGGAACAGGTCGAGCAGGCACTGGACAACCTGCAGATCGCATTGCGTTCGGCGCAGGCCAGCCTGGCCGATGTCGCGCGGTTGCGCATCCTGGTGGTCGACCACGACGAGGACCGGCTGGGCATCATCGCCCGGCAGGTACGGCGGCGTTGGCCGAACGGCGCAGCGCCGACCTGCACCCTGATTCCTGTGCCACGGCTGGCGCTGGACGGCATGCTGTTCGAGATCGAGGCGGAGGCCTACGCCGCCTAGCGCAGGTAGTACTCCACCGGCACCACCAGTTCCTGCGGTGCCTTCATTTCCATGGGAATGGGCGGCAGCGGCTGCGCGCGGCGGAACGTCTGCAGTGCGGCGTCGTCGAGCATCGGTTGGCCGCTGGACTGCTCCAGCCGCAGGGCCTGCAGGCGTCCCTCGCGATCGATGCTGGCCCTGACCCAGGCCGTCCCCTGCTGACGGCGCGAGCGCGCGGCGGCGGGGTAGTAGCGATAACGCTCCAGCCGCGCCATCAGGCGGGCTTCCCACTGGTCGCTGGCGGCGCCGGCCTGGAAGTCCGCCGGTGGTGCGTCGGGAGCGGGCGGCGCGGCCGTGATCGATGCCGGTGCGGGACTTGCATCGGTCACGGCCGCAGGCGGGGCGACCGGCAGGGCTTGCCGGCCAGGGCCACCGAGCTCGCTGGCGGCCACCTCGCCCTCGCGCGCGGCGGTGGGCTTTGGCGGAGGGGGCGACTTCGCCGGTTGCGACGCGCGCGCCTGCTGCGCCTGGCTGGGGGTGTCGGCCTGGCGCTCTTCGACCGGCTGGGGAGGCGTAGCCGGTGCCAGCAGGCGCAGGCTGATGCGCACATCCTGCTCAGGCGGCGGCAGCAACGGTGGCGCGGCCATCCAGTGCACCAACAGCAGCAAGGGCAACAGGTGCATGCCGATGCTGATGGCAATCGCCTGCCAGTGTTGGCCGCGTTCACTCATCGCCCGGCACCCACAGCAGATCGGCGTCGGCCGCATCGACGCCTTCGTCGGGTGACGCAAGCGCGATCACCAGTGCCGGTACCTCCGGTGGCAGGTAGCCCGGCACGCCGGTGCCGCGCAGTACATGCCAGCGGCCGGCCACCAGCAGCGCGGGTGCAGGGGCTGCGGTCAGTGCCTGTGCCATGCGGGTGTCGCGGGCCTGTTGCACGGCCAGCATCCCTTCCAGCATCGGTGCGGCGTCTGCGTGCTGGGCCAGCACCACGGCCGACAGGCGTTGCCGGGCGGTGGGCATCGGAAACCGCACCGACGTGTTGGAGGCAAGCAACGCATTGACCTCGGCACGCGACAGGTTGCCGCCGAACAGGGGGATGCCGGCGGCGGTGGCGTCCTGTACCAGCCCGCCATAGGTGGCCCACGGCCAGCGTGTATCCCAGCCCAGCAGCGCCTGCAGGCGCGCACCATCGGCATGGTTGCCCTTGGCCAGCCAGCGCTGCACCCGCTGCAGGCGCGGTTGGCGTTCACTGGCGATCATCTCCATCACCAGCGCGCCTTGTGGACGCTGCCGTTGCAGCGCGTGCAGCAGCCAGCGCTGGGCGGCGTGGTCACCGGCCAGGTCGTGGCGTTCGCCCAGCAGCAGCCGCGGGGCGTTCGCTGCACGCTTCACGAACGCGGCTTCGTCCAGGCGCTGCCCGCTGGCCAGGTCGATCACCGTGCCGGGCATCGGCTGCGCGCTGGCGATTGCGGCCAGTGCGAGCAGGCACAGCGGCAGCCAGCGACGGCTAGAACGCCACATTGACGCCCATCGAGACGGTGCGGCCACGGCCGTTGCCGCGGTCCAGGATCGGGCTGAAGATGCTGTCGATCGAGGCATTGTTGTCATAGGCCTTGTTCTGCAGGTTTTCGATGTTCAGCCACAGCGTGGTGTTGGGCTGGGGCTTGAAGCTGGCGTAGAAGTCGAGCAGTACACCGGTACCGCCGGTCCTGCGGGTCTGGAAGAAGTCGTAGCCTTCTTCGGTGGGCCCGGAGTATTCGGCGCGCAGGCCGGCCTGCACGCGCTGCTGCCACCAGCGGCCGCCGACATCCAACGTCCAGAAGCGGTCGGGCAGGGCGGTGATGTCTTCCAGGTTGACGAATTCGATGGCAGGCGCACTGGTGCGCGAGCGGGTCCAGCTCAGCGTGGCGTGGTAGTGCGCGCTGGCGTAGTGCGCTTCCAGCTCGATACCGCGCATGCGCACCACGCCGGGGTGGTTCATCCAGCGCGTGGTGGTGCTGAAGTCGTCCACGTCCAGGGCATCGGTCCAGGCAGTGAGCTGCTGATCGCTGTCGATCGGTACCACGAAAGGCCCCACCTCCGGCGGGTGCACGATCAGCAGGTACTGCGGCTTGATGTAGTCGCGGATGCGGTTGTCGAAGCGGGTGACGCGCAGCTGCGCCAGGTCACCGTCGGCCAGCAGCGAGGAGGCGCTGAGGTTGGCGCCGAACTGCAGGTTGCGCGAGCGCTCTCGGCGCAGGAACGGGTTGGCACCCACGCCGTCGGCATCGCTCATGCCTTCCAGCGGGATCTTCTCGAAGAACATCTCCTGCACCCGCGGCGGGCGGGAAGTACGCGAGGCTTCGGCGAACAGTTGCAGCCAGTCGGTGGCCTGCCACGAGACCGCCAGGCTGGGGCTGAGTGCGCGCTGGGTACGGCGCACGTCGATGCCGCCGCCGTTGATCTCGGCGCACTGGCCGGGCACATCCGAGCACACCGGGACGTGGCCGCGGATGCCATAGCGATCTTGGCGCAGGCCTGCAGTCAGCGCGTAGATGTCGTACTGCAGTTCCAGCGTGCTGAACACGCTGTCCAGCTGGCTGCGGCCCTGCGGGTTGGCGCCGCGCAGGATGGGGGTGTCGGCCACGTAGACGTCCGACTGGTGCTTGATGCCGGTGTTCCAGCGTGCCTGCAGTGCACCGATGTCGAAGCGGCTGGTGTTGTCGAGCGTCCAGCTGCTCAGGCTGCTGTGGGTGCGGCGACCGATGTAGCTGGAATCCTCCACGGGCGGATAGAACAGCCGGGTCTTGTTGCCGGCGAAGGTCGCGCGCAGGTCGATCCACGGCGTGTAGGGCGTGTAGTGGTAGCTGGCGCGCTGGTTGCGTGTGGAAATCTGCCACGGGTAGTTGTGGTAGAAGTCGTTTTCGTAGCGCATGTGGCTCAGGTCCAGCCGATGCTGGTCACTGGGCTGCAGGCGTGCTTTCAACAGCCAGCTGCTGGGCTGCTGGCTGCCGGGGTCGGCATTGTTCTTCTGCCCGCGTGCCGTGGCGTACTCGCCGCTGCGACTGCTGCTGGCAGCGGCCAGCAGGCCGAACTGGCGGTCACCGCCGTCCTCGCTGTGGCGCCATGCGCCGGCGAAGGTGCGGCCGCTGCCATAGCCGTTGTTGCCATGGCGATAGCCCGCACGCAGGCCCCAGTCACGGCCTTCGCCGAGCAGGTCGTCGATGTCCAGCGTGCGGAAATTGGCACTGCCGGCCAGCGTGCCGGCACCATCACCACCGGCGACCGCACCGCGTTGCACGTCCACACCGGCCAGCAGGAATGGGTCGACGTAGGCGAACGGACCACCGGAGCCATGGCCCGCGTTGTTGCGGAAGGTCTGGGTGACACCATCGATCATGGTGTTGACCCGCCCGGCGCCGGTCATGCCGCGGATGTTGACCTGCAGGCCGGGCTGGCTGCGCGAGTGGAAAGTGTGGGTGCCGGGCATCGAACGCAGCAGGCTGTTGCCGTCCTGGCGTTCGGCCATCGCCACGCGCTCGCTGCCGACGGCGGGCGCAAAGCCATCGCGGGCCGCCGGGACATACTGGCTGGCGCCTGCACCGGGGGAATGGCCGTGTGCGATATCGCCCTGTACGCGCAGCGGGCCGGTTCGACGGCTGCCATCGGAGGGGGCGGCCGGCGCCGGTTCCAGGGTGGCGCGGCGCGCGTCGATGAAACGGGGGCGCAGGCCGCTACCGGCCAGCAGGCGCGACAGGGCCTGCGCGTCGTCGAACCGTCCGCGTAGTGCCGGCGCCGTCTGGCCGCCTGGCAATGCCGCGCCGATCACCAGATCGACACCGGTCAGCCGGCTGTAGGCATCCAGCGCGCTGGCCAGCGGTTGCGCAGGAAGATCGAAGTGACGGGAGGCGGCCTGCGCGTGTGCGCTGGCAGATAACAACGGAAGCGGACCGGCGCAGGCCAGTGACAGGGCGAGGACAAGGGGACGGTGAAACAGCATCGGGAGCTCCAGGGGCTGACGCAGCGCGTCGTCATCCTGGATAGACGCAGTGGCAGGGCCGATGTCAGGGTGCATCGCGATGTTCCCTGCGTGGCGGCAGCCACACCTGCACGCCCGCGCCCAGGCGCAGCACGCGTACATGCAGCTGCGTGGCCAGCTGGTCGCGGCTGCGCGCCGCAGCGTCTGCACTGCCGAGCAGGGTGACCGGCTGCTGGCGCAGGTGTGCGCCGATGATCCAGGTGTGGCCGCCATGCCAGCGATCCAGGCCCTGGGTGACCTCGGCCAAGGGCGTGGAGACCCAATGCAGGCGACGCTCGCGCCAGGCCAGGGCACTGTGGCTGGCGGCCAGGCCGATGATCGGTGCCTGGCCATCGAAGCGCAGCTGCTGCCCTTCGATGGCCTGCTCACTGCGGGTGCCGCTGTCCACACGGACGCGATGCTCGGTGACGGTGACCACGCTGTCGTTGTCCTGCACGGCAAGGTCGAAGGCCGTACCGAGCGCGGTGACCATGCCGTGCGTCGTATGCACCTGGAACGGATGCTGCGCATCGGCGGCTACCTTGAACCAGGCTTGGCCGTGCTGCAGCTGCAGCTGGCGGCGCTGTGCATCGATGCGGACATGGACTTCGCTTCCGGGTGACAGCAGCACGTGCGAGCCGTCCGGCAGTACTTCTTCACGGATCTCGCCTGCCGCCGTGCGCATCACCTGCGCGGCCGGTGGTGCGGCCTGGCGGGTATACAGGCCCAAGGCGCAAAGCAGCAGCACGGCAGTGCCGGCGTCGCGCAGGTGCCGGCGCTGCCGCTTGCGCTGATGCCGCTGCAGGCTGGGCGTGGCATCACCGGCCTGCCAGAGCGCCTGCAGGTGCTGGTACTGCGCGGCGTGGCGGCAATCGGCGTAGTACCACTGGTTGAAGGCACGCTCGTCGCGGCCGCCGTCGTGGCCGTCCAGCCACCAGCGCGCGGCCTCGCGCGCGATCGCCTCCGGGCTCATGCGCCGGGTACCTGCTGCAGCGCCACCAGCGCACGCAGCAGATGGCCGTGCGCGGTCTGCCGGCTGATGCCGAGCCGGCGGCCGATCTCGGCCAGTGCCATCTGCTCCACCCGGGCCAGCAGGAATACCTGGCGCGAGCGCGGTGGCAGCGCGGCGATGATCGCGTCGAGATGGCGCAGCTGTTCGGCGTCCAGCAGGTGCTGCTCCGGCAGCGGTGCAGGATCGGCGAGGGCGTGCAGTTGGGCGTCATCCAGCGCTTCCTCACGACGGCGCTGGCGTTGCCGGTAGTGATCGGCGATCAGATTGTGGGCGACGCGGTACAGGTAGGCGCGGCCGTTGCTCAGCAGGCCGCTGGCGGCGACCTTGATGACACGCAGCCAGGTTTCCTGGACGACGTCATCGGCGTCGCTGCGTTGCGGGAGTTTACGGCGGACATGGGCGTGCAGCGGCCGGTAATGGGCCGCGCACAGCTGCGCGACATCCGTCGGTTCGACAGGCGTGGACACGGGGCGGACGACAACTGGGAAAGGGAACAGCCCGCGGCGGCAAGGGCAGCGGCTGCACCTTACAGCAAAAGAGAATCATTTGCATCTATCGATGGGCGTGACACGCCTGCCCGGGTGGGAGATCAGCGCGGGCGATAATCGCAGTGGATCTGCAGGGCTTCGGTGGGGTTGTGATGCAGCTTGAAGCCGCAGCGCTGCAGGCTGCGCTTCACCCGCGCGACCGCTTCGGCATGGCGGGCGACGCGACGATCCTGCCAGCGTGGCGGGGTGAATACGCCCACGGGCAGCAGCCGTAGCCGCTTGCCGTACAGTACCAGCGAGACATCGATATGACGGCCATCGATGTCGTGGCCGTTGGCGCCGAAGATGGCATCGACCTCATCATGGCGTTGCGGATAGCAGGCCCGGAACAACGCGATACCGAGCCAACGCACGCCACGACGGAAGCTGCCGAGCCGGCTGCGGCTGGGTTCGAAGCCGCGCGTGAGCAGCAGTCGCAGCCCGTCAGGCAGCATTGCCTGCGCATCGAGCAGGCGTTGCAGTACCTCTTCTTCCAGTTGGATACGGGTGGAGGGCCAGCGCGGGGCGACCAGCAGCCCGTGGTGGCTGCCGCGTTGCAGGGTCAGCATGCGTGAAGCTTCGCACGCGGGCGAACAGCCGTGGTAGTGCCGGCCGCTGGCCGGCAGATTCGGGTGCCGGCCAGCGGCCGGCACTACCGTGACGATCGTCAGATGTCGCGGTACTGGATCTGCGAAGCCAGTACGCGCAGGCCGTCGGCATTGCTGGACAGGATGCGCTCTTCGCCGACACCTTTCTGCCGTTTCAGCTGGAAGCCGTGTTCGGCAGGCAGCTGCGCGGCGATGGTGTCCATGCGTTGCATGGCATCGGGGCCGCTGCAGTCGAAGTGGCCCCAGTGGGCGCCATCGCGGTGGATCTGCAATCGGTAGTTCATTGCGGTGTCTCCGGCAGCTCCTGCAGCCAATGGTCGAACATCGCGGTGGCCGCCGCCGCCAGCGGTGCACCGTAACGGCGTGCCTGGGCGCGAAGATCGTTCGGATCGATGCCGGCCTGCGCCAGCTCCAGGGTGTGGCCGATCAGCCAGCGTTCGAACTGGCGGGCATCCAGTTCCGGGTGGCATTGCAGGGCCAACGCATGGCTGCCCATGG
The DNA here is from genome assembly GCF_059370155.1 of Stenotrophomonas sp. YJH_SMC_73. Taxonomy (NCBI): domain Bacteria; kingdom Pseudomonadati; phylum Pseudomonadota; class Gammaproteobacteria; order Lysobacterales; family Lysobacteraceae; genus Stenotrophomonas; species Stenotrophomonas sp. YJH_SMC_73. The sequence goes on along the minus strand of NZ_JCAFTJ010000014.1, from coordinate 74,190 downwards.
CGAAGGCCTGGTGGCGGCAGGCCGGCGTGCTGGCCAGGCGACGTGCACCGGCCGGGAGTTCGAACGCCTCGCCATGCCAATGCAGTACCGGAATGCCCTGCAGGGCCTGCAGTGGCGAGCGTTGGCCGTCATCGGTGAGCAGCAGCGGCGCAAAGCCGATCTCCTTGCCGCCACTGGCGGCGACGTCGGCACCGAGTGCGCGCGCCATCAGCTGCGCGCCGAGGCAGATGCCCAGCGTGGGCCGTTGCTGCTGCAGCCGACGTTGCAACAACGCGATGCTGTCGTTGAGGAAGGGATAGCGATCAACATCGTTGACGCTGACCGGGCCGCCCAGCACGACCAGCAGGTCGGCGGTTTCGGCGGAGTCGAGCGCGTCGATACCGGCCTGCAGCACCTGCAGCTGCCAGCCCTGTGCCGACAGCAGTGGCTGCAGGATGCCGAGGTCTTCAAAGGCGACGTGTTGCAGGACGACCGCGTGCTTCATGCGGGGGCTCCATTGCTGGGCCAGTAGAAACTGTCCGGGGTTGCGCGTGCGCCGAAGATGGCCTGCCCGACGCGGACCACGGTGGCACCTTCCTCGATCGCCACTTCGAAGTCTCCGGACATGCCCATCGACAACTGCGAAAGGTCGATGACGGGAGGTGCAGTGCGCTGCAGCTGGTCGCGCAGTTCGCGCAGGCGCACGAAGCAGGCACGCACGCGTTCGACCTCCGGGGTGAAGATGGCCAGCGTCATCAGGCCGCGTACGCGCAGGCGATCGAACGCTGGAAGCTGCTGCACAAAGGCCTCGACGGCAGCGGGTTCCAGACCGTACTTGCTGGGTTCGGCGGAGGTGTTGACCTGCACGAACACATCCAGCGTGCGGTCTTCCAGCTGCAGGCGCTGCTGCAGTGCTTCGGCCACGCGCAGGCTGTCCAGCGCCTGGAACTCGCTGGCGAAGCGCGCCACGTAGCGCGCCTTGTTGGTCTGCAGATGCCCGATCACCGACCAGTGCACGCCAAGATCGGCCATCGTCTCGGCCTTGCGTTGCGCCTCCTGCACCTTGTTCTCGCCCAGCTCGCGGCAACCGGCGGCCACCGCCATGCGGATGCGGGCATCATCGACGGTCTTGCTGACCGGCAGCAGGCGCACGCTGGCCGGGTCACGGCCGACGCGGGCGCAGGCATCGGCGATGCGTTGGCGCACCGTGACCAGGTTGGCGGCGATCTGTTCAACGGACTGGGCGACGGGCCAGTCGGCAGCGGCAAGGGGCATGCGGGCACCTCCAATGCAGGGTGGCCAGGGTGGGATACACTGGCACAGGACAAGAGATATTTTGGCATAGGACAAAATGAAAATCACCGGGCACAGCGCCGAGTCGATCTTCGACAGCATCCGCGACGGCATCGGCAAGGGCCGCCTGCCGGCCGGTAGCGTGCTGCCGCCGGTGCGTGAACTGGCCGAGCAGCTGGGCGTGAACCGCAACACCGTGGCTGCTGCCTACAAGCGCCTGGATGCGGCGGGACTGGCCAGCACGGCGGGCCGCCGCGGCACGGTGGTGCGTGGCCTGCCGCCGCCGCTGGCGCGCGAGGGCAGCACCCCGGGGCTGGCGCTGCAGGACCTGGCCGGTGGCAACCCGGATCCGCGCCTGCTGCCGAACCTGCGCCTGACCCCGGCGGCGCCGCGGCTGTATGGCGTGGGTACGGTCGACACGAGGTTGCAGGCGCTGGCACGCGCCTCGCTGGATGCGGATTGCCCCGAGGGATATGCGCTGGAGCTGACCCATGGCGCCGTCGATGGCATCGAGCGCCTGCTGGCGGCGTGGCTGCTGCCGGGTGATCGCATCGCGGTGGAGGATCCATGCTTCCTCGGCAGCCTCAATGTGCTCAATGCGTCGGGTCATGCGCCGTTGCCGGTGGCGGTGGATGCCCAGGGCATGCAGGTCGAATCGCTGCGGCAGGCGCTGGAGGCTGGTGCACGTGCGGTGCTGCTCACCCCCCGGGCGCACAATCCGACCGGGGCCAGCCTGGATGCGAAGCGGGCGCGGGCGTTGCGGCAGTTGCTGGCGGCGTACCCGCAGGTAGCAGTGCTGATCGACGATCACTATGCGCTGCTCTCGCAGCAGGCCTATCACTCGGTACTGCCGCTGGATGGGCGGCGCTGGGCGCTGCTGCGTTCGTTGTCCAAACCGCTCGGCCCCGACCTGCGGCTGGCCTGGCTGGCCTGCGATGAAGAAACCGCGATGCGGTTGCGGCTGCGATTGGCATCCGGTATCGGCTGGGTCAGTCACCTGCTGCAGGACGCGGCAACCTCGGTGCTGGCGTCGTCAACGCAGCGGGCGAAGATCGCCTCGGCAGGCGAGCGTTACCAGCAGCGCCTGCAGTCGCTGCAGGAACTGCTGCGCGCGCGTGGCGTGCCGACGCCGCTGCCGATGGAGGGATTGAACCTGTGGCTGCCGTTGCCGGGCGACAGCCATCCGCAGGTGCTGGCGCTGGCCGCGCGCGGATGGCATGTGCGCGCTGGCGAGGTGTTCGCGGTGGCGGCGCCGGCACATGGCCTGCGCATCACCTGCGCGGCGCTGGGCGCGGCGCAACTGCGGCCGCTGGCTGACGACCTGGCGGCGGTGTGCGGTCTGTAGCGTCGAGCGATGCTCGACGTTGCTTCGCCTTTGTAGAGCCGAGCCATGCTCGGCTGCTGATGGTAGAAGCAGTCGAGCATGGCTCGACGCTACAGAAGCAGATCAGGGCGCGGCGTTGGCGCCCGGGCGCACGTAGTAGGACTGGCCGCTGTCATCGACGAACATCAGTTCCGGCTTGCCCTGCCATGAGGTGAGCATGGCGCCGGTGTTGTTCTGGTGCTTGACCATCAGGCTGGCACCACGGTCCGGGTTGGCCACCACCTTGAACACTTCCGTGGTGCCATTGGCATCGTCCAGGGTCAGCACGGCTTCACCGCCGCGATCGCTGGTGCCATAGCCCCCGCGTTCGGAGCCATCCGGGCCGAGCAGGATCAGGCCGGACAGGGCGGTGGCGCGCGGCCCCTGGATACGGCCCCGGCTGAGGGGGTCGGGCACCGGCGCGCCTAGGATCACCCGGGGTTGGCCCGTGCCATCGTGGATGATCAGCCCGCGCGCTTCGATGATGCGCTGTGGCGATTGGCTGCGATGCAGGCTCCAGGCGGTCCAGCCGGAAACCAGCAGGGCGAGTGTGGAGACCACCAGCGTGGTCAGCAGCAGTGCGCGCGGCATCGTGTCGTCCTTCCTTGGATGCAGCGACGATAGCGGATGCGGGCGACCGATGGCCAGTTCATTGTGTGACGCTGTGTATCGTCAATGGAAATCGCGGCTGTGGCTGCGCAACCCCTGCAACAGTTCATCCAGGCAGTGCATGCGCTGCACGATGACATGCTGCACGCCATCGACGCGTTCCAGGCGGCCGTCGATCTGCATCAGCCGGGTATCGACCAGGACCCGGTGCTGGCGATCGGCCAGGTGCCGCCAGACCACGGCATTGACCATGCCGGTCTCGTCTTCAAGGGTGAGGAAGGTAACGCCACTGGCGGTCTGCGGGCGCTGGCGCATGCGGACCAGGCCGGCGATGCGCACGCGACGGCCATGGCCGTGGCCCGCAAGCTGCGCGGCATCCAGGCAGCCGCGGCTGCGCAGTTGCGTGCGCAGGAACGAGATCGGGTGGCGGCCGAGGGTGGTGCCGATGCTGCGGTAATCGGCCTGCATGTCCTCCCAGGCGCTGGGCAGGGGCAGCGGCACGCGTGCTTCAGCGGTGGCGCGGGCCTGGTCGAACAGCGGCAGCCGGTTCTCCACGCCGGAGATATCCCAGCGTGCACGATGGCGATGGCCGCTGAGCCCGCGCAGCGCACCGGCATCGGCCAGCAGGCCCTGCTGGCGGCGATCCAGGGCGGTGCGCTGGCACAGGTCGCCCACATCGTCGAACGGGCGCCGTGCACGTTCGCGCATGATGGCCTGTACAGCCGCTTCATTGCAGCCGTCGACCAGGCGCAGGCCGAGCCGGATCGCGGCCGCGCCCCTGCTGAAATCCAGCGTGCAGTCCCAGTCGCTGTGGCGCACGTCCACGGGAAGCACGCGGATGCCATGCCGGCGCGCGTCCTGCAGCAGCTGGTCGGGGCTGTAGAAACCCAGCGGCTGGCTGTTGATCAGGCTGGCGGTGAACGCGGCCGGATGGTGGCATTTCAGCCAGCAGCTGTTATAGGTCAGCAGGGCGAAGCTGGCGGCGTGGCTTTCCGGGAAACCGTAATCACCGAACCCCTTGATCTGCTCGAACAGGTGCTCACCGTATTCGCGGCTGAAGCCGTTTTTCAACATGCCTGCCAGCAGTTTTTCACGATGCGGTTCCAAGCCGCCACGGCGTTTCCAGGCCGCCATCGAACGGCGCAGGGCATCGGCCTGGCCAGGCGTGTAACCGGCTGCTTCGACCGCCAGCTGCATCACCTGTTCCTGGAACAATGGCACGCCCAGCGTGCGTGCGAACACGCGTTCCAGCTGCGGTGGGTAGAGCGGGTTGTCCGGGTCGTTCAACGCGTCCGGTCCCTGTTCGCGCAGGATCCGGCGCCGCTCCAGATAGGGGTGCACCATGTCGCCCTGGATCGGGCCAGGGCGCACGATTGCCACCTCGATCACCAGGTCATAGAACGTGCGTGGCTGCATGCGCGGCAGCATCGCCATCTGTGCGCGCGATTCGATCTGGAACACGCCGATGGTGTCGGCGGCGCAGATCATGTCGAAGGTCTTTGCATCCTTGGGCGGGATCGCATCCATGCGTCCTTCATGCAGGCCATGCTGTTTCAGCATGGCCAGGCACTTGCGGATGGCGGTAAGCATGCCCAGCGCCAGGCAGTCGACCTTCATCAGGCCGGTGGCATCCAGATCGTCCTTGTCCCATTGGATGACGGTGCGGTCGGCCATCGCCGCGTTTTCCACCGGCACCAGGGTCGACAGGGGATGTTCGGAAATCACGAAACCGCCGGGGTGCTGCGACAGGTGGCGCGGGAAGTCGATCAGCTCGGCGGTCAGCGCCAGCAGGCGCCGCATCAAGGGCGTGTCCGGATCGAAACCGCGCTCGCGCAGGGTTTCCGGCAATGGGATGTTGCCGCCCCAGTGGTCCATCGCCGCGCCCAGTTCGTTGACCTGGTCCATCGGCAGGCCAAGTGCACGCGCCACGTCGCGGATCGCGCTGCGGCCACGGTAGCTGATTGCCACCGCGGTCAGTGCGGCGCGCTCGCGGCCATAGCGCTTGAACACGTACTGCAGCACTTCCTCGCGGCGCTCGTGCTCGAAATCGATGTCGATATCCGGTGGCTCGTCGCGCTCGGCGGAGATGAAGCGCTCGAACAGCAGGTTGCTGCGTGCCGGGTCGATCTCGGTCACGCCCAGCACGAAGCACACCGCGGAGTTGGCCGCCGAGCCGCGGCCCTGGCAGAGGATGTCCTGGCTGCGCGCGAAGCGCACGATGTCCTGCACGGTGAGGAAGTACGAGGCGTAGTTCTTCTGCTTGATCAACGCCAGTTCGTGTTCGATCTGCTCGCGTTGTTTCGGTTCGATGCCGCCTTTCCAGCGCCAGGGGATGCCACGCTCGACCAGCACGCGCAGCCAGCTGTCCGGGTCATGCCCCTCGGGCACCAGCTCGCGTGGGTAGGTGTACTGCAGCTGTTCCAGGGTGAAGTGGCAGCGCTCGGCGATGCGCAGGGTCTCGGCCAGCAATTCGGGCGGATACAGTTGGGCCAGCGCGGTGCGCGGACGCAGATGGCGCTCGCCGTTGGGGAACAGGCGCCAGCCAGCCTCGGCCACGCTGCAGCGGTGGCGGATCGCGGTCAGGGTGTCCTGCAGGGCGCGGCGGCGGCGCACGTGCATGTGCACGTCGCCACTGGCGACCAGCGGCAGGCGGTGGCGTTGGCCGAAGGCCTGCAGCTGCTGCAGGCGGCGTGCGTCGTCGTGTTCGTGGTGCAGCTCCACCGCCAACCACAGCCGATCATTGAAGCCGGCGCGCAGCAGTTCCAGGTCGGTGGCGGCCGGTTGCCGGTCCAGCCACAGGCACAGCAGGCCGTCGGGCAGGCCGAGCAGGTCCTTGCGCAGGCAGCGGTACTCGCCCTTGGCTGCGCGCCGCCGGCAGGTGGTGATCAACTGGCAGAGCCCGGCATAGGCGGCCTGGTCGGTGCACAGCAGGGCCAGCTTCGGGCCGTCCTCGACCTGGAATTCGGCGCCGACGATCAGCGCCACGCCATGCGCCTTCGCCGCCTGCCAGGCGCGCACAATGCCGGCCAGCGAGCATTCGTCGGTGATCGCCAGTGCCCGGTAACCCTGGCCAGCGGCGCGCGCGAACAGTTCTTCGGCGATCGAAGCACCGCGCTGGAAACTGAAGGCCGACAGGCAGTGCAGTTCGGCGTAGCCGGGCAGTTCGCTGTGCATGGCGGCTCAGCCGAACCAGCCGTGCAGCATCCACGGCGCATGCGGATCGTTGCGCTCACGGAAGGCCCAGCCGCGCTGGCCGTGTGCGGTTTCCACCACGTAGTAGTCGCGGCGTGCGTCGGCCTGGTCCCACCAGCCCGATTCGATCCGCTCCGGCCCGGCGACGATGCGCAGGCGCGGGTCACGCAACGGTTGTGGGGTGTCCAGCAACCAGCCGGGGCGCAGTGGCCAGTACGACGGGGGCTTGGCCGGTGGCTGGGTGCCACTGGCGCGTTCGGGGCGATGGTCGGCCTGCACCGCCAGCGGCTGCACGGCGTCATCACCCAGCCGCGCACGCAGGCGCTCGCGCAGCTGGTTCCAGGGCATCGCCTGCGCCGGCCGGGTATCGAACAGGTCACGCGCGGCGGGCACGAACGGTGGCAGCTGCTCGGCCTGCAGGCGCAGTGCGCGGCTGCCGGCCGGCAGGGCGAACGCTTCCATGCGGTTGCGTGCGATCTCGAACAGCAGCGCAGGATCGCGTTCGGGGGCCAGCAGGCCGATGGTCAGCACGCTGGCCGGCAGCAGGTCGTGCTCGAAATGCAGGTCGAAGCGCTGCACGCCGCCATCGCGCGAACACAGGAAGGCGGCCAGGTCCAGCAGCAGGCGGCGCAGCGGGAACAGCAGGGCCTGGCTGGATTCGATCTCGTATTCGAATTCGATGCGCGCATCGAAACGGTCCGGTGGCTGGTAGTAGCGCAGCGGCGCGGTGGGCAGGCCGCGCAGTGCATCCAGCTGCTGCAGTACCTCCGGTGCGAAGCGCCGGGCCAGGCTGTCACGCGGCAGCTCGAGCACCGCACCCAGCGTGCGCAGGCCGGAACGGCCGAGCACGGTCACCGCGTCGCTGGGCAGGCCGCAGCGCGGCAAGGGTAGCTGCGCCAGTGCCGCTGGCAGCTGCTGCGCATCGATGCCGAGGCCGTCGTGGACGTTGGCCAGCACGCGCGCGGCATGTGCCGTGGGGGCGGCCACCAGGCGGTGGCGGAAACCGAGTTCATGCAGTTCGTTGCGCAGGCGCTTTTCGATCGTCAGCCAGTCACCGAACAGGGCACGGCTGGCGCCGATTTCCAGCACCAGTGCATGCGGGAAATCGAGGCTGACCTGCGAGCTGTAGGCGTAGGCCCAGCTGGCCAGCAGCTGCCGGGTGTGCTGTTCCGCGTCAGGGTCGTAGTCGTGCAGGTGCATGTCCTGCACCAGCACCTGCGCGGCCGACAGCAGCATGCCCGGGCGCAGCCCTGCTGCGCGCGCGGCCGGGCTGACCGCACGCAGCACGCGGCGCTGCGCTGGGCCCTGCAGCAGCACCAGTGGCCGCTGGGGGTCCGGCTGCAGGCGCAGCACGCTGTCCAGCGCCAGCTGCGGCAACAACAGGCAGGCCCAGTGCATGGCGCGGCCTCAGTGGGTGATGGCCAGTGGCAACGGCTGCGCGGGTGGCAGGCCGCCACGGCACTTCAGCACCCTTACCTGGCCGTGGTCGAGCTGCAGGCGCAGGCTGGCCGGGGAGGGGTTGCGCGCTGCCTGCGCCTCGCGGAACACGAAGCCCAGGCACTGGCCGCTGTCGGCGGCGACCTGCAGCCGGCGCAGGGCGCGATCGTCGGCCTGGTGCGGCCAGCACAGCACCGCCGCGCAGGCGGCAGAGCGCAGGCATTGTTCGGCCGCCCACAGCGCCTGCTTCGGCGCAGCGTGGATGATCTGCAGCTGGGCCAGATCCAGCCCGGCCGCGGCCCAGGCCGGGGCATGCGGGCGATAGGGTGGGGCGACCAGCACGATCGGGCGGTCGCGCTGGCTCAGCCTGGCCAGCGCCGGCCAGACCAGTGCCAGTTCGCCAACGCCCGGCGCCGCCTGCAGCACCTCGCACAGCCCGCTGGCCGGCCAGCCGCCGCCGGGCAGGCGTGCGTCCAGCGCCGGGTGGCCGCTGGCCAGGTGGTCGCTGGCCGGCCCCTGGCGGGCCGGGCCGCGCCACAACTGGCGGCCGTCCAGCAGCCGGTCGAGGGCGACGACGGCGCCCATCAGCCGGTCCTCCAAGGGAGGCGCCGGGCGGGCTGGAATCGGCAGGAACGGGCGGAAACGACAGGCATGGAGCGAGTATCGGCGGGCTGGTATCAGGGGCTGAGACCAGACATGCTACTCGTCTTGTGAGTAGAATTACTAATGAAATTGGCGGGCCGGGTTTCAGGTTGCTGAAGTGGGAAAGGAGTGCCGAGCCAGGTCGGCACCCACAGGGCCCGGTTACGGGCGGACCGGCAGCGCGACCGGGCGCAGCGGCGCGGCATCGCCGCCGCGGATCTTCAGCGGGCCGCCGATGAAGGCGAACTCGTAAACCTTGTCGCGGGCCAGTTCATCCAGCGCCACCAGTTCGATGATCGGCGCGCCCTGCTGGGCCAGCAGGTAGGTGTGCAGCGGCACGTAGTCGTCGGCCACCTCCGAGGGGAAGGTCTCGAAGCTCAGGTTGTCGGCGCCGACGATCATCGCGCCGCTGTCCTCAACCAGGAAGCGCGCCGCGTCCAGGCCCATGCCCGGCGGGTTGGCCATGTAGGCCTTGGGCTGTTCGAACAGGCGCATGCGGCCGGTACGGATCAGCACCACATCGCCCTGCTGCAGCTTCACCCGCTGGCGTGCCAGCGCATCCTTCAGGTCCTGGCGGGTGACGCGGTAGCTGTCCGGCAGCATGTCCACGCCCTTGGCGGCGGCCACGTCGATCAGTACGCCACGCGCGATCAGCGGCGGGAATTTCTCGATGCCGGTGACATTCCAGCCACGATCGCCGAGATGCTTGTCGGCCTCGAAGCCGTTCCAGATCTTTCCGTGGATGCCGAAGTGGTTCAGCGCATCGATGTGGGTGCCGGTGTGGCTGTACATCGAGAACGCGGTGCCGGTGTAGCTGCGGGTGAGGTTCATGCTCTCGCCCACGCCCATCGGATCATCCATCACCGTGCCGCGCGGGGTGTGGGTCATCCAGAACTGGTAGTGCGGGTCGCCGGCGTCCTGCCAGCTGGGCATGCCGACGTAGTAGTCGGTGGCCAGGTCATAGGCCTTGCCGCCGCTGACCCGCGACAGGATCGCCGCACGCGAGGCTTCGGTGATCAGGTTGAGCCGGCCGATCTCGTCCTTCGGCCCCCAGGGGCTGGTGCCGACCTGCTGGCCGGAGGGAACGCGTTCGTGCGCGGACACGGTGGTGGACGCCGCGGTGCCGGCCAGCAGCAGGGCCAGCGCGCTGGCCAGGATACGTGGGGTCATGGGGGAATCTCCTTGCAGGGTGGGGGAGGGTGCGGCTCAGGCCGCGACCAGGGGCGCCAGGGCCTGGCGCAGTTGCGGCAGCGGCAGGGTCTGCAGGCGCAGGCCGTTGCCGCCGATCACGGTGGGAATGGAGCGGATGCCGAGGGCAGCGGCGTCGGCACGATCGGCCTGCACGTGCTGGCGTACTGCGTCGCTGCGCATGTGGTCAGCGAAGGCACCACGGGGATGGCCCAGTGATTCGGCGATATCCAGCAGCACTTCGGCGTCGCCGATGTTGCGGTGCTGGTGCAGGTGCGCCCATTGCACCGCGTCGAACATTGCGCCATGGGCATCATTGCCGCCGATCAACCCTGCGGCCTGGCAGGCCAGTGCGCCGAGCCAGCCGGAGGGATATTCGAAGTCCTGTGCGCGCATGCCTTCGATATCGATGCGCGCGCTGTCTTCATGCGCGGCGCAGTCGGTCCAGTGGCGCAGGATGATCGCCTTGGCGCGCTCCATCGAGCCGAACACCTCGACCATCTGCGCGCGCGAGTCCTGCAGCACGAAGCTGCGATGGCGCACCTGGATGCCGAGTTCGGCCGAGACCTGCTGCAGGCGCGGGGCCAGCACGAAGCACCAGCCGCAGACCACGTCGTGGAAGAAGTCGACCACCGGCGCGGCGGTGGCGGGGGAAGGAACGGGAGACATCTGCCTGCCATCGGTGAGAGGGGAGGCGGCAGATTAGGCAGCGCGGCGGGGCCGAAACAGCGCGCCGTGGGCAGCTCAGTTTTCGCTGGCGGTTACGAATCCAGGCCGGCGCAGCGGGGCAGCTCGGCGTGCAGGAAATCGATGAAGGCACGCACCTTGGGTTGCAGGTGGCGCGACGTGGGATAGACCGCATGCACGAAGCGTGGCGGATAGCGGTGGTCGGGCAGCACCTGTTGGAGTTCGCCACGGGCCAGCGCTGGTGCCGCCAGGAACGAGGGCAGGGCGCCGATGCCCATGCCGGCCACCAGCAGGTCGCGCAGCAGCAGGCTGTTGTTGACGGTGACGCGTGCCGGCAGGGTGATGGTCACCTGCCCATCCGGGCCGAGCAGCGGCCAGCTGCCGGGGGAGTCGGACAGGCTGTAGGCCAGCACACTGTGCACCTGCAGATCGTCCACCGACTGCGGTGCTGGACGCTGCCGCAGGTAGGACGGGGCAGCGCACAGCACCTGTTGCAGCGAGGCAAGCCGGCGCGCCACCAGTCGCGAGTCGTCCAGCTCGGCACGCAGCCGCAACGACACATCGAAACCCTCACCGACCGCATCAAGCAGGCGATCTTCCATCACCAGGTCCAGCGACAGCTGTGGATGCTGTTGAAGGAAGCGTGGCAGCAGCGGCGACAGCGTGCTCAGTGCGAACGACTGCGGTGCATTGACACGCAGGCGCCCGGCCACCTCGCCACGCTGTTCGGCGATGCCACGTTCCAATGCGTCCAATTCGTCGAGCAGGCGGCAGCATTCGCGGTAATAGGCGTGGCCGGTCTCGGTCAGGCTCATGCGCCGCGTGGTCCGCTGCAGCAGCACCACGCCCAGGTGCGTTTCCAGCGCGCGCAACTGCTTGCTCAGCCCGGCCGGCGACATGCCCAGGTCTTCGGCAGCGCGGGCCAGCCCGCCGCGTTCGACGATGCGGCGGAAGGCGCGCATCAGGTTGAAGGAATCCATGCCGGTACCGGGCGCGATGAGGGCGCCATTGTAGATCCACGCCGTCCGTGGGTGGGGGAAACGCGGTGTCGGCCAAAGGGGGGATATCCACCGAGGCGGGGCGGGTTGCGCCGTTTGTTCAAGCGCGCAACCGTCGTGCCGCGCCAGCATGCAGGCCCCTCACGTTCCGGGTTGCCCATGAAACACTGGATCCTCCGCCTGTATGCCCCGTTGTTCCTGCTCGGTTTCGTTGCCGCCGCCGTCGTCTGGGTCGGCCACCTCCATGGCGATCCGCTATGGCTGCTGGCCTTGCTGGCGGTCGCCATCGCAGTTTCGTTCGCTGCCGAACGTGCCTGGCCGTATGACCCCGCGTTCAACCACGACCACGGCGACAGTCTGCGTGACACCCTGCATGCACTGGTCAACGAAAGCCTGAACCTGCTGTCGATCGCTGCGGTGCCGCTGCTGGCAGCGCTCCTTCCGTGGCAGCTGTGGCCGCTGCAGTGGCCGTTCGTTCTGCAGGTACTGCTGGCCATCGTCTGCGCCGACCTTGGCATTACCCTGGTGCACTACGCCAGCCATCGCATCGGCTGGCTGTGGCGGTTGCACGCGGTGCATCACAGCGTCACCCGCATGTACGGCTTCAACGGCTTGATGAAGCATCCGCTGCACCAGGCGGCCGAAGCAGTGGGCGGCGTACTGCCGCTGCTGCTGTTGGGCCTGCCGATGCCGGTGGCTGCGGTGCTGGCCTTCGCCATTGCCATCCAGCTGCTGCTGCAGCACTCCAACGTGGACATGCGCCCGGGCCTGCTGGGCCGGGTGATGGCGTGGGCACCGCTGCACCGCTTCCACCACATGCGTTACGGCAACGCTGGCGACGTCAACTTCGGCCTGTTCCTGACCGTCTGGGATCACCTGCTGGGGACCGCCTTCGATGCGCCGGGCTATCGGCTGCAGCAGCGCGACCTCGGCATCGGCAGCCAACCGGACTATCCGCGCGATTATCCGGGACAGCTGCTGGCGCCGTTCCGCGAACTGCCGCATGGCGAGGTGCCGGAGCTGCCGGAAGGTCTGCGCAGGCGCGGATGATGGGCCGTGTCAGGCCGCTTGAAGCTGCAGGCCCTGCAGCTGCGCGGCACCGATACCGAACATGCGGCGCAGGCTGCGCGACAGATGGGCCAGATCGGCGAATCCAGCGGCATGCGCACTGTCGGTCAGGGTGTGCCCGTGCAGATGATGCATGAGTGCGCGGCGCAGCCGCTGCCACAGCACCCAGCCGCGCAGGGTCACCGCCAGATCAGACTGGAAACGCCGGTGCAGCTGGCTGGTCGACAGGTGCGCCGCCCCGGCGATATCGGCGGCCGGCACCGGGCCGGGCAGGTGCTGGGCGATACGGGCCAATGCCGCCTGCACGCGGCGGTCCAGCGGTTGCGGGCGGCTCAGCCGTGGCAGCCAGCCGTGCAGTTCCAGCGCGTTGCCCGGCAGTGCGTGCAGGTATTGCTGGATCTGTGCGGGATTGGCATGCGTCGGCTCAAGAAACACCGTGCAGCCTGCTTCTGGCGCTAACAGGATCGCGTGCGGCTGGAATGATGGCAGCCACAGCCGCTGGCCTTGCTGCTGCACGCCATCGACCTCGACCTGCCAGGCTGCGCCGTCGCTGAGCAGCAGTTGATGGGCGTAGTGCGCGTGCGCGGCGCTGTCACCGGCATGACCCTGCAGCACGGCCACGTGAGCATCCAGCAGCAACGTGCCATTCCAGGGCAGGGCGGGGGAGGACATTGAGGGATTGTAGATCCACACCATGCGTGGATGAATCTCAATCGAAATCGATTATTTCGACAGACGGATTCACGGCGTCAACGCAACCGGCCCTACCCCGCCAACCCACAGGAAGCCCGCTTTTGCTTCGGCTGTTGCTTCTGAGGTTGCCTACCGCGGGTGCCGGGCGCCGCCCGGCCGTGCGCCCCCTCAGCGCCCGTGCGGATCCGGCCGGTGATGCACGTATTCAACCACGGTGCCATCGGGATGCACCGCATTGAACGCCGCCCCGGTCGGGACTACCTGCAGCGGGAAGATGATCTCGGCGCCGGCGGCGACCAGTTTGTCGTGATAGGGCCGAACGTCATCGACCAGCAGTGTCCCCGTGGTCGAGGTGAACGGTGCCAGTGCCGCCTGGCTGCCTTCGATCAGCAGGAAGGCGCCGACCATCGCCAGGCGCAGCCCGGCTTCCGGGAACGGGAACCCTGCATCGGCTACCACGCCCTGCAACTGCTCGTAGAACGCCACGCTGCGCTCCAGCTCGCCCGGGGCCACGAACACCCGGATCAGCACGCGCGGTGCGCGCTGGCTGGAGGTGTCACAGCGGTCGCGCCAGAGATGATCGAAGTCGCGATGTACGGTCATGGGCTCGATTCGTGGCCAGGGATCTCCATTATCAGCAGCCTCGCGCGGCGCGCTGATGACCGCCAGTGATGGCCTGATAACCATTGGCCGGGTTGCCCCTGTGACTTAGGTCCTGTTGACAGGTGTGAACGCCCTCGCACAATCTTCACAGGATTGGGTCGCCCTGCGCGGCCCGGGCAGGCAGGTTGTCACGCCGGGAGGAGGGTCCCGCGCGCAGACCGGCCCGTCCATCGGCCTGCGGGGCGTTGCCTGGCAACCCCTGCGCGGCATGAACGCTGCACCCTTCGGCGGCACTTTCCCTGGACCGATTGCCTTGGCAACGGAATTACGCCTGCCGATGAAAACGTTTACAAAACCGCTTGCACTGTCTCTGGCCCTGTCTGCCGCACTGGCCGCTCCGGCCTGGGCCGACCCGGCCGCGTTCACTGTGCTGACCCTGGAACAGGCGCCCCACGCCGAGGCGATGCCGGCGCTGGCCGCGCAACTGAAGAGCCTGAAGGTGGACGCGGTGAGCGTGCGCCAGGTGCAGCGCGGCATCGGCCAGGTCGATCCGCTGCAGGTGCTGGCCGATGGCCTGGGCTACGAGTACCGCTTCATTGCCGCCGGCAAGGACGATGGCCAGACCCAGCGCGGCCAGGCTGTTCTGACCCGGCTGCCGATCGCCGCTGAATCCGGCCCCGACCAGCCGGGCCTGAACTACCTGCGCCTGGACGATGGCCGCCACACTGTGGCGGTCTATACCGATGCCGGTGCAGGTGCGGCGCAGCTGCCGGCGCTGGTCACCCGTTCGCGGCTGGGTGCACCGGCGGTGCTGCTCGGCGCGGTGGCCGGTGAATCGGCCAAGGCCGCAGGCTTCGATCCGGCGCGTGTGGCGCTGGAAGCCGATGCCAGCTATTTCAGCGACGGCTTCCAGGCCGCCAGCAGCGCGCCGTTCAAGGTGGAAGGCAGCACGCTGCATGCCACCCTGCTGACCCTGGCCTATGCCGCCGACAAGCACGGCGACACGCCGTGGATGGACACCACGCTCAACGCCGATGCGCGCGCTGCGCTGCTGCTGAAGGCGATGACCGAGGATGAGAAGTTCCAGATGCTGCACAGCTACTTCGGGCTGGGCAAGGACGGCGGCCCGCTGCCGGAAGGTGCGGTCGGTTCGGCCGGCTTCGTGCCGGGCGTACCGCGGCTGGGCATCCCGTCGCAGCAGTCGGCCGATGCCGGTGTCGGCGTGACCAATCCGGGGGGCATCCGCCCGGGCGACTTCGCCACGGCGATGCCATCGGGCCCGTCCACCGCATCGAGCTGGAACCGCGAAGTTGCCTTCGCCGGTGGCGCCACGATGGGCCGCGAGGCGTGGCAGCAGCGCTTCAATATCCTGCTGTCGGGCAGCGTCAACCTGCAGCGTGACCCGCGCAACGGCCGCAACTTCGAGTACGCCGGCGAAGACCCGCTGCTGGCCGGCTCGATGGTTGGCGCGCTGATCCAGGGCGTGCAGAGCCAGCACGTGATCTCCTCGATGAAGCACTTCGCGCTGAACGACATGGAGACCCGTCGCAACTTCCACGACGTGCGCATCGGCGAGCAGGCCATGCACGAGTCGGACCTGTTGGCCTTCGAGATCGCGCTGGATGCCGGTCGCCCGGGCGTGGCGATGTGCTCGTACAACAAGATCAACGGCACCTACGGCTGCGAGAACGGCTACCTGATGAACCAGGTGCTGAAGCAGGAATGGAAGTTCCCCGGTTTCGTGATGTCCGACTGGGGTGGCGTGCACAGTGGCTCGAAGGCTGCGCTGGCCGGCCTGGACCAGCAGTCGGCCGGTGAGGTGTTCGACGCGGCGGTGTTCTTCGATGAACCGCTGCGCCTGGCCGTGCATGGCGGCGTGGTGCCGCAGGCGCGCCTGAACGACATGGTGGCGCGCATCCTGCGCACGATGTTCCTGCATGGCAACTTCGACAACCCGCCGCAGCACCAGAAGGTGGATGCCGAGGCCGGCTTCGCCGTTGCCCAGCGCACGGTGGAGGAGGGCAGCGTACTGCTGCGCAATGAGGGCAACCTGTTGCCGCTGGCCGACAGCGTGAAGCGCATCGTCATCATCGGCGGCCATGCCGACAAGGGCGTGATCGGTGGCGGTGGTTCATCGATGGTGGGCGTGACCGCCAAGGGCACCAACGCGGTGCCCGGCGTGATGCCGACCACCTGGCCGGGCCCGGTGATCTTCCATCCGTCCTCGCCGCTGGAATCGCTGCGTGCGGCGCGCCCGGACACGACTATCACGTATGTCGATGGCACCAACGCCGCTGCTGCGGCCAAGGCGGCCGCGCAGGCGGATGTGGCCATCGTGTTTGCCACGCAGTGGGCTGCCGAATCGGTGGACCTGCCGGACATGCAGCTGCCGGACAACCAGGATGCCCTGATCTCGGCAGTGGCCAAGGCCAACCCGAAGACCGTGCTGGTGCTGGAAACCAACGGCCCGGTGCGCACACCGTGGCTGGCGCAGGTGCCGGCGATGCTGCAGGCCTGGTACCCGGGCATCCGCGGTGGCGAAGGCATTGCCGCACTGCTGACCGGCCAGGTCAATCCGTCCGGCCGCCTGCCGGTGACCTGGGTGACGGACGAATCGCAGCTGCCGCGCCCGCACATCGACGGCCTCGGCTTCAAGCCGGCCAAGCCGTTCGGTGATGTGTTCGATTTCGATATCGAAGGCGCCAACGTCGGCTACAAGTGGATGGCGGCCAAGGGCCTGACCCCGACCTTCGCCTTTGGCCATGGCCTGTCCTACACCTCGTTCGCCTATGACAACCTGAAGGTGAGCGTGGAAGGTTCGCGCCTGGTCGCCAGCGTCGACATCCGCAACACCGGCAAGCGCGCCGGTGCCGACGTGGCCCAGCTGTACCTGAAGCTGCCGGCCGGCAGCACCACGCCGATCCGCCTGATCGGCTATGACAAGGTGACCCTGCAGCCGGGCGAACAGCGCCGCATCCGCATCGAAGCCGAGCCGAAGACGCTGGCCCACTACGATGCACAGGCGCGCCAGTGGAAGATCGATGGCGGCACCTACCAGGTGCAGCTGTCGCGCAACGCCGCCGAACCGCTGCAGACGGTGGACGTGCAGCTGGTGGAGCAGGTGCTGCGCTGAGGCTTGAAGGCACGGCCCGCAAGGGCCGTGCCTGAAAAAGGGGACGGAGGGGATTAAGTCGTTTATGCATAAACGACTTAATCCCCTCCGTCCCCTTTTCATATGGCGAACCACCCGCGCAGGAAATCGATCAGCTGCCGCACCTTCGGCGAGGGCTGCGTGCTGTGCGGGTAGACCGCGTACACGCTCTGCTGCGGGAAGCGGTGCTGGCGCAGCACCGGGCGCAGGCGGTCCTGGGCCAGGTCGTCCTCGATCAGCCAGCGTGGCAGCACGGTGACCCCGGCGCCGGCCACGGCGAAGGCGCGCAGGCTGCTGGCACCATCCACGCGCACCACTGCATTGCCCGGATTGGTGGCAAACAAGGCGTCGCTGCCGTCGGGCGCGACCACCGGCACGTCGGCCAGGCGCGGGTAACCCAGGCGGGGCAGGGTGCCCAGTTGCACGGGGTCATTGGCCGCATCGGCAGAGGGCAGGCGTGCCAGCAGGGACGGAGCCGCCACCGCGCACAGCGGGTGCCGTTCCAGTTCACTGGCATGCAGGCCCGAATCGGGCAGACGGCCGAGACGGATCGCCAGGTCGAAGCGCTCGGGAATCAGGTCTGCCGGCGCGGGAGACGTGGACAGATGCAGCTGCAGGGCCGGATGCCGCGCACGGAAGGCTTCCAGTGCGGGAATCAGGCGAAGCTGCGCGTACTCCGGGGTGGTGGTCAGGCGCAGCACACCCTGCAGCTGGTGCTGGTCGCGCCGCGCGGCATCGATTGCCGCCTGCGCGGCATCCAGCGCCTGTACGCAGTGCTGCAGGAACTGTTCGCCAGCGTCGGTCAGGGCCAGGTGGCGGGTACTGCGCAGCAGCAGGGTCACGCCCAGCTCCTGCTCCAGCCGTTTCAGGTTGAAGCTGACCACCGCACGGCTCAGGCCGAGCCGATCGGCCGCTGCGGTCAGGCTGCCGGCCTCGACCACGGCACGGAAGATATCGAAGCGATCGAGACTGACCATGGCGGTTCATTGTCAAAACAGATTTGACAGTGTTGCAGGTGTTGTCGTGTTTTTCCAACAGCTCCCGGGCGGCATGCTGGCGGTCTCTCTGCTGGAGCACCGCCGATGCCGTCCCCCCGCCTGCGCCATGAGGCGATCTTCCTGCTGGTGTTCGCCTTGGATCTGGTCAACATGTTCATCGCCACGGTGGCCTATCCGGCACTGGCAGCGGAACTGCACGCTGATGTCGGTACCCTGGCCTGGGTGGGCACCGCCTACATGCTGGGCCTGAGCGTGGTGATTCCGCTGGCGCCCTGGTTGGCCGCGCGCTGTGGTGAGCGTCGCCTGCTGCTGGTGGCGTTGCTGTTGTTCGCGGTTGCCGCTGTGCTGGCCGGCGCCGCACCGGGTATCGGCTGGCTGCTGGGCTGGCGCCTGCTGCAGGGGCTGGCCGGTGGCCTGCTGATTCCGGTGGCACAGGCGGCAGCGTACCGACAGTGCACGCCGGACCAGCGTGGCGCGCTGACCCGCCGCATCCTGCTGGTGGCGCTGCTGGTGCCCGCACTGGCGCCGGCGCTGGGCGGGTTGCTGGTGCAGTGGTTGTCCTGGCGCGGCGTGCTCTGGGCCAGCCTGCCGTTGGCGGTGGTGGCGATCAGCCTGGTGCTGGCCTGGATGCCGGCCGATGGCGCGCGCAGTGCGCCGCGCCTGCAGGCCTATGCGCTGTCCACCGCGATGCTGGCGCTGGGCGCGCTGCTGCTGGCGTTGACCTGGCTGGGTGAACCCGGCCATCGGGCCGCCGGTGCCGTACTGCTGTTGATCGCAATGCTGTTGGCGGCGGCCCACCTGCGGCATGCACGGCAGCAGGCGCAGCCCCTGCTGCGCTGGTCGCTGCTGTCCCATCGGGGCCTGCGCCTGGCGATGCTGGTCTATCTGGCAGTGCCCGGTGTGTTCATCGGCAGCCAGCTGGTCAGTACCCTGCAGCTGCACCAGGCCGGTTACAGCGCGGCACGCATCGGCGCGTTGATGCTGCCCTGGGCGCTGGCCTCGGCCATTGCGATCACGGCCAGCAAGCGCCTGCTGGCGCGCTTCGGCCCGGCCACGGTACTGCGTACGGGCATGCTCCTGCAGGCCAGCGGCCTGCTGTTGATGGCGCTGCTGCCGCAGCCGGCCTTCGCGTTGGCCGGGCTGCTGTTCGCGCTGATGGGCGCCGGCGGCAGCCTGTGCAGCAGCACCGCGCAGACGCTGGCCTTCCATGGGGTCGAGGGCGAAGCATTGGGCGATGCCAGTGCACTCTGGAACCTCAACCGCCAGCTCAGCTTCTGCCTGGGCACTGCGGCCATCGCGCTGCTGCTGGCATTGGCCATGCAATGGCTGCCGGCCCACGCCACCGGCATGGCGCTGGGTCTGGCCGCGGTACTGACCCTGCTGCCGATGGCGCTGCTGCGCCGGCCGCAGTTGCTCACCCTTTCGCAACCGGAGAACATCTGATGGATACCACCGCAGAACATGAAATCCACCACCTGCACGACAAGCTGCAGGCCTGGTTCCGTGCCGATGTCGGCGCCGATGCGCTGGAGGATCTGATGGCGCACTTCAGCGCGGACTTCAGCATGGTCGGCATCGCGGGTCGCCGATTGGATCGGCAAGCCGTGCAGGCGTTGTTCGCGGGCGGTCACGGGGCGCGCCCCGGGCTGCGGATTTCCATCGACGCCGTGCACGCGGTGGAAGCGCCTTCACCGCTGGCGGTGCTGCGCTATCGCGAAGGGCATTCGCTCGATGGCGGCACGCCTGCATGGCGGGAGTCACTGGCGGTGCTGCGGCAGGAAACCGGGCGCTGGCGCTGGCTGGCCCTGCATGAAGTGCCGGTAGCCTGATGTTGTAGAGCCGAGCCTACGCTCGGCTGCTCTTCGGGTAGGTCGCGGCGGTCTGAGCCGAGCGTGGGCTCGGCTCTACAGGACGCACTGCTCCCACATTGGCCGCACATGTGCCATCAGTCCTGCCTGCATCCACCGCAGAATGCAAAGCCCGCACACACTTCATGGCTCGGGGCAGGAGTAGGCTTGGAGCTTTCCTGCCGGGAGGGGTTGTCCATGCGTGTGCGTGCCGTCGCTGTAGCCATTGCCCTTTGCCTGTCCAGCGCCGTGCTGGCCGCCGATACCCCGCCGATGACCCCGGACATCAGCGGCAAGCCCTTCGTTGCCCCCGATGTCGGTCGTGACTACGACAAGCGCGTGGTGATGGTGCCGATGCGTGATGGCACCAAGCTGTATACGGTGATCGTGGTGCCCAAGGGTGCCCGCAATGCCCCGATCCTGCTGACCCGCACCCCCTACGACGCTGCTGGCCGTGCCAACCGCAGTGACTCGCCGCGCATGCGCGACCTGCTGCCACAGGGCGACGAGGTGTTCGTCGACGGCGGCTACATCCGCGTGTTCCAGGACATCCGTGGCAAGTACGGCTCCGAAGGCGATTACGTGATGACCCGGCCGCTGCGCGGGCCGTTGAACAACACCAGGGTGGATCACTCCACCGACGCCTGGGACACCATCGACTGGCTGGTGAAGAACGTGCCGGAGAGTAACGGCAAGGTCGGCATGCTCGGCTCGTCGTACGAGGGTTTCACCGTGGTGATGGCGCTGACCGACCCGCACCCGGCACTGAAGGTGGCCGCGCCGCAGAGCCCGATGGTCGATGGCTGGATGGGTGACGACTGGCTCAACTACGGTGCGTTCCGCCAGGTCAACTTCAACTATTTCGCAATGCAGACCGAGAAGCGCGGCAAGGGCACGCCGCTGCCCAGCCTCGGCTATGACGACTACAGCACCTTCCTGCGCCTCGGTTCGGCCGGTGACTACGCGCGTTTCACCGGCGTGGACCAGCTGACCTGGTGGAAGAAGCTGGTCGAGCACCCGGCCTATGATGGCTTCTGGCAGGGCCAGGCGCTGGACGCGGTGATGGCCAAGACACCGTTGAAGGTGCCGACCATGTGGCTGCAGGGCCTGTGGGACCAGGAAGACATGTGGGGTGCCAACCACGCCTACCAGGCGATGGAAGGGCGCGACAGCGGCAACAACCGCAACTACCTGGTGATGGGCCCGTGGCGGCACAGCCAGGTGAACTACGGCGGCAGCGAGCTGGGTGCGCTGAAGTTCGATGGCGATACCGCGCTGCAGTTCCGTCGCGATGTGCTCAAGCCGTTCTTCGACCAGTACCTGGTGGATGGCGCGCCGAAGGCCGATACGCCGCCGGTGCTGATCTACAACACCGGCGAGAACCACTGGGACCGCCTGAAGGGTTGGCCGCGCAGCTGCGACAAGGGCTGTGCCGCCAGCAGCAAGCCGCTGTACCTGCGCGCTGGCGGCAAGCTGGCGTTCCAGGCACCGGCGGCGGGCGAGGGGGACTTCGAGGAATACGTGTCCGACCCGGCCAAGCCGGTACCGTTCGTGCCGCGCCCGGTCCGCTTCGGCGACCGCGACATGTGGACCACCTGGCTGGTGAAGGACCAGCGCTTCGTCGATGGCCGCCCGGACGTGCTGACCTTCATCACCGAACCGCTGACCGCGCCGCTGCGCATCGGCGGCGCACCGGTGGTTCACCTGCAGGCCTCGACCAGTGGCACCGACAGCGACTGGGTGGTGAAGCTGATCGACGTGTATCCGGACCAGGAAGCGTCGACGCCGGAGATGGGTGGCTACGAGCTGCCGGTGTCGCTGGCGATCTTCCGTGGCCGTTACCGCGAAAGCTTCAGCGATCCGAAGCCGCTGGCCGCCAACCAGGTGCTGCCGTACCGCTTCGACCTGCCCAACGCCAACCACACCTTCCAGAAGGGCCATCGGGTGATGGTGCAGGTGCAGTCCAGCCTGTTCCCCCTGTATGACCGCAATCCGCAGACGTACGTGCCGAACATCTACCTGGCCAAGCCGGGCGATTACCAGAAGGCCACGCAGCGGGTCTGGCACAGCGCAGCGCAGGCCAGTTACATCGATCTGCCGGTGTATTGAGGTTGATGAGGTACGCCGGGTGCGCGATGCCCGGCGGCGGTAGTGCCGGCCGCTGGCCGGCATCCGCGACGGCGCGAGAGCGTGTCGACCAAGGTCGACACCTACCGGAGCGGGGATCCTCACCCCACCTTCGAGGGGCCCGTACGCCAGCGGCTGGGGACCAGGCCGAAGCGCTTGCGGAACGCGGCGGCGAAGTTGCTGGGGTGGCGGTAGCCGCTGGCGGCGGCGGCCTGCTCAACCGTCCATCCGTTTTCGCGCAGGCCCTGTTCGGCATGGCGCATGCGCTGTTCATGCAGGTAGTCGAACACCGAACTTCCATACTGCTGGGCAAAATGGCGGCGCAATGAGCTGGGGCTCATGCAGGCCAGCCGGGCCAGCTCGACCAGGCTGTGTGCATGGCTGGGGTCGTCATGCAGGTAACTGCGTACCCGTTCCAGGCGCTCGCGCTGGCCGGCACGCAGCGTGCGCACCGGGTCGGTCTGCAGATCCTCGGCCTGCAGGCCGAGGGCCAGCAGCTGCAATGCCACGCCTTCGCGCCACAGCGCGTCGATGCCGTCCTGCCACGGGCTGTCGAACAACTGGCCCAGCACCGGCAGCATGGCGTGGGGAATGGCCCAGTGGCGGCATTCCAGGTGCGTGCCAAGCGCTTTTTCCAGCTGTGGCATCTGGAAAACATCCGCGGCGATGCCACCCGGCACGATCACGCTGACCCCGCGCAGGCGCGTTTCGCCGGGGTGCGCGCCGGTCATCTCGATCTGGTCGCGATGGTGGGCGGTCATCGCGGTGCCGGCACGCAGGGTGAAACTTCCGCGTCGCGGGATACGCACGTCGACCTGACCCTGCAGCATCACGCGGATGGCGAGCCCGGGCCGCTGTTGCGCGGTCGCCACATAGGGGAACCGGTTATGCACGTCGGAGGCGATCAGGCTCATGCCACCGCGCATGAACTGTTCGTTGACTTCGCCGCGGCCGGCCCACTGGTCGTCACGCAGGTGTTCCGGATCAGCGCGGTAATCGAAGCCGTGGCGTTGGCCGAAGCGGCGGTAATCGGCAAAGGTGAAGTATCGGGACATCGCTCGGCACGTACAGGAGGGGAGGCGCTGGCACCATGGCCCATGTGCTGCCCCGCGTAGCGGGCAGCCTGGAAGGCCGGAAAACGCCAGGTTGGAAAAAATGTGTCGAAGAAACTGGAAACGTTTCCCATTGTCGCTGCGAATCATTCGCAGGGGATTTGAATACGGTCAAACCGATTGGTCATTACGGCCAAGTTGAACGGGGTGCCGGACATACGCCAGCGTTTTGCCGCTATATCCGTACTTGATTCCCTACATGAACTTCGGTTGAGGTTTCATTGCTGGAACGATCATCCGCGGACAGGCTGTTGGTCTGCTCGTCACAGCGGCCGGCGTAAGGTGATGGATTGGCGGCCGCGCGCCGCATCGCTCCCCCCACCGATGGAGAATGCAGATGATTGATTACCAGCTGACCGGCAAGACCGCGATCGTGACCGGCGGCGTGTCGGGCATCGGCCTGGCCGTGGCACAGACGCTGGCCGCATCCGGTGCCCGTATTTCGGTCTGGGACCTCAAGCAGGATGCGGTGGATGCCACCGTGGCGCAGTTGCGCAGCACCGGCGCACAGGCCATCGGCATCGCGCTGGACGTCACCGACGATGCAGCAGTGGAGGCGGCGGTGCAGCGCACGGTCAAGGAACTTGACGGCCTGCATGTGGCGGTCAACAACGCCGGTATCGGCGGGCCGGCGGCCAGCAGCGGCGACTATCCGATCGAGGGCTGGCAGCGGGTCATCGACGTCAACCTCACCAGTGTGTTCCTGTGCCAGCGTGCGCAGATCCAGGCAATGCGGGCCGCTGGAACCGGCGGCAGCATCATCAACATGGCCTCGATCCTGGGCCAGGTGGGCTATGCCGGTTCCACCGCTTATGCGGCGGCCAAGCACGGCGTGGTCGGGCTGACCCAGACCGCCGCGTGGGAACATGCGGCCGACGGCATCCGTGTCAACGCGGTGGGTCCGGGTTTCATCAGCACGCCGCTGCTGGAGAAGATGGACCCGAAGGTGCGCGCCACGCTGGAAGGACGGCACGCGCTGAAGCGGCTGGGCACGGCCGAGGAAGTAGCGGCATTGGTGGCCTGGTTGGCCAGCGACGACGCCTCGTTTGCGACCGGCGCGTACTACGCCATCGATGGTGGCTACCTGGCGCAGTGATGCGTTGAACGCAGGGTGCGGTGCCGACGGGTGTCGCCCGGCGCTACCGGGTGAACGGACTGTGGCGTGGCCTTCACCTCTGTGCCACGGGGGCCACGCGACGCTCCGGGAAAACCCCGGAGCTTGACCATGGAACTCACCCAGGATGTCTCGATCCTGCTGCGCGTAGCCGCAGCGATGCTGTTCGGCGGCGTGCTGGGCGTCGAGCGCGAGATGGGCAAGCACGCCGCTGGCCTGCGTACGCACATGCTGATCGCGGGGGCCGCTGCGCTGATCGTCGGCCTCGGCGACTCGGTGGCCGAGCATTTCCAGCAGGAGCGCTACCGCGACCTGCTGCAGGTCGATCCGGTGCGCCTGATCGAAGCGGTGGTGGCCTGTGTCGGCTTCGTTGCCGCTGGCACCATCCTGCGTGGGTCACGCGAGGACCAGGTCAGCGGCCTGACCACGGCCAGCTCGCTGATCATGGCAGCGGCCATCGGGATTGCGGTGGGGATCAGCAAGTACGTGATCGCCATCGGGGTGAGCGTGCTGTGCGTGCTGGTGCTGGCGGTGATGCGGCGGTTGGAGAAAAGGATTCCGTAGGGAAGGTCTAGTTGCCGGCCAGCGGCCGCCACTACCATGAGAGCCGTAATGGTCGGACCAATATGAAGTCTAGCCCTATGGTCTAATAGGCACTTCGTCGGAGCGGCGGTTAAATCAGCTGCAAGTGGTCTGATCGAAATCATTATTGGTACGACCAATAATCGACAGCCACGGCGACCCACCGCCTGCGGTGGAGCACATCCCGCCCCAGTCGAGAGCCTTCATGCAGCCCTGGCAACACCTGTACGACCCCGCCGGCAACCTGTGGTTGTCCAGCCTGATCGCGCTGCTGCCGATCGCGTTCTTCTTCGTTGCCCTTGCGGTGCTGCGCATGAAGGGCTGGCTGGCCGGCACGATCACCGTGGCCATCGCGCTTGGCGTGGCCCTGTTGTTCTACCGCATGCCGTTGAGCCAGGCGCTGGGCGCGGCCGGTTTCGGCTTCGTCTACGGCCTGTGGCCGATCGCCTGGATCATCATCGGCGCGGTGTTCCTCTACAAGGTCTCGGTCAAGACCGGTCAGTTCGACATCATCCGCGCCTCGATCCTGTCGGTGACCGAAGACCAGCGCCTGCAGATGCTGATGGTCGGTTTCGCGTTTGGTGCCTTCCTGGAAGGCGCGGCCGGCTTCGGTGCGCCGGTGGCGATCACGGCGGCGCTGCTGGTCGGGCTGGGCTTCAAGCCACTGTATGCCGCCGGCCTGTGCCTGATCGTCAACACTGCGCCGGTGGCGTTCGGTGCGATGGGCATCCCGATCATCGTGGCCGGGCAGGTCACCGGCCTGGATGCATTCGAGATCGGCCAGATGGCCGGCCGCCAGCTGCCGTTCCTGACTGTGATCGTGCTGTTCTGGATCATGGCCATCATGGATGGCTGGCGTGGCATCAGGGAAACCTGGCCGGCGGTGCTGGTGGCCGGTGGCTCGTTCGCCATCGCGCAGTACCTCACCTCGAACTTCATCGGCCCGGAGCTGCCGGACATCACCGCCTCGCTGGCGTCGCTGGTGTGCCTGACCCTGTTCCTGCGCCGCTGGAAGCCGGTACGGATCTTCCGCTTCGATACCGAAACCAGCGCCGAGGCGGCCGCGCAGGCACTGGAGGCACCACGCTACAGCGTCGGCCAGATCGCCAAGGCGTGGTCGCCGTTCCTGATCCTCACCGCGATGGTCACGCTGTGGAGCATCAAGCCGTTCAAGTCGCTGTTCGCGGCAGGCGGCCCGTTGGAAGGCTGGGTGCTCAAGCTCCCGGTGCCGGGCCTGGACCAGAGGGTGCAGAAGATGCCGCCGATCGTCGACGCGCCGCTCAGCTATGAGGCGATCTACAAATTCGACTGGTTCTCGGCCACCGGCACCGCGATCATCCTTGCGGCGGTGATCGCGATCATCGCACTGCGCATGCCGGCCCGCTCGGCGCTGCAGACCTTCGGCGAAACCGTGCGTGAGCTGCGCATGCCGATCTACTCGATCGGCATGGTGCTCGCCTTCGCCTTCATCGCCAACTACTCGGGCCTGTCGGCAACACTGGCGCTGGCATTGGCGCACACCGGCGATGCGTTCCCGTTCTTCTCGCCGTTCCTGGGCTGGCTGGGCGTGTTCCTGACCGGTTCGGATACCTCGTCCAATGCGCTGTTCTCGGCGCTGCAGGCCACCACCGCGCAGCAGATCGGCGTATCCGACGTGCTGCTGGTGGCGGCCAACACCACCGGTGGCGTTACCGGCAAGATGATCTCGCCGCAGTCGATCGCCATTGCCTGCGCGGCGGTCGGCCTGGCCGGCAAGGAGTCGGACCTGTTCCGCTTCACCGTCAAGCACAGCCTGATTTTCACCACGATGGTCGGCCTGATCACCCTGGCCCAGGCCTACTGGCTGACCTGGATGATTCCCTGAGCCATGCATGGCTGGCCGACCACCCGCTGTGCGCTTCGGGCCACAATGGCGCCATGAGCACGCAACGTATTTCGGACAGGGTGGCCGCGCAGCTGCGCGGCCTGGTGCAGGAACAGCGGCTGCGGCCGGGCGACCGGTTGCCCGCCGAGCGCACCCTGGCGGTGCAGCTGGGGGTCTCGCGCACCGCGCTGCGCGAGGCGATCGCGCAGCTGGCCAGCCAGGGCCTGCTGACCGCACGCATCGGTGGCGGCACCTACGTGGCCGAACCGGCGGCGCGCGCGCGGCAGGCGCTGGATGAACCGCTGGCGCCGTACCTGCCGCTGTTCCAGGGCGACCCGGAATACCGTTTTGACGTGCTGGAGATCCGCCACGCGCTGGAAGGTGCCACTGCCTGGCATGCGGCGCTGCGAGCCACCGATGAGGACCGTACGCGCATCGCGCAGGCCTTCCAGACCATGATGGACGCGCACGGCAAGGACGACCCCACCGGTGAAGCAGAGGCTGACGCGGCCTTCCACCTGTCCATCGCCGAGGCCTCCCACAACCTGGTGCTGCTGCAGGTGATGCGCGGCCTGTTCGAACTGCTGCAGACCAACATCTCGCAGAGCCGCGAGAAGCTCTACACCTCAGCGAGGACCTTCTCGCCCCTGTCCGACCAGCACCGCGAAATGATGGATGCGGTGCTGGCCGGCGACCCCGAACGCGCGCGCGCCGCCGCGCATGCCCACCTCGAGTTCGTGCACACCACGCTGCGCACGCTCGATGACAACGAAGCCCGGCGTGCGCGGGCCTCGCGCCTGCCTTCCCCACACGGTTGACCCCATGATCATCTCCGCCTCCACCGATTACCGTGCCGCAGCGCAACGCCGGCTGCCGCCGTTCCTGTTCCACTACATCGATGGCGGCGCGTATGCCGAGCACACGCTGAAGCGCAACGTTTCCGACCTGTCCGACATCGCGCTGCGCCAGCGCATCCTGCGCAACATGTCCGACCTGAGCCTGGAAACCGAGCTGTTCGGCGAAACGCTGGCAATGCCGGTGGCGCTGGCGCCGGTCGGCCTGACCGGCATGTATGCCCGCCGCGGTGAAGTGCAGGCGGCGCGCGCGGCCGACAGCCGGGGCATCCCGTTCACCCTGTCCACCGTATCGGTGTGCCCGATCGAGGAAGTGGCACCGGCCATCCAGCGGCCGATGTGGTTCCAGCTGTACGTGCTGCGCGACCGTGGCTTCATGCGCAATGCGCTGGAGCGGGCACAGGCCGCCGGCGTGACCACGCTGGTGTTCACCGTGGACATGCCGGTGCCGGGCGCGCGCTACCGTGATGCACACTCCGGCATGAGCGGCCCGAATGCCTCGCTGCGCCGCATCGGCCAGGCCGTCACCCATCCGCACTGGGCGTGGGACGTCGGCCTGTTCGGCCGTCCGCATGACCTGGGCAACATCTCCACCTACCGCGGCAACCCGACCGGGCTGGAGGATTACATCGGCTGGCTGGGCAGCAACTTCGATCCGTCCATTTCGTGGAAGGACCTGGAGTGGATCCGCGAGTTCTGGAAGGGCCCGATGGTGATCAAGGGCATCCTCGACCCGGATGATGCGCGCGATGCGGTCAGGTTCGGTGCCGATGGCATCGTGGTCTCCAACCACGGTGGTCGCCAGCTGGATGGCGTGCTGTCTACCGCACGTGCATTGCCGGCCATCGCCGATGCGGTGCAGGGCGACCTGAAGATCCTGGCCGATTCGGGCATCCGTACCGGCCTGGACGTGGTGCGCATGCTGGCGCTGGGGGCCGATACCGTGCTGCTGGGGCGCGCCTTCGTCTATGCGCTGGCCGCGCAGGGCGAGGCCGGCGTGGCCAACCTGCTGGACCTGATCGCCAAGGAGATGCGCGTGGCGATGACACTGACCGGCGCGCACCGTATTGCCGACATCGGGCGCGATTCGCTGGTCAACCTGCCATGAGTGGCCATGACGCCGTGCTGGCGCAGTTGCGCGACGCGGTCGGCAGCCGCCATGTGTTGACCGGCGACAAGGCCACGCGCCGCTTCCGTCGTGGCTACCGCTTCGGCGATGGCCCGGTGCTGGCGGTGGTGCGCCCAGGTACCTTGCTGGAACTGTGGTATGTGCTGCAGGCAGCGGTGCAGGGCGGAGCGGCGATCATCCTGCAGGCGGCCAATACCGGCCTGACCGGTGGCTCGACCCCGGATGGGGACGACTATGGGCGCCCGATCGTGCTGGTCAGCACGCTGCGCCTGACCGGCATCCAGCTGTTGAACGAGGGCCGCCAGGTGCTGTGCCTGCCCGGCGCCACGCTCGACCGCCTGGAGCAGACCCTGGCACCGCTGGGCCGCGAACCGCATTCGGTGATCGGCTCCTCCTGCATCGGCGCCTCGGTGCTGGGCGGCATCTGCAACAACTCCGGCGGCGCGCTGGTGCGCCGTGGCCCGGCCTATACCGAGCTGGCGCTGTATGCGCAGGTCGATGCGCAGGGCCAGTTGCAGCTGGTCAACCACCTCGGCATCGCGCTGGGTGATACGCCCGAGCAGATCCTGCAGCGCCTGCAGGCCGGTGACTATGCCGCTGACGACGTGGGTGACGGCGATGGCCGCGCCGCGTCTGATCCACGCTACGCCGAGGAAGTGCGCCGGGTCGATGCCGATACGCCGGCACGCTTCAACGCCGACCCCAGCCGCCACTTCGAAGCGGCCGGTTCGGCCGGCAAGCTGGCGGTGTTCGCGGTGCGCCTGGATACCTTCGAAAAGGAGCCCGCCGAGGTCTTCTACATCGGCAGCAACCGCACCGACAGCCTCACTGCGATCCGACGCCAGCTGCTGACCGGCTTCGAGCGCCTGCCTATTGCCGGCGAGTACATCCACCGCGATGCCTATGACATCGGCGAGCGCTACGGCAAGGACAGCTTCCTGTTGATCGACCGCCTCGGCACTTCCCGTGTGCCCGCCGCGTTCGCATTGAAGAGCCGGGTCGATGGATGGTTCGAGCGGCTGGGCCTGCGCGGGGTGACCGACCGGGTGATGCAGGTGCTGACCGGCCTGCTGCCCTCGCACCTGCCCAGGCGCATGGGTGAATTCCGCCAGCGCTACGAGCATCACCTGTTGCTGAAGGTCTCCGCACAGGACGCGGCGGCAACCGAGGCCTGGCTGCGCGGCTTCTTCGCCGATCATGAGGGTGGTTACTTCCACTGCACGGCCGATGAGGGGCGCAAGGCGTTCCTGCATCGCTTCGCGGTGGCCGGCGCGGCGGTGCGCTACCGCGAAGTGCATCGGGACCAGGTGCAGGATATCGTGGCGCTGGACATCGCCCTGCGCCGCGATGATGCCGACTGGTTCGAGCAGTTGCCGGCCGATATCGATGGCCGCCTGCTGCACAAGCTGTATTACGGGCACTTCCTGTGCCATGTGTTCCACCAGGACTACATCGCACGCAAGGGCGAAGACCCGATGGCGATCGAGCACGCGATGTGGGCGCTGCTGGACCAGCGCGGCGCCGAGTATCCGGCCGAGCACAATGTCGGCCACCTGTACCCGGCCAAGCCGGCCCTGGCCGGGTTCTATCGGCAGCTGGACCCGAGCAATACGTTCAATCCGGGCATCGGCCAGACCTCGAAGGAAAAAGGGTGGGGTGGCTGCGACTGCGGATGATGTAGAGCCGAGCCCATGCTCGGCTGCTCTTCCCGACAGACAGCCGTCGAGCATAGCTCAGCCCCACCCGGACAGCGGTTACCATCGGAATCCCGTACGCAGGAGCCGCCCATGCCCACCATCGTTGCCCGCGCGACCCTGTGCGCTGCATTGCTGGCAACACCGCTGCTGGCGCAGTCCGCGATCCTGCCGCAGCAGCGCGACGCCGCCGGCAACGTGATGGAGCCGCTGGGGCAGGTGCTGGAACAGGGAGGGCAGGGCGAAGCACGCATGCAGTACTGCACCCTCGATCGTGCCTGGTGCGTGCGTGTGCAGCCGGTGGCCGAGGACGGCGATCGGCCGACGACGCTGGAAGTCTCTGAACGGGAGGCCGGCGAAAGCGAGCCGCACGTCTACCACGTCAGCATCGACGTGCCGCAGGAAAGCGAGCTTTCGCTGTGGCCGTGGATCGTGCGGCTTGCGCCTGGCGTTGGCAGCGATGAGGCAGTGAGCGACCCGCGGCAGCGCGCCCGCCAGAACGTGCTGGTGGGCGGTATCGTCAAATTCAGCACGATGTACTCAGGCGGTGGTGCCGACGCGTCCACGCTGCAGCTGGCGCGCGTGCGTCACCTGCAGGATGACATCCAGGTGGACGACGACGTGCTGACCCTGCCATGGCTGGGCAACGCGATGATCCGCGCCTGTTTCAGCGAGCAGGACATGAAGCAGCGCGCAGGCGCCTGCCACGACGAGTACGGGTTCTCGGCAAGGCTGGCGCTGGATACCGCCGCCGGGGGCATGCCGGTGCTGCGCTACCAGACGGTGGCGACGCGGTTCCCGGCCGGTGTCTCACGCTTCGAGGATTCGCTGGCCAAGGGGCCGTTGAAGAAGAAGGACCTGCGCACCGAGCAGGACCCGGCGTGCAGCTACACGCGGTTGTTCCGCTTCAGTGATGGGGTGTTCCACCCCGACCAGGCGCTGCCGGACTGCGCGGGGTATACCGAGCCCTGAGCTGTAGAGCCGAGCCTGCGCTCGGCTGTCACGGAAGCGCAGCCGGGCATGGGCTCGGCTCTACAGCGCCTACTCGCAGCGGGTGGCGGTGATGATGTTGTCCTTGTCCACGTACACACGCAGGCGGTCGTGGCGGATGTCCTTGGTGGTGATGGTGTTGGGGCCGATCGGGTTGACCAGGCCGGCACCGCTTTCGCTGGACAGGCGGCGGATGTTGGGCTCATTGGCGGGCTGGCCGATTGCCCAGCCCAGCTGGCTGGCGTCGCAGTGGCCGGTACCCTTGACCTGCGGACCGGGGGTGCTGACGCAGGCCGACAGCAGCAGGGCCGACGCGGGTAGCAACAGGGACAGACGGAAGGCGGACATGCAGCGCTCCTGCGCAGGGAAGATGGGCGGAACGATAGCACCCGGCGCGCGAAAGGCGTCAGCGCCCCGGTCATTGCCGGCACAGCATGGTCATTGCATAGTGGGAGGGATGACTGGCATCGCGCCAGCGGGCAGGCCGGGCCATTCCGGTGCAGGTGCTGGATTCGGTATGACGGCAGACAGTTTCCGCGACAAGCGCAGGGCGATAACGGTACTTGCAGTATCGGTGCTGGCCGTGGCGTGCGCCGCCACTGCCGCCGAGCCAGTGCCGGCCGCAGCCGCGGAAACGCCGGTGTTCGGCGCGTGGCGCAACCTTCAGACCGAGGCCGGCTACGCGCCGGCCCAGCGCAATCTGGCCTTCGCCATGCTGCCGCAGGCGGCGACCCGCGGCGACCGTTTCGCCGTCCTCGACCGTGAGGGCAAGCGGGCGGTGTGTTGCCTGCAGGTGGCCAGCCCGTCGCTGGGCGTGGCCGCGCTGCGCGAGCAGTACCACCTGCCGCAGGCCTGGGTGACCGACCTGAGCAATGGCCGCAGCCCGGCGCGTCCTTATCTGCCGCATGTCTACGCGATGCAGCGGGTGGACGAACTGGCAGACTACGGCTTCGCCGATGTGCCCGGGGCCTACAGCGACCTGGGCGGGCTGCTGATCCCCGAGGGCGCCGCGCTGGAGGACGATGGCAGTGCCGTCCTGCTGGGCGACAACCGTTATTCCCTGCATTTCCAGCGCCAGCCGCACGCCGATGACGATGGCGCGCTGGACCGCTACACCCTGCAGGGCGGCGACGGCGAGGCCCCGTTCGTGGTTGAAGTGCCGTTCGGCACCTACTGACTGCAGGACTGCACTGGCTAGAATGCAGCGCGGCGCTGTCTGCCGTGCCTGTTCCGTGAGTTGCTGCCGTGTCCCTGCGCCCTTTGCTGCTGTCGTCCCTGCTGCTGTTGTCCGCCTGCGCCAGCGCGCCACCTCCACCGCCGGCCCATTCCGATGCGCTGTGGCGCTTGATCGAGCGTGACTGCAAGGCGGTGGAAGGACCGCGTGGCAGTTGCCTGCGGGTGGAGACGGCGGCCGACCGCCGCGACGTGCTGGTCAAGGATGCGCACGGTGACTACCAGTTCCTGCTGATGCCGCTGGACAAGGTCAGTGGCATCGAGAGCCACGGCCTGTACCAGCGTGGGGTGCCCAACTATTTTGCGGCCGCCTGGCAGGCGCGCGGGCATACCGAACAGGCCCTGGGCCGGCCGCTGCCGCGCAGCGTGGCCAGCCTGGCACTGAATTCGCCGCACGGTCGCTCGCAGCACCAGCTGCATATCCATGTCGACTGCCTGCGCGCGGATGTGCTGCAGGCACTGGATGCACATGCCGGTGCGCTCGGTCCGCGCTGGTCACCGTTTCCGGTGCCGCTGCGCGGGCATCAGTACCAGGCCTATCTGCTGCCCGGTGCAGAACTGACCGCCAATCCGCTCAATCTGCTGGCCTATGGCCTGAGCGGCGTGGGCGATGTGGGCCAGTGGAGCCTGGTGGTGGCCGGGCGCGGCGAGGTGCAGGGCGGGCCCGGCTTCATCCTGCTGGCTACCCGCGTGGATGCCGCCAGCGGCAACGATGCCAGCGGCGAGGAACTACAGGACCATGCCTGCACGGTCTTGACCGGTGCCGGTGCGGCACTGGAGCGGGTGCGCTAGCCGATCGGCTGCTGGCAGCTGCGCCAGGCCGACGCGGTCAGCGCCAGCAGCTGACGGTCATGCCATCCCTGCGCGTCCAGATGGTAGTCGCGCAGGATCCCTTCGCGGATGAACCCATGGGCCTGCAGCGCCTGGGCAAACGGGCTGGTGCAGCCTGGCGGCAGCAGCACGAAGAGGCGGTGCAGGCCGACATCGTCGAACAGGAACGGGCACAGTGCCCGCAGTGCCGCCTGCGGATGGGGGTGCCGCTGCTGCAGCGATTGCAGCTCGGCGCAGCGCGAGTGCAGCGACTGCAGGCGGATATGCAGCTGGTCGTGCAGTACGCCCTGCACGTCGTCGAACACACCCAGCACCAGCAGGTCGTTGTCTTCCTGCAGGCGTGAACGATAGACGCTGGCGAGGAACCGCGCCTCTTCATCAATGCCGTAGGACGGCCGTTGGCCGCGCTGGCGACGGTCGTCGAAGGCACGCCAGCGTGGCAGGTCGGTGCGCTGGAACGAACGCAGGGTGATGGGCGTGGCCTGGAGGTGGAGCAAGTGGCGGCGCAGGACGGGTCGCAGTGGGGCGAAGTGGGTGGAAGGGGCGCTGTTGGTCATCCCGGCACGATGCGCATCACCGACGCGCCAGGCCATGCAATTCATTGCAAAAGTGGGGTGGTGCCGTAAACGCGTCTGATTCGGTTCAGGCATAAGCCCATCAGGGCTGGTCATTTCCGTTGAAACCACCCATTCAGGACACTTTCGTTACGGGATCGTTATGTGTCGTACCGGCTGCGGCTCCCGTACCACCCGCCCACTCCCCCAGGAAGCCCATGTCCGCCTCCCACAAGGCGATGCGCCCGCGTCCGCTGGTGCTCGCGCTGTCGTCCCTGATGCTGGCCTCGCTGCCGGCCTTCGCGCAGGAAAGCGCGCCCACCACATTGCAGGAAGTGAAGGTCACCGGCTCGCGCATTCCACGTGCCAGTGTCGAGGGACCCTCGCCGGTGACGGTGATCAGCCGCGAGCAGATCGACGCACAGGGCTACCGCAATGCCTTCGACGCCCTCAGCGCGCTGACCGAGAACACCGGCAACGTGCAGGGCGAGGATTTCGGCAATACGTTCACGCCGGCCGCCAACACCATCAATCTGCGCGGGCTGGGTCCGAACCGCACGCTGGTGCTGGTCAACGGCCGTCGCCAGGCCGACTACCCGCTGGCCTACGAAGGCTCGGTGAACGTTGTCAACCTGGCCAACATTCCCAGCGCCCTGATCGAACGCATCGAAGTGCTGGCTGCCGGTGCGTCGGCGGTGTACGGCTCCGACGCCATTGCCGGTGTGGTCAACATCATCCTCAAGGATCGCTTTGAAGGCGTGGACGTGAACGTGCGCGCCGGCGGCACCCAGCAGGGCGGCGGTGACAACCAGCGCGTGCAGGTGGTGGGCGGCAGTTCCGGCGAGCGCTGGGACGGCCTGTTCGGTTTCGAGTTCGACGTGCGCAAGGCGATCCACGCGCGCCAGCGCGACTTCATGGATTCGCTGGACGATGACCCGGCCGGCAAGGCGCCGCAGGCGACCGCGATCGCCTATCGGCGCAATGCTGCCACCGGCCGCAACATCGATCCGGGCGTCAACGGCTGCGACGCCGCGTCGGACATCTATGGCGGCAGCGTGTTCCGTGCCAAAAACCCGCGCCAGGGCTGGTACTGCGGCAGCAACGAGGCCGCCGCCAGCTACTGGACCGTGCAGACCCAGAAGCGCAATCTCAACGGCTACGGTCTGCTGACCTTCCACGTCAACGAGACCACCGACCTGTTCGCCGATGTCGCCGTGGGCAGCGCGCGGATCTACAACAACACGCGTGCACCGACCTGGACCTCGGCCCGCAACTACTTCTACAACCAGACCACCGGCAACCTGGAAAGCTGGTACCGCCGCTTCGCGCCGGAGGAAATCGGCGGCCTGCCGCGCAATGCCAACCGCTTCCTGGAAAACTCGTGGTCGTTCAATGTCGGCGCACGTGGCCAGATCGGCGACAGCGGTTGGGATTACGAAGCGGTCTACAGCCGCTCGCGTTACGAGAACCGTACCCGCCGACCGGTGCTGCTGGCCGGAATCAACGAATACCTGCTCGGTCCGAAGCTGGGCGTACGCAATGGCGTTGAGGTCTATGCGCCCGACCCGGCACGCCTGTTCAAACCATTGACCCCGGGCGAATACGAGGGCCTGTCCGGCTACCAGGAAAGCCGCAATGCGGCGTGGCTGCAGACCTTCAGCGCCAGCGTCAACGGCCGTTTGTTCGCGCTGCCCGGTGGCGACGCTGCATTGGCGGCGGTGGTCGAGGCCGGCAGCCAGGGCTACCGCAACCGCCCGGACCCGCGACTGGGCACAGGCGAGTTCTGGAACACCAGCGCCGGTATCGGTGCCGGCGGTGATCGTGACCGCTATGCGGCCGGCGTGGAGCTGCAGTTGCCGTTGCTGAAATCGCTGACCACGACGCTGGCCGGTCGCTATGACCAGTATCGCGCCGGTGGCGAGCACATCGGCAAGGCGACCTGGAGCTTCGGCGCCGAGTTCCGCCCGATCGAGAGCCTGTTGATCCGCGGCTCTGCTGCGACCAGCTTCCGTGCGCCGGACATGAACTATGTGTTCGCGACCGAGACCCGCGGCTACAACCCGGGCATGACCGACTACTGGCGCTGCCGCACCGCAGGCCAGTCGTACGACAACTGCGACTACAACGGCCTGTCGATCGACTACAGCAACCGCGCCAACGCGCAGCTGCAGCCGGAAACCGCTAAATCCTATGGTTTCGGCGTGGTCTGGTCGCCGCTGTCCGGCCTGGATTTCAGTGCCGACTACTACGACATCCGCATCGACAACGAGGTCACCAGCCTCGATACCAGCCGCATCCTGCGCGACGAAGCCGATTGCCGCCTGGGCCGCACGCTGGGTGGCGAAGCGCGCGATATCGGTTCACCGCTGTGCCAGGACGCGCTGTCGCGGGTGATCCGCAACCCGTCCACTGCAACCGTGCAGCCGGACCAGGTGACCCGCGTGCTGATCAATCCGATCAACGCGGCCTCCGAATCGGTGCGTGGCCTGGACCTGAAGGGTAACTGGCGTTTCGATGCCGGCCGCTATGGCCGCTTCACTATGCGCCTGGCCTATACCGTGGTGCTGGAGCACACGTACCGGCAGTTCTCCGATGATCCGGAGCGTGACATCCGCAATTCGCTGGATGACTACCAGTGGCGCAGCAAGGCCAATGGCAGCATCACCTGGAACCAGGGTGACTGGACCACCACGCTGTACGGCAACCGTTTCGGTTCACTGCCGAAGACCGATGGCAGTGGCCGCATCGCGCCGTACATGACCTACAACGCCAGTGTGTTCCGCCAGTTCGGCGAGAACCTGTCGGTGGGCGTGATCGTCAACAACCTGCGTGACAGCCGCCCGCCAGCGGACAGGAACGGTGGCGGCTGGCCGTTCTATCCGGTTGGCAACTACGACCCGTATGGCCGCCAGTACTGGCTGCAGCTGGACTACCGGTTCCGCTGATCCGGCTGGCAAACAGAAGGTCCGGCAATGCCGGGCCTTCTGCTGTGTCGATGTCCGCTGTGATGGCGGGCGCCGGTGGCCTAGGGCAGTGCCTGCTGCAGGTACGACTCGATGACGTAGCTGAAGGGCTGCTGCTGGCGATCGCGCAGCAGGGCGCGCACTTCCAGGATCACGCTGCGGTCGCCTTCGCCACGCGGTGGCCAGAAGGTCTGGTCAGCCAGTGTCTGGCGCTGGAAGCCGAGCGGGCCAACCACGCGGCCAAAGGGTTCGTCGGTGCTGTCCAGCACCTGGTTCATGGCGGGACTGAGGTGGTCCGGCAGGTACCAGTTGTCGGCCTCGGAGAGTACGCGGCTGCCACAGACCAGCTGCACACGGCGGTAGCGAAGGGCGGTGCCGGGTTTCGCACCCAGTGCCTGCAGCACGTCGGCCGGTGCTGTCTTGTCCTGGCCGTGTACACGCACCGCGCGCACCCGCGCCTGTTCGGCCAGGCCGTGTTCGGCGCACCAGTGTTCCAGGGTGGCGGTGGCGCTCTGCCCGGAAAGCACACGCTGGTGCAGCCGCTCGACCAGCGCCGCCGGGGCGATGCGCTGTTGGCCAGGCGGCGCCTGCAGCGGCGCGGTGGCGGCCGCATCAGTGGCGGACAGGCTGGCCATCGGGGCAGCAGCCAGCAGGGACGCGGCCTGCCAGCGGCGGAGACGATCGTGGCGGTCGGACGGGCCCATGCGGCATCACAGCGGAAACAGGTGCCTATGGTACCCGTTCAGGCGTGTGCACGGCGTGGCTGCGAGCCGCCGTCGCGGCGGCATTCATCGTTCTGATGAATGTATGGCATCCAGATATTTCGTTGGCCGATGGCAGTGCCAGCGCTCAGGATGGCGCCATGACTTGGCTTTCCGGGAGTTTCCGATGACGCTTCAGTTCGTCCATGGCGCGGTTGATCGCGAGGGCGCGCCGCTGCATTTCCACATCCACAACGGTCGTATCAGTGGTCTCAACGGTGATGCTGCGCCGCGCGAGGGTGCGGAACCCGTCGACTTGCAGGGCTGTGCCGTCCTGCCGGGCCTGGTCGACGGCCATATTCATCTGGACAAGAGCTTCGTCGGCGACCGCTGGCACCCGCATCAGCCGGTGAACAGCCTGCGAGAGCGGCTGGCGGTGGAGAAGGCCGCGGTGGCGGGCGCGGCGCCAATGGTGGACCGTGCCGAGGCCTTGATCCGCCAGTGCAGCCGCTTCGGCACGGTGGCGATGCGCTGTCACGTCGATGTCGACGGCAGCACCGGCCTGCGTCATCTCGAAGCAGTGCGCGAGGCCGCGCTGCGCTGCGCCGACATCATGCGGATCCAGCTGGTGGCGTTCCCGCAGGCCGGGGTGATGTCCTGTCCCGGCACCGCCGCCGTACTGGAGCAGGCCCTTGCCGCAGGGGTGGAGGTGCTGGGCGGCATAGATCCGACCACGCTCGACGGCGATGCCGAAGGCCAGCTGGCCCTGCTGTTCGGCCTGGCCGAGCGCTATGGCGTGCAGCTGGACATCCACCTGCATGAGCCCGGCGAAACCGGACTGGCCCAGCTGCTGCGCATCGCCGCACGCACCCGTGCCGCCGGCCTGCAGGGACGCGTTGCGGTCAGCCATGCCTACTCGCTGGGCGACGTGCCGCTGGCGCGCGCGCTGCAGGTGGGTGAAGCACTGGCCACGGCGGGCGTTGCGATCATGAGCAACGCGCCGGGCGACCATCCGTTCCCGCCGCTGCGTGCATTGCACGACGCCGGCGTGCGCATGTTCGCCGGCAATGACAACATCCGCGACTGCTGGTGGCCGTATGGCAATGGGGACCTGCTGCAGCGCGCGATGCTGCTGGGCTACCGCTCGGGCTTCTACACCGATGGCGACCTGATGCTGGCGCTGGACATGGTCACCACCCATGCCGCGCAGGTGATCGGGCTGCCGCAGCACGGCATCGCCGAAGGCCGGCCGGCGACGTTCGTGGCCGTGCGTGCGGACCATGGCCCGGCGGCCGTGGCCGGGGTGCCGGTGGAGCGCCGGGTGGTGGTTGACGGCCGTTGGTTGTAGATCCACGCCGTGCGTGGAGGGAGCCATCGCGTGGTCTCATTCATCCACGCATGGCATGGATCCACCTCGATGTGTCGTCAGGCGTAATCGTCGGCGCGGGTAGCGACGAACGCTTCCAGCCACGCCAGCAGGTGGGCGATGTCGATGACTTCGCCCTGTTCGACGCGCTTGAGCAGCAGTGTGCTGGCGCCGATCTGCAGGCTGCTGTCGGCATAGCGCAGCACTGCATCGATGCCCCAGGCGTCGGTGACCTGCATCCAGGCCAGGCCCGGCACGCGTTGGGCCAGGGTATCGCCGAACGCCACGCCCAGCGCTTCCCAGCCATCGCAGTCGTCAGGCTCGATCAGCTCGGCATCGATCACGCGCTGCAGCGTGCTGGCCGCCAGCGGCCATTGCACCGGCAGCGTCGGGAAGCCGGCGGCGACGCGCGCGGCGATCAGCGAGCGCTGGTGCTGCAGGTGCGTCTGCAGGGCGGCGGGCAGGGGGTCGAAGCGGGCGGGGATTTCGTCGGACATGACACGATGCCGTGGAGCACGGAAACAGGAGGCACTCTAGCGGCAGAGCCGTGACTTCCGCGCGACAGGCGTGATCAGCTTTCGATGGTCAATGCGCGGATTTCGCTTCGGGGTCAGATCCGTTTCGGAAAACGGATCTGACCCCACGCGGGACGATGTTGCCGTCGCGGCTGCCGGCCAGCGGCCCACGCTACCGCAGTTGCAGTGGTCAATCCGGTTCGCGCTGCACCTGCCGCCACAGCTCGCTGGCCAGCGCGCGCACCGCATCGTCGGCGTCCGCACGATGCAGCAGGCCGATTTCGTAGTTGTCGATCACCGGCAGGTCGCGCTCACCATCGATGATGCGATGATCGCGGCTCACCGCGCGGCGTGGCAGCAGGCTGATGCCGATGCCATCGGCCACCGCGCCCTGGATGCCGCTCAGCGACGAGCTGGTGAAGGCGATGCGCCAGCGCAGGCCCAGCGCTTCCACGGCATGGATCATCTCGTCGCGGTACAGCCCGCGCGGCGGGAAGGTGACCAGCGGCAGCGGGTCCTGCTGCAGGCAGCTGCTGCGCAGGCTGTCGATCCAGTGCATCGGCTCGCGCCGGCAATGCACCGCCTGGCGGCTGTTGCGGCGCTGCTTGACCAGAACCAGGTCCAGCTCGCCGTGGTCGAAGCCGTGGGCCAGGTCGCGGCTGAGGCCGCTGCTGATTTCCAGCTTCACCTGCGGGTGACGGCGGCTGAAAGCGGCCAGCATGCGTGTGGTCTGCGCGTTGACGAAGTCCTCGGGGACACCGATGCGCACCGCGGTTTCCACGGTGGCGCCGGCCAGCGCCTGCGCCATTTCCTCGTTCAGGTCGAGCATGCGTCGCGCATAGCCGAGCAGGGTGTGGCCGGCATCGGTGGGGTGCACGTCGCGATGGCCGCGTTCAAGCAGGCGATGCCCGGCCAGTTCCTCCAGCCGGCGCACCTTCTGGCTGACCGTGGACTGGGTCGAATGCAGGCGCGTGGCCGCCGTGGTGAAGCTGCCGCAGTCGGCCACCATCACCAGCGCCCGCAGCAGGTCCAGTTCGAACAGGGTTCTATTCGATTTGGCACTGTCTTGCATTTGAACATTTCACTTCTGGATACCCAGGCCGACTTCTACCATGCAGGGCAGGGGCCGGCAACGCCCGGCTGTTGCTACCGTCGCACGGCGTTCCGTGGCGACGGACATGAGGAGACACTGTCATGCGCGTCCATCATTCCGCTGGCTGGCCTGCGCCGTTCACGCGCATGCTGCTGTTGTGCCTGCTGGCCATGGTCACCCCCGCCTGCACCGCCACGTCCAGGGCCGACGCAGACGCGCGCCTGCGGGATGCTGCCAGCCGCGGCGACGCCGATGCGGTGCGACAGGCGATCGAGGATGGCGCCACGCTGGAGGCGCGCGATGGCCAGGGCCGCACCGCGCTGCTGCTGGCCACGCAGGGCAACAACGTGGATGCCGCGCGTGAGCTGATCGAGGCCGGGGCAGACGTCAACGCCAAGGACGCGTTGCAGGACAGCGCCTACCTGTACGCCGGTGCGCGCGGCCTGGACGAGATCCTGGCGATGACCCTGGCGCATGGCGCCGATCTGCGCAGCACCAACCGCTATGGCGGCACCGCGCTGATTCCGGCCGCCGAGCGTGGCCACGTCGCCACCGTACGTACGCTGCTGCGCGCGGGCGTGGCGGTCGATCATGTGAACCGCCTGCACTGGACCGCGCTGCTGGAAGCAATCCTGCTCGGCGATGGCGGTGCGCGCCACCTGCAGATCGTGCAGTTGCTGCTGGAGGCCGGTGCCGACCCGGAGCTGGCCGACGGCGACGGCGTGACGCCGCTGGCGCATGCGCGCCAGCGCGGCTATACCGGAATTGAGACCCTGCTGCGCCAGCACGGCGCGGTGCGCTGAATGCAAACCCCTTCCACCCGCACGCTGGGCGTGCCCATCAGGATGCTGTCCATGTTCCGTTCCCGTCCGTTGTCCCTTGCCATCCTCCTTGCGGTGGCACCGCTGTCGGCGTCTGCCGCCGGGCGCGCCGACCTGCTGATCCACAATGCCACCGTGGTCGATGTCGAGCACGCCAGTACCCGGGCCGGGCAGAGCGTGGTGATCCGTGGCGAGGACATCGTCGCCGTCGGCCCGGACGCGCAGCTGCGCA
Source organism: Stenotrophomonas sp. YJH_SMC_73 (assembly GCF_059370155.1). NCBI lineage: Bacteria > Pseudomonadati > Pseudomonadota > Gammaproteobacteria > Lysobacterales > Lysobacteraceae > Stenotrophomonas > Stenotrophomonas sp. YJH_SMC_73. Next base: position 32,667 of record NZ_JCAFTJ010000014.1, on the reverse strand, counting down.
GCCAATGGAGTGCGGCCCGCCAGATCGATGCCAAGGGCAAGTACCTGATCCCGGGCCTGTGGGACATGCACGTGCACTTTGGTGGTGGCCCGGCGCTGATCGAAGAGAACAAGGCACTGCTGCCGCTGTACATCGCGCACGGCATCACCACGGTGCGTGACTGTTCCGGCGACCTGCCCGAGCAGGTGCTGCAGTGGCGCGGGGAAATTGCCAAGGGCACGCTGTTCGGTCCGCGGCTGCTCAGCTCGGGCGCGAAGATCGAAGGCCTCAAGCCGGTCTGGAAGGGCACGATCGAAGTGGGCAGCAAGGCCGACGTCGACAAGGCGATCACCCGCCTGCAGCACGACAAGGTCGATTTCGTGAAGATCACCGACAGCACGCTGAAGCCGGAACTGTTCCTGTACTCGGCCAATGCCGCGCGCAATGCCGGATTCAAGGCGTCGGGGCACATCCCGATGGCGCTGACCGTGGAGCAGGCAATCGATGCCGGGCTGGCCTCGATCGAGCATCTGGACTACGCATTCAAGGCCGGGAGCAAGGACGAGGCGCAGATTGCCGGCGACTTCGGTGCCGGCCGCATCGACCGCGCCGAAGCCAACCGCCGCCTCGACGCCAGCTTCGACCGCGATACGGCGATGCATGCCTACCGCGATTTCGCCAGGCGCGGCGTGTTCGTGACCCCGACCCTCAACGGTGGCCGCATCCTCGATTTCCTTGACCAGGATGACCACGCGAACGATCCGTACCTGGCTTACATCGGCCCGGGCCTGCGCGCGACCTACCAGTGGCGCGTTGAACGTGCCGCCAAGGCAACGCCAGCGCAGATCGAAGCGCGCCACGCGCAGTACCACCAGGTGGCCGCCGTGCTGCCGATGCTGCAGGAAGCCGGCGTGACGATCATCGCCGGCACCGATGCGGGCTTCCTCAACTCGTTCAACTTCCCGGGCATCGCCCTGCACCAGGAGCTGCAGCTGTTCGTGAAGGAAGGCTTGAGCGCGCCGCAGGCGCTGTCGGCGGCGACCCGTTCCGGCCCGGCCTGGTTCGGCCAGATGAATCGTTACGGGGGTGTTGCTCAAGGCAAGGCCGCCGATCTGGTGCTGCTGACCGCCAACCCGCTGCAGGACATTGCCGCCACCGAAAAGATCGACAGCGTGATCCTGCGTGGCAACGTGTATGACCGCGCCGCGCTGGACAAGATGCTGGCCGACACCAGGGCCAAGGTCGCGGCGTGGAATGCCGAGGCGGCGAAGGCGCGGTGATCGACAGGGTCAGAGCCCTTCCCCGTGGGAAGGGATCCGACCCTGTGGCTTCGATGCGGTCGGTGACCTAACGCGGTGCCGGCCGCATTCCGTGCAGCTGCGGCAGTGCGGCCTTCATCGCATCGATGAAGGCGCGCAGCCGTGGCGGCTGCTGGCGCGCGGCGGGAAATACCACGTGTACCGGCAGCGCCGGCGCCTGCCAGTCCGGCAGCAGCTGCACCAGCCGCCCTTGTGCGAGGTCTCCGGCCACCAGCCAGGCCGAGACCACCGCTGCACCCAGCCCAGCACATGCGGCCTGTTGCACCACGAACAGGTTGTCGCTGAGCAGGCGCGGGCTGATCGAAAGGGTATGCGCACGCCCCTGCGCGTCATGCAGCAGCAGGCGTTCGCGGTAGTAGGTGACCAGTGAAATCCACGGCAGTGCCTGCGCCTGTTCTGGTGTGCTGATCGCGGTGGCCTGCACCAGCGAGGGCGCTGCCACGACGATGCGCGGCACTTCGGCGAGCGGCAGTGCGACCATGCGCGGTTCGTCGACCGGTCCCACCCGCACCGCGCAGTCGATGCCTTCGGCGATGAAATCCGGGCGACGATCTTCCAGGATCCACTCCAGGCTCAGCTGTGGGTGCTGGGCGAGGAACGCGAGCATGGTCGGCAGCAGCTGCGCCTGGCCGAAGGCATGCGGCACCATCACCCGCAGGCGTCCGCGCAGCGTTTCCGGTTCGCCGTGCAGTTCGGCCTGCAGCGACTCCCATTCGTCGACCACGCGTTGCGCATGGCGCTGGCAGCGCAGGCCATCTTCGGTCAGCTGCAGGCCATGGGTGGAGCGCTGCAGCAGGCGCAGGCCGAGCTGCCGCTCCAGTGCCTGAAGGCGCCGGCTGACCGTCGGCTGGGTGGTGCCCAGCTGCACGGCGGCGGCAGACAGGCTGCCGGCATCGACGATGCGCAGGAAGGTGCGCAGCAGATCCAGGCGATCGGCGCCGGTGGCGAGGTCATTCATGCGTGTCACGTATGAAGTATATGTGCAGGAGCCTACTACAGACGCATGGCGAATACGGGCAGGATACGCCCACTTCCTCCACCGGACTCCCCCATGTCTACCCCTTCGCTGTCCGTCGTCGCACCCGCGAACGCGCCTTCCACCCCGCTGGTGCTGGCGATGGCGGCCGGCGCCGGCTTTTCGGTCGCCTCGCTGTACTACAGCCAGCCGATGCTGGGCCTGATCGCGCAGGACCTTGGCGCAGGTGAGCGCGCCGCCGGGCTGGTGCCGACCCTGACCCAGCTCGGCTACGCGCTGGGCATCCTGCTGCTGGCACCGTTGGGCGACCGCTTCGACCGCCGCCACCTGATCCTGTTGAAGTCCGCGCTGCTGGCGTTGGCACTGGGCGCCGCAGCGATGGCCGGGCACCTGCCGGGCCTGCTGATGGCCAGCCTGCTGGTCGGGTTGATGGCCACGCTGGCGCAGGACATCGTGCCGGCCGCTGCGGTCCTGGCGCCGGATGCACAGCGCGGCCAGATCGTCGGCCGGGTAATGACCGGCCTGCTGCTCGGCATCCTGCTGTCGCGCGTGGTCAGTGGCGTGGTGGCCGAGGCATGGGGTTGGCGCACGCAGTTCGTGCTGGCCGCGGTATCGGTGGCGGCGATGGGCGCAGTGATGGCGCGTGCGCTGCCGCGTTTCGCACCGACCAGCACGCTGCGCTATCCGGCGTTGCTGGGCTCGTTGCTGGCGTTGTGGCGCGAGCAGCCGCAGCTGCGCCGCGCGGTGGCGAGCCAGTCGTTGCTGGCGGTCGGCTTCAGCGCATTCTGGTCGACGTTGGCGCTGATGCTGCATGCCCGCCTGGGCCTGGGCAGTGCGGCGGCGGGTGCGTTCGGTATTGCGGGTGCGGCCGGTGCGCTGGCCGCACCGTTCGCAGGACGTTTCGCTGATCGCCTGGGTTGCCATGCCGTGGCGCGGTTGGCGATCGCGGTGGCGCTGCTGGGCTTCGGCCTGCTGCTGGCCGAAGCCTGGCTGCCGGCCGCCGCGCTGCTGCCGCTGCTGGTGGTGAGTGCGCTGCTGTTCGACTTCGGTTTCCAGTCGGCGCTGGTGGCGCACCAGACGCTGGTCTATGGCCTGGTGCCGCCGGCACGCAGCCGGCTCAACGCGCTGCTGTTCACCGGCATGTTCATCGGCATGGCCGCTGGCGGTGCGCTGGGCAGCCTGGCGCTGGCGCAGTGGGGGTGGCACGGCGTGGCCTGGCTGGCGGTGATGTGCGCGGGCGGCAGTCTGCTGCTGCGTTTGAAGTAGGGGTGGTGTTCGGCAGGGCTTGCAGCCCTGCACCTGCGGTAGTGCCGGCCGCTGGCCGGCAACAGCGCAAACAGCGGATTTTCAGTAGCCTTCGACAGGTTCCTGCGGTCTGTTGGAACGGCTCTTGGGGTCAGATCCGTTTTCCGAAGGAAAACGGATCTGACCCCTGATTGATTTCGATATCTGACAGAAGTGTCGACCAAGGTCGACACCTACCAAACGCCATCGGAATCCGTCAGAGGTGGGGCGGTGTCGGAGTGCGGGGTGTCAGCCGCATGGATGCGGCTGCCAAGCTTGCAGGGACGTACTTGCAGCGTCCCCGCACTCCGACACCGCCCCGCCAACCCACGGAATGCCGCTTCTGCTGTTGCTGTTGCTTGAATGCCGCGGCAGGTGCAGGGCTGCAAGCCCTGCCGAACAACCCCCTAATCGTGACCGCTGTCGTCCAGGCTGATGATGCCGCGCCGCAGCGCCTGGGTCACCGCGTGCGTGCGATCACCCACGCCCAGCTTGTCCATCAGGCTCTTCATGTGCGCCTTCACCGTCTGCTCGGAAATCTGCATGCGCTCGCCGATGCGCTTGTTCGACAGGCCACCGGCCACATGCCGCAGCACCTCCGTCTCGCGCGGCGACAACCGGTCCTCCACCACATGTGCGGCAATGCTCGCAGCGACTGCCGGTGGTATCGGTGCGCGCCGGCCGCCAGCGACCATGCGGATCGTATCGACCAGCTCGTGGCGCAGCATGTCCTTCAACAGGTACGCACTGGCGCCGGCCTGCAGCGCCCGTACCGCACGCACGTCACCGCGATAGGTGGTCAGCACGATGATGCGCGCACGCGGGTCCATCGCGCGGATCCGCACGATGGCTTCCACACCATCCAGGCGTGGCATCTGCAGGTCCATCAGCACCACGTCCGGCTGCAGCTGCTGATAGCGCTCGATGGCTTCCTCGCCATCGGCGGCCTCGCCGAGCAGGCGCAGGTCGGAATGGGCGCCCAGCAGCGCGGCCAGGCCGTCACGCAGCAGCGGGTGGTCGTCGACCACCAGCACGCCGATCGGGGCAGGGGACTCAGTCATGGTGGCTTCTACTCCAGGGCCAGCGCCAACGCGATGGGCGGCGGTGATACAGGCGACGGGCGGGAACCGCCAGCGCGACTTCAGTGCCCAGCCCGGGGCGGGTCCACAGCCGCAGCTCCGCGCCGAGGCGCTGCGCGCGCTCACGCATGCCCTGCAGGCCCCAATGGCCATGCCCGGCATTTTCGTCGGCGATGCCGACGCCATCGTCGCGCACGTGCAGCAGGAAGCACCGCGCGCCGTAGGACAGCTCTACCTCGATGGCGCTGGCATTGGCGTGGCGCAGTGCATTGCGGATGGCCTCGCGGCCGATCAGGAACACTTCCTCGGCGGCATCGGCCTGCAGCGGTGGTGTTGCGCCTTCCACAGTCAGGCGCAGCGGATTGGTGCCGTGCCCGGCGTATTCGGCGTGAACATCGGCCAGCGCCGAAGCGAGGTCGCGGCCCGCGAAAGGACCGTCGCGCAGTGCGTTGACCCGCTCCCGGCCCTCGGCCAGGTTGCGTTCGGCCAGCTGCATCGCCGATTCCAGCTGGCCGCGCACCCTGTCCGGGGTCTGCGGCGACTGGCTGATCGCGTGCAGCCGCAGGATCAGGCCCTGGCTGCCCTGCAGCAGCGTGTCGTGCAGGTCGCGGGCAATGCGTTCGCGTTCGCCATGGCGTTCCTGCAGGCGCGCACGGAACAGTGCAGCCAGCTGCCCGCTGCGGATGCGCACCGCCAGGACCAGCAGCGCAAGCACCGCGGCGGCGCACAGCAGCTTGAACCACAGGGTCTGCATGAAGGTAGGGGCGATGCGGAAGGTGCGGCTGGCGGGTGCAGTGCTCCAGATGCCGTCTTCGTTGGCGGCTTCCACCTCGAACCGGTAATTGCCCGGTGCGAGGTTGGTGTAATACGCGCGCGTGCTGCTGCCGGCATCCTGCCAGCCGTCGTCGACCCCGGACAGGCGATAGCGGTAGCGGTTGCGCTCCGGGCGCGCCAACGACAGCGCCACGTAATCGATCTGCAATTGGCTGGTGCCGGCCGGAAGGCGCAGGCCGTCGCGCAGTGGCTGGTGTTCACTGCCGTACAGCACGTCGCCGATGCGCACGCTGGGCGCCATGGTGTTGACGTGCGAGCGGGTGGTGTCCAGCCAGGCCAGGCCCTGGTTGGTGGCCAGCCACAACAGGCCATCGCTGGCCAGCGCGGTGGTGGCGATCGGTCCGCTCTGCAGGGCGATGCCCGGCATGCCATCCACCGCATCGAACAGGCGGGGCGTCACCGGCTGCCGGCTGCGCAGTGCGCGCCGCAGCTGATCGCTCCCGAGCCGGACCAGGCCACGACTGCCATTGAGCCAGAGGTAGCCATTCGCATCGGCCACCATGCCGGTGATGCCTTCCATGACGCCGGCCATGTCGGTGCTCACCTGAACGAACCGGCCATTGCCCGGGCGCACGGCCAATCCGGCCTCGCCGGCTACCAGCAGGAGGTCCTGATGATCGAGTACCGCCGTGATCGGCCCGACCGACAGGCCGTGGCTGGCGTCGAAGGTTTCGATCTGCGTCGCCCCCATGCGGCGCAGCCGGCCGTCTGCATAGCCGAGCAGCAGCTGGCCGTTGGCATCCAGCGCCAGTGACGAGCAGGCCTGTTCGGGCAGGCGGCGTTCGCGTTGCCACTGGCCCTGCTGGTAGTGCAGCACCCCCCGTTCGCCGGTGCAGACCCAGGCCTGTTCGTCGTCGGGGAACAGCAGGGCATGCAGTGGTTGCCCGGTGAACGGCGCAGGCAGCGGAATCCGCGTGGTGCGGCCGGCCACGGTGCGCGCAAGGTTGACCCAGTCGAACTGCCAGATCGGGGCAGCTGCCTGGCGCGCGGCGGCCTGCAGCTGCGTGGCGCTGCCATCGAGCAGGGTGCGCTCGAGGTCGTAGGGCTTGAGGTCTTCGCCATAGCCATACACATGGCCATCGCTGGCCCGCACCAGCGAGCGGTAGGGATCACTGGGACCAACCGCCAGCGTGTGCACGCTGCGCGCGCGGAAGCGGTTGAGGCCGAGATTGGTGCCGACCCAGAGATTGCCTTCGCGATCAACGATGATCGGCACGGCCGAGGTGGCGGTCAGCCCGTGCGGCGAATCGAAGCGCTCCATGCGTATGGCGCGGTCGCCATCGAAGGTGACCCGGGCGACACCGCCATGCGGGCTCATCGTTGCCCACAGCGCGCCATCGGCAGTGAACTGCAGGCGCGCCGCCACCAGCTCCGGCAACCGTCGTGCCTCGCGCTCGCTGTCCGGCAGCAGGCCTCGTGCGTTGGCCAGCGGCGACGTACCGCGCACGCGGTCGGCCAGCCACACTTCCCCCTGCGGACTTTCGGCCAGCGTCGCCATCTGCGAAACGGCGATGCCGGTGTCCTTGAAGGCCGCCTGGCCGGCCGCGCGCACCCAGATCTTCAGGTCGGCCAGTACCCAGAAGGTGCCGCGGCTGTCGTGCAGCAGCCATTGCACGCGATGTTCCGGCACCCCCATGCCAGCGGGCAGCGGCTGCCAGCGTTGGCCAGTGAATTGGCGTAGTCCACCATTGATCGCGGCCCACAGCCGGCCGTCACGGTCCTGGCTGAAGTGTGGCACCACACCCACCGGCACGCCCTGGTCGCGGCCGTAGTTGTGCAGCTGGCCGCGCGCAAACTGACTGATGCCGGCCTGGAAGTAGCCGATCCACAGTGCATCGTCGCGGCCCCGCGCAAGGGTGACCATGTTGGTGGACGGGAAATGGCTGCCCGCGGGAGCGGCCTGGCGTTCAAAGCGACGACCGTCGAAGCGGTACAGCCCTGAGCCGGTGGCCAGCCACAACAGGCCATCGCGGTCCTGGGTGATGTCCCAGATGTCACCGGGGGCGCCCTGGCCGACGCGCCAGGCCGTGTGCTCGTAATCGGGCAACCCGCCGCTCACCGGCGGGCGCTGCACGGCAAGGGCGGGCAGGGCGGTCAACAGCAGCAGGCAGGTCAGCAGCGTCCGCAGGTGACGTTGCAACGGGAAGGGGCGGCCACGCATGGCGCGCATTCTGGCAGGTGCGGGGCAGTCCGGGGTGACCCGAACGGGGTAGGCAGTGGCCGCCGTGGTCGGCTATCACGCCGGCATGACCCCTGGAGCCCGGCCATGCAGCGCCTGTTCGTGATGTTCCCTGATCGCGGTCCGGGCATCGGCCTGCTGTGGCTGCGGCTGTGCCTGGCCGCCGCGCTGTGCGCGCCTGGCACGCATGCTGGTTGGGGGGCGGTGCTGTGCGGGCTGGCGGCGGCCATGCTCGTGCTGGGCGTGTTGACGCCGCTGGCGACCCTGATGGCAGCCGCGACCATGTTCGCGCAGCAGGCACCGTGGCCGCTGGTGGCGTTGCCTGCGGCGCTGCTGATGCTGGGGCCGGGCGCCTACTCGGTGGATGCGCGCTTGTTCGGGCGCCGCCTGCTCGGCCGTCGGCCTCCCCCATTCGGGTAGGTGCCGGCCTCGACCGACGGGGGTAGGGCATCGTGCGCCGGCCACGCACCATGGGCCACCCCCTCGCGGCGCCCCGCATGGCCACCGTCAGTCCGCCCGATCCGTCCGCCATCCCACTTGCCCCGCAGCAGGCCGCCGCACTGCAGCGCGCCCTGCGCTATGTCGATGAGCACCTGTCGCAGCCGCTGCGGGTGACCGAGCTGGCGCAGGCTGCCTGTGTCAGCCGCTTCCACCTGGTGCGCCTGTTCCGTAGCGGCACCGGTGCCAGCCCGCTGCGCTACGTGCGCCGCCGCCGCATCCAGCGTGCCTGCCAACTGCTGCCCAGCGCGCAGTTGCCGATGGCGTGCCTGGCCCAGCAGCTGGGCTTCTTCGACCAGAGCCATTTCGTCCGCAGCTTCCGCGCCGAGACCGGCTGCAGCCCCGGCCAGTATCGGGCCGGCGATGCGGCCCTGCTGCTTCCCCCTGATCATGTTTCCCACGGAGTCCACCCATGAGCCTTGCCACCGCCACGCCCGCCCCGGCCCTGCTGTCGCCCACCGACCATGCCCTGGTGCTGATCGACTTCCAGTCGCAGATGGCATTTGCTACCCACACGATCGACATCTCCGCGCTGCGCAACAACGTGTCGCTGATCAGCAAGGGGGCCAAGGGGTTCAACGTGCCGGTCGTGTTGACCACGGTGGCCGAGACGTCATTCTCCGGCCCGATGTTCCCGGAACTGCCGCAGATCTTCCCGGGCCAGCCGGTGTTCGACCGCACTTCGATGAATACCTGGGAAGACCAGCCGGTAATCGATGAGATCAACCGCATCGGCAAGCGCCGGCTGGTTCTTGCCGGCCTGTGGACCAGTGTCTGCATCGTGGGTCCGGCGCTGTCGGCGCTGGCGCAGGGCTTCGAGGTCCACGTGATCACCGATGCCTGTGGCGATGTCAGCGAAGAAGCGCACGAGCGTGCGATCACCCGCATGGTGCAGGCCGGCGCCGTGCCGATGACCAGCGTGCAGTACCTGCTTGAACTGCAGCGTGACTGGGCACGCGGTGAAACCTACGACCTGACCACCGGCATCGCCCGCGACCACGCCGGCGGCTATGGCATCGGCATCCAGTACGCCAAGCGCATGTTCGGCGCGCAGGAAGGCGGGCACTGAGCATGCTGGCCGGCCACGGCCTCGACCTGGCCCTGCTGATGCTGCGGGTGGCGGCAGGCGGCTTCCTGCTGCCTCACGCGCTGGGCAAGCTGTTTGGCTGGTTCGGCGGACCGGGGCTGGCCGGCTTCGCCACCGAGCTGCGCGGTTTCGGGCTGCCGGCAGTGGCGCCGTTGCCGCTGCTGTTGTCCCTGCTGCAGGTGCTGTCCGGGCTGGCCGTGCTGCTGGGCTGGCAGACCCGCATCGCCGCGCTTGCCGCCGCTGCCTTCATCGGCTTCACCGTCCTGTTGGCCTTGCCCAGGGGCTGGTTCTGGATGCGCGGCGGCAGTGAGTACCCGCTGATGTGGGCCACGGTGCTGCTGGCCATCGCCCTGGCCGGGCCGGGGGCCTGGGCGCTGGACGGTCCACGACTTCCGGGAGCTTTCGCATGAGTCACGATCCCCTCGACCACGGCCGCCGCAACGTGGTGCTGGCCAGCGGTGCCGCGGTTGCGCTCGGCCTGGCCGGTCGCGCCGCTGCCGCACTCGATTCCACTTCCAAGGAGCGTCGCATGAGCACGCTGGTCATCCGCAATGCCCGCATCACCACACTCGACCCGCAGCAGCCGCACGCGCAGGCGCTGGCCGTTCAGGAGGGCCGCATCGTCGCTGTCGGCAGCGATGAGGAGATCATGCGCGGCTGGGGCAATGAAGCGACCCTGATCGACGCGCAGGGCCGGCGCCTGCTGCCCGGCCTAAACGACAGCCATACCCACCTGATCCGCGGTGGCCTGAACTACAACCTGGAGCTGCGCTGGGACGGTTTGCGCTCGCTGGGCGACGCGCTGGACATGTTGAAGGCCCAGGTCGACCGCACCCCGGCACCGCAGTGGGTGCGCGTGGTCGGTGGCTTCACTGCCGCACAGTTCAACGAGAAGCGCCTGCCGACGCTGCAGGAGCTCAACGACATTGCGCCGGATACGCCGGTGTTCCTGCTGCACCTGTATGACCGCGCGCTGCTCAACCGCGCCGCGCTGCGCGCCTGCGGCTACAGCAAGGACACGCCGGATCCACCGGGCGGGCAGATCGTGCGTGACTCGCTGGGCAACCCGACCGGGCTGCTGCTGGCCAAGCCCAACGCGCTGATCCTGTATGCGACGCTGGCCAAGGGGCCACGCCTGCCGATCGAGTACCAGGCCAACTCGACGCGCCACTTCATGCGCGAACTGAACCGGCTCGGCATCACCTCGGTGATCGACGCTGGCGGTGGTTTCCAGAACTACCCCGAGGACTACCAGGTCATCGAGCAGCTGCATCGCGATGACCAGCTGACGGTGCGCATCGCCTACAACCTGTTCACCCAGAACAAGGGCAAGGAAGTGGACGACTTCCGCGGCTGGAGCGAGATACTGCAGCCGCGCCAGGGCGATGACCTGCTGCGCCACAACGGCGCTGGCGAAATGCTGGTGTTCTCCGCGGCCGACTTCGAGCTGTTCAACGAGCCGCGCCCGGAACTGCCGCCTGAGCTGGAACCGGAACTGCACGATGTGGTGAAACTGCTGGTCGAGAAGCGTTGGCCCTTCCGCATCCACGCCACCTATGACGAGAGCATCACCCGCATCCTCGATGTGTACGAACAGGTCAACCGCGAGGTGCCGTTCGATGGCCTGCACTGGTTCATCGACCACGCCGAGACCATCACCCCGCGCAACATCGAACGCATCCGCGCGCTGGGCGGCGGCATCGCCGTGCAGCACCGCATGGCCTACCAGGGCGAAGCCTTCGTCGAGCGCTACGGCGTGCAGGCGGCGCGGCACACGCCGCCGGTCAAGCGCATGCTGGCCGAAGGCGTGCCGGTCGGTGCCGGTACCGATGCCACCCGCGTGGCCAGCTACAACCCGTGGGTGGCGTTGTCCTGGCTGGTGACCGGGCGCACCGTGGGCGGGCTGGCCCTGTATGGCGATGAGAACCTGCTCGAGCGCGAACAGGCGCTGCGCCTGTGGACCCAGGGCAGCGCCTGGCTCTCCGGCGACGAAGCGGTGAAGGGCACGCTGAAGGTGGGCCAGCTGGCCGACTTCATCCTGCTCTCGGCCGACTTCTTCCGCGTTGATGACGCGCAGATCGCCGACATCACCAGCCTGCTGACCGTGGTCGGCGGCCGCATCGTGCACGCCGACGGCGATTACGCCGGCCTGGCGCCGCAGCTGCCGCCGGCGATGCCGGACTGGTCGCCGGTCAACCGCTTCGGTGGCTACCACGTCGGCGGTGCTGCCACCGGATTGGCCGCCGCCCATCGCCACCATCACGGTGTCGCCTGCAGCACCCACGGCGCGCACGGGCATGCGGCCCGGCATGCGGCACCCACCGATGACCTGACCGCGTTCTGGGGCGCGATGGGATGCTCGTGCTTCGCCTTCTGAGCCTGGCGCTGCTGGCCGCGCCAGCGCTGGGGCTGGCCTGCGACGGCGGCCGCTGCAGCGACGTCGGCGACGGCCAATTGCAGTGGGATGCCTCACTGCGCGTGCGTGGCCTGTACTACCACCCGGCCCGATTCGGTATCGGCGGCAGTGAAGACGGCTACGGTCTGCTGCGTGCACTGGCGTCGGCCACGTATGTCGAGGACAACTGGCAGGCACGGGTGCAGCTGGGCGTGCATGCCGAGAATGGCAAGGCAGGTGGACCCGGCCGCACCGACCGCAGCGCGCTGGACGTGCAGCAGGCGTACTGGCGCTGGCAGCGCGGTGGCTTCCATCTGCAACTCGGCCGGCAGGAAGCCGGCTATGGCAGCTCGCGGCTGTTGTCGGTGCGCGATGGGCCGAACATCCGCCTGGCGTTCGACGGTGCGCGCGTGGGTTGGAAGGGTAGATCCGGCACGCTTGAACTGATGGCGCTGCGTCCGCTGGAGAACCGACCGGGTGCCCTCGATGATCGCGGCGAACACGGCGCCCACCTGTGGGGTGTCTATGCCACCACGGCACGCGGGCGGGGCGCGGGACAATGGGATCTGTACCTGCTGGACTACCGTCGCGACGGCGCGCGCTTTGCCGCCGGCAGCGGCACCGAACGTCGGCAGACCCTGGGCGCGCGCTGGTTCGGCCAGGCTGGTGCACTGGACTGGAACAGCGAGCTGGTGGCGCAGGGCGGTGAACTGCGAACGACCGCTGGCACGCTCGCTATCCACGCCTGGACGCTGGCCACCGATACGGGGTGGCGCTGGACGGACCTGCCGCTGCAGCCGCGTCTGGGGCTGAAGGCCGACATCGCCAGTGGCGATGGCAATCTGCACGACGGCCGCCTGGGCACCTTCAATGCCTTGTTCCCGAAATCGGCCTATTTCAGCGAGGCCAGCCTGCTGGCCCCGGCCAACCTGATGGACGTCCAGCCGACCCTGACACTGCGCCTGCACGACGCGGTGACCACGGAACTGGGCGTACAGATGGCCTGGAAGCATCGTCGCGCCGATGCGGTCTACACCACGCCGGCACCGCTGGTGGCGTTGCCGGGCAGCGCCGGCGGCGCGCGCCGCATCGGCACGCAGTACAAATCCGAAACCCGCTGGCAGGCCAGCGAACACTGGCAATGGCAGCTGCAGCTGGCCTGGGTCGATGCCGGGCCTGCACTGAAGCAGGCCGGCGGCCGGGACACGCTGTTCGCCTCGATCGTTGGAGCATGGCAATGGTGAACGCAACCGCGTCGCAACCCCCCGCACAGGCCGCAGGCGCCTGGTCCCCACTGAAGATCCAGATGTTCCGCTCGATCTGGCTGGCGATCCTGGCCAGCAACATCGGCACCTGGGTCAACGACGTGGCCGCCGCCTGGGTGATGGCCGAACGTACCGGCTCGCCGTTGATGGTGGCCCTGGTGCAGTCGGCCACCACCTTGCCGATCGTGCTGCTGGCACTGGCCGCCGGAACCCTGGCCGACATCGTTGATCGCCGCAGGTACCTGCTGGCCACCCAGGGCTGGATGCTGCTGGTCGCCGCCGTGATGGCTGCGCTGACCGCGATGGACATGCTGACCCCGCAGCTGCTGGTGCTGCTGACCTTCTGCATGGGCTGCGGTGCGGCGATGGCGATGCCGGCGCAGGCCGCTATCGTGTCCGAACTGGTGCCGCAGCCGATGCTGGCCTCGGCGGTGGCGCTGAACTCGATCGGCATCAACATCGCGCGCTCGATCGGCCCGGCCATCGGCGGCGTGATCGTCGCCCAGCTCGGTGCGGTCTGGGCCTTCGGCTTCAACGCCATCACCTTCGCCGCGATGCTGTTCGTGGTGTGGGGCTGGAAGCGCGACCCGAAGCAGTCCAGCCTGCCGCCGGAAGGCTTCGGTGCGGGCCTGAAAGCGGGCCTGCGCTATGCCAGCCGCGCCGGGCGGTTGCAGGCGGTGCTGATCAAGTCGGTCGGCTTCTTCTTCTTCGCCGCAGCGATGAATGCGTTGCTGCCGGTGGTGGTGCGTGGGCAGATGCAGGGCGGGGCGGGCCAGTACGGCATGCTGCTCGGCTGCATCGGCATCGGTGCGGTGGGGGGTGCGCTGCTGCTGCCGAAGCTGCGCGCGCAGCTGGATCGCGACCTGCTGGTGCTGCTGGCGACCCTGTCGCTGGCCATGAGCCTGGTCGGGCTGGCGCTGACCCGAAGCTGGTACGTGCTGCCGCTGGTGATGCTGGTCAATGGCTTTGCCTGGATCACCGTGCTGTCGTCGCTGCAGATCGCGGCGCAGACCGCAGTGCCGGCGTGGGTGCGTGCGCGTGCGCTGGCGCTGTACATCATGGTGTTCTCTGCCGGCATGGCCGCCGGCGGCCTGAGCTGGGGCGCACTGGCTCAGCGCACCTCGCCGGAGCTGGCCCTGCTGGTGGCTGCCGCGGGTGCGGTCATCGGCGGGTTGCTGGTGTGGCGCGTGCGCATCGCCGGCACCGAAGACCTGAACCTGCGTCCGGCGGGGCACTGGCCAGCCCCCGAACTGTCGGTACCGGTATCCAATGATCGAGGCCCGGTGCTGGTGACCATCGAGTACCGCATTGACGATGCTGATCGCGCCGCGTTCCAGGCGCAGATGCGCACACTGGGCACCATCCGCCGCCGCGATGGCGCCGTGGTCTGGGGCGTGGTCGAGGACGTGGCCAGTCCAGGCATCCACCTGGAGTATTTCGTGACCCCGTCGTGGCTGGAGCACCTGCGCCAGCACGAACGCATCACCGCCGACGACAGGGCGATCCAGGAAGTGCTGCGCGGATTGCATCGCGGTGAGCGTGCGCCGGTGGTGCGCCACTTCGTGGGTGGGCATGACCCGCTGCCTGTCGCTGTGCCGCATCACCACACCGACATCTGAAAAAAAAGGGGACGGAGGGGATTAAGTCGTTTGTGCACAAACGACTTAATCCCCTCCGTCCCCTTTTTGCGATCGAAGGGGCGGCGGCACCGTTACAGTGCCGCCGCGGCACATCAACTGCGCGCGAACGCCAACAGGTCGGCGTTGAACTGCTCGGCGTGGGTGATGGTCAGGCCGTGCGGGGCACCGGCGTATACCTTCAGTTCGGCATTCTTGATGATCTGCGAGGAGAGCTTGGCCGAGGCATCGAACGGGACGATCTGGTCGTCATCACCGTGCACGACCAGTGCCGGCACGTCGATCTTCTTCAGGTCTTCGGTGTAATCCACTTCCGAGAATTCGTGCACGCAGTCGTACTGGCCCTTGACGCCACCGAGCATACCCTGCAGCCAGAACGCATCACGCATGCCCTGGGTGACCGTGTTGCCATCGCGGTTGGCGCCGAAGAACGGGGTGGTCAGGTCCTTGAAGAACTGCGAACGGTCGCCGCCGGTGCCCTTGCGGATGCCGTCGAAGACCTCCAGCGGGGTGCCGGCCGGGTTGCCGGCGGTCTTGAGCATCAGCGGCGGCACGGCGCCGACCAGCACCACCTTGGCCACGCGCGTGCTGCCGTGGCGGCCGATGTAGTGGGCCACTTCGCCGCCGCCGGTGGAATGGCCGACCAGGATCGCGTCCTTCAGGTCCAGCGCCTCGATCACTGCAGCCAGATCGTCGGCGTAGGTGTCCATGTTGTTGCCGTCCCAGGTCTGGCTGGAACGGCCGTGGCTGCGGCGGTCGTGGGCGATCACGCGGTAACCGTTCTGGCCCATGAACAGCATCTGCGGGTCCCAGGCATCGGACGACAGCGGCCAGCCGTGGGCGAACACGATCGGCTGGCCGTTGCCCCAATCCTTGTAGAAGATGCGGGCGCCGTCGGCGACGGTGACGAAGTTGCTCATTGCAGGTTCCTTGGCGGAAGGGAGGGAAGGCACCGGCAGGCTGCCGGTGCCTTCGGCAGTACAGCGCAGGTGCCGGCGACGGACTTGCACCGCTGTGCTGGATTGCAGAGGATGTGACGCATATCGCTCTGGCGGGACCCGAGTCGCGCGCCGAGGATGTCCGCAGCCCGCCTGTGGAATGCCCGGATGCCCGCCACGCGATGGTCCCTGCTGTTGTGCCTGCTGTTGCCGATGGCCGCGCCGGCTCAGACCAATGTCTACAAATGCGTGGATGGACCGCATCCGGTCTACCAGCAGACACCCTGCCAGGGCCGGGCGGCGTGGCGCTGGGATGTCCCGGCGGAGCAGTCATTGTCCCGTGGGGCGGTGGTTCCCGCAGTCACGCCATCGAAGCCGTCGCGTCGCCCGCGTCGTGCCGTCCGGGCGCAGGGCGCATTGATCACGATCAGTACGGATGCGGCGGCCTGCGAGCGTGTGCGCCGCCAGCGCGGACAGGCGCTGCTCAAACGTCGGCGGTTGGATTTCGTGCAGCGCCGGCAGCTGGATGATGCAGTCTACGACGCCTGCCAGTGAAGTTGTGCACTGAAGCGCCGAAAACAACAACGGCGCCCTGGGGCGCCGTCGTGTGCAATGCCGTGAGTGCAGCTCTCAGCGGCCGTCGCTGGTGGCGGCCGGTGCCGGCGAGGGCACGCTGTCCGGCTTGGGCAGGCTCAACTCCGGGTTGCCCTGTTCGGCCTGCAGGATCTGGATGCGGCGCTGCAGGGCGTCCAGCTGGCTGTTGGTGCTCTGCACATCGGTGCTGAGGCTGACTGCCTGCTGCTGGGCCTGCTGCAGGGCGGCGCTGACCTGCGCCGACTGTGCCTGCTGCTGTTCCATTTCCTGCTGCAGGGTGCGCAGGCGTTCTTCGTTGTAGGCCACCAGGCGCTCGGTGTAGCGCTTGCCGGCTTCCAGGCGGGTGGTGTCGATGTAGACCTGGGCCAGCTGCTCGGACTGCTGCGCGAAGGTGCGGTAGACACGTTCGGCGTTGTCCACCGCATCGGTCTTGATCACTCGCCAGAAGTTCTTCTCCTGGAACAGGGCGACGTAGTAGGTCAGGGTATTGGCGTTGAACAGCAGGCTGGCGCCGTAGTTGCCGTTGTAGGTGGTGCGCAACTCGGTCAGCTGGCGCGAATCCATCAACTGCTTGAGCTCGTCCACGGTATTGCGCACCACCGGCGCGCTGCGCGCCGGTTCGGCTGCAGCCTCGCGGTCGCCACGCGCGGCCATCGCCGCCGGTGCCACCAGCATCATGGCCACGGCCAGCACTGCTGCGTTGCGCGCGTGCCGGGCGAAGACCGCGCCCCCTGAAGTTTCTCGCATGTCTAGACCATCCACGGATGAGTGTGGGTTGAGATGAAGGTGGTTCCCCGCCGGGAGTCTAGCATGGGCGCGGGCGCCGCCAAGGGCGGCGGTCACGGCGCGATTTCAATAGACCAGCTGTGCCGCGCTGCACTGGATCGACTGCACGTTGACGTCGGTCCGGCCCAGTTCCAGGCCCAGCACGCTGGCCAGCAGGTTGGTCAGCAGAGTGCCGACACTGTTGAGCACCGGTCGCAGTGCGGCCAGGATCGGCTTCAGCACGGTGCACAGCAGGCCGCTGCAGCTGACGCTTCCGTCCGGGTTGGCGACGCCGCTGCCACTGGCGCCATCGAGGAAACCCGCCGGCGCGGTCTGGATGTACGACGCCAGGTTGTTGCGCACGCAGCCGTTGTAGTCGATCAGGTTGCCGAGCAGGCTGTCGCAGCGGTTGATCAGCAGGCCGCCGACCAGCGAGCCGAGCAGGCCATCGAGCAGGCCCAGGCCCTGGCCGGTGACGGTCGTCCTGTAACCGGTCCACACCGAACCGTCTTCCCAGCAGGTGGTCAGGCCCAGCAGGCAGGGCTTGGGGACGCCATTCTTCACCGTCCAGTTGCCCAGCGGGGCGAGGTTGCGTGCCGGATCGCCATCGCGCAGCAGCGGGATGACCTGGTCGACGTTGTAGCGTCCGCCAGTGGGAAAGGCCGCCTGCAGGTAACGATCGGCCAGCGCCTTGGCCGTGTCGTTGGCACTCATGCCCTGCTTGGGCGAGCTGAGCATGCCCGACAGCACCCGCAGCAGCTCGTTGACCAGGCTCGACACTGCGTCACCGATCGCGAGCGGATTGATCCGGGTCGAGCCGGTCTCGCCCGCAGCCAGGGTCAGGTTCTGTGAGCCGGTGAGGGCGGGCAGGGTGATCCTGTCGTTGATCAGCGGCTGGCCCAGCAGCTTCAACAGCTGTTCGTTCTGCAGCGTGGCGTCGCAGACATTGGCCTTGGAGAATCGCTGTGCGGGGTCGACGTTGCCGACGCAGGCACGCAGCACCGATGAATCGACCTGGATGGTGGCCTTGGGGGGACTGCCGCCGCACTGGATGCCGGTCAGGGTACCCATGCCGTTGGCCACGTCGACGTGCAGCGGCAGGTGCAGGCGCGTGCCGAGCAGGTTCAGCAGCGGCCCAAGCGCGAACAGGTTGTTGCTGTCCACGTCCACCATCAGCCGCACCTGCGCATTGTAGGCGCGGGTGCCGACGCCGCCGATGGCGATCGACGGCGGCTCGACCACGCCGCCCTGGATGTTGATGCCCAGCAGGTCCAGCCCCTTGATCGTCACGCCGTTGCCATCGTTGGCGATGGAGATGGCGGTGCTGATCAGGTTGAGCACGTTGATCTTCGATTCCAGTGCGCTGCCGACGGTGCCGTCGGGTGAGACAACTTCCGCGAACAGCCCGCCGCCGCCGGCCTGGCTGCCGAGCACGATGTTGAGCTTGTTGATGTCCAGCTGGGTGGCGACCAGGTCGGACAGGGCGCGCAGCTGCACGCCCACCGTCGAGTCACGGCCGACCACGGTGGCGGTGGCATCGACCAGTTGCGCCAGCGAGATCTTGTTGACCGACAGCAGGCGGTTGAAATCGGCCACGCTGAGGTTGGCGCTCACCGGGATGTTGAGTGCCTTCAGCAGGCCGGATGGGGTGACGTTGGCCTGCGCCAGACCGTCATAGGACAGCACCGTGGCATTGCTGACATCCAGGCCGACCAGGCGCAGGGTCGACAGCAGTACGGAATCGCCATTGGTGCGCAGCAGCTGCGAGCCCACCGCGAACACCGCCGTGGGCTCCGAGCGGCGGGCGACCGCCTGCACGCTGACGGTCGGCAGGCTGGTGTTCTGGCCGAAGAAGGGCAGCACGCTGCGCTCGGCGATCACCTGCACCGCATTGCGCGGGTTGCTGGCATCAACGCTGGTGACGAAACGGTTGCTGGTACCGCGGCTGGCACTCCAGTTGCCGCAGCGGACCTGCAAGGTGCCTGCGAACCTGTTCTGGGCCAGTGCGCTTTGCCGGGCGGCGCTGTTGTCGCTGTTGTCCGCGCTGCACAACTCCAGTCGCTGCGCGCCGGCCAGTGCGGCCAGATCGGCAACCTTCTGCGCATCGCGCTTGGCCCAGAACAGATAGCCGATCTCGATCAGGCCCAGCATCGCCAGCAAGGCCAGCATGACCAGCATCATGGTGACCGACATGCCGCCGCGTGCGCGGCCGAAACTGAACTGGCGTGGGCGTTTCATGGCCTACCTCAGCGTCCGGAGGAGGAGGCATCCTTGGACCGGGCAACATCGGTCTCAAAGAAGTCCGGAATCTCGTGTTCAAAGCTCTTCAGGTAACGCGCATAACTCAGGGTGGCCTGGTCACCCAGGATCGGCAGGCGCTGGCCGGCCTGCTGTCCCGACGCCTGCAGGCGGAACAGGTTGCGGGTGGCTTCGCCGCTCTGCAGGCGCGCACGCGGTGTTGCCGGCGGGGCACCGTCGGTTGCGGGGAGTGCCGGTGGCACCGCTGCCACCGCCGCGGATGCGGCGGGTGCGGCCAGCTCCACGGTGGGAAGCGGCTCGGCCTGCATCGGTGCTGCGGCCGG
Organism: Stenotrophomonas sp. YJH_SMC_73; assembly: GCF_059370155.1. Classification (NCBI taxonomy): domain Bacteria; kingdom Pseudomonadati; phylum Pseudomonadota; class Gammaproteobacteria; order Lysobacterales; family Lysobacteraceae; genus Stenotrophomonas; species Stenotrophomonas sp. YJH_SMC_73. The sequence goes on along the minus strand of NZ_JCAFTJ010000014.1, from coordinate 13,256 downwards.
TGCCGACGGCAAGGGGCCACCTAGCATCTGTCCGGTCAATGGCTGTTGCTGGGCCTGCACGGCACCGGCAGCAAGCAGGCAGGACAGCACGGGCAACAGGCGTCGGGTCAGGCGCATCGCAGTCATGGTGTGCTTCCGGTCGGGTGTTCGGTGGTGCTGAAGCGTTCCAGCATCGACGGTGGCAGGCGCTGCGGATCGCGCTCGTCACGTGCTTCGCGGCGTGGTTCGGCTGCCAGCCGGGTGCTGCCCGACGCACGGGCGCCGTGTTCGCTGCTGGCCGCGGACGCAGGCGCAGGGGCGTTGACGGCGGCCGCCGCCTGCCGCTGCTGCAGGCGCGTGCGGATCTGCTGGGCCTGCTGCTGGATGCTGCGGCGCGTTTCGTCGTTGAGGTTGGCCTGTGCCGCCAGGCGCTCCGCGGTGGCCTGGTCGCCGCGCAGGAGCGCCCACAGTGCGAGATTGGCCGTGGCCTTGGCGTTGCCTGGCGACAGTTCCAGGGCCTTGGCCAGCGGCTCGCGCGCTTGGTCGAACTGGCCGGCGCGCAGCCGCGCATAACCCAGGTCGCCCAGGTAGTCGGTGTTCAAGGGCTGCAGTTGCGTGGCGCGCGCCAGCGCCTGTTCGCTGCCGGCGTCGTCATCGCGGCGTGCAGCGATCAGGCCCAGGCCGTGGGCGGCCGCAGCGGCCTGTGGCCCGCTGGACAGCTCGCGATACAGCGCTACCGCTGCGTCGCTCTGGCCAGTCTCGCGCAGGGCGTCGGCCTGCAGCAGGCGCAGGGCGGGGCGATCACCATAGCGTTGGCGGAAGGCCTCCACGTGGGCGAGCGAGGCATACCAGGCGCCCTGCTGCTGCATGCGCTCGATCAGCTCCAGATAGGTGTTGCGGCTGTCCTGCGGATCGGGCTCCGGCGGCGCAAGGCTGGGCGCCCGCACGTACTTCGGCGTGGTCGATGCGCAGCCACTGGCCAGGGTGGCGAGGGCGACGGCAAGCAGCAGGCAGGGGGTGCGCAGGGCAGGCATCAGGGCGATCCCATCTTGGACATGGCGGTGGCCAGCGCGACCAGCGCTGGACCGGCAAGCACCAGCATCAGTGCCGGCAACAGGGTCAGCATCATCACCACGGTCATCTTCACCGAGAGCTTGCCGACCTTTTCCTTCAACGTGTTGCGGCGCTGCTCGCGCAGGCGGATGCTGAACTGGCGCAGCGGTTCCTGCACGGCGCCGCCGTGCGCATGCACCTGCAGGATCAGCTGCATCAGGCTGGCCAGGTCGTCATCGGCGTAGACCTCGCTCAAGCGCCGCAGTGACTGCGCGCGGGTGCGGCCGTGGGTGTAGGCCACGTTGGCTTCCTGCAGTTCGCCGCCCAGTACCGGCAACGCATCGCGCAGCTTGTCGCCCAGCGTCTGCAGGCTCTGGTCCATGCTGAAGCCCACGCCCTGCAGCAGGCGCAGCAGGTCGATCAGCAAGGGCAGTTCGTTCTCGACCGCGCGGCGGCGGCGCTTGACCCACGACGACAGCACGAACTTGGGCAGCAGCAGCCCGGCCGCCAGCGCACCGATCACCACCATCACCCTGGCCAGACCGTGCGCGCTGCTGAACGCCAGCGCCAGCGCCAGCACCAGCAGCGCAAGCAACAGGCGCAGGCCGAGATAGATGGCGGTGCCGCGGCGCGTGTTCCAGCCGGCCAGGTCCAGCAGCAACCTGTCCTCGTTGGCCAGCAGCGCGGCCTCCAGGCGGCCACCACTGAGCGAGCGCCCGAAGCGCTCGAGCCAGCCCAGCGAGTCGCGGCGCGTGGCCTCGGTGTCGCGGGCTTCCTCGCGCGGCTGCAGGGCGGTCTTCAGCGCGGCCGAGGTGCGGTGCTCGCGATGGCTGCGCACCCAGCCGGCAATGCCGAGCAGGGCGACGCCCGCTGCCAGCACCAGCAGCGAAAGGGCGAACCAGGCGCTGGCGCTCATCGGGCACCTCCCGGGTAGCTGCGGGCGGTCATAGCGATTTGGCCAGGCGGTACAGCAGCAACGCCCCGAGCAGTTCCAGGCCCAGTGCGATCAGCAGGATCCTGTGGCCGAGCGGGTCATGCAGCACCGGCTGGAAGAACGCCGGGCTGGAGATCGCCATCAGCACCGCACTGGCCGGTGGCAGCAGCCCCAATACCCAGGCCGACATGCGGGTTTCCGAAGTGGTGGCGGCCAGCTCCTGCTGGGCCTGCTCCAGGTCGCGCATGAAATCACCCATGCGCTGCAGGATCTGGTCGGCGCGCCCGCCGATGCGCACGCTCACCCCGATCACCACTGCCAGCACCTTCAGCACGTCCATCCGGTACGGCTGTGCGGCCAGGCTCAATGCACGATCCAGCTCCATGCCGCTGCGCGCATAGCGCACCGTGGTGTCCAGCAGGCCGCGCAGTGGCGCGCTGGTCTGCATCGAAGACACCTGGAACGCGGCCTGCAGGCTGTTGCCCAGCGCGGTGAGGCGGACCAGGTTGTCGAGGAAGTCCGGCATCTGGTGCAGCAGCTGCGCGCGCAGTCTCGTGATCCGGCGCATCACCCACAGCCAGCAGCCCAGCAGGTACAGCAGAAGGGTCAGCGGAAACATCCAGGCCGTGCCCAGCCGCACCGCCGCCACGACCGCAAGCACCAGTCCCGGTACCAGCAGCATCAGTGGCAGCTTCCAGCCCGGCTGCAGGCCGGCGCGCTGCAGGACGCCATCCCAGGGTAATGCGCGGTTCCCACTGCTGGCGGGGCGGGCCGAATCGTTCGCCGCCGCAACGGCAGGCCCGGCCGGCACCGCACCGGCCGTGCTGCCGCGTGCCAGCTGCTGCTCGGTGTGCTGCAGCGAGGCCTGGCGCTGTTCACGGCTGCTGGCGGTACCCCACAGCCAGACGGCCAGCGCCAGCAGCACCGAGATGATGCTCAACACGCCCAGCAGCAGGCCGGTGCCCATGTTCAGAAGTCCCCGTAGAGTGATTCGCGCAGCTGCTGGCGGAACGGCTCCAGCTTGTGCGAATGCGGATGGAAGCCCAGGCCGATCCAGCGGTCGGTCTCGCGGCCGGTGCCATCGATCTGCACCTCGTGGCGGAACATCTCCTGGGTGGTGATCAGGTTGTCGCTGACCCCGGTGATCTCGGTGATCGAGACCAGCACCCGGCGCCCGCTGCCCAGTCGCGAGATCTGCACGATGAAATCAATGGCGCTGGCGATCTGCCGGCGCAGGCTGTCTTCGCTGCCCTGGAAGCCGGCAAACCCGGCCAGCATCTCGATGCGGTACAGGCAGTCGCGCGGCGTGTTGGCGTGGATGGTGGCCATCGATCCGTCGTGGCCGGTGTTCATCGCCTGCAGCATTTCCAGCACTTCAGCGCCGCGCACTTCGCCGACCACGATGCGGTCCGGGCGCATGCGCAGGCTGTTGCGCACCAGGTCGCGGATGCTGACCGCGCCCTGGCCCTCGGCGCCGCCGATGCGGCTCTCCAGGCGCACCACGTGCGGATGGTTCAGCGAAAGCTCGGCGGTGTCCTCCACGGTGATGACGCGCTCATCGGCCGGCACGTAGCTGGCCAGGGCATTGAGCAGCGAGGTCTTGCCCGAGCTGGTGCCGCCGGAGACCAGGATGTTGCAGCGCCCCAGCACCATCGCCTTCAGCAGTGCCTGCATCGGTGCGTCGAAGGTGCCCTTGGCGAGCAGTTCGTCGGGGGTGAACGGGTCCTTGCGGAACTTGCGGATGGACACCATCGGTCCGTCCACCGCCAGCGGCGAGATGATCGCGTTGAGGCGGCCACCGTTGGGCAGGCGCGCGTCGACCATCGGATTGGAATCATCCAGCCGGCGGCCGAGCGGGGCGAGGATGCGGCGCAGGATGCGCAGCAGGTGGGTATCATCGGTGAAGCGCTGGGTGGCGCGCTTGAGCTGTCCGCCCTGCGAAACGTGCACGTCCTTGAAGCCGTTGATCAGGATGTCTTCGATGGAGGGGTCGTGGAGCAGGTCGTCCAGCGGGCCGAAACCGGTCAGCTCCTTGACCAGTCCCTCGGCGACCACCTGCATCTCTTCTTCGTTGATCGGGATGCGCCATTCCTGGATGAAGCCCACGGTCTGCACCTGCACCCAGCGGGCGATGGTGTCCGGGGCCCAGGAATCGATGTCGATGCGCTCGTCCTCGATGCTGTTGAGCAGATGCTCATGCGCGGCCGACAGCACCTTCTGGTACTGCTCGGTCTGCGCGAACGGCAGGTGGCCCGGGGCAGATTCGGGCAGTACCGGGCGGGCAACGGCATGCGGGAACGGGGTTACCTTGTCTTCCATTGCGATCCACCCAGGGCAAGGGAGAGTCTTTCCCGCAGGCCATGCGGCTGGACCGGGCAGGCGGCCGGATCCAGGCGCGACACGAGCGGGGCGAGGGCACGCAGATAGGGGTCGCGCGGGGCATCCTGCAGCAGCAGGTGTCCCTGGCTGGCGGCCAGGCGCACGCGCGGTCGTTCGGGCAGCGTCGCCAGCAGCGGTACTTCGAAGCGGCGTGCGATCTGTTCCGGGCTCATGCCGCTGCTGTCATCGTGGCGGTTGATCACCAGTTGCAGGCGCTTCTCGCGCTCACGCTGGCCCGCCAGGTGCTTCAGGGCCTGGTCCAGAGAAACCAGCGTGGCGATCGAGGCATCGGTGACCAGCCAGATCTCGTCGGCCTGGTCCAGCAACAAGGGCGGAAGCTGCCGCAACGGGCAGCCGCCGGCATCGCACAGCACGCTGGCGAACACGCCGCGCAGGCGCTGCAGCAGCGCGCCAGGATCGGAGGGCGGAACGGCATCGCTGCCACTGGCACGATCCAGCAGCACCAGCCCGGAGTCATGGCGCGCCATGGCCGTGCGGGCGAGGGTGGCATCGATGCGGCTGGCATTGCGCAGCGCGTCTTCGTAGTGGAAGCGGCTGTCGAGATTGAGGTACAGCGCGAGGTCGCCGGAGGGCTGCGCCAGCTCCATCAGCAGGCCGTCCTGCTGCACGGCTTCGCCCTGGGCCAGGGCGCGCGTCTGCTGCGCCAGCACCGAAAGATGTGCGGCCAGGGTGCTGGTGCCGACGCCGGCGCGCACACCCAGCAGCACGATCAGGCGTGCCTTGTGTGCGTGCTGGGCAACCGCTGCCGGGCGCGGAGACAGGGCGCGCCGCAAGGCCGCCTCGATGCCTGCGTCGTCACTGTCCAGGTCCAGTACATCGCGCAGACCAGCGCGCAGCGCGATCACCACGCCTTCGACCTGGCCGGCGCTGGTGGCGCCCACGGCCACCAGGGGCAGGTCCGGTTGGGTCTGCTGCAGCTGCTGCGCCAGCACGCTCGAGGCGGCCGCATGCTCGGGCCGGAAGTCGAGCAGCACCAGGCTCTGCGGGCCGCGTTGCAGGTCCTGGGCGGAGGTGGGGGCGTTGCTGTCCTGCCAATGCAGGGCGGTGCTCGGCGGCAGCTTGGCGGCCAGCCGGGGCAGCAGTTCGCGGTCGATGCCGTACAGGACCAGGTTCATTGGCGGTCCTTGCGGATGCAGCGGCTGGGCGGTGGCGTAGGGCATGGGCGTGGTATCGCAGGCATCATGGAGTCAGCGCGAGAATCCGGGCACCGGGTCCTGGCTGACCGGACCCAGCAACCAGGAACCCCACTCGGGGAGATGCGGCCTGGCTTCGCGTTCGCCGGGCAGCGGCAGTTCGGTGTTGCGCGCCAGTGGCTGCACCAGGCGCGGGGTGACGATGATCACCAGCTCCTTGTCCTGGCGCTTGTAATCGAAGTTGCGGAAGAACGAGCCGATGATCGGCAGGTCGCCCAGCAGCGGAATCTTGCTGACGTTGGAGACGATGTTGGAGCTGACCAAGCCCCCGATGACGAAACTCTCGCCATCGCCCAGCTCGACGGTGGTGTCGGCGCGGCGGGTGGTGATCGAGGGAATCTGCACGTTGTTGAGCACAATGGCATTGCTGTAGTCCAGGTCGCTCGCTTCGGGCGCTACCTTCAGCGCGATGCGGTTCGCTGCCAGCACGGTCGGGGTCACGGTCAGGCCGATGCCGAACGGCTTGTAGGTGATGGTGGTAGTGCCAAGCCCCTGCGGTTCCAGGATCGGCAGTTCGCCACCGGCCAGGAAACTGGCGCTCTGCCCGGACAGCGCCACCAGCGTCGGCTCGGCCAGTACGCGGGCCATGCCATTGGCCTGCAGCAGTTCGACATCGGCGTTCCACAGCCCCTTGGTCGAGCCGAAAACAAGGCGGAATGCCGAGGAAATCGGCGAGACGGCCTCGTTGCTGCTGTTGCCTTCCTTCATGCCGGGCAGCAGGCCGGTGTTGCCCGGCAACCCGGTGCCGGGCCGCGCGAAGCCGTAGGCGAAGCCGCCGTTGCGGTTCTGGAAGTTGATGCCGATCTGCTTCATCGCGGTCTTGTTGAACTCGACCACCTTGACCTCGACCTGGACCACACCGCCGCTGCTGATGGTGGACGTATCGGCAAGCGCACCTTCCTTGCCCAGTGCCATCGCCGCCGTGCGTTGTTCCTGCATGTGCGAGAGCACGCTGTCAGTGCTTCCCTGCAAAAGGCCCTGCTGGTCCTGCTGGGTGAACACCAGATCGTTGCCGCCGGTGCTGGCCGCGCCCTGTACGGCGCTCTGCACCCGTACTGTCACCCGTTGCGGCTCGGCCTGCTTGCGGTGCCACAGCAGCAGGGTGGTGGTGCCGGGCATCCTGCCCACCAGCAGCGCCTGGCGCTGGCCGCGCAGCATCACGATGTCGGCAACGCCGGGGTCGGCAATGGCCACCCGTTCCAGGTCGGCCGGCAGGTTCCAGGGACGCTGCTCACGGGCCTGCAGCACCAGGTCATCGGCGGCCACGCTCGTTGCCGGTGCCAGCAGCACCAGCAGCAGGGCCAGCCACCGCTGGCGGGGAGAAAGGCGTGGACGGCGGCGACGTTCGGTCATGGATGCGCTCGATGCAGGTCAAAGGGAGCCACGGGGGGCGGAACTGTCGCCACGGATGATCTCGATACCCGAAGCGCGCGGGGCGCTGCGACGGGGCGCCGGCGCACGCGCGGGTGCATCCGCGTTGCTGCGTGGCGGGGCGCTGCCGCGGCCGGCCAGCGCGTCGCCGTCGATACCGGCGAAGGCGTGGTTCTCCGGGCGCTGCAGTGCCAGCTGCTGCTCTGCGTCGAGCCCACGCAGCGGATCGATCACGCCGCGCGACTGAGGGAACAGTGCGAGGTCGGGCAGGCCCGTATCAGCGGGATTGCGCAGCGCCAGGAACAGCTTGCCCTGCTGCGCACCCAGCAGCAGTCGATTGGCGTCCGCCACCGGTACCGCCAGCACCGCGCTGCGCGCGGGTTGCGGGGCTTCATTGCTGCTGTGGCTGCCGCCACTGCCGGTGATGTCGGCCGCGCGCGGGTCGTTGCGGGTGTCGGCCTCGCTATTGGAGGTGGCTTCCGAGGCGACCGGCGCGATGTCCTGCTGCCCATAGCTCAGCACGCGCAGGCGCGACAGCAGCAGGCGCGTCTGCGCGGCTTCGGCGGGGCTGTTGATGCCGGGCTGGGCATTGCGCAGGTTGAGGAAGACGTCGACGAAGTCACCGGGAAGGATGCGGTTGCCGGCACCAACCAGTTCGTCCACGGGCACGGCCAGTGCGCGCTCGCCCGGCCGCAGCTGCAGAGAGAAGCCCTGTGCCAATGCGCTGCTGCTGACCGGGCTGCCTTCGGCGATGTCCTGCACCGGCACCTTGCCGACCACGGCGGCGATGCCGGTGGCGGCACCGGCGACGGGGGAGGTGCGCTGGGCCAGGCGCAGGTCGTTGGCGCTGATCGGCTCGCCCGCGGGCAGGCGCGCCACGGCTTCCACCACCGTGATGGCCTGCACTTCGTTGTGCGCGATCGGCGCGGCCGTGACCGGTGCGGCCGGTTTGCGCCCGATCATGAAGGCGATCAGCGCCAGCAGCACGGCCAGGCCGATCAGGGCGACGGCAGCGATGCGGGTCAACTTGAGCATGGAACCGTCTCCAAAATACCGGTCATCAGTTGCCGCTGCCGAGATCGAGCTGGGCGACCGCGACGCTGCGGATGGGAGCCTGCATCACCCACTTGTAGAGCGTGGCGGTGCCGGGCAGGAAGGGATGGCTGGCGTAGTCGTAGCTGACTGTCACGGTCATGCACTGGGCCGTGGCCAGGCCGGCGCAGGGCGCCTGCGCGGACACCACGATGGCATTGCTGCCCCCCGCGCTGCAGTCCACGTTCTGCTTGGAGAACTGCAGCAGCCATTGCATCGAGGTGCGTGCGGCGACGCAGGCGGCGGTGCGCCGTTCGCCGGCGGTGCCGTAGCGCAGCGAGGCGCGCGCACCTTCGGCCGAGGCGGTGGCCAGGGTCTGCTGCGCTGCCATGATCATCACCCCGGAGAAGGTGAACAGCAGCAGCGGCAACAGGCCGAGCATCAGCATCAGGGCGAACTCGATGCTGGCGACGCCGCGTTGCCGGCGCGGGCTGCGGATGTTCATGGTGCACCTCCGTAGATGCTTGCCAGCACCCAGCCGATGGCGGCGAGTGCGAGGTAGGCGGCATAGGGAATGCCACGTCGTCCCTGGCGTGCGGCCTGCATGTCGCGCAGGGCCGGATGCGCGTGCCACTGCGTGCTGGTGCGATTCACCTGCATCTGCAGGTGGCCGGGCAGCAACACGCCCAGGCGCCGGCCCGCCAGCACCAGCACGGCGTGCAACCCGGCGGCGAGGCTGGCGACCAGCCAGACCGGCAGCAGCGCCTGCCAGCCCAGCATCAGCCCCAGCACGGCAAAGAACTTCACGTCGCCGGCGCCCATCCAGCGCAGGGCATAGAACGGCAGCAGCGCCAACAGGCCGAGCGCCGCGCCGGCAACGTGGGGCAGCCACGGCTGGCGCGGCGCACTGAACTGGCCGAAGACGATCACCACGGTGGCGATCACGCAAGCGGCGATCAGCCAGGCGTTGGGCACCCGACGGGCATACAGATCACTGATCGCGATCCGCAGGCATACGCCGATGGCCAACAATCCCAGCAGTGTCATCGCACACTCCGTCGTCCGTCACTGGACGGTCTTCGCCTGGTTCCATGCGCCTCACCGTCGCGGCTCTGCCGGCCGCGCGCGGTCGCCGCTCAGGTCGTCGAGCCCGACGCCTTGGTGGCAAGTGCGGAGAGGTTCTTGAACAGCGTTTCGAAGAACCCCTTGATCTGGTCGTTGCCGACCGCGATCAGGACACCAGCGATGACGGCAGCCAGCAGCCCGTACTCGAGCGCGGTGACACCGTCTTCTTCCTTCAGGAATTTGCGGATCGATGCGTTCATGACCAATGTCTCCCTCTACCTGTCTGCGGATGCAGTACACCTGCGTTGGGCGGTGGCCCGGCTCCGCCGGGATCGTCCGTGGGCCTCCGCGCGTCCTGGCGGAGGAGGCACGGCGGGATGGGCCCGCTGTGCTCAAGCAGGGTGATCGTCTCCAGGCAGGCCGCCAGCCGCACGGTCGCGACCGCTCGGCCCGGGGCCGGTGGTCGAGGCATCCAATGATGCGTGCGTGGTCATGCTGTCCCCCTGGGTGCGGCCGGATCAGTTGGCCGGATCACCGTGCTATCGACTTTGCCTGAATGGAAGTTGGCTGCAACAGGAACCTATATGCAAATTCGGCAGAAACCCCGCGATGCTGAAACTTTCAGGCCGTTTCTGTGACGAGAATCCGTTCGAAGGCAAAACGATTCATGGTCGTGCAGATTATGTGATTTCCATTTTCCGGCGCATGCGAGGACCATGCCAATGGCGCCGACATTTTCTTCATCTGTGTATCTTTTTTCTTCATTGCAGCCCGCGGGTTTACCTTCGCCGATTATCGGGCATACTCGCATTCAAGCTGTTGCATTTCCATGGTTGGCCGCATCGGAGCCGATGCGGCCTGCACGACAACGGAAGTGGTTTCTGGATCGCTGCGCGCCCTGTCAGGCAGTGGGGGCCGCATCGCATGGCGGATCAACGGGGGACAACACTGTCATGGTCGATGGTGGGGTAGGAGACAGCGGCGACAGCGGCCTGCGGTCGATAGACCTGGCCACGCTGAGCGGCGTGCTTCGTGTCTGTGATGTCGAACTGCTGCTGCTCGATGGCAATGGGCCACGTGCGGCATTCGCTTCGCGCGTGCACGAGGAAGCCCTGTTCTGCAGCATCAGCTGCGGTTTCCACTGCCGCGGCCGTTTCATGCTGCCGCCGGACTGGGCGATGCTCGGGTACCTGCACGCCACCGATGAGACGCTGAGCTGGTGCCATGGCGTACCGCTCACGCCGGGGATGGCGTTGACGATCATGCCGGAAGGCATCAGTGAGTTCACCCTGAGCCCAGGCACGCACATGACCCTGATGCTGCTGCCGGTGGCACGGGTGCAGCGCAAGCTGACCGAACTGAGCCTGCGCAGCACGCCTCCCGCTGGCCAGGCACTGTCACTGTTCAATCTGGCCAGCGAAGGCACGCCGTTGGCACGCCACTACCAGCAGCTGCACCTGCAGCTGGGGCAGGGTGCAGGCCTGCAGCCGGAAGAAACTGAAACCCTGCTGCACGAGCATGTGCAGGCCCTTCTGGGTGCCGGTGCGGCGGATCGCCCGGGTTGCAGCCGTGCACGGCGTACGCATTATCTGATCGCACAGCGGGCAGAGAACTTCATGCGGCTCAACCTGCGCCGCAATATCTACATGAATGAAATCTGCGATGCGGCTGGGGTCAGCGAGCGCGGCCTGCGTTATGCGTTCGAGGACCTGTTTGGAACCTCGCCCAACCGGTATCTCTCCATGCTGCGCCTGTGCGCGGCCTGCCGCAGCCTGTCGATGGCCGATTCCAGCCGTCGCTCGGTGAAAGCCATCGCCCTCAGCTGCGGCCTGTGGGATCTTTCGCGCTTCGCCGACAATTACCGCAAGGTATTCGGCGAACTGCCGCGCGATACCCTGATGCGCGCGCCCGCGCAGATCGGCCAACCGGCCTGAGCCAAGCCCCGCAAGGGTTTTCGCGGCATTCGTGCCGGAATTGCACATCCGCTTGCCGATCATGTTGCCGCTTCTGCATAAACGGCTGCCGATTCCGGCCGTGGATTTGCCGGAATGCGCGATTGCCGTGCCGGATTGAAGTGCGCCGCCACCGTTGCAACCGCTGAAATGTCAGTCACCTGCCTAACGGCAAGTCCACTGACATTCCAGTTGTTCGCCTACGGGGGAAATGCTCATGAACCGCATCTACCGGCGTGTATGGAACCGCCAGCTCAATGCTCTGGTTGTGGCCTCGGAACTGGCCACCGGCGACAGCGGCGGCGGTGCCGCACGCGATCCGCGCGCCTTCCTGCTGATGCCCACCGCGCTGGCCCTGGCACTGCTGTGCGCGCTGGCCAGCGGCCACGCAGGGGCATCGGAAACCAATCAGTCGCTGCGCGACCTGCAAGCGCTTGCGGCGAAGTATGCGCAGCCGATGCCGGTCAAGGTCGACGCGGAAGTGGCCTTGGCTGCCGCCGCGCGACAGGCGCAGAGCAGCCCTGCGATCAGTGCGGACGCTCGCCTGGGCCTGCAGTTGAACACCACATCGCTGCCGGTGGTGCGTGACGTATTGCCGGCCGCCGTGCAGGTGAAGCTGGCAGCGAACACCACGCCGAAGCAGGTGGCCGTGCCGGCGCTGGCGGCCGATGTACGCGCCACTGTCGGCCTGGGCAACACTGCGATCAAGGCGGCACAGGTGGATGCATCGCTGGCAGCGCACGTTGCGCCGGGCGCGCAGGCGCCGCTGGGCGTGGCTGCCGATGCGCGCGCCAGGGCCAAGGTCGGCATCGCTGGCCATCAGGTCGCTTCGATCGATTCGGGTGCCCAGGCGGCAGCGGGCCTCAGCGGTTCGTCCCTGAAGGCCTCTGTCGACGGCGACACCGACGCGCATCTGGCGGTGGCTGGCCATCACATCGTGGGGCAGGGCCAGGCCCGGGCGACGGCGGCGGTCACGCTGCCGGCCAAGGAGGAACTGCCGGGTGACACGCATGATCGCGCCATCAGTGCCGCGTTCGATGCCGGCGCCGCGGGCAAGGTGCGCGTGCAGGCGCCGGACGGCCAGGAAGTAGTCGCCGATCGCAACCTGAAGCTGGCCGGGCAGGCAACCGTAGCCGCGCAGCACAGCGCGCTGGGCGTCGGCGGTCTGGTGGGCGGAGCAGTGGATGCTGTCGGCGGGACGCTTCACGGTGCCGCGGGTGCGGTCGGTAGCACGGTGGGTGGTGCGCTGAACGGCACCGTTGGCACGGTTGGCGGTGCAGTGGGCGGCGCTCTGAACGGTACTGTCGGAACAGTCGGTGGCGCAGTGGGCGGTGCACTCAACGGCACAGTCGGCGCGGTCGGCGGTGCAGTGGGTGGCACGCTCAACAACGCGGTGGGCGCAGTCGGTGGTGCAGTTGGCGGTGCACTGAACGGCACGGTAGGCACGGTCGGTGGCGCAGTGGGCGGCGCTCTGAACGGTACTGTCGGAACAGTCGGTGGCGCAGTGGGCGGTGCACTCAACGGCACAGTCGGCGCGGTCGGCGGTGCAGTGGGCGGCACGCTCAACAACACAGTCGGCGTGGTCGGTGGTGCAGTTGGCGGTGCACTGAACGGCACGGCAGGCACAGTTGGCGGCACCGTGAGCGGCGCGCTCAACAACACGGTCGGTGCGGTCGGCGGCACCGTGGGTGGCGCTCTGAACGGCACCGTTGGCCAGGTCGGCAGCGCAGTGGGCGGTACGCTCAACAACACGGTCGGCGCAGTCGGTGGTGCAGTTGGCGGTGCTCTGAACGGCACGGTCGGCACAGTTGGCGGCGCACTGAACGGCACCGTCGGTACCGTCGGCGGTGCGGTGGGTGGAGCTCTGAACGGCACCGTTGGCCAGGTCGGCGGCGCAGTGGGTGGCACGCTCGACAACACGGTCGGCGCAGTCGGTGGTGCAGTTGGCGGTGCTCTGAACGGTACTGTCGGCACTGTTGGCAGTGCATTGGGCGGCGCGCTCAACGGCGCGGTTGGCCAGGTCGGCGGCGCCGTGGGTGGCGCTCTGAACGGGACTGTCGGTACGGTCGGCGGTGCAGTGGGCGGCACGCTCAACAACACGGTAGGCGCAGTCGGTGGCGCTCTGAACGGCACTGTCGGTACCGTCGGCAGTGCGGTGGGTGGCGCACTGAACGGCACGGTTGGCCAGGTCGGCGGTGCAGTGGGCGGCACGCTCAACAACACGGTGGGCGCAGTCGGTGGCGCATTGAACGGTACCGTCGGCAGTGCGGTGGGTGG
>NZ_JCAFTJ010000013.1:0-156633 GCF_059370155.1 Stenotrophomonas sp. YJH_SMC_73 | reverse complement strand
GATCATGTTCTTGACGTAGTCAGCGTGGCCCGGGCAGTCAACGTGGGCGTAGTGACGGATCGGGGATTCGTATTCGACGTGCGCGGTCGAGATCGTGATACCACGAGCCTTTTCTTCCGGCGCGGCGTCGATCGAGGAGTAGTCCTTGAACTCGCCACCGAAGCGCTCGGCACCGATCTTGGTCAGTGCGGCGGTCAGCGTGGTCTTGCCGTGGTCGACGTGACCGATGGTGCCGACATTGACGTGCGGCTTGGTGCGCTCGAACTTACCCTTGGCCATGGCTGCTTATCTCGAATTCGTCTGAGAGGTGATGCTTAAGATGGTGCTCACGAAAGGAATCGAACCTTCGACCTCTTCCTTACCAAGGAAGTGCTCTACCGACTGAGCTACGTGAGCCGAGTTTTGCATTATGACATGAACTCGATAAGATTCAAAGTTCATTCAATGGAGCGGGAGACGGGAATCGAACCCGCACCATCAGCTTGGAAGGCTGAGGTTCTACCATTGAACTACTCCCGCGCCGGGAATGTCACAACGTGAAACTGGTGGAGGGAGGTGGATTCGAACCACCGAAGGCGTAAGCCAGCAGATTTACAGTCTGCCCCCGTTGGCCGCTTGGGTATCCCTCCTTACCACCCCATTCCGTTGCCGCCGAAGCGTTGCGGTGTGTGGTGGTGAGCCGCTTATTCTGCTGATGGGACGGGGGGCTGTCAACGCTTTTTTCCATCTTTTTCACACGTTGTCGCAAACCCATTGATACGCAAGGTTATTGACCGGGGACCGGCAGGGTCTCGCTGGCGAAAATTGCGACATGGGGGACTCCGTCGGCGCCGATCCAGCCCCGATACATGCCCTGGGTGTTGAACGGCGTGGCCATTCTGCCGTCCGCGGCAAGCACGATCGCACCACCGTCGCCGCCCATTTGCGGAATCGTCTCGTTGATCACGCCCTTGCCGGCCTGCTCCGGGCTCTGCCCCTGGTAGCGCATGCGCGCACAGATCTCGTGCGCGGCCGCGGTGCGGATGTAGTACTCGCCCCAGCCGGTGCCCGACACCGCACAGCGCGCATCGGCCCAGGTGCCGGCGCCGATGACCGGCGAGTCACCCACCCGGCCATAGCGCTTGTTGGTCATGCCGCCCGTGGAGGTGCCGGCGGCCAGCTGCCCCTGCGCATCCAGCGCGACCGCACCGACGGTACCGAAGTGCTTTGCGGTCTCCAGGTCGGCATGGGCCTGGCCATTGGCCTCTTCCTTAAGCGCGCGCTGCAGCTGCTGCCAACGCTTCTCCGTGCGGAAGTAGGAGGGATCAACCAGAGCAATGCCCTGCTCCACCGCGAAGGCTTCGGCACCCTGGCCTACCATCATCACGTGCCTGGACTTCTGCATCACGGTCTGCGCCAGCAGGATCGGGTTACGCACCCGCTGCACGCCGGCCACCGCACCTGCTGCCTGGGTGGCACCGTCCATCACCGCCGCATCCAGCTCGTTGTGGCCGTCATGGGTGAACACTGCGCCCTTGCCAGCGTTGAAGGTCGGATCGTCCTCCAGCACGGTGATTGCCGCAGTGACCGCTGCAAGCGCCGGACGACCGGCCGCCAGTTCGGCATGGCCTTTCAGCAGTGCGGCGCGCAACGCATCGCGCGCAGCCTTCTCTTCGGCCGGCGACAGGTCCTTGCGTTCGACGCCGGCGCCGCCATGGATGACCAGCAATGGCGACGCAGCCGGGGCGGCCTGGGCGATCAATGGAAAGGACAGCAGCACGGACAGCGCCAGGCGCAGTTTCATCAGGTACGTCTCCAGCAGGACAAGGGAATGGATTGCAGGGTAGCGCCGGCCGCTGGCCGCAAGGGGCGCATCAGCTCAGGGAAGTGAGTTGCCGGCCAGCGGCCGGCGCTACCGAAGCGTGAACTCGATCTGGCCGTCGCTGATGTCGGCCACGGCCTGGTAGTCGGCCTCGGCCTGGAAATCGTCCAGGCGCATGCGGCTGCCACTGGCGACCACGGTCACCGGAACGGCATGGAAGCGCAATGGTTCGCCCTCGACCAGGCGATCGGCATCACGACCGGGGCTGACCACCCAGACCTTGCCCTCGCCATCAGCGCTGTAGACCTGGGCCTGGCCATCGGGCTCCACGCACAGGGCGGTGTCCTCATCAACGCCGATGCCGACGATGTCAGGGTCGCCGCTGTCCTGCGCGGCGCGTGCCACGAACACGATGAGGCGGCCAAGGCGGTCACGCTTGTCGAAATGGGTGTCGGTGACCACGCGCTGCAGGTAGGGCATCTGCAGGAAGCCACTGTCCATGGTGACTGCGCTGCCCATCGGATCGGCCAGCGCACCGGCCGAGCTGATGCTGCCGCCATCCATGGCGCCATAGGCATAGCCGCCGAGGATGGCCAGGCCAGCGCTGGTACCGGCAATCGGCTTGCCGGCGCGTACATGGGCGTTGAGCGCGCGGTTGAGTGCGGTGCCCTTCCAGAAGCGGATGTAGCGCGACTGGTCGCCGCCGGCAATGAAGATGGCATCGGCCGCAGCGACCACGCGCAGCACGGCTGGATCATCGGCACCGCGGCGGCTGTCGAAGACCAGCGTCTGTACCGCGGTGGTGCCGCCGATCTCGCGGTACAGGCGGTCCTGCAGTTCATCGCCACCGGAGGCACGCAGGATCAGTACACGGCCATTGCCTGCCTGCTTCAACCACCACTGGAAGGCATCCGGCACCCACTCGCCACCGCCCATCAGCATCATCGCGGATGCACGCGGCCCGGGACGTGGGGCCTCAAGGTCGCCGACCTCGTAATAGGAAAAGCCCGGGCCCTGCAGATCCTGCGCGGGCGCGGCCGACGGCCAGGCCAGCATGAGCAGCGCCAGCCAGGCAACAAGGGTACGCAGGGTCCGGTGAACGCGTCGCATCTTGATCTCCCTGAACAAAATCGACTTGCAAGCGTTTTCACTCTTTGCCAGATAGGGACCCAGTAGTCAAGGACATAAAAAAGGCGTTAAATGCGCGCGCCCATTCCGGAAATCTGAATGGGGGACAGGCCCCTCCTCTGCGGGCCGGCTTCATTTCCGAGAATTCCTCATGCGTAGAAAGGCGATGGCGTGGTCGATCCAGCTAGCGTTGATGGGTGTGGCTGCTTCCGCGGCCGCCCAGGCTCCGGCGTCCTCTCCGGTACAACAACTGGACGCGGTGCAGGTCACCGGTTCGCGCATTCCGCGCGCCCAGGTGGAAGGCCCCGCCCCGATCACGGTGATCAACGCCGAACAGATCCGCTCCAGTGGCTTCACCAGCGTGCCGGACGTGCTGCGTGCGATGACCCAGAACGGCGGTGAGACGCAGAGCCAGCAGTCTTCCAGCGGCGCCGACTTCTCGCCGGGTGCCCAGCAGGTGGACCTGCGCGGCCTGGGCCCGAACCACACGCTGGTGCTGGTCAATGGCCGCCGTATCGCCGACTTCCCGATGCCGTTCAAGGGCCGCAGCAACTTCACCGATGTCTCCAACATTCCGCTGGGGATGATCGAGCGCATTGAAGTACTGACCGGCAGCGCCTCGGCCATCTATGGATCGGACGCGATCGCCGGCGTGGTCAACTTCATCCTGAAGAAGAAGGCCGACGGCACCACGATCGACATGCGCATGGGCACCACCACTGAAGGCGGTGGCGAGTCGTTCGACATGAGCATCGCCAGCGGTTTCAGCCGTGGCAACTTCAACGCGGTATACAGCGTCGAACTGCAGTCGCAGACGCCGCTGTGGGCCTATGAGCGCGACATCCAGGACTCGACCCAGGACGGCCCCACCGAGGGTTCGCGCATCGCGCGCCGTGCGTACCTGCGCACCGACTACAACGATGACTATCTGGACCCCGGCGCCGCCACCTGCGAAGCGCTGTCCGGCCAGAACCAGGGCAGCACCTACCGCGCCTACCGTCCGAAGTACGGCTACTACTGTGGCAGCGACAGCTCGATCGGCTACGGCACCATCCTCAGCAAGCGCCGCGGTGCCAACGGCTACGCGTCGTTGAGCCATGACTTCGACAATGGCCAGCAGTGGTTCGCCGACGTGCAGCTGGGCTACCACACGATGTCGCTGATGCGCGACGTCACCAAGTGGGGCCGCATGGACGCCAACGGCGATGAGTCGGGCTACTTCAACAACGAAGCCACCGGCGAGATCGAGTTCTGGCAGCGCCAGTTCTCGCCCGAGGAAATGGGTGGCCTGCGCAATGCCATGGTGCGCAGCACGCAGAAGACCTTCAGCGTGACCACCGGCTTCAAGGGCAACCTGGCCGGCAACTGGGACTACGAAGCGGCATTGAGCCATTCGCAGTACCAGTCGCGGATCAGCTGGGCGCAGATCATCGCCGCCAAGGCCAATGACCTGTTCCTCGGCCCGCAGCTGGGCGTGGATGACGACGGTTTCCCGATCTACAACGCCGACCCGTCACGCCTGTACCGGCCACTGACCCGCGCCGAGTACGATTCGATCGCCGCGCGTACCACCTACACGCCGAAGTCGCGCACGGAGACGGCGGCATTCACCCTGACCAATTCCGCGCTGTTCGGCCTGCCCGGCGGTGACGCCGGTTTCGCCGCGACCGTGGAAGTGGGCCAGCAGGCGTACTCGCTCAATCCTGATCCGCTGGCGACCCAGTACTACTATTACAGCTGGAAGGATTCGGACGGCCAAGGTTCGCGCAACCGCTGGGCTACGGCGGCCGAGCTGCGCATGCCGCTGCACGAAACGGTCAACCTGAGCGTGGCCGGCCGCTACGACCAGTACCGCTATTCCGGCCACACCATCGGCAAGGCGACCTGGAGCGGTGGCCTGGAATGGCGCCCGATCGACACGCTGCTGGTGCGCGGTTCGTATGGCACCGCGTTCCGTGCGCCGGACCTGCACTATGTATTCGCCGGCCCGGGCAACGATGAGACCACCGCCGAAGACCTGTACAGCTGCCGCGCCGACGGCGCCACCGACTGCGCCGACTACGAGCGCAACCTGATCCGCAGCCGCACCGGCAACCGCCAGCTCGACCCGGAAACCAGCACCTCGTGGAGTGCCGGCTTCGTCTGGTCGCCGGCCGTCGGCCTGGACCTGTCGGTGGACTGGTTCGACATCGACATGCGCGACCAGGTGCAGGACATGGACGTGCGCACGATCCTGGCCAACGAAGCGAACTGCCGCCTGGGCAGCGCCGACATCACCTCGCCGACCTGCGTGGATGCACTCGCCCGCATCACCCGCAGCAACGACGGGCGCCTGTATGGCGTGCGCGTGGCGCCGATCAACGTCGCCCGCGAATCCACCTCCGGCATCGACGTCGGCCTGCGCTACCGCCTGCAGACGGGCATCGGCGACTTCATCTTCAACGGCACCCACACCTGGGTGAAGAAGCATGACTTCCAGCGCTACCCGGGCGACCGCACCGAAGACCAGTTCGCAGTGAACAGCGGCTTCGACATCCCACGCACCAAGACCAGCCTGAGCGTGACCTGGGAAAAGGATGCGTGGTCGGCAACGGTGTACGGTTCGCGCCTGGGCAAGCTGCCGACCTCGGACAGCTACGACCAGGTGTTCGACTGGGACAGCGGCGACAGCCCGTACGTGAAGGCGACCTATCGCTACAACGCCTCGCTGCAGTACCGCTTCGACGACCACTCGCGCCTGTCGCTGTCGGTGGTCAATGTGTTCAACAAGATGCCGCCGAAGGACCGTACCTACACTGCATACCCGTACTACGACGTGTCCTGGTTCGACAGCGTGGGGCGCACGATCAACCTGCAGTACACCCACAAGTTCGGTGGCAGCGCGCTGTAAGCGCCCGGCCAGCGCAGATACAGGAGACCCCCGCTTCGGCGGGGGTTCTTTTTTTCCGCCGCCTGAACGGTACCCGCGCGCAGGCTCCGGCCCGACCGGCCAGCCGGGGATTTTAGGAAACAGCTGATTCCGCGCCGCGCGCGCCGCTCCCTAGCATCGTTGCATGTTCCGCTTCCCCCGCCCTTCGCTGCAGCAGGCCGTGCCATCGACCACAGCGTCGGTGCTGCTGCGCTGCCTGACCGTGTGCGTCTTCGTCTGCCTGGCCGCCGCGGCCGGCTTCTACCTGCTCACGGCATTCACCGAGGACATCTCGACCCATCGCCGCGAGATGAATGCAGCGGCCTACAGGGCCCAGATCTATTTCGACCAGCGCGAAGCCCTGCTGCGCTATCTGGGCGATTCGGTGGTGAGGGGCAACCCGGATGCACCTGCGGCGGACAGCGAAGGCATGCGCCAGGTGCCGCTGGATGGTGCTGGCGGCCAACCGGGCCAGCGGCTGCTGTTGTCAGCGCGCGCCGAACACACGCTGCAGGCACTGCAGACGCATCTGCTGCTGGTCGATGCGCACGGCACGCACTGGCTGGCCGGCGGCGAGGTCGACGTGGACCTGGCGCACCTGCCATCGCTGCGTGCGCTGCAGGCACGCAGCGGCAGCCTGGAGGCGGCCGACCCGGTGCACTGGCTGCGCCCGGGTGACAGTGGCGTTGCATTGGCGCAGCCGGTACGCGCCGGCCCGCATCCGACGCAGTGGCTGGTGCTGCTGCTCGATGGCGCGGCGGCGGCGAGCATGATCGACGGCCAGGGCATCGGCGGCTATGCGCTGCTCGACCGTGCGGGGCAGCCGGCATTGTCCAGCCAGACCCCGCGTCTGGATGGTGCGGGCTGGAAGACCCTGCGGGAACGCCAGGACGACAGCTTCGGCACGCTGTGGAGTGGCGGGCTTCCGCGCGGTGTAGCGCTGGTGAAAAGTGTCGGCAACGACGGCTGGCGGTTGGTCTACCACCTGCCGTCGCAACTCCTGCTGGGTGACCTGGCGGTGCCGCTGCTGGTCTGCGCGCTGTTGCTGCTGCTGGCCGGCGTCGCGCTGCGCCTGCTGCGGCATCGCGTGGACCTCCAGCTGATCCAGCCGGCCCTGCAGCAACAGCGCAGGCTGCTGGAGAACCTGGATTTCAGTTCGACGGTGATCGACATGGCGCCGGTCGGCATCTGCGTCCTGCGCCGCAGCGACCGCGCGCTGCTGCTCTCCAACCAGCTGCTACGCGACTGGCTTGGCGAAGAAGGCGAACACAGCGACTGGCAGGCGCCATGGCGCGGACATGCCGGCGAGCGCGGGCGTGGACTGGAATTCACCACCCGCGACGGTCGTCAGCTGCAGGTGCTGCACGCGGCCTGCCGCTACCAGGGCGACGACGTGCTGCTGTGCGTGTTCCATGACATTTCCCGGCACCGCCAGGCACAGGCCGCGCTGTCGTCGGCACGCCAGGCCGCCGATGCGGCCAACCAGGCCAAGAGCGCGTTCCTGGCCACCATGAGCCATGAAATCCGTACTCCGCTCTACGGCGTGCTGGGCACGCTGGAGCTGCTCGGGCACACCTCGCTGGACGCCCGGCAGTCGCAGTACCTGCGCACCATCGAGAGTTCCTCATCGGTCCTGCTGCAGTTGATCAGCGATGTGCTGGATGTTTCCAAGATCGAATCCGGGCAGCTCAGCCTGGAGCCGGCGCCGTTCTCGCCGCGCGAGCTGACCGAGAGCGTGCTGCGCAGCTTCGCCGCATCGGCCACCTGCAAGGGCCTGCAGATCCTGGTCTGCACCGACCCGCGCCTGCCCACGCGCGTGCTGGGTGATGCCGACCGCATCCGCCAGGTGCTGGGCAACCTGCTCAGCAACGCGATCAAGTTCACCGAGCATGGCCGGGTGGTACTGCGCGTGCGCCAGGTACAGCGCGAAGGTGAATCGAGCGTGCTGGCCTGGCAGGTCACCGATACCGGCGTGGGCATCGCCGCGGAGGAACAGGCGCGGTTGTTCGAACCGTTCCGCCAGGTCCGCGGCGCGGCCAGTGCACAGGGCACCGGGCTGGGCCTGTCCATCAGCGACCGCCTGGTGCGCCTGATGAGCGGCGAGCTGCAGGTGGTGAGCGAGCCCGGCCTGGGCAGCAGCTTCAGCGTGCGCCTGCCCTTGCCGGTGCTGGCCGCCGCCGAGGATGGCCCGACCCTGCTGCCGGAGCCGCCGATCCTGGTGCGCGGCCGTGATCGCGAACTGGTCGACAGTGCCTGCGGCTGGCTGCGTCGCTGGGGTGCCAACGCACAGCCCCTGCAGGGCGACCCTGCACTGCTGGACCATGACGGCGCGATCCTGATGGACGGCGAGGCCGGGATGCCGCTGGCCTGGGCAGGCCCTCGCGTGGTGGCATCGATCGACGGCGGCGACCAGCCCACCGTTGCCGCCGATGGCAGCCTGGTGGTGACCCTGCATGGGATGACCGCGATCGGCAATGCACTGGCCAACGTGCAGCAGCAACGTGCGGCGCTGCCGGAAACATCGCGCGCGGCAACGCCGATGCCGCTGGGCCTGCACGTGCTGGCCGTCGAAGACAACCCGATCAACCGGGTGATCCTGGCCGAGCAGCTGCGCACCCTCGGCTGCGACGTGGAGCTGGCACAGGACGGCGTGGAAGCCCTGCAGCGATGCCGAGAGCAGTCTTTCGACCTGGTGGTGACCGACATCAACATGCCGCGCATGGACGGCCACGCGTTGGCCCGGCAACTGCGCGAGGACGGCAACCCGGTGCCGGTGATCGGCGCCACCGCCAATGCCACTGCCGAGGAGCGCGAGCGCTGCCTGGCCAGTGGCATGCAGGGCTACCTGAGCAAACCCATCGACATCGCACGCCTGCGCAAGGCGCTCACCTCACTGCGCCAAGGAGACCCGGCATGACCCAGCGTGTCCTGATCCTGGAAGACCAGCCCTTCCAGCGTGGTTTCCTGGCCAATCTGTTCGGCAGCCACGCAGGCGTGCAGGTCGACGCCTGCGAAGACGTGGATGCGGCCATCGCGCTGTGTGCGTGCCAGCCCTATGACCTGGTGGTCAGCGACCTGCTGATGCCCGGGCAGGACGGCATCCAGTTCATCCAGGCGCTGGCGGCACAGCCGCGCCCGCCACGCCTCGCGGTGGTCAGCGCGGCCCCGCGGCGGATGATGACCTCGGCACGGCTGATGGCCGAATCGCTGGGGCTGGATGTGGTCGGCCTGCTGCCCAAGCCGGTGGCGGCCGCCGATGTGGACGCCCTGTTCGAGGCCTTGGCGCAGGCGCGTCCGGCCGCCGGCGAGGCCCCTACGCGCGCGGCGGCTGCGCCCGAACCGGATGCATCGCAGCTGCGCCAGGCCATGGCCGATGGCAGCCTGACGGCCTGGTTCCAACCGAAGAAGTCACTGCAGTCAGGACGCGTGGTGGCGGCCGAAGCACTGGTGCGCTGGCGACATCCGCAGCTGGGCACGCTGGCCGCTGGCAGCTTCCTGCCGGCAATCTGCCGCTACGGGCTGGAGGGCGATCTGCTGCGGATGATGCTCAAGGCCAGCATCAGCGCGCAGGCACGCTGGCGCAAGCAAGGGTTCCGGGTACCGGTATCGATCAACCTGCCCCCTCACCTGCTGGAGCAGTCGGACCTGCCCGACGAACTGCTGGCACTGACCCTGGCCAACGGCGGTACGCCCGGTGAATTGTGCTTCGAACTGATGGAAAACAGCACCACGCGGCACGTCAGCGACTTCTATGCCGGCGCCTGCCGCCTGCGCATGAAGGGCTTCGGCCTGGCCCAGGACGATTTCGGGCAGGGCCTGAGCTCGGTCCACAACCTGGTCAATACCCCTTTCACCGAGGTCAAGATCGACCGCGCGCTGGTCAGCGGATGCGCGCGCGACCCGGCCTTGCACCTGACCCTGACGACGGTGATCGCGCTGGCCAACCAGCTGGGCCTGACCATCGTGGCAGAGGGCGTGGAAAGCGATGCCGACCTGGCTGCCCTGCGCCAGCTGGGGTGCAGCCAGGTGCAGGGCTTCCTGATCTCGCAGGCGCTGCCGTCGGACGAGTTCACCCGCCTGCTGGACGAAGAAGCGCCGCAGTTGGACGAGTCGCCGCGAGCCGCCCTGCGCTGACACGGATTCCACGTCCGCTTCACGAAATCATCAAGTGGCATTGACGATCCTGTCTGTGCAGCGGTGGCGGATGTCCCTCCGTTGCTGCCCATGGTGCCGCTGACCGCTTCCTGCCCTGAGACCTGCCATGCCGGCCGAGGCCGCTCCTGTACGCCGACTCGCTCGCCGCTCACTGCGCGTCCACGCCCTGCTGATCGGCGTTGTGGTGCTGGCCACGCTGCAGGCCGGACTGCTGCTGTCGGCCGGCTCGCAGCTGTTCAACGAAGAGCGCAGCAAGATCGAGTACCACTTCCGCCGCCTGGACGGCACGCTGCGCGAGCAGGAGCGCTTTCTGCGCCAGTGGCGGCTGCATGATGTCGGCACGCATGGGCAGCCGGTCGCCGATGCCAGCGTGGAGCTGCAACGCGGGCCCTTGTTCGCCAACTTTGCGGTGATCGGAAGCGAGGGGGCCAGTCTTTCGCCACCGACTGAACTGGGCGACCGTTTCCTGCGCTTCTACGGCACGTTCTGGTCGGCCTCGCGCTATCCACCGCCGCAATGCCTGCTGGTCGATGGCCAGGGCACGCGCGGGCTGCTGGCACCGGTACAGATCGCCGGTACCGACGCGAGCCAGAACAGCCCGCATCACCTGCGTCCGGCGATCGCCGACATCCACCGGGTGCTGGGTACGCGACCGGCGGTGCAACGTGGTGGCATCGTCTGGGTGGGCGTGCCATGGCGCGACCGGCAGACCTGGCTGCTGGCCATCGCCCACGCCCCGCAGGATGCGCGCCTGTGGGGTGAGGACGACAAGGACTCGCAGGCCGCACTGGCCTGCCTGCTCGATCCTGGCCGTGTCGATGACTATCGCCAGGTGCTGGGTGTCCCGGTGTTCCAGCGGCTGTCGCTGTTCGATGCCAACGGCCAGCGCCTGCTGGGCGATGCAGCCGATGCCAGCGAGGCTGGCACCTCCTGGCAGGCCGGCCTCGCTGGCCTGCAGTTCCGCATGCGCAGCGAGCGCGGCTGGCTGGCGGTCTACCACGTCGGCTGGCGGCAGGTGTTCCAGCACCCGCAGGGGCCATTGCTGGGCGCGACCGTGGTCGCCCTGCTGCTGGCACTGGGCGGCACGCTGGTGCTGCGCGCGTACCGGCGTTCGGTCATCGAGCC
Source organism: Stenotrophomonas sp. YJH_SMC_73 (assembly GCF_059370155.1). Classification (NCBI taxonomy): domain Bacteria; kingdom Pseudomonadati; phylum Pseudomonadota; class Gammaproteobacteria; order Lysobacterales; family Lysobacteraceae; genus Stenotrophomonas; species Stenotrophomonas sp. YJH_SMC_73. The sequence goes on along the minus strand of NZ_JCAFTJ010000013.1, from coordinate 145,516 downwards.
GCTGCGCAGCAACCACGCGCGCCTGCTGGAAAGCGAAGCCTTCAGTCGCACGATCCTGGACAACGCGCCGATCGGGCTGTGCCTGCTGCGTCGTACCGATGGCAATGTGCTGCTGGACAACGCCCTCGCCCGCCGCTGGCTGGGCGAGGACTATCATGCCGGCGGCTGGCATGGCCCGTGGCGGCGCAGCGTACTGGCTGCCGGCGGCACCACGCTGGGCGATGGCCTGGCCTGCGCCACGCCCGAAGGCCGCCACCTGCTGGTAACGGCGACACCGGCGCGCTATCGCGGTGAGCCGGCGGTGCTGTGCCTGTTCATTGACCTGAGCAGCCAGCATGAAGCCGAACAGGTGCTGCAGCAGGCGCGCCGCGCCGCCGACCAGGCCAACCGCGCGAAGAGCCAGTTCCTGGCCACGATGAGCCATGAGATCCGCACGCCGCTGTACGGTGTGCTCGGCACGCTTGAACTGCTGGGGCTGACGCCACTGGATGCACGGCAACAGGACTACCTTGCAACGATCCAGCGTTCGTCCTCGACCCTGATGCAGCTGATCAGCGACATCCTGGATGTCAGCAAGGCCGAGGCCGGGCAACTGAGCCTGGAGCCAAGCCCATTCGATCCAGTGCGGCTGACCGAGGACGCGCTCGACTCGTATGCTGCCGCGGCCGCCAACAAGGGGCTGCAGTTCTACGCCTGCATCGATGCCGACGTACCGCCCGGGGTGTGCGGTGATGCCGCGCGGATCCGACAGGTGCTCAACAACCTGATCAGCAACGCACTGAAGTTCACCGACAGCGGGCGCGTGGTGGTCCGTGTTTCGGCACGCTGGCAGGAGCAACGCTGCTGGCTGCAATGGCAGGTGGCCGATACCGGTATCGGCATTGCCAGCGAACACCAGGCGCATCTGTTCGAGCCATTTTTCCAGGCCAACCCGGGCACCGATGCGATGCGCGGCACCGGCCTGGGGCTGGCCATCTGCGCGCATCTTGTGGCGTTGATGGAAGGCCAGCTGCGCGTGGTCAGCGAGAGCGGCCTGGGCAGCAGCTTCAGCGTCGAACTGCCGCTGCCCTCGGCTCCACCGGATCCACAGCAGGCCCCGCCGCCGCAACTACCCGCCGGCCTGCAGGTACAGGTGCGGGGCAGCGTGCGCGAACTGGTGCAATCGCTGTGCGAGCGCCTGCAGCAGCGCGGTGCACAGGCCAGCGTGTACCGGGAGGACAGCGCAGCAGGCCTGCCATCGTCCGCCGTGCTGCTCGAGCTGGTGCTGGACGACCCTCTGCCCGCATGGGCGGGTGGACCGCGCGTGATCGCCTGCCGCGAAGGCGGGGTGCGGCCACGGCAGGTCGATGGCGCCTGGCAGGTCGGCCTGCATCGATTCGACGCGATCGTGCTGGCCTTGGCCGCGGCCAGCGGCCAACCGCTGGCGGCCAGCGCCGAAGGGCGCCTGCCGGCGACGCGCCATTTCGGCCTGCAGGTGCTGGTCGCCGAGGACAACCCGATCAACCAGGCGATCCTGCGCGACCAGCTGGAACAGCTCGGCTGCCGCGCCGTGGTCGCCAGCGATGGCAATGAAGCGCTGGGCTACTGGCAGCAAGGGGCGTTCGCGCTGGTGCTGACCGACCTGAACATGCCCGGGCTGGATGGCTACGGCCTGGCCCGTGCCTTGCGGGCACGGGGTGTCAGCGTGCCCATCCACGGCGCCACGGCCAATGCCGACCCGGCCGAACGCCAACGCTGCCAGGAATCGGGCATGCAGGGCGTGCTGGTCAAGCCGATCACGCTGGAAGCCCTGCAGCGCCTGCTGACCCGGATCACCGACGGCGATGCACCGGCCGTCGCGATGCAGGAGCGCCCTGCGTCCACTGCGTCGCACGACAAGGATCCCCCGCTGCAGGTTCCCGCGAAGATGCAGTCGCTGTTCGTACAGACCATGCAGGCCGACCTGGACAGCCTGCGCCAGGCGATCGCCGCTGCCGATCCCGCCAGGGTGGCGCAGGTTCTGCACCGCATCCGCGGCGCGCTGGTGATCGTCGGTGCACCTGCGCTGGTCGACAGCGGCCTGCAGATCGAACAGTGCCTTGCCGGCGGCGATGACCTGGCCACCCAGGCGGCCGCTCTTGCCGGGTTCCAGCGACGCCTCGAGCGGCTGCTGCATCCGTTGCGCGACGCTGCATCCCCCTCCCTTCCCGACGACCCGACCCTGCCATGACCACACGGATCCTCATCGCCGACGACCACCCGATCGTGCTTGCCGGCATCCGCGACGTACTGGCCGGGGAACTGGACCTGGACATCGTGGGCGAAGCGGCCGATCCGGCGACGCTGATCGAGCTGATGACCCGGACCCGGCCACAGGCGGTGATCACCGACTACAGCATGCCGGGAGGCGATCGCTTCGGGGACGGCATCAAGCTGATCTCGTTCCTGCGCCGCAGCTTCCCGGAGACGCGCCTGCTGGTGCTGACGATGGTGTCCAATCCGTCGTTGGTCGCGGCGATGTATGCCGCCGGCGCCGGTGGCGTGGTGCTCAAGAGCCATGGATTGGGCAGCCTGGTACAGGCCCTGCGCGTGGTGCTGGCCGATCGCGTCTACCGCCCCCCGGGACTGCTGCCGGTAGCTGCGAGCGAACCGGCCGATGCGGATGCGGTCCGTGCGCGGCTGTCGCCGCGCGAGCTGGAGGTGATCCGCCTGTTCACCAGTGGCATGAGCGTGGGCGACATCGCACGCCAGCTGCAGCGCAGCGCCAAGACGGTCAGCACGCAGAAGATCAGCGCGATGCGCAAGCTCGGTGTGGACAGCGACCAGGCGCTGATCGAGTACTGCCTGCAGGCCTCGCTGTTCGGCTGAGGCCACTCCCGGCTGAATCCCGCCGGCCCTGCGACGGGGCCTGCAACCGCTTTAGGAAACGCCTGATTCCATCGGACAGTGCCGATTTCTAGGCTGGAGACATCCCGCCAAGGTGCGCCTGCCGGCTGTTGCCGCATCGCCGTGGGGGACGGAAGTCCGATGGCGCCTGCAATTGCCGTGGCGTGGGACTTCCGCAGCGACGCGGCCCTGCCGCGTCAGTCCGCGCAGCCTCGCTGCGCCCTGCCACAGGAAGTCCATCAGCATGAACGCCTCCCCCACACGGCACGGCCGTGCGTACGGGCGCGCGCACGGAAAGCGCGTACCCCTCATTCCCAGCCTGTTGGCCACTGCGCTGTGGGCAGCCCTGCCGGCGCATGCCGCAGACCTCACCGGCCCGCTGCTGGTCAACGACGGTGACACCCTGCAGCTGGGTGCCGACGACGTCCTCACCCACAGTGCGGGCAGCTTCGCACTTGCGGTCACCGGTACCGGCAGCAATGCGCTGATCGACGGCAGCCGCATCCACGTGACCGGCAATGGCAGCGGCGTGTCCGCTGCCAATGGTGGCCAGGTGCAGCTGCGCGACGCAACGCTGTCGATCGCACCGGCGACCGGGACGGGCTTCTATGCGCTGTATGCCAATGGTGCCGGCAGCGTGATCGATGCGCGCGATGTCGACATCGATGCCACGCGCAACGGCAGCGGATTCGGCAGCGTGCAGGCCTACAACGGTGGCGTGATCCACTATGCCGGGGGCAGTCTTTCAATGACCGGGACCGGTGGCACGCTGGCCGGTGCATCCGGCAAGGGCAGCGAGCTGCACCTGGCCGATCTGCGGATGAGCGCCGACGGCGGTGCCCGCCTGCGCGCCGACAGTGCCGGCCTGCTGACGATCCGCAACAGCCGCATCACCCTCGCCCCCGGTGGCATCCTTGCCGGCGTGGCGGCCAACGGCGTGGGCAGCCGCGCCGAGCTGTACGACACCTACCTGCAGGGCGGTTGGTTCGATATCGACAGCGGCGGCAGCCTGCTGCTGGAGAACGTGGAAGCCCATTCGGTGGGCGGCAGCATGCGCCTGCTCGGCAGCCGCATCAGCAAGACCTACTCCAGTGCAGTGATCAACGGCGGCAGCTTCTACACCGTCGGTGGCTATGGCGTGAACATCAACAGCTGGGGACAGTTGACCGCAAGCGATGCCGCGTTCGATGTTCGTGATGGCTACTCCGGATTCTGGCTGGCCAGCGATGAGTCGCGCCTGCAGCTGACCGACAGCAGCATCGACACCTGGACCGACACCTACGGTTATGGCGTTGAGATCGCCGGCGGCGTTGCCACCGTGCAGGGTGGCCGGATCACCACGCACGGTGATGCGACCTACGGCGTGCGCGTGACCGGCTCCACCGGCAGCACCGCCAGCCGCATCGAAGCCAACGGCAGCGTGATCGACGTGCGCGGCAACGGCGGCGGTGGCGTGTTCATCGGCGGCTCCACCGCCACCGCGCTGCTCGATACCGTTGCGATCCGCAGCGATGGCGAGAACGTGTTCGGCATCGTGCACATGAACACCGCGCGGTTGACCCAGGCCGACCGCCTGGACATCCGCATGACCGGCAGCAACAGCGGCGGCTACCGCTCCTACCTGACCGCGTTCGGCCCGTACTGGAACCGTGCCACCTTCAATGACAGCCACATCGAGACCGCCAGTGGCCCCGCGTTCTGGCTGCAGGGCAGCAATCACGCACTGACCGTCAATGGCAGCGATGTGACTGCGGGCGACGGCAGCGGCCGCCTGCTGCGGGTCAGCGACACGGTATTCACCGATGGCAGCAGCGTGGCGACCAGTCGCATCGACTTCAGCGCCGACGCCAGCATGCTGCGCGGTGACGTGGTGGTCGACAGCGCAACGGCTGAGGTGCACATGGTGCTGGGCAACGGCACCACGTTCAGCGGCGCCCTGCGCAACGACTCCGGCTACCAGGTCGCACAACTGGCGCTGGATGGCAGCAGCCAGTGGAACGTACGCGCCAGTTCCAGCGTCGGCACGCTCGAACACGCCGGCACCATCGCTTTCGATGCGCCGGCGGCCGGCGATTTCAAGACCGTTACCGTCAGCGGCGACTACGTGGGCAACGGTGGCCAGTGGATCTTCAACCGCGCGCTGGGCGACGACACTTCGCTGGGCGACCAGCTGGTGATCAACGGCAACAGCAGCGGCACCGCCAGCGTGAGTGTGCGCAATGCCGGCGGCGCCGGTGCGCTGACCCAGGAGGGCATCCGCCTGATCACCGTGGCCGGCCAGTCGGATGCACAATTCAGCCTGCAGGGGCGCGCGGTTGCCGGTGCCTACGACTACTTCCTGTTCAAGGGCGGTGTGTCGACCCCGGACGATGGCAACTGGTACCTGCGCTCGGAGTACGTGCCGCCGGTCGATCCGCCGCAGCCGCCGGATCCCCCGATCGACCCGCCGCAGCCGCCGGATCCGCCGGTCGACCCGCCGCAGCCGCCGGATCCGCCGGATCCGCCGGTCGACCCACCGTCACCGCCGGAGCCGCCGATCGATCCGCCGTTGCCGCCGGAGCCGCCGATCGATCCACCATTGCCGCCGGAGCCGCCGATCGATCCGCCGCGCCCGCAGGTGGAACGCCCGGAACCGGCGGCCTACCTGGCCAACCGCAGCGCCGCACTGGGCATGTTCCGGCACAGCCTGCACGACCGCGCCGGTGATCCCGCCGCCGTGGCCAGTGCCAGCGGCGATGCCGTGGCCTGGATGCACCTTCGCAGCGCGCAGCCCGACAGCCACGACCGCAACCGCCAGGTCCAGGTCGATGGGCAGATCAGCAGCATGCTGGTCGGCGTCGGCCGCCGCTTCGAAGTGGGTGGCACGGGCGAGCTGCAGGCCGGTGCGATGCTCGGCCACGGCCGCGCGCGCAATGACAGCCGCTCGCAGGTGACCGGCTACACCGCGCGTGGCGTGGTCACCGGCACCAGCGTGGGTGCCTATGCTACCTGGCTGCAGGATGCGCACATGCAAGGCGGCGCCTATGTGGATGGTTGGCTGCAATACGGCCGCTTCCGCAACAGCGTGCAGGGCGAAGGCCTGCAGAAGGAGCGCTATGACGCCCGCAACTGGAGTGCGTCGGCCGAGGCCGGCTATGTGCTGCCCCTGCGGCGCACCGCGCAGCGCGGCATCTACCTGGAACCGCAGGTGCAGGTGGTGCACAGCCGCTATGACAGCGACCGCGTGGTCGAGGCCAACGGCACGGTAGTCGAGGACCGCGGTGGTGGCGAGACCAGCACCCGCCTCGGCCTGCGCCTGTACAGCCGTGGGTTGAGCCCGGCGCAGGGCCAGGTGCACCCGTACGTGGCGGTGAACTGGTGGTCCGGCGGCAATGGTGCGGGCCTGACAATGGACGGCGAGCGCCTGCAGCGGCAGTTGCCGCGTGACATCTACGAAGCCAAGGCCGGCGTGCAGGTGGATCTGTCCGGCGGCTGGCGCGGCTGGGGTGAACTGAGCCGGCAGAGCGGTGGCATGGGCTTCCACGACGTCGGTGCCCAGCTGGGCGTGTCGTACACCTGGTGACGCGGGACGTGCCCGGCAAGGGAATGCCGGGCACTTTTTCCACATGCGGCGTGGAAAGCGATGGGGGTTTGGTGTGGACAAGTGGGTTCGAGCGTTGCAGGGCAGGCGCTTCCGGGCGTGGTGAGTTTTTGTCCACGTCTGCAGTTCTTTTCCACAACGCGCGTGGAAAGCGATGGGAACTAGGTGTGGACAAGTAGTTGTGAGCATTGCACCGCAGGCGTTTCGAAGCGTGGTGAAAATTTGTCCACACCGCACCGCCAAGCCTCGTAGAGCCGAGCCCATGCTCGGCTGATGGCAACCTGAGCCGAGCGCAGGCTCGGCTCTACAGAGGCGCGCGGGGTTTTCCACACCACGCGTGGAAAGCGATGGGAGTTTGCTGTGGACAAGTACCGGCGAACGTCACACCGCAAGCGTTTCGCAGCCTGGTGTTTTTTTGTCCATCACCGGAAACGCGAACGCCCCGCACAGGGCGGGGCGTCCGGGGTCGATCCGATGCCGCAGGATCAGACGTTGAAGCGGAAGTGCAGGATGTCGCCTTCCTGCACGCGGTACTCCTTGCCTTCCAGGCGCAGGCGACCCGCTTCCTTGGCGCCGGCTTCGCCCTTGTACTTGATGAAGTCGTCATACGCGATGGTTTCGGCGCGGATGAAGCCCTTCTCGAAGTCGGTGTGGATGACGGCGGCAGCCTGCGGAGCGGTGGCGCCCTTGCGCACGGTCCACGCACGGACTTCCTTCACGCCGGCGGTGAAGTAGGTCTGCAAGCCGAGCAGGCTGTAGGCCGCGTTGATCACGCGGTTCAGGCCCGGCTCGCTCAGGCCCAGGTCCGCCAGGAAGGTATCGCGGTCTTCGTCGTCGAGCTGGGACAGCTCTTCTTCGATCGCGGCCGACACCGGCACCACCTGCGCGCCTTCGGCGGCAGCATGCGCACGCACGGCTTCCAGGTGCGGGTTGTTGTCGAAACCGTCTTCCAGCACGTTGGCGATGTACATCACCGGCTTCAGGGTCAGCAGGAACAGGTCGCGCACCAGCGCCTTCTCTTCCTCGTCCAGCCCGGCCGAGCGCCCAGCCTTGCCCTCCGACAGTGCAGCTTGCAACTTGGCCAGCACCGGCTTGCGCGCCGCCGCATCCTTGTCGCCGCCCTTGGCCGCACGCTCGGCACGGTTCAGCGCCTTCTCGACACTGTCCAGGTCGGCCAGCGCCAGTTCGGTGTCGATGGTTTCGATGTCCGAGATCGGGTCGACCTTGCCGGCCACGTGCACGATGTCACCGTGCTCGAAGCAGCGCACCACGTGGGTGATCGCATCGACTTCGCGGATGTGCGCCAGGAACTTGTTGCCCAGGCCCTCACCGCTGGCAGCACCGGCGACCAGGCCGGCGATGTCGACGAACTCGACCGCAGTCGGGATGACCTTCTGCGGGTTGATGATGCCCGCCAGCTCGTTCAGGCGCGGATCCGGCACCGGCACGATGCCGACGTTCGGTTCGATGGTGCAGAACGGGAAGTTCGCCGCGGCGATGCCCGCCTTGGTCAGCGCATTGAACAGGGTCGACTTGCCGACGTTGGGCAGGCCGACGATGCCGCATTTGATACCCATGGGTGACAGCTCTCTGGGGTGAAAGTGATTGGGGAAACAGCGACCTGGGCGCTGCTTTTCCAATCATTCTCCGTATCGACCAGCGGTCGATACCTACCGGTCTGGATGGTTCCGTATCGACCAGCGGTCGATACCTACCGGTCTGGTTGGTTCCGTACCGACCAACGGTCGATACCTACCGTTCTGGTTGGTTCCGTACCGAACAGCGGTCGGTACCTACCGTTCTGGTTGGTTCCGTACCGGCCAACGGTCGGTACCTACCGGTTATTTCGGGGTGTGCAGCCGCTTCATCGCTTCGTTGAAATCGCCCTGCACCGCCAGCGGCAGCACGTCGATCGCATCGTCGATGGCGCGCGCGATCAGCACGTCATCCTCCTTGGACGGGCGCCCCAGCACCCAACCCACCACGCGGTCCTTGTGGCCGGGATGGCCGATGCCCACGCGCAGGCGGTGGAATTTGCCGTGACCCAGCAGGCGGATGGTATCGCGCAGGCCGTTCTGGCCGCCGTGGCCACCGTCGAACTTCAGTCGCGCCGCACCGGGCGGAAGGTCCAGCTCGTCGTGGGCCAGCAGGGTTTCCTCCGGCTCGATCTTCCAGAACCGCTGCGCGGCGGTGACCGACTTGCCGCTGAGGTTCATGAAGGTGGCGGGCTTGAGCAGCCACACCGTCTGCCCGGCGATCTCGACCTTGGCGGTCTCGCCGAACAACTTGCTGTCCACATTCCATCGCGCACCGGCTTTTTCCGCCAGGGCCTCAACGAAATGAAACCCGGCATTGTGCCGGGTCCGGGCGTGTTCCGATCCGGGATTGCCCAGACCGACGATCAGTCGCAGTCCTGCCATGGTTCCTTCCAGTACGGTGCCTGCCCGGAGGCAGGCACCGTAACGGTATTACTCGGCGGCAGCCGCTTCTTCGTCAGCCTCGTCGGCCTTGCCGGCCTTGGCGGTGACGATGGCGTCGTCGTGGTCCTTGCCCAGCGCCAGCGCCGGGATTTCCACGCCCTTCGGCAGCTTGATGTTGGACAGGTACACGACGTCACCGGCCTTCAGCTCGCCCAGGTCGACTTCGATCGACTCCGGCAGGTCCTTCGGCAGGCAGGTGATGGTCACTTCCTTCAGTTCGTGGGTGACCACGACGTCGGCAGCCTTGCCGGCCGGCGAGGTGTCTTCGTTGACGAAGTGCAGCGGGACCGAAGCGGTCAGGGCTTCGTTCTCGTTCACGCGCTGGAAGTCCAGGTGCATGATCAGCTGCTTGTACGGGTGGCGCTGCATGTCACGCAGCAGGACCTTCTGCACCTGGCCATCCAGGTTCAGGTCCAGGATCGAGGCATAGAACCACTCGTTCTGCTGGGCCAGCCAGATTTCGTTGTGGTCCAGGCTGATGGCGACCGGCTCGGCGTTGCCGCCGTACACGATGGCCGGGATCACACCAGCGTGACGCAGGCGGCGGCTCGCACCCTTACGCTGCAGTTCACGCTTGGTGACCTTGATTTCATGGGTCTTCGACATTTTCGACTACTCAGGTTGTTGCCGCGCCCTGCGGCGTGGCGGTTGAAGATGCTTCCGCGACCAGAAGCATCCGGGTATGTCCCGCCGTTGCCGGCAGGGACGAAAACTCAGTCGACGTACAGCGAGCTGACCGACTCGCCGAAGGCGATGCGGCGCATCGTTTCGGCCAGCATTTCCGCCACGCTCAGCTGGCGGATCTTGCTGCACACCCGCGCTGCGTCCTTCAGCGGGATGGTGTCGGTCACCACCAGCTCGTCGAGCTGGGAATTGGTGATGTTGTCCACCGCCGGGCCCGACAGCACCGCGTGGGTGCAGTAGGCGGCGACCTTGAGCGCACCGCGCGCCTTCAGGGCAGCGGCAGCGGCGCACAGGGTGCCGGCGGTATCGACGATGTCATCGACCATCACGCAGGTCTTGCCTTCGACGTCACCGATGATGTTCATCACGGTGGAGACGTTGGCGCGCGGGCGGCGCTTGTCGATGATCGCCAGGTCGGCGTCATCCAGGCGCTTGGCCACCGCACGGGCGCGGACCACGCCGCCCACGTCCGGCGAGACAACAATCAGGTTCTCGGTGCCGTAGGCGCGCCAGATGTCGGCCAGCAGCAGCGGGGACGCATACACGTTGTCCACCGGAATGTCGAAGAAGCCCTGGATCTGGTCGGCGTGCAGGTCGACGGTCAGCACGCGATCAGCGCCAGCGGTGCTGAACATCTTGGCCGCCAGCTTGGCGGTGATCGGCACGCGCGAGGAACGCATGCGGCGGTCCTGGCGCGAGTAGCCGAAGTACGGCACCACGGCGGTCACGCTGGCCACCGATGCGCGCTTGAGCGCGTCGATCAGCACCAGCAGTTCCATCAGGTTTTCCGCGCTCGGCGCGCAGGTCGGCTGGATCACGAACACGTCCTGCTTGCGGACGTTCTCTTCGATTTCCACCTGCACTTCACCATCGGAGAAGTGCGACACCAGCGCCTTGCCCGGGCGGACCCCCAGTTCCTTGCAGATGTTCTGCGCCAGACGTTTGTTGGCGTTGCCGGAAAAGACCAGCAGGTTCGGGGACTCTTGCATCATGATTGTCTCGGGCGGGGACGAGTGGCGGGGATCCGGAGTCGGCAAGGACCCCGATGGACCCTTGCTGCTGACAACACCGCGGTTGTTTCCACGTCCCGCGCGGGCGATGCGCTGGAAGGCGCGGACACAGCCGCTATTGGCAGGGGCGGTAGGATTCGAACCTACGAATGCCAGGATCAAAACCTGGTGCCTTGGGCCTCTTGGCGACGCCCCTGCATTGATAAATCAGTGTTGCTCGAGTGCATCCAGCAGTGGCGAACGCGCAACGCCCGCTGCCACCCTTGCCCGCAACTCCTTCGGCAACTTCGACCGCCCCTGCTCTGCAGCAGCCTGCGATGCGAACTCGACGAAACAACCACTTCCCGAACCGGTCAGCCGCGCCGCGCCGATGTCGCTCAACGCGGCAAGCGCTGCCTCGACGGCAGGCTCACGGCGGCGCAGCACCGGTTCGAACGCGTTCCCGACCAGGGTCCCGGAAGCGAAGTCCTCTATTTTCGCCACTGGGCTGTCGCGCGTCAAATCCGGGTCTGCAAACAGGACCGGCGTAGGAACATGAACACCCGGTTCAACCACCACATACCAGGCCGGCGCCAGCGTGATCGGCTGCAGGCGCTCGCCCACCCCTTCGGCCCAGGCATTGTGGCCACGCACGAACACCGGCACGTCGGCGCCCAGGCGCAGGGCCAGCGCGGCCAGGGCATCCTCGTCCAGGCCGGCGCGCCAGAGCCGATTCAGCACCACCAGCACGGTGGCCGCATCGGACGAACCGCCGCCGAAGCCACCACCGGCAGGAACGTGCTTTTCGACGATGATGTCAGCACCTTGCGCGCCCTTCGCCTCATCCTGGAGCAGGCGCGCGGCCCGCACCGCTAGGTCATCGGCCTCGGCCACGCCGGCCAGGCCCTCGCCCTGCCGACGCACCTGACCGTCTTCACGCAGGCGCAGGCCGATGCGGTCTCCCCAGTCCAGCAGGCGGAATACGGTCTGCAGCTCGTGGTAGCCGTCGGCCCGGCGGCCAGTGATGTGCAGGAACAGGTTCAGCTTGGCCGGGGCCGGCCACCAGGACCAGCCCGCGTCGTCGCGCCCGGCGCTCATGGCGTGCCCTGCCCCCACTGGTCCACCAGCAGGCGCACCTTGGCGTCGCCATTGCTGGCCTCGATCCGTCGCGGCAGCGCCGGTCGTCCGGCGTCGGCCGGGTACCAGTCCAGGTACTGCACCTGCCAGCCCATCTGCTGCATGCGGCGCGGCCGGCCTTCACCGTCGCGCTCGACCTTTTCCGGACCGGCAGCATCCCCGGCCACCAGGCCGCGGATCCACTCCGGCAGCTGATTGACCGGGATGTCCCAGCCAGTCGCTTCCAGCAGCAGCTGCTGGGCGTCCTCGCCATCGCGCGGACCGCCGGACAGCCCTTCCAGGCGACCGGCTTCGGAATGGGTGTCGCCGGTCAGCTTCCAGCTCTGCCGGGTCACCGGCGCGCTCAGTTCGACCACGTAGCGGCGGCCGTCCTGCTTCCAGTCGATGCGACCGCTGCCGCCGTCCTTGCCCTTGCTGACCGCCACCCGCCCCTGGAAGGCCCAGTCCGGCTGTGCCTGCAGCGCGGCCACGCGCGCTGCCTCGGCCTGCGCCGCTTCAGCCGAAACAATCTCGACCACCGCTGGCGCCGGGGTCTTCTGCGTGCCGACACTGGTACAGGCGCTCACCGCCAAGGTCACGGTCGCCAACAGCAGCGGCCGGATCAGGGAACCACTCATGGATTGAATTTCTCACGGGCGCGCAGCAGCGCGCGGTTTTCAGGGTCGAGCTTGGCCGCTTCGTCGAAGAAGTGGCGGGCCTCGTCATGCTTGCCCAGCACCCACAGCACTTCGCCGACGTGGGAAGCGATCTCCGGGTCCTTGGCCAGGGTCCAGGCCCGGCGCAGCTGTACCAGTGCCTCTTCCTTGCGGCCCAGGCGATAAAGCACCCAGCCATAGCTGTCGACGATGGCGGCGTTGTCCGGCTCGGCCACGCGGGCGCGGTCGATCAGCTCCAGCGCTTCCTGCAGGCGGCCGGTGCGATCGGCCAGGGTGTAGCCCAGCGCGTTCAGCGCCGGCACGTTTTCCGGGTCGGTCACCAGGATCTTGCGCAGGTCGGCCTCGGCGCGCGGGATGTCGTCGCGGCGCTCCCAGGTGAGCGCACGTGCGTACAGCAGGCCGTTGTCGTCCGGGTAGGCGGCCAGGCCGCGGGCCAGCGCATCCAGTTCACCGGCGCTGTCGTCACCACGCTGGCGCAGTTCGGCTTCCAGCAGGTAGGCGTCACGGCGCACATCGTCGTCGACCACCGCGTCGGACTGGATCGCGTGCACTTCCTCCAGCGCCAGCGGCAGGCGCCCGGCCAGGGCCTGGGCATTGGCCGCGCGCAGGCGCGCTTCGCTCAGCTCATCGCCACCGGGCACGCTGTGGTACCACTGCACCGCCTCGGGGTAACGCTTCAGGTATTCGGCGATCTTGCCCAGCAACAGGCGCTGCGCCGGATCCGGCTTGGCCGCCTGCCGCGACAGCTCGTTGTAGAGGTTGGACAGCGCCGCCTTGTCGCCCTGCTTGGCCAGCAGCGAGGCGCGCATGCCCCAGGTCTGTACGTCCTGCGGGCCGAACGCCAACACGCGCTCGGCCGCAGCCGGCTGGCCCAGGCTGTCGTAGGCGATGGCCACCGCATTGCGCAGCTCGGGGTCCTGGCGGGTCTTCGGCTCGACGTCGTGCAGCAGCGACAATGCCTTGTCGGTCTCGCCCGCCTGCTGCAGCTGGCTGGCACGCAGCAACGCTACGCGCGGTTCTTCCGGGAAGCGCTTGACCACTTCATCGATCATGCGCCGCGCCAGCTCGGGCTTGTCCATGCGCAGGGCCAGGCGACCGAACTCCTGCCAGGCCTCGATCTTCGGCGGAATCGCATTGGCATCGACCAGCTCGCCGAGCACCTGCGCCGGCACCGCCGGGTCGCGGCCACCGCCGATCAGCGCGGCCAGGGCGAACTTCCAGCCGCGCTCGTCGGGGTCGGCCAGCAGCGCCTGCAGCTCGGTGCGGGCAGCCTTCACATCGCCCTGGCGCATGGCCAGCGCACCGGCGGCGCTGCGCATGGTCAACGAGCGCGGGGCGCGCTGCTGCCACAGGGCCAGGCCCTTGGCGGCGCTGGCATCATCGTTGGCCAGCATGGAGATACGGGTCGCGCGCTCGGCCAGGCCGGCGTCGCCGTCGGTCTGCTGCGCGGCCTGCAGGTACCAGCGCGCGGCCTCGGCCAGCTTGCCTGCCTGCAGGGCGAACTCACCGGCCATCACCGGTTCCAGCGCCAGTTCCTCAGTGGCCGCGGCCCGCACGGGGGCCTTGGCCGGCACCGCCGCCAGGGCCTGGGCGCAGGCCAGGGACAGCAGCAGAACACTGGGGATGCGAATCAATGCGGGCATCGTCGGCATCGGGGCCTTAAAATGTCGTCCAATGGCCAGCAGCTTATCGCAAGCAACTGAACAATGACCCTGTGGGTGCTCGGACTGAATCACCAGACCGCACCGGTGGAGCTGCGCGAGCGCGCGGCCTTCGCCGGTGAGGCGTTGCCGCGTGCGCTGGGCTCGCTGCGCGATACCCCGCAGATCGCCGAGGCAGTGCTGCTGTCCACCTGCAACCGCACCGAACTGTATGCCGTGGCCGAGTCGGCACAGGCGCTGGACCAGTGGCTGCACAGCCAGGCAGGCGACCTGCAGGGCTACCTGTACCAGCATGCCGATGCCGAGGCCGTGCGCCACCTGTTCCGGGTCGCCACCGGGCTGGACTCGATGGTGCTGGGCGAACCGCAGATCCTCGGCCAGGTTAAGGATGCCTGGTCGACCGCGCGTGACCACGGCCTGCTCGGCCAGCGCCTGGACCGCCTGTTCCAGCAGACCTTCTCGGTAGCCAAGCGTGCGCGCACCGATACCCAGGTCGGCGCCAACCCGGTGTCGGTGGCCTCGGCGGCGGTGCGCCTGGCGCAGAACGCCTTCGCGCGCCTGGATGACTCCACCGTGCTGCTGGTCGGTGCCGGCGAGACCATCGAGCTGGCTGCACGCCACCTGAGTGAGGGCAAGGTGCGGCGGCTGCTGATCGCCAACCGCACCCTTGCCCACGCGCAGGAACTGGCCAGCCGCCATGGCGGCGTGGCCCTGCCGCTGACCGAACTGGACCGCCATCTCGGCGAGGCCGACATCGTGTTCTCGGCCACCGCCGCGCGCGAACCTGTGATCCATCGCGAGATGGTGGCCAACGCACTGCGCGCGCGCCGGCACAAGCCGATGCTGCTGTTCGACCTGGCCGTGCCGCGCGACATCGAAGCCGAGGTCGGCACGCTCAACGACGCCTTCCTCTACACCGTCGATGACCTGGAACGCGCGGTGGAAGACAACCGCCGTGGCCGCCGCGAGGCCGCCGCCGAGGCCGAGGCGATCATCGACCTGCAGGTGTCGCGTTTCATCGAGACCCAGCAGGCCAGCGCCCACCAGGCACCGCTGCGGCAGCTGCGTGCGTTCGGCGAAGCGACCCGCGCCGAACTGCTGGAGCGCGCACGGCAGCAGCTGGCCAACGGCAAGCCCGCCGACGAAGTGCTGGAACTGCTGGCCCATGGCCTGACCAACCGCTTGCTGCATCCGCCGACCGCCGCACTGCGCGCGGCCGCGCTCAGTGGCGATGCCGACCTGACCCGCGCCGCCGAGCGCCTGTTCCCGGCCACGCCGGGTTACCGCCACCCACCCGTGAGACCCGATGACGCCGACCCTGCGCCGTAAGCTGGAAGCGCTGGCCGAGCGCCGCGAAGAACTGGAACGCCTGCTCGCCGAACCCGATGTGGTCGCCGACAACACCCGTTTCCGCGACCTTTCGCGCGAATTCGCCCAACTTGAACCGGTCGCTGCCGCGCTCGCCGAGGAAGCCCGTGCCAAGGCCGACCTGGCCGCCGCCGAAGGCATGCGCGCCGACCCCGACCTGCGTGAACTGGCCGACGAGGAAATCGCCGCGGCGCAGGCGCGCCTGCAGGAACTGGAACAAGAACTGGCCCTGCTGCTGGTACCGCGCGATCCGCGCGACGAAGGCAACCTGTTCCTGGAAGTACGCGCCGGCACTGGCGGCGATGAAGCCGCGATCTTCGCCGGCGATCTGTTCCGCATGTACGCCCGCTATGCCGAGCGCCAGGGCTGGAAGGTCGAGATCGAATCAGACAACCCCGGTGAGCATGGCGGCTACAAGGAAGTGGTGGCGCGCGTGGTCGGCCGTGGTGCGTTCTCGCGCCTGAAGTTCGAATCGGGCACGCATCGCGTGCAGCGCGTGCCGGCCACCGAATCGCAGGGCCGCATCCACACCTCGGCGGCCACCGTGGCGATCATTCCCGAGGCCGACGAGGTCGATGACATCGTCATCAACCCGGCCGACCTGAAGGTGGATACGTTCCGCTCGTCCGGTGCCGGCGGCCAGCACGTCAACAAGACCGAATCGGCCATCCGCATCACCCACGTGCCGACCGGCGTGGTGGTGGAGTGCCAGACCGAGCGCAGCCAGCACGCCAACCGCGACAAGGCGATGAAGCGCCTGAAGGCGCAGCTGCTCGATGCCGAGCGCCAGCGCCAGGACGCCGCGCAGGCCGAATCGCGGCGCCTGCAGGTCGGCAGCGGCGACCGCAGCCAGCGCATCCGCACCTACAACTTCCCGCAGGGCCGGATCACCGACCACCGCGTGGAAGGCCTGACCCTGTACGACCTGCCCAACATCCTCGCCGGCGACCTCGACCCGCTGCTGCAGCGGCTCAGCCACGAACACCAGGTCGATGCCCTGGCCCAGCTGTCGGCGGGCTGAGCACGATGTCGGCCTGGCAGCAGCGACAGCACCTGCAGCAGGCGATCGCACGCCAGCCCGGCGATTTCGTCGCCTGGGTGATGCTGGCCGACCTGGAACTGGAAGCCGGCGACATCGCCGCCGGCGAGCAGGCGGCACGACGCGCGCTGCAGCTGCGCCCGAACCACCCCGAGGCCCTGGCGCGCCTGGGCCGCGTGGCCTGGATGGCCGGCGCGCACGCCGACGCGGCGAAGCTGCTTGGCCAGGCCTCGGCATTGGCCCCGCAGCACCCGGGCATCGCGCTGTGGCTGGGCCATGCGCTGGAAGACGCCGACGATGCCGAAGGCGCAGCAGCGGCCTATCGCCGCGCGCATGCGCTGATGCCGGATGAACCCTACATCGCCGGGCAGCGCCTGGCATGGCAGCGCCGCCTGTGCGACTGGCAGGACGTGGACACGCTGGCTGCGCAGGTACGCGCCGCGCTCGCCGCCGGCCACGGTGCGGTGGAACCCTTCGCCTTCCTCAGCGAAGACGCCAGCGCGGGCGAGCAGTTGGCCTGTGCACGTGCGCGCGCCGCACTGATCGCCGCCTCGGTCCGGCCCTTGCCGGCAGTGACGGTACGCGCGCGCGGCCCGTTGCGCGTCGGCTTCCTTTCCAATGGCTTCGGCGCCCATCCCACCGGGCTGCTGACCGTGGCCCTGCTCGAACACCTGCGTCATGACCCGGCGTTGCAGCTGCACCTGTTCGCGCTGAACCGCGCCGATGGCAGCGGCATCCGCGAACGCCTGCAGTCCGCGACCCGGCTGCATGAGGTGGCCGCACTGCGGCATGCCGACATCGCGGCCCGCATCCGCGCACAGGGCATCGACCTGCTGTTCGACCTGCGCGGCTGGGGCGGCGGCGGCACGCCCGAAGTGCTGGCGATGCGCCCGGCCCCGCTGCAGCTGAACTGGCTGGCCTACCCCGGCACCTCGGGCGCGCGATGGCTGGACGCCGTGGTCGCCGACGAATTCGTACTGCCGGCAGCGCTGGAACCGCACTTCAGCGAACGCGTCCTGCGCCTTCCGCGGGCCTTCCAGCCCTCGGACAACACCCGCACGCTGGAGCCGTCGCCGTCCCGCGCCGAGTGCGGGCTGCCCGAGCACGGCGTGGTGTTCTGCTGCTTCAACAACAGCTACAAGCTCAACCCGCGCAGCATGGGCCGCGCCTTCGCAGTGTTGCAGGCCGTGCCCGGCAGCGTGCTGTGGCTGCTGTCCGGCCCCGGCCAGGCCGACGCCCGCCTGCGCACCGCCGCGCAGGCTGCCAGCCTGGACCCGGCGCGGCTGGTGTTCATGGCCAAGCTGCCGCATCCGCAGTACCTGGCCCGCTACCCACTGGCCGACCTGTTCCTCGACACGCATCCGTACAACGCGCACACCACCGCCTCCGATGCACTGTGGGCCGGCTGCCCGGTGCTGACCTGCCCGGGCGACACCTTCGCCGCGCGCGTGGCCGGCAGCCTCAACCACCATCTGGGGCTGGCCCGGATGAATGTCGCCGATGATGCGGCGTTCATCGCCACCGCCAGCGCACTGGGCAATGACCCCGCAGCACTGGCCTCGCTTCGCGCCGAGCTGGCGCAGGCGCGCGAACGCAGTGGCCTGTTCGACATGGCCGGGTTTGCCCGCGACCTGTCGGCCCTGCTGCAGCGGCTTGCCGGTGAACACGGCTGGCAAGGTGTCGACAACACCTGAGCGACCCCTGCGTTACGCTCGGGCTTCCTCCCCGCGTGGTGTGACGATGGCCAAGCTCAAGCGCAAGGACTACGACGAACTGCTGCTGCCGCTGCAGCTGGAACTGACCGCGATGGCGCGCTGGGTGCAGCTCAGCGGGCAACGCCTGCTGGTGCTGTTCGAGGGACGGGATACGGCAGGCAAGGGCGGCGCGATCCAGGCCATCAGCCAGCATCTCAATCCACGCCAATGCCGGGTGGTAGCACTGCCCAAGCCTACCGACCGCGAAGCCACGCAGTGGTATTTCCAGCGCTATGCCTCGCATCTTCCCGCCGCCGGCGAGATCGTGCTGATGGACCGCAGCTGGTACAACCGCGCAGGCGTCGAGCGGGTGATGGGCTATTGCAGCGAAACCGAGTACCAGCAGTTCCTGCGCCAGGCACCGGTGTTCGAGCAGCTGCTGGTGGATGACGGCATCCTGCTGTTCAAGTACTGGCTGTGCGTGGACCAGGAGCAGCAGGAGAAGCGCTTCGCCGAACGCCACCTCGATCCGCTGAAGGGCTGGAAGCTGTCCCCGGTCGACCTGAAATCGCGCAGCAAGTACAGCGCCTATACCGAAGCCCGCGAGGCGATGCTGCGCGCGACGCATCGCGAGGCGGCGCCGTGGACGCTGGTGGATTTCAACGACCAGCGGCTGGGGCGACTGACCCTGGTGCGCAACCTGCTGGACCGGTTGCCGGACACACGGGTGGATGCGCCGTTGCCGGAGCTGCCGAAGCTGAAGGGCAAGCTGCATCGCGAGCACTACGATGTGCTGAAGCCGATCGAGGACTTCCCGGTCGAGGGATAAGGGGGGCGGCAGGGTTGCACCCTGCACCTGCTCAACGCAACAGCAACGGCAACGGCAACAGCGGGCATCCGCGGGATGGCGGGGCGGTGTGGGTGGGCAGGACACGCCGTAAACCCGTCCCTGGGGGCTCGATGGCGCCATCCATGGCGCCAACGGTCCTGCCCACCCACACCGCCCCGCCTCTGACAGATCCCTGCGGCTGTTGGTAGGTGTCGACCTTGGTCGACACATCTGTCAGATATCGAAATGGAACCGGGGTCAGATCCGTTTTCCTGCGGAAAGCGGATCTGACCCCATCGGCAATCCCATTGGCCTGGCGGGCGTCGGATCGTGTCTGGGGCAGAGCCCCCCCTGAGCCAGGGGGCGGCCGCGAAGCGGCGGGGGTTTGGGTGTTGGTAAGTGGGGCCCGCGGTTCGCGCAGCGAAGCGTGGGAGCGGCAGCGCGCATGCGATGGCGCGTACCGAGGTGCAGGGCCGCAGGCCCTGCCGACCCACCCACTACTTGGCGGCCGCGATCTGCTTTTCGATGTCGGCGGCGGTCACCGGGCCAAGGAAGGTGTGGGCCAGCTTGCCCTGCGGATCCAGCAGATGCGTCAACGGCAGGCCTCGCGGCGTGGCGAAGTCGGCCGGCGGATCGAACGGGTCCACGATCACGATCGGATAGGTCACCGGATGCTTGGTCAGGAACGACTGCATTTCCGGCACTTCGATGTCCTCGTAGGCCAGGCCGACCACCTCGATGTTGCTGCGCATCGCATGCAGCGCCGACAGCTCGGGCATCTCCTTGCGGCACGGGGCGCACCAGGTCGCCCAGAAGTTCACCACCACCCACTTGCCACGATGCGCGGCCAGATCGTAGTCGCTGCCATCCACCGCCTTCATCTTCAAGGTCGGGAATTCGGCAGTGGTGCGCTCGGCCGGGGTTTCATCGACCGGTGCCGGAGTGGTCGGCGTCGGCGCCTGTGCCGGCGGCTGGCTGCTGGCCGGTGTCGGCTCCTGGGCCGGCTTGCAGGCCGCCAGGGCCAGCAGCAGGGTCAACGGGAGCAGCAGCGGCAACGGCGTCTTGCGGGTCATGGCATGTCTCCAGAGTCGGTATAGATATCACTGACCTTGCGCTTCAGGCGTTCGCGCAGGGGCAGCCGCAGATCGTCCAGCGCCGCCAGTGCGGCACGGCCCAGGCTGTCATCACGGTACGGCAGGTGCTGCTCGGCCACCGGGATGCGCAGCTGGGTACACTCGTACAGATCGGCCAGGCTGACCTGGTCCAGGTCACGCGACAGCAGCCACTCGCCCCGCTCGTCGCGGCGCAGCAGGTCGATCTCCTGCAGGTTGCAGATCAGGTCCTGCAGCAGTGAATCGGTCAGCATCGGCTCCAGCCGCAGGATCTCGTCATCGGCCAGGCCCTTGCCCTTGGCCCGTGCATGCTGGAAGCGGCCAAGCAGGCGCAGCAGTCCATAGAACTCATACCCCTGCGGCAGGCGCAGTTCCACCGGCTGGTAGCGGAAGGCGGCCATCGAAGAAGCCAGCGACGCCCCCAGCAGCACCGCCACCCAGCACAGGTAGATCCACAGCAGCAGGATCGGCACGAACGCCACCGTGCCATACAGTTTCTGGTAGGACTGGAAGCTGCCCAGATAGGCACCGATGCCCCACTTCACCAGTTCCAGGATGACCGCCGCCAGGATCGCGCCGGGCACGGCATGCCGCCATTTCACCGTGTGGTGCGGCACCACCCGGAACATCAGCGTGATGCAGACGAACTCGATCAGGATCGGCGCCAGCCGCAGCGCCAGCTCGGCCAACCAACGGCCCTCCTGGGTACCGAACAACGGCATCGCGAACACCCGCGCCGATACCGCAAGCGATGCGGCGGCGAGCATCGCGCCCAAGGTCAGCACGGTCCAGTAGACCAGGAAGCGGGTCAGCTTGGGCCGGGTCGAGCCGACCCGCCAGATCTGGTTGAAGGTCTCTTCCACACTGTTGAGCGTGATCAGCAGTGAGGCCACCAGTGCGATGAAGCCGGCCGCCGTCAGCTGGCCGGCACTGGCCGAGAACTGCCGCAGGTAGCCCTCGGCCGCACGCGCCGCGGAGGGCACGAAGTTGGAGAATACGTAGTCGCTGAGCTGATCGCTCCAGCGGTCGAAGACGGGGAAGGCCGACAGCACACCGAATACCACGATCGCCAGCGGTACCAGCGCGAACACCGTGGTGTAGGCCAGCGCCGCCGCTGCCTGGAACAGGCGGTCGTCGAGGAAGCGATGCCACAGGAAGCGGCCGAAACTGATGGCCCGTGCGCGATCCCGCGCGCGCTCCATCCACAGGTTGAGCGTATCCAAAGGTTCCATCGGTGGAAGGGTACCCGATGCGGAATGCTGGCAGGATAGCCATACTGGTAGCCACACGACGAGGAGAAGCGGGCACGATGGGCGAGATTCTGGTGCTGTACTACAGCCGGGGCGGTTCGGTGGCACGGCTGGCGCGCCAGATCGCGCGGGGCATCGGCGAAGTGCCGGGCATGACCGCGCGCCTGCGCACGGTGCCGCCGGTGGCCGCCGTGACCCAGACCGCGCAGCCACCGGTACCCGACGATGGCGCCCCCTACGTGAGCGTGCAGGACCTGGTCGACTGCCAGGGCCTGCTGCTCGGCAGCCCCACCCGCTTCGGCAACATGGCCGCGCCGGTCAAGCACTTCCTGGATGGGCTGGGCGCCGAATGGGTCAATGGCACCCTGTCCGGCAAGCCGGCCGGCGTGTTCACGTCCACCGCCTCGATGCACGGCGGCCAGGAATCGACCCTGCTGTCGATGCAGGTGCCACTGCTGCACCACGGCTGCGTGATCGTCGGCATCCCGTTCACCGAACCGGCGCTGAGCCACACCACCAGTGGCGGCACGCCCTATGGCGCCAGCCACGTGGCCGGTGCCGCCGACGATCCGCAGCCGACCGACGACGAAGCGGTGCTGGCGCGCGCGCTGGGGCGCCGGGTGGCCGACATCGCGCAGCGGTTGGCCCGATGAACCGCGCGCCGCGCACGGTCCTGCTGTTGGCCCTGATGGGGCTGGCCGCGCTGTTCGCAGGCTGGTTCATCAATGACAGGCACTGGCTGGCCACCCAGCTGGTGTTCACCGCGCCACCGCTGGCGCTGGCCATCGCCGTGCGCCTGGGCTGGCGCAAGGCCGGCTTCTGGGCCTCGGTGCTGGCGCTGGGCTGGTTCAGCCACGGCGTGATGAGCGCCTGGAGCCACCCGGAGACGCGCTGGCTGGCGCTGATCGAGATCGCGCTGGCGCTGCTGGTGATCTTCAGCGCCAGCCTGCCCGGCCTGCGCGCCCGCTTCGGCAAGCGGCGCTGACGCTGCGCGCCCAGGGCCTTATCATCTGCATTCCTGGCCCCGCGCCGCAGTCCCTGTCCTGGTTTCGCGCATGCACATGATGGAAGAGCTCCTGGTCGTCACCACCGGTGGCACGATCGACAAGATCTACTTCGACGACAAGTCGGACTACCAGATCGGCGATCCGCAGATCGGCATGATCCTGCGCGAGCTGGGCGTGACGTTCCGCTTCAACGTGATTCCGATCCTGCGCAAGGATTCGCTGCACATCAACGACGAAGACCGCGAGCTGATCCGCGCCACCATCGCCGCGCAGCCCACCCGGCACGTGCTGGTGACCCACGGCACCGATTCGATGGTGCAGACAGGCAAGGTGCTGGCGACGATCCCGGACAAGACCATCGTGATGACCGGTGCGCTGAGCCCGGCACGCTTCCGCGGCTCGGATGCGGAGTTCAACATCGGTTGTGCGATCGGTGCGGTGCAGTCGCTGCCGAGCGGCGTGTACATCGCGATGAACGGGCGGATCTTCGACCCGCAGCACGTGCGCAAGAACGTGGCGGCTAACCGTTTCGAGTCGGTCTGAGGAACAGCGTGCCGGCCGAGGTCGGCACCCACCCGGACAAAAACGCCCCGGCCGAAGCCAGGGCGTGCCCTTGGAGAGGGACTTGGGCTCAGTACTGGGCGCTGAGGGTCAGGCCCGAGAAGGTGCTGTACGCCTTCACCCGCACATACCAGGTGCCGGCGGCAGGGCTGTTGACGGTGCAGGTCTCGCTGTTGCCGCTCAGGTACGGACGGCAGGTGTAGGTGGTATCGGTCGGGGCACTGCCCTGGCGCACGTACAGGTCGGCATCACCGCTGCCGCCACTGATTGCCACGCGCAGCTGGGTGCTGCCGGCCGGAACGGCGACGGTGTAGTTCAGCTCGGCACCGGTCGCGGCGCCCAGGCCGGTCACCGGCACGTTGTTCTGCAGCACGTTGCCGCCCGGGTTCGGGCCACCGCCATTGATCGCCGCATCCACGGCCGCGTTGGCGTCGACGATGCCGGCGCCGCAGCCCCCCGAGCAGGCGCCCGGCAGCGGGCGTGCGGTGCTCTTGATGATGCTCTCGACCTGTGCCGGGCTCAGCGGGCTCGGCGCCACCGACTGCATCAGGGCCACCACACCGGCCACATGCGGCGCCGCCATCGAGGTGCCGTTGTAGGACGCGTAGCTGGCGCTGCCCGGCGTGGTGGTGCCGGTGTTGAGGGTGGACAGGATGCTCTGGCCCGGGCCGGAAATGTCGATGCCGGCACCATAGTTGGAGAAGCTGGCCCGCGCACCGGCCGAGGTCGTGGCCGCCACCGCGATCACGTTCGCGCAGTTGGCCGGCACCGACGAGGACACGTTGGTGTTGCTGTTGCCGGCGGCGACCACCACGGTGGTGCCGCGGCTGACCGCGCCGTTGATCGCGTTCTGGTAGGTGGCCGAGCAGGTGCCGCCGCCGCCCAGCGACATGTTGATGACTTCCGCCGGATTGGCATTGGCCGGCACGCCACTGACGGTGCCGCCGGAGGCCCACACGATCGCATCGGCGATGTCGGAGGTATAGCCGCCGCACTTGCCGAGCACGCGCACCGGGACGACCTTGGCGTTGAACGCCGTGCCGGCCACGCCGGTGCTGTTGTTGGTCACCGCCGCCACGGTGCCGGCGACGTGGGTGCCGTGCCAGCTGGAGTTGGACGCCGGGATGCCCGAGCCGCACTCGTTGGCGCCATACCAGTCGCCCTCGTCGTTCGGGTTGCTGTCGCGGCCACCGCCATCGCGCGCCATCGCGGCATCGCTGATGAAGTCATAGCCGGGCAGGATGTTGGCGTTGAGATCGGGATGGTTGGTGATGCCGGTATCGATCACGGCCACCACCACGCCGGTGCCGGTGGCCTTGTCCCAGGCCGGCCGCACGTTGATCGACGCGTTGGAGGTACCAAAGCCCCACTGTTCGCTGAAGCGGGTGTCATTCGGGGTCAGCGTCGCACGCATGATCTGGTCGACTTCGACGTATTCCACGTTCGGGTCGGCGGCCAGCTTGCGCATCAGCAGCTCGGATTCAGCCTGGTCAAGCGGGCGGTCGGTCCTGACCAGGGTCGGGCCGACGGCCAGCTTGCGGACCTGCTGCAGGCCCAGCGCACGGCCCTGGCTGCTGGCCAGGCCGGCGGCGGCACTCTTCAGCGAAGAGGCCAGTGCGGTGGTGTTGGCCACCGGCGCACTACCGTCGCGGTACTTCACGATGAAGCGCTGGTGCGTCGGCGCGGACTGCAGGCCGCTGAGCTGGACGTCACCGGCCAGCGCAGGCGTGGCCAGCAGCAGCGATGACAGAACGGACGCACCAAGGACCACCCACACTCGACGCACACGCGGTTGCGTTACCTGGGACATCGTATTTCCCTTTCTAGTGGTGTGAATGCCGGAATCGGCAGAAGCACCGGCCCGAACCATGGGCTGGCTTGCGTTGGCGAGGTTCGAAGTCCGGCGAGTCAGCGGATCCCCCTATCGATCCGCCGTGCAGATGACGCTAATGACCAAAACCGGACACCACAAGATTTTCAGCGTCTTTTCAGCAAGATGAAATGTTCGTTCTGAGACTTCCCGGGTCGAGGGTTTGTGAAGGTGAAGGAACTTTCTCATCTCCTGCACACACCTGACTGGGTCATCACCTGTCCTGCGATGACTTTGCCGACATCGGCATCCGCCGATTCGGGGTCGGAGTGGGTGGGGTCAGATCCCTTTTCCCACGGAAAAGGGATCTGACCCCACCCACCTGTCCACAACGCAGAAAGCCCGTCACAGGGACGGGCTTTCCAGGAACAACGCAGCCGAGCGCGCGCTCGGGTCTACAACCCGGTGCGGGCGATCAGCCCAGCTTGACCAGCCAGTTGTGCCGGTCCGGCAGGCGGCCGTACTGGATGTCGGTCAGTTCCTTGCGCAGCGACATGGTCACTTCGCCGGCCGGCGCGTTGATGTCGCCCACCGAGAAACCCTCGCCCTTCAGCTGGCCGATCGGGGTGACCACCGCCGCAGTGCCACAGGCAAACACTTCGCTGATCGCACCGGAGGCCACGCCGTCCTTCCACTCGTCGATGCTGACCTTGCGCTCTTCGACCTTCATGCCACGGTCGCGCGCCAGCTGCAGGATGCTCTCGCGGGTGATGCCCTCGAGGATGCTGCCGGACAGTTCCGGGGTGACCAGCGTGCCGTCCTTGTAGACCAGGAACACGTTCATGCCGCCCAGTTCTTCCAGGTACCTGCCTTCGACCGGGTCCAGGAACAGCACCTGCGAGCAGCCCTGCGCCTGCGCCTTCTGCTGCGGCAGCAGCGAGGCGGCGTAGTTGCCACCGCACTTGGCGGCGCCGGTGCCGCCCTTGGCCGCGCGCGCGTATTCGGTGGACAGCCAGATCGACACCGGGGCCACGCCCTTGGCAAAGTACGGGCCGGCCGGGCTGGCGATGACGTAGTAGCCGGCCTTGTGCGCGCCGCGCACGCCGAGGAAGGCTTCGTCGCCGATCATGAACGGGCGGAAGTACAGGCTCGACTCGTCGGCCGACGGCACCCACTCGCTGTCGACGGCGATCAGCTGCTTCAGCGATTCGACGAAGATCTCCACCGGCAGTTCCGGCAGCGCCAGGCGCTGCGCCGAACGCTGCAGGCGACGGCCGTTGGCATCCGGGCGGAAGGTCCAGATCGAGCCGTCAGCATGACGGTAGGCCTTGATGCCTTCGAAGATCTCCTGGCCGTAGTGCAGCACGGCCGCGGCCGGGTCCAGCTGCAGCGGGCCGTAGGCACGCACGCTGGCGTTGTGCCAGCCGGCATCCTTGTCCCAGCGAACTTCCACCATGTGATCGGTGAAGTGCAGGCCAAAGCCCGGCTTCTCCAGGATCTTGGCGCGCTCTTCAGCGCTGCGCGGGTGGTCCGAACGGGTGACGGCGAAGCTGGGAATGGACTGGGACACCGGAGGATTCCTGTTCTGGTTGCGGGTAGTGCCGGGCCCGCGTCACTGCGGGCCCTGGGTCAAAGCATGCCGGTCTCGAGCCGCGCCGCCTCGGACATCATGTGCTGGTTCCACGGCGGGTCGAACACCAGGTCGACGTCGGCCTCGGCCACCGTCGGGATCATTTCAAGCTTGCTGCGCACGTCGTCGACCAGGATCTCGCCCATGCCACAGCCCGGTGCGGTCAGGGTCATCTTCACGTCGATCTCGCGCTTGCCTTCGTCCAGATGCTTGATCTCGACTTCATAGACCAGGCCCAGTTCAACGATGTTGACCGGAATCTCCGGGTCGAAGCAGGTGCGCAGCTGCTGCCACACCAGTTGTTCCACCTGCTCATCGGTGGCGTCGGCCGGCAGCTCGAGCGGTGCCGGCGCCTCCTTGCCGATGGCGTCGCCGTCCTTGCCGGCGATGCGGAACAGGTTGCCCTCGACGAACACCGAATAGCTGCCGCCCAGCGCCTGGGTGATGTACCCATAGCTGCCGGCGGGCAGGGTCACGGTATCGCCCTGCGGGACCATCACGGCCTCGCAATCGCGTTCGAAGTGGACAGGTTCGCTGCTACGGGAATACATGGGGACCGATATGGGGCCGTGGCCGGGGCCACGCAAGACGGCATTCTAGCCCAGCCGCCCCGGCACCGCCGGTGCACTGCGGCAAACCACAGTATCCTGTGGGTGATCTTCAGGGAGCTTCGATGTCCTCCATTGCCACGCGTGCCAGGACCGTCACCTGGCTCTGGTCCCTCATGCTGTTGCTGGGTCTGCTTGTTGCTCCCCTCGCCTGGATGGTCCTGGCGCTGATGACCGGCCGACAGGTCGGCTGGATGGCGGTAGTGTCCGCCCTGGAACTGGTGTTCATGCTGCGCCTGGGCACACTGGGCCCGGGCCGGTTGCGCATCGCCCTGGTCGTGCTCGGCACTCTGCTGGTGGCCGCCGTGGCCAACTGGGCCATCGCCAGCGCCTGGATGGGCGGCTCGATCGGTCTGGACCTGTGGGACGCCACCACGCGGATGGGCCCGCACCTGGCCTGGACCCTGATCACCCTGGCCAATGGCGCGATGGAATGGCTGTGGCTGGCCGTGGCCGTGGTCGTCGGCGCCTGGCTGGCGCGCTGAGCGCGTAGATCCACGCCACGCGCGGATGGGGGTAGTGCCGGCCGCTGGCCGGGAAAGGGGTCAGAGCCCTGTCCTGCGGAAAGGGATCCGACCCCGGTCTTCAATGCCCGCCGTCGAGCGCCTTCAGCTCGCTCACCAGCGAGGCGGCCGCTTCGGCGCCGTCGCCATAGAGCATGCGGGTATTGTCAGCGTAGAACAGCGCATTCTCGATACCGGCGAAGCCGGTGCCCTTGCCGCGCTTGATCACCACCACGTTGCGCGCGTTGACCACGTCCAGCACCGGCATGCCGTAGATCGGGCTGGCCGGATCAGTACGCGCGACCGGATTGACCACGTCGTTGGCACCGATCACCAGTACCACGTCGGTGTTGGCGAACTCCGGATTGATGTCATCCATGTCGGCGATCAGGTCGTAGGGCACGCCCGCTTCGGCCAGCAGTACGTTCATGTGCCCGGGCATGCGCCCGGCGACCGGGTGGATGGCGAACTTCACCTTCACCCCGCGCTGGCCCAGCCGCTGCGCCAGTTCCCAGATCTTGTGCTGGGCCTGGGCCACGGCCATGCCGTATCCAGGCACGATCACCACGCGTTCGGCGTAGGCCATCATCGCCGCGACATCCGGGGCTTCGATCGGCTTCTGCGCGCCGCTGATCGCCTGCGCTTCGCCACCAGCACCGCCGCCGAAGTTGGAGAACAGCACGTTGCGGATCGGCCGGTTCATCGCCTTGGCCATCAGCCGGGTCAGCAGGATGCCGGCCGCGCCGACCATCATGCCGGCGATGATCAGCGCCTCGTTGCCCAGCACATAACCTTCGAACGACACTGCCAGGCCGGTGAACGCGTTGTACAGCGAGATCACCACCGGCATGTCGGCACCGCCGATCGGCAGCGTCATCAGCACGCCCAGCGCCAGTGCCAGCACGAAGAAGGCGACGATTGCCCAGGCACTGAGCGTACTGGCCGCGATGATCGCCAGCACCACCACCGCCAGCGCCACCAGCAGGTTCATCACCTGCTGGCCGGGCCAGGTCACGCGCTTGTCCAGCCGTCCATCCAGCTTGGCCCAGGCGATCACCGAGCCGGACAGCGACACCGCGCCGATCGCCGCGCCGACCACCGCCAGCAGCAGCATCGTGCCGGACGGCTGGCGCGCGGCCAGGTCGGCCAGCGCCTGCGCGCTCCAGTGGCTGGTATCGCGGTGGGCCAGGAAGGCATAGCGCAGCAGTTCCACCGCGCCGATCGCCGCCGCCGAGCCGCCGCCCATGCCGTTGTACAGCGCCACCATCTGCGGCATGTCGGTGATGGCAACCTTGCCGGCCGACCACCAGGCTAGGCCCGCACCCAGCAGCAGTGCCACCAGGATCAACGGCACGTTGTGCAGTTCGGGCAGGAAGAAGGTGGCCGCGGTGGCCAGCAGCATGCCCAGCCCGGCCCAGCGGATGCCGCTGCGTGCGGTCAGCGGCGAGGCCATGCGCTGCAGGCCGAGCAGGAACAGCGTAGCGGCGACCAGGTAGCTGGCCTTGACCAGCCAGTCGAGCAGTTCGACGGTGCTGATGTTCAAGCCTGCGGCTCCTTCGGTTCGTCCTTGCCGCCCCTGGGCGCGCTCGGCTTGAACATTTCCAGCATGCGCGCGGTGACCACGTAGCCACCGGCGGCATTGCCGGCGCCGAGCACCACGGCCAGGAAGCCCAGTGCCTTCTCCAGCGGCGTCTGCGCATGCCCCAGTACCACCATCGCGCCGATCAGCACGATGCCGTGGATGAAGTTGGAGCCCGACATCAGCGGGGTATGCAGGATCACCGGCACCCGCGAAATGATCACGTGGCCGGCGATGGCCGCCAGCATGAAGATGTACAGCGCTACGAACCCGTCACTCACCGGCAACGCTCCTGCTCTGTCTTCGTCGGCCCATCATAACCATGGGCTGAACCCGGCGCGCACCCGGCGTCAACCGGAGCGCCGCTCACGCGTTGTCGATGGTGACCCCGAGCGAGGAACCGTACCCTGTGCTGGTGAGCAGCCCCGCCCCCCCGAGCGCCGAGACCGATGCCCTGCCGGCATCGCTGGAGGCATTCCTGGCCAGCGTCGGCCCGCGTGCGTTCCGCTTCGCCGAGGCCGGCCTGCGCCAGCGCGAAGACGCCATGGATGCGGTGCAGGACGCGCTGCTGCGCATGCTGGATTACACCGACAAGCCGGCCGCCGAATGGGCGCCGCTGTTCTGGAGCATCCTGCGCCGCCGGGTGATCGACCTGCAGCGCCGGCGCCGCTTCCGCCTGCCGTTCTGGCGCGACAACCAGGACGCGGAAGGCGGCGAGATCGACTGGGCCGATCCCGGCCCGGACCCGGCACAGGCACATGAGCAGCGCCAGCAGTACCAGCAGCTGGTGGACGCGTTGCGCACCCTGCCCGCCCGCCAGCGCGAGGCCTTCACCCTGCGCGTGCTGCAGGACCTGGACGGGGCCACCACCGCCCGCGCCATGGGCTGCAGCGAAGGCGCGGTAAAAACCCATCTGGCACGCGCCCGGCAGGCGCTGCAGGACTACCTGGAGACCCACCCGTGAACCGCTCCCTGCCTTCCGATGACACCCTGCGCCGCCTGCACGCGCAGTCGCTGCAGGCGCTGTCGCCGGCAACGCTGGCCCGGCTGCGCCAAGCTCGCCACGGCGCCACGGCCACCACCCATCGTGGGCGCTGGCGCTGGTGGCTGGCCAGCGCCTGCTCACTGGTGGTTGCACTGGGCATCGGCCTGCAGTTCACCGGCCATGGCACGCTTGCGGGTCCGCCGCCGGACCCCGTGCTTGCTTCAGTGGAAGACAACGGCGCGCTCTACGACGAGAATCCAGATCTGTACCTGTGGCTGGGCGATACCGACCTGGCGATGGAGTAAATCATGTCCCGACTGCTTGCCCTGCCACTGCTGTTGACCCTGGCGCTTCTGCCGGCCGTTCCGGCGCTGGCGCAGAACGCCACGCCCGCCCCTGCCGCACCGGTCGCGCCATTGCCTGCGTGGGAGCAATTGAGCGAATCCCAGCGAGAGTCCCTGCTGGCGCCGCTGCGCGACCGTTGGAACAGCGCTGATGCCGGCCAGCGCCAGCGCATGCTCTCGCACGGCCAGCGCTGGCAATCGATGAGCCCGGAGGAGCGCGACAAGGCCCGCCGCGGCCTGCGCCGCTTCGAGCACATGAGCCCGGAACAGCGTGAACAGGCACGCGCCCTGTTCGGGCAGATGCGCAACATGCCGCCGGCACAGCGCGACGCGCTGCGCGAGCGCTGGTCGCAGATGACGCCGGAGCAGCGCCGGGACTGGGTGCGCGACAACCCGCCGCCGGCGAAGCCGCGGTAAGGCCCCGGGGAACGGGGTCAGAGCCCGTTGCTGACGCAAAGGGATCCGCCCCCTGGCAGATTGCGGGAGATCGGGGTCAGATCCCTTTGCCAGAGGCAAAGGGATCTGACCCCACGTCATTCATGCCTGCCAGCGCGTCTTTGCCAGCAGCTCGTCGTCCCAGTCGAAACCGAGCCGCCCCTCTCGCACGAACAGCGCAACGAAGTTGAGCAGGTTGCGCGCATACATCTCACTGGCCTGGGTCGCGCCGCGACTGGCCAGGCCCAGCGGACCATCGATGGTCACGCCCTGGTGTTCGATGCAGTGCCCCGGCTGGGTCAGTGCACAGTTGCCGCCGCTCTCGGCCGCCAGATCGACAATGACGCTGCCGGTGGCCATGCCCTCCACCATCGCGGCGGTCACGATGGTCGGCGCCGGCCGACCGGGTACGGCAGCCGTGCAGATCACCACGTCCACGCCGCGCAGGTGGTCGGCCAGCCGACGCTGCTGCTCGGCGCGCTCCTCGTCGGTCAACGCACGCGCGTAGCCGCCTTCACCGGCCGCGCTCACGCCAAGATCGAGGAAGCGCGCACCCAGTGACTGGATCTGCTCGCGGGTTTCCGGGCGCACATCGAAACCTTCCACCTGTGCACCGAGGCGCCGCGCGGTGGCGATGGCCTGCAGGCCCGCCACGCCGGCACCGATCACCAGCACCTTGGCCGGTCGCACGGTGCCAGCGGCGGTGGTCAGCATCGGGAAGAAGCGCGGCGCGCGTTCGGCGGCAATCAGCGCGGCCTTGTAGCCGGCCATGCCGGCCTGCGAACTGAGTACATCCATCGCCTGCGCGCGGGTGGTGCGCGGCAGCTGCTGCAGCGGGAACAGCTGCAGGCGATCATCGGCCGCCAGCGCGGCCAGCGCCGGATCGTTGGCCGGTGCCAGCAGGCCAACCACGCTGGCACCGGGCCTGAGCTGCTCCAGCACCGTCGCAGGAGGTGCCTGCACGCACAGCAGGATATCGATCTCGGCCCAGCGGCCCGCGTCGAAGACACGTGCGCCGGCGTCGTCATAGGCGGCATCGGTGAAGCCGGCGGCCAGCCCGGCGCCGGCCTCGTACCAGACCGTAATGCCGAGGGCACCGAGCTTGCGCGCGGTTTCCGGTGTCAACGCCACGCGCCGTTCACCCGGCGCGGTCTCCTTGATCCCCAGCAACGCCACGGCCATGCAGGTCCCCGCTGATCGGTGAGTTTTCCCGATCCTAGCAGGCAGCCAGCACTCAGTGCAGGGTGGTGCTGCCCGGGTCGAGGCGGTCGATCACGCCCTGCATGGCGCTGTCGAAGGCGCCATCGTCAACGTGGGCACGCAGGCGGCCGAGCCGCACCATCACCGCCAGCTCTTCTGGCGAGGCCACGCAGAAGCGCACGCCGCGACGGTTGACGAACAGCAGGCGCGAGGAAATCGGGCTGACCCAGGACAGCTTGCCCGCCTGGACTTTGCCGTCCTTGTCGACGAAGTCCAACCAGTTGCCGATTTCCATGCGTCGGAAGCGGTCGGCATCGGCGTTGTCGAAATCGTCGGCATCGATCTGCCCGCTGAGTTCCACCGCTGGCGATTCGGCCACCGGCGGTGCCGGCAGCGCGACCTGCGGCAGCTCGGGCAGCGCGCGCTGCAGTTCCGGCCGCGACTCGGCGATGCCCTGCAACGTGTCGTGCAGGGCGTCGATCGCACCGGTAGCCGCATCGCCGTGCACACCGACGCTGGCAAACACCTTGGCCAGCACCGGCTGCCAGGCCTGCAGCCATGGCTTGCCGACAATCTGCCGGCGTGCCTCGGCCACTTCCTCCAGCAGGCCGTCGCCGAGGCTCAGTGCCTCGGCCACCGACGCGCCTTCTTCGCCCTCGCGCAGCAGCGCCAGGGTCAGGTGGTGCTGCCAGGGCTGGCGCAGGAACTCGGCAATGGCCGGCGGAAGGGTGGCATCACCGATGCGACGATCCAGTTCCGCGCTGGCCCGGCTGCGGGCCATCTCCAGCTTTTCCTGCCCACGCTGCGTCTCCGCGGCACGGCGCTCGGCGATTTCCACGCGGCGGCGATGCTGCACCAGGAACTCGCGGAATTCTTCTTCCAGGGTCAGGAAGATCGCCAGGTTCTCGTTGAACTCGGCCACCAGGCGCTCGATGATCTCCTCGACCTTGGCCATCAGCATGCGCTCGGCCTGGCTCTCGCCGGTGTTGCCCTCGCAGGCCTCGGCCAGCGAATTGAGCAGCTTGCGCGCCGGATGGGTCTTCTGCACGAACATGCGGCGGTCGAGCATGGCGACCTTGACGAAAGGCACGACCAGGCGGCCGATCAGTTCGCGCGAGCGGCCTTCCAGTTCACGTTCGTCCAGCATCACGTCGAACAGCATGCCGACCAGGTCGATGGCATCCTCATCCTGCGGGTCCAGCCGGGTCTGGCCCGGATCGACGCCGAGCTGGGTGGCGCTGGACAGCACTTCGCTCTTCAGCCGCTGCGCCAGCGATTCGCCGTCCTCGCCGATGGCTGCACGCAGCGTCGCGCTCGGCGTGGCCTGCAGCAGCGACAGCACCGACATCATTTCGCGCTGGCTGAGCGGGCGCTGCTGGCCGACCGCCACCTGTGCCGCAGACGTGGCGTCCTCACGCACATGGCGGGTCTGCTGCAGCAGTTCGTGCAACGCTTCCAGCAGCATGCCTTGCTGGCCGGCGTAGGCCTCGCCGGCGGCGCCATCATCGCCGCCCAGGTGCTGCTGCATATGCCCGCGGCGCTCGGACCAGCGGGCGGCAAAGCGCTGCGCCCAGGCCGGTGCGGCCTGCTCGTCATCGCTGAACCCCGGATCGACGCCCGCGCCGTGGCGATGCTCGACCAGGTCATCCAGCATCCCGGTCATGCGCGGATCCGGTGCCGGTGGTTGTGGGCGCTGCGGAGCCCCCATCTGCGACATCACGCCGGCTGCGGCCAGCTGCTCGTCCAGCTTCTCGTAGATGCGGCCGACCGGTGCACGCAGGTCGCGCTCGCACAGCTTGATCAGCACCAGATGCACTTCCGGGGCCAGTTCGCAGCCGGCAAAGGCCTCGTGGATGGCCACGCCCAGATGTTCGGGGCTGATGGGATTGTGGTCGGCGTCCAGTTCCACGCCGCCGATCAACCGGCCCAGGCGGCGGTCCAGCCGCGCCAGCACCGGCTTGAAGTCACGCAGCAATACAGTGGCGAAATTGCGCACCGCCAACCGCGATTCCAGTACGTGTTCGGCCAGCAGGCTCAGGCCATCCTCGGCCGGCCCGGACAGGGTCGCCTCGGCCGACAGCGGCTCACCGGCCGCCAATGCGGCCCACGCCTGCTGCAGGTGGCCGGCGAAGGCGGCAGCGATCTCCTCACGGCGGCGGCGCAGTTCGCGCATCGCGTCCAGGAACAGCAACTGCGACGAGCCGGCATTGCCGGCGCGGTCGAACAGGGCATCGTCGAAACGCGCCAGTGCGGCCCCGAAGGCCTGGCACAGCGCGGGCAGGACCATGTCCCGGGCAAGCTGGAGCTGGGCCGGGTCACGGCCCGGCGATCCCATCGGTGTGGGCACGCTCATCATTCGGGAAGGCTCCCCACCTTCTCTGGTACGACAGACAGCATGGACATCGCGACGACCGGCACACCCCATGTACCGGAACGTCGATGGTAGGCCGGCCAGCCCGTCACGGACAGTGAAACAGTCCTCACTTCAAACCTCATGACCGGCGGCCCGGCAAGAGGGGTATCGTAAGCCGTGCAAGGCCCACGAGGCGAGGGGAAGCGGCTGTCCGTTTCCCGCCAGTGGCATGATGTTCATCACAGTTTGGTATTCAGGGGCCGGACGCGACACAGACGGCGTCATTGACCACCCCGACTATAATCAAACACCCGTGATGACCGGTTCAGACTCCATGCCCGACCCCGCTGCCCTGCTCGCCCTGGATGCCCGCCGCTCAGTGCCTTCGCGGCAACTGGGCGAGCCCGGCCCGGACCCGGCCACCCTGCAGCGGATGCTGGCGTCGGCCGTGCGCGTGCCCGACCACGGCAAGCGCGTGCCGTTCCGCTTCCTGAAGATCGCCGGCGATGCACGTCACACTCTGGGCGACTTCCTGGCCAAGCGCAGCCGCCAGCGCGACCCGCATGCCGGCGAGGCCGTGTTCGAGAAGGACCGCCAGCGTTTCAGCCACGCCCCGCTGGTGATCGTGGTGGTCGCCAGCCCACGCCCGGACCCGAAGGTGCCAGAACAGGAACAGCTGATGACCGCCGGCTGCGTCTGCTTCGCCCTGCTGCAGGCCGCGCAGGCGCTTGGCTTCGGCGCACAGTGGCTGACGGCCTGGATGGCCTTCGATCCGGTCGTGCAGGCCCACCTGGGCCTGGTCGAGGGTGAACGCATCGCCGGCTTCATCCACATCGGCACCGCCAAGGCCGACGTGCCCGAGCGCGAGCGCCCCGACCCAGCGACCCTGCTGCAGGACTGGACGCCGCCGGCATGACCCTGCCGGCACCGCCGCCGTCGCTGTACCTGGTCGATGCCAGCATCTACGTGTTCCGCGCCTGGCACTCGCTGCCGGACCAGTTCCAGGACGCGCAGGGCTGGCCGACCAATGCTGTGCACGGCTTCGCCCGCTTCCTGCTGGACCTGCTGGAGCGCGAGCGCCCGCGGCACATCGCCATTGCCTTCGACGAAGCGCTCGACAGCGGCTTCCGCCACCGCCTGTATCCGGCCTACAAGGCCAACCGTGATCCGGCACCGGAAGCGCTCAAGCGCCAGTTCGTGCACTGCAAGGCGCTGTGCGCGGCGTTGGGCCTTGCCATCCTCGCCCACCACGACTACGAAGCCGACGACCTGATCGGCAGCGCACTGCACGTGCACCGCGGCAGCCATCGCGGGGTGATCATCTCCGCCGACAAGGACCTGTCGCAGCTGCTGCTGGATCACGACGAACAGTGGGACTACGCCCGCAACCAGCGCTGGGACG
The DNA here is from genome assembly GCF_059370155.1 of Stenotrophomonas sp. YJH_SMC_73. Taxonomy (NCBI): domain Bacteria; kingdom Pseudomonadati; phylum Pseudomonadota; class Gammaproteobacteria; order Lysobacterales; family Lysobacteraceae; genus Stenotrophomonas; species Stenotrophomonas sp. YJH_SMC_73. The sequence goes on along the minus strand of NZ_JCAFTJ010000013.1, from coordinate 109,755 downwards.
TGGCCGGCGTGAAGGCACGGCACGGCGTGCACGCGCACCAGATTGCCGATTACCTGGCGCTGTGCGGCGATGCGGTGGACAACATTCCCGGTGTCAGTGGTGTCGGCAGCAAGTCCGCCGCCGTGCTGCTGGCCCATTTCGGCAGCTTGGATGCGCTGTACGAACGCCTGGACGAAGTGCCGTTCCTGCGCCTGCGCGGTGCCGCCCAGATGGCGGTGCGCCTGCGCGAGCAGCGCGAGCACGCCCTGCTCTGGCGCCAGCTGACCACCATCGCGCTGGACGCGCCGCTGGAAGGCAGCCAACCCGGCCTGCTGCGCCAGACCGCCGACCCCGAGCTGCTCGGCGGCCTGTGCCAGACCCTGCGCTTCGGCCCGATGACCCGCCGCCGGCTGTTCGATGCCGCCGGCGTGCCCGATATTCTTCCCACCCACAGCGAGCCCGCATGAGCCAGCGCAACACCGAAGCCCCGCGTGTCGTCTATGAAGGCAAGTACCAGCGCATGCTGGTACGCGGCACCTGGGAATACAGCGAACGTACCCATGCCGGTGGCCTGGCCGCGATCATCATCGCGGTGACCCCGGAGGACAAGGTGCTGTTCGTCGAACAGTTCCGCGTGCCGCTGCAGGCCCCCACCATCGAGATGCCGGCCGGCCTGGTCGGCGACATCCACGCCGGCGAATCGATCGAAGTCTCGGCCGTGCGCGAGCTGGAAGAAGAAACCGGCTGGACCGCCGATCACGCCGAAGTGCTGATGATCGGCCCGACGTCCTCCGGCGCCAGCAGCGAGAAGATCGCCTTCGTACGCGCCACCGGCCTGCGCCGGATCGGCGAAGGTGGCGGCGATGACAGCGAAGACATCACCGTGCACGAGATTCCGCGCGCGCAGGCGGCGGCCTGGCTGGTGCAGAAGATGGGCGAAGGCTATGAGCTGGATGCCAAGCTGTGGGCGGGCCTGTGGATGATCGAGCACCACCTGGACGGGCGCCCGCGTGGCTGACGCCGACCTGCACGTGCTGCCGGCGCTGCTGGGCGCCGACGACCCGGCGATCTATACCCTCCACCGGCCGCAGGGCGCCTCGCCGTACCTGCTGCTGGCCGATCACGCCGGCCAGCAGGTGCCACGCGCGCTGACCGGGCTCGGCCTGGCCCAGGCCGAGCTGGACCGCCATATCGGCTGGGACATCGGCATCGCCGGCACCACCCGCGCACTGGCCGAACGGCTGGATGCATGGGCGATCGAACAGACCTATTCGCGGCTGCTGATCGACTGCAACCGCCCACTGGCCTCGCCGACGCTGATTCCGGAAGTGAGCGACCACACCGTGGTCCCGGGCAATGCCAGGCTGTCGGCTGCACAGCGGCAGCAGCGCATCGATGCGATCCACGCGCCCTACCATGCGCGCATCGACGCGGAACTGGATGCACGCCGCGATGCCGGCCGCCCCACCCTGCTGGTGATGATGCACAGCTTCACGCCAGTGATGAACGGCACGCAGCGGCCGTGGCACGCCGGCGTGCTGTACCACCAGGACACGCGCTTTGCGCATGCACTGCTGCAGGCACTGCGCGATGAAGGCGACCTGGTGGTGGGTGACAACGAACCGTATTCGGTCAGCAGCACCAGCGACTACGCGGTACCGGTGCACGGCGAAGGGCGCGGCCTGGTGCACGTGGAACTGGAGATCCGCCAGGACCTGATCGCCGATGCCGCCGGGCAGCAGGCGTGGGCGGAGCGGCTGGCGCGGATCTTCAGCGCCTTGCAGCCACAGTTGCTGGCGTTCGGTTGAACGCGCGTGGTCCCATCCCGTATCGGTAGTGCCGGCCGCTGGCCGGCAACCTCAATGATCCAACCACCCCGGGGTTGCCGGCCAGCGGCCGGCACCACCGCAGGCGTGGCACATCCACCCACGGCAACGCCTTCAATCATGCCTCGTTGACCGGGCGGACGGCAGCAGCCGATTCGACCGGCGCCGGGCGCAGGCCCAGCGCGATGGCCACGCCGAACGCGGCGAACAGCGCGGCGCCGTACTGCGCATTGACCATGCCCTGCAGCGCATCAGGGCTGGTTGCCTCCTGCGTGCCACGCGCGGCGTTGGCCACCATCACCAGTACCGCCAGTCCCAACGCGCCGCCGATCTGCTGTGCGGTGGCGGCCATGCCGGACGCCACACCCTGCTGCGGCCCCGGCACGCCCTGCCCGGCCACGATCCACATCGCCGTCCAGCTCATGCCCTGGCCCACGCTGAGCACCACGATGCCCGGCAGCAGCGGCCAGTAACCGGCGCCATGCGGCATCGCCAGCGCCACCGCAGTGATGCCGATGGCACCGGCCGCGAAGCCCCAGGCCAGCACCTGCCGTGGCGAACGGCGCCGCAGCATGCGTTCGGCAATGCGGATGCCGAAGGTGCACACCACGGTCGGCAGCAGGAAGGCCATGCCGGCCTGCAGCGGGCTCCAGCCGTAACCATCCTGGAAGTAGAGCGCCAGGAAGTAGTACTGCACGCCATAGCTGCTCATGAAGGCGAAGGTCAGGCCGAGTGCCGCGCGCAGGCCGGGCAGGCGCAGCAGCGCAAACTGCATCAGCGGGTCACGGCTGCGCTTTTCGATCTGTACGAACACCGTCAACAGTACGGCTGAAAGCAGCAGGCAGATGAGCGTGGCGCGGGCCGTCCAGCCCCACTCCGGCCCTTGCACCAGGGTGGTGACCAGCAGGCTGCCGCCGGCGGTGACGGTGAGGCAACCGGCCAGATCGAAGGAACGGCCCTGCACACGCGGGCCATCGGCCGGCAACCACGCGCCGGCCGCGACTGCACAGGCGGTGGCCAGCGGAACGATCACCGCCAGCACCGCCGGCCAGCCGAACGCCTGGGTCAGCACGCCACCGAGCAGCGTGCCCAGCGCCAGGCCGACCGCACTGGCCATGCTCCAGATCGCCAGTGCGCGGTTGCGCACCGGGCCTTCCGCATACAACGTGTTGATCAGCGCCAGCGTGGCCGGGAACAGCAACGCGGCACCGATGCCCTGCGCCGCGCGCGCGATGATCAACAGGGTGGCATTCGGCGCCAGCGCGCCGAACAGCGACGCCAGCGCGAACAGCAGCATGCCCAGCCGGTAGAAGCGGCGGCGGCCGATCAGGTCGGCGGCGCGCCCGCCCAGCAGCAGGCTGCCGCCGAACGCCACGGTGTAGGCACTGACTACCCATTGCAGCTGCTGCGCGTTGATCTGCAGCGCGCGACCCATGTCGTGCAGGGCGACGAAGATGATGGTGGCATCCAGGGCGATGATCAGCTGGGCAGTGGCCAGCAGGGTCATCGCCCAGCGCGGGTACTTGAGGGGAGGCATCGGCGGTCTGGTGCGGTGGGGGAGCGCAGTCTCATTGATGCGACCGAATCAATAAACCCCCTGCCAGCCATATCTGTCATGATTTTCATCATGAATGGAACTTCGATGGACCTCAATGCAGTGCGCATGCTGGTGCAGGTGGCCGAAGCCCGCAGTTTCACCGTCGCCGCCGGGCAGCTGGGCCTGAGCCAGTCCGGCCTGTCGCGCGCGATCGGCCGGCTGGAGGCCACGCTGGGGGTGAAGCTGCTGCAGCGGAACACCCGCAACGTGGCGCTGACCCCGGATGGCCGCCAGTTCGTCGATCAGGTGGCACCGCTGCTGTGTGGCCTGGAGGATGCCGAACGCCAGTTGGCCGACCGTCCCTGCACGCCCGCGGGCACCCTGAAGATCAGCGCGCCCTCGATGTTCGGGCGCAAGGTGCTGGTACCGCTGCTGGCGCCGTTGCTGCAACAGCACCCGCAACTGCAGGTGGAGGCCGTGCTCAATGACCGTCTGGTCGATCTGGTCGAGGAAGGTTTCGATGCCGCCCTGCGCACCGGCGTCATCGCCGACCAGCGCATCGTCGCGCGCCCGCTGCGTCCGCTGCGCTGGGTGACGGTGGCCAGCCCCGCGTATCTGGCCCGCTGTGGCGCACCGGACGATGTGGCCGCGCTGCGGGATCACGCGTGCCTGGCGGTGCGCAACCTGCGCAGTGGCCGGCTGGTGGACTGGCAGTTCCTGCAGGAGGGCCAACTGCGCGACTTCACCCCACCGACGCGGATGGTGTTCGACAGTGGCGATCCGCTGGTGGAAGCGGCCATCGCCGGCATCGGCATCGTGCAGGTGATGGATTTCGCGGTGGCCGACGCGCTGGCTGACGGCCGCCTGCAACGCGTGCTGCAGCCGCTTGAAGGCCGCAGCCGCGCGCTGTCGCTGATCTACCCACCGTCGCGCCAGCACTCGCCGAAGCTGCAGGTGCTGGCCGACGCGTTGCTGGCCGGGGATTGGTAAATCCACGCCATGCGTGGATGAAGGTTTCGGCGCGTCAGAACCCTTGGGTACCGGTAGCGCCGGCCGCTGGCCGGCGAGCCACATCGGGCGGCGGCGAAACGGACCGGTAAGGCATTGCCGGCCAGCGGCCGGCACTACCGATCAGGCGAAGCCATCGGTGGCGCGCACCAGCGCGTCCACGTTCTCGGCTTCGAACGCCGAATGGCCCGAGGCCTTGGCTATCCGGTAGCGCCGGCCGCTGGCCGGCGAGCCACATCGGGCGGCGGCGAAACGGACCGGTAAGGCATTGCCGGCCAGCGGCCGGCACTACCGATCAGGCGAAGCTATCGGTGGCGCGCACCAGCGCGTCCACGTTCTCGGCTTCGAACGCCGAATGTCCCGAGGCCGCGGTGATTTCCAGCTTCGCCTTCGGCCACGCCTTGGTCAGGTCCCAGGCGTTGGCCAGCGGGCAGACCACGTCGTAGCGGCCGTGCACGATCACGCCCGGGATGTCGGCGATGCGGTGCGCGTCGCGCAGCAGCTGGTCTTCCACCTCGAAGAAGCCACCGTTGACGAAGTAGTGGTTCTCGATGCGGGCGAAGGCCAAGGCGAAGTGCGGGTCTTCGTGGCTGTTGATGAAGTCGTCATCGACGTGCAGGAAACTGGTCGCGCCTTCCCACACCGCCCACGCCTTGGCGGCTTCCAGGCGGGTGGTTTCGTCGTCGCTGGTCAGGCGGCGGTGGAAGGCCGAGATCAGGTCATGACGCTCCACCGACGGGATCGGCTTCAGGTAATGCTCCCACGCATCCGGGAACAGGCGGTTGGCGCCTTCCTGGTAGAACCATTCCAGCTCCCAGCGGCGCAGCATGAAGATGCCGCGCAGGACCAGTTCGGTCACGCGCTGCGGATGGGTCTCGGCATAAGCCAGGGCCAGGGTCGAGCCCCAGCTGCCACCGAACACCTGCCAGCGATCGACCTTCAGGTGCTCGCGCAGCTTCTCGATATCGGCGACCAGGTCCCAGGTGGTGTTGTCCACCAGGTCCGCGTGCGGGGTGGATCGACCCGCACCACGCTGGTCGAACAGGATGATGCGGTACTTGGACGGGTCATGGAACTGGCGCATCTTGTCGCTGCAACCACCGCCCGGGCCACCGTGCAGCATCACCACCGGCTTGCCGTCCGGGTTGCCGCACTGTTCGAAATACAGCGTGTGGCGGTCGTCGACCTTCAGGGTGCCGACGTCGTAGGGGGTGATGGCGGGGTACAGCGTACGCATGCTTGCAGCTCCAGGGTGATGCCCTGCCGGGGCAGGAGAACCCCCATTCTAGGCCGGTCGCCGGCCCAGGGTGATCCGGTCGCGCTGCTCCAGGTCCTGCACGGTCTGCACCTCGGCAAAACCGGCGGCGTCGAACAGCGCGCGGATCGCCGCGCCCTGGTCCCATCCGTGCTCGATCAGCAACCAGCCACCGGGCAGCAGATGCGCCTGGCCGCCGTCGATGATGCGGCGGATGTCATCCAGGCCGTCCACACCGGACTCCAGCGCGGAGGCCGGTTCGAAGCGCAGGTCGCCCTGTCGCAGGTGCGGGTCGTCGCTGGAGATGTACGGCGGATTGCTCGCAATCAGGTCGAAGCGCATGCCCTGCAACGGCGCGTACCAATCGTGCCCGCCCTCGGCGAAGCGGACGTTGCGCAGTTCATGGCGCGCAGCATTGCGCACGGCCACGGCCAGCGCACCCGGGCTGGCATCGGTGGCCAGCACCTGTGCCTGTGGCCGCTCGCTGGCCAGCGCCAAGGCGATCGCGCCGCTGCCGGTGCCCAGGTCAGCGAGCCGCAGCGCACGGTCCTGCGGCAGGCGTTCCAGCGCCAGCTCGACCAGCAGTTCGGTCTCCGGGCGCGGGATCAGCGTGGCCGGATCGACCTCCAGATCCAGCGTCCAGAATCCGCGGCGGCCGGTCAGGTAGGCGACCGGCTCGCCGGCCACGCGGCGGGCCAACAGCGTCTCGAAGGCGGCCTGGTCGGCGGCGGCCAGCGGATCGGTGGCATGCGCGAACAGCCAACTGCGTGGGCGTTCCAGCACATGCAGCAGCAGCAGCTCCGCCTCGTGGCGAGCTTCGACGCCGCCCAAGCGGACACTGGCCTCGGCCACGATCTGGCGCAGGGTGGGTTCGGTTTGGAAAGACATTCCGCAATTGTAGAGCCGAGCCCGCGCTCGGCTGCTTCTGGAGCAGCCGAGCGCGGGCTCGGCTCTACAAAATCGGAATCCGTTCAGGTTACGCCGGACGGGATAAGGAGGGGCTATCGGCCCCAGGCAGCGGTCCGGCGAGATTTTCCTTGTCACACAGTCAGTTGCAGGATGAAAGCGGCCGGGTTCAGTGCCTGCTCAGTGCCTTTTGATAGACTACATCTATCAAGTAGATGCAATCAATGCATTGTTCTTATCGCCAGCGAATGGGTAACCTAGCTCCTGTCGATTCACCCACTCCCCTTCACCAAGAGGAAAAATGATGTCCCTCATCAACACCCAGATCCAGCCGTTCGAAGCCAACGCTTACCACAACGGCGAGTTCATCAAGGTTTCCGACGCCAGCCTGAAGGGCCAGTGGTCCGTCCTGATCTTCATGCCGGCCGCCTTCACCTTCAACTGCCCGACCGAGATCGAGGACGCAGCTGACCACTACGCCGAGTTCAAGAAGGCCGGCGCCGAGGTCTACATCGTCACCACCGATACCCACTTCTCGCACAAGGTGTGGCACGAGACCTCGCCGGCCGTCGGCAAGGCCCAGTTCCCGCTGGTCGGCGACCCGACCCACCAGCTGACCAACGCTTTCGGCGTGCACATTCCGGAAGAAGGCCTGGCCCTGCGCGGCACCTTCATCATCAACCCGGAAGGCGTGATCAAGACCCTGGAGATCCACTCCAACGAGATCGCCCGTGACGTGTCCGAGACCCTGCGCAAGCTGAAGGCTGCCCAGTTCACCGCCGCCAACCCGAACCAGGTCTGCCCGGCCAAGTGGAAGGAAGGCGAGAAGACCCTGACCCCGTCGCTGGACCTGGTCGGCAAGATCTAAGGCAGTACCGGCCTGCCGTGGCCCCACGCCGCGGCGCGCCCTTCATCCCCGTGCCGGTCCCCCCGCCGGCGTGGGGGTGAACCCAAGACAGCCAACGCTCGCCCGCCTTGGCCAGCCAGCCCCTTCCACGGTCGCTGTCTTGGGTTCACCCCTACCCCCAGCTGGTCCGCTACCTTGTACAGCGGTGCCACGCCCTCTGTTTGCCTGAAGCCAGGAGAAGACCGATGTTGGACGCCAACCTGCAGTCGCAGCTGAAGACCTATCTGGAGCGCGTGACCCGCCCGATCCAGATCACCGCGCACGCCGACGACGGCGCCAAGTCGCAGGAAATGCTGGAACTGCTGCAGACCCTGGACAGCCTGTCGGACAAGATCTCGCTGCAGGTGCTGCGCGATGGCCAGGGCCGCGTGCCGTCCTTCGACCTGGGCACCCCGGGCCAGGACATCCACCTGACCTTCGCCGGCCTGCCGATGGGCCACGAGTTCACCTCGCTGGTGCTGGCGCTGCTGCAGGTCGGCGGGCACCCGTCCAAGGCCACCGCCGAGCTGATCGAGCAGGTGCAGAACCTGGAAGGCGACTACCGGTTCGAGACCTACTTCTCGCTGTCCTGCCAGAACTGCCCGGACGTGGTGCAGGCGCTGAACCTGGCCGCGGTGCTCAACCCGCGCATCCAGCACGTGGCCATCGATGGCGCCCTGTTCCAGGACGAAGTCGAGAAGCGCGAGATCATGTCGGTGCCGACCGTGTACCTCAACGGTGAAATCTTCGACCAGGGCCGCATGACCCTCGAGCAGATCGTGGCCAAGCTGGACACCAACGCCGGCAAGCGCGATGCCGAGAAGATCGCCGCCAAGGACGCCTTCGACGTGCTGGTGGTGGGCGGTGGCCCGGCCGGCGCTGCAGCGGCGATCTACGCCGCACGCAAGGGCATCCGTACCGGCATCGCCGCCGAGCGTTTCGGTGGCCAGGTGCTGGACACCATGGCGATCGAGAACTTCATTTCGGTGAAGGAGACCGAGGGCCCCAAGCTGGCCACGGCGCTGGAGCAGCACGTGCGCGAGTACGAGGTGGACATCATGAACCTGCAGCGCGCCAGTGCGCTGGTGCCGGCCGGCGAAGACGGCCTGGTGCAGGTGCAGCTGGAAAACGGCGCGGTACTGAAGTCGCGTTCGGTGATCCTGTCCACCGGCGCGCGCTGGCGGCAGATGAACGTGCCGGGCGAAGACCAGTACCGCAACAAGGGCGTGGCGTACTGCCCGCACTGCGATGGCCCGCTGTTCAAGGGCAAGCGCGTGGCGGTGATCGGCGGCGGCAACTCCGGCGTGGAAGCGGCCATCGACCTGGCCGGCATCGTGTCGCATGTGACCCTGCTGGAGTTCGATTCCAGCCTGCGCGCCGATGAAGTGCTGCAGAAGAAGCTGCGCAGCCTGGGCAACGTGACCGTGCTGACCAGCGCGCAGACCACCGAAGTGCTGGGCGACGGCAGCCGCGTCACCGGCCTGGTCTACAAGGACCGCGTCGGCGGCGATGCCCACCGCGTCGAGCTGGAAGGCATCTTCGTGCAGATCGGCCTGCTGCCCAACACCGAGTGGCTGAAGGATGTGGTGGCGCTGTCGCCGCGCGGCGAGATCGTCATCGACGACCGCGGCCAGACCAACCTGCCGGGCGTGTTCGCCGCTGGCGATTGCACGACGGTGCCCTACAAGCAGATCATCATTGCCATGGGCGCCGGCTCGACCGCCGCACTGAGTGCGTTCGACCACCTGATCCGCTCGTCGGTGAGCAACAGCAGCGGTGCCGTTGCTGAAGCAGCCTGATCCACCGTTCCCAGATCACCGGGAACATTGTCTGCCTGTCGGGTAACCACGCCGTCAGCCGGTCCGTTACCCCTGGGGTGTAAGGATGAACCTACGTGATCTGAAGTACCTGGTAGCCCTGGCCGACCACAAGCATTTCGGCCGGGCTGCCGCCTCCTGCTTCGTCAGCCAGCCCACGCTGTCGACGCAGATCCGCAAGCTGGAAGAAGAGCTGGGCCTGCCGCTGGTGGAACGCGCACCGCGCAAGGTGATGCTGACCCCGGCCGGCCAGGAAGCGGCGGCACGGGCGCGGGTGATCGTGTCCGAAGTGGAACAGCTGAAGGAGGCGGCGCGACGCAGCCGCGATCCGGAAGCCGGCACGGTGCGCCTGGGCATCTTCCCGACCCTCGGCCCGTACCTGCTGCCGCATGTGATCCCGCGCATCCGCGAGCGCTTCCCGGAGCTGGAACTGCTGCTGGTCGAGGAAAAGAGCGACGTGCTGCTGGACCGCCTGCGCGAAGGCAAGCTCGACGCCGCACTGCTGGCCCTGCCGGTGATCGACGACCAGCTGCATGCCGAATTCCTGTTCGAGGAACCGTTCCTGCTGGCCGTGTCCGGGCGCCACCCGCTGGCCCGCCGCGAACACCTGGACGTGCAGGAACTGGCCACGCAGAAGCTGCTGCTGCTGGAAGACGGGCATTGCCTGCGCGACCAGGCGCTGGAAGTCTGCCGACTGTTCGGCGCCAACGAGAAGTCCGAATTCCGCGCCACCAGCCTGGAAACCCTGCGGCAGATGGTCGCCGCCGACGTCGGCATCACCCTGCTGCCGAGCCTGTCGGTGCAGCCGCCGGTGCCGCGCTCGAACAACATCCGCCTGCTCGATTTCACCGGCGAAGGCCGTCCCAGCCGCCGCATCGCCATGATCTGGCGCCGCAGCTCGGCCATGAACGACTTCCTGATGGAGCTGGCCGACCAGTTCAAGCGCCTGCCGCAGGCACTGTTCACGCTGGAGGCGCTCGATGCCGGCAGCGATGCACCGGCCCTGCCCGGCCCCGCGCTGAACGGCTGAGCCCCCGCAGCACCGGCCCGGAATCGGCAGGAGTCGATTCCGGCCGCATTTGTCCCCACAATACAGACAGGCGGCGCCAGCAGGTGCCGCCTTTTGCATGGCTTTCAACCAAGGAGCTTCACCATGAACACCGCCAGCGGCCTGCCGCCGTCGATCACCGTTTCTACCTTCGACATGGACCGCCTGGACGCCATGCTCGAATCCCCTGCGCTGAGCCAGACGCCTGCCGCGCTCGCGCTTGCTGAAGAACTCAACCGGGCCACCGTGCTGGCACCGGACCAGATTCCCGAAGGCATCGTCATGATGCATTCGCGCGTGGAGTGCGAAGATGAAGTGTCGGGCGAAAAGCACGTCCTGACCCTGGTCTTCCCCCGCGAAGCCAATGTCGATGAAGGCAAGGTCTCCGTGCTGGCCCCGGTCGGCAGTGCCCTGCTCGGCCTGGCCATCGGCCAGAGCATCGACTGGAACGCGCCCGGCGGCCGCAAGCTGCGCCTGCGCGTGACTGCGGTCCACAACGACCGCCCCTGATTACCGCTGCGCACCGCGCGCGATTCGATCCCCCTGCACCAGGAGCCGTAATGAGTACCCCGTCCAAACTGTCCCAGCTGCGCGAACTGTCCGTGGTCGTTGCCGATACCGGTGACTACGAGGCGATCAAACGCCTGCAGCCGGTGGACTGCACCACCAACCCGACCCTGGTGAAGAAGGCGCTGGACCTGCCGGTCTACGCCGAACTGATCGAACGCGAACTGGCCTGGGGCCGCCAGCAGGCCGGCGACCGCGAAGCCGTGGTGCACGCCGTGGCCGACCGCCTGACCATCGGCGTCGGCGCGCTGCTGAGCACGCTGGTGCCGGGCCGCGTGTCCACCGAAGTGGACGCCGACCAGGCCCACGACACCGCCGCCACCGTGGCCAAGGCCCGCCAGTTCATCCAGATGTACGCCGATGCCGGCGTGCCGCGCGAGAAGATCCTGATCAAGATCGCCGCGACCTGGGAAGGCGTGGAAGCCGCGCGCATCCTGCAGGCCGAAGGCATCGACTGCAACCTGACCCTGATCTTCAACCCGACCCAGGCGCTGGCCTGCAGCGAGGCCGGCGCGTTCCTGATCTCCCCGTTCGTCGGCCGCATCCTGGACTGGTACGTGGCCAACGGCCAGACCCCGGCCAGCATCGACGAAGACCCGGGCGTGAAGTTCGTGCGCGGCGTCTATGCCGAATTCAAGCGCCGCGGTTCGAAGACGGTGGTGATGGGCGCCTCGTTCCGTTCGACCGCACAGATCGAAGCGCTGGCCGGCTGCGACCGCCTGACCATTTCGCCGGACCTGCTGGAGAAGCTGGACGCCGACCACGGCGCGCTGCCGCGCAAGCTGGTGGCCGGCGCCGCCGATGGCGCGGCGGTGACCCCGATCGACGCGGCGACGTTCGCAGCAGACCTGGCGGCCGATCCGATGGCCACCGAGAAGCTGGCGACCGGTATCGATGCGTTTGCCAAGGATCTGGAAGCACTGCGCGAGCGGATCCGCGCGGCACTGTGAGGATTCCGGCCAACGGCTGAGCCCCTCGTGGCAGGTCGGTCGGTCGCGAAGAGCAAAAAGCCGCGCTGGGTCGGGCGGGTTGGGTTCGCGGGAGACGCCGCGAATCCATCCCTGGAGGCTTGGCCGCCGCATCCATGCGGCGGACACTCCCGCGAACCCAACCCGCCCGCCCTCTGACAGTTTCCGGTGGCCACCCGCCACGGAAGAAAGAAGAGCAAACGCGGGTCGCGCGCTTCGCTTGCTTGGAGCGGAGCATGGCTCGGCTCTACAAGGGCAATGCAGAACCAAACAAAAAGGACGCGGCGAAGGCCGCGTCCTTTTTCTTTTCCATCAGTTCGTCACCAACCAATGCTCTTGCCCACCGTCACCCGGAAACTGTCGAAGGTGGGACGGGGGCGGCTGGCAGGACCGTTGGCGCCATGGATGGCGCCATCGAGCCCCCAGGGATGGGTTTACGGCGTGTCCTGCCAGCCGCCCCCGTCCCGCCAAACCGTCAGCAACCCAGAGCCGCTTTGGCTTTGGCTTTGGCTTCTGCCCGCCGCAGGCGGACCACCGCGCGTCAGCGCGGCGCCTCCACATCCAACCCGATCGGGCAGCTCACGCCGGTGCCGCCGATGCCGCAGTAGCCGTTCGGATTCTTCGCCAGGTACTGCTGGTGATAGTCCTCGGCGTAGTAGTACGCCGGTGCCGGGTACACGATCTCGGTGGTGATCGGGCCGTAGCCGGCCGCATCCAGCTGGGCCTGGTAGGCCTCGCGGCTGGCCAGCGCGGCAGCGTACTGTGCCTCGTCGGTGGCGTGGATCGCCGAACGGTACTGGGTGCCGGTGTCGTTGCCCTGGCGCATGCCCTGGGTCGGGTCGTGGCTTTCCCAGAACAGCTGCAGCAGCCGTTCCAGGCTCACCACCGCCGGGTCGAACACCACCTGCACCACTTCGGTGTGCCCGGTCAGGCCCGAGCACACTTCTTCATAGGTCGGGTTCGGGGTGATGCCACCGGCATAGCCGACCGAGGTGCTGTACACGCCCGGCTCGGTCCAGAACTTGCGCTCGGCGCCCCAGAAACAGCCCAGCGCGAAGCGGATCTGCTGCAGGCCGGCGAAGCGGTCCTTCAGCGGATGGCTGTTCACGAAGTGCTGGTTGCTGTGCAGCGGCAATGGCTGCTCGCGCCCCGGCAATGCCTCTTCCGGGCGCGGCAGGCGCTGCTTGAAGGCCCCGATGCCGAGGATGCCCTGGCCAATTCCCAACATGATGCGCTCCTACGCCGGCAGTCCGGCCATATCGTCTGCATCGGAAATGGGGTCGGCGGCGGCCTGGCCCAAGTCCAGCGCCGCGATGATGGCCTCCGCCTGCGGCCGCGCCGCGTCGGGGATGCCGACCCGCAACACACCGAACAACGGCAGCTCGCCCATGCCCCCCAGCAGCTGCTCGCCGAACACGAAGGCGGGGATGCCGGCGTTCTCCAGCGCGTGCTTGACCAGATGGGCGTCGAACAGGTTGTCGGCCTTGTACACGATGTGCATGCGGCGGCTCCTCGGGGCAGGGCTCCAGCATACGCCCGGGGGCTGAATGGTGCCGAGGGTGGGATCCGAGGTTGCCGGCCAGCGGCCGGCACTACCAGAGGGTGGGGCCGGCATTGCAGGCAAGGGGAGTGCCGGCCGCTGGCCGGCATCCCCACACCCCACCGGGCAGCCCTGCCCCGTACGCGCTAGACTGTTGGTCTTTCTGCCTTTCTTTTCGCCGACTCATGTCCGAGCACACCCCCGCCAGCCCCGAGACCCCCGCCGACAGCCACGAAAAGCGCGATTTCATCCGCCAGATCGTGCGCGAGGACCTGGCCAGCGGAAAGCACCAGGCGATCAAGACCCGCTTCCCGCCGGAGCCGAACGGCTACCTGCACATCGGCCACGCCAAGTCGATCTGCCTGAACTTCGGCATCGCCGGCGAGTTCAGCGGCGTCTGCAACCTGCGCTTCGACGACACCAACCCGGCCAAGGAAGATCCGGAATACGTGGCCGCGATCCAGGACGACGTGCGCTGGCTGGGCTTCGAGTGGAACGAGCTGCGCCACGCCTCGGACTATTTTCAGGCCTATTACCTGGCCGCCGAGAAGCTGATCGAACAGGGCAAGGCCTACGTCTGCGACCTGTCGGCCGAGGAAGTGCGCGCCTACCGCGGCACCCTGACCGAGCCGGGCCGCCCGTCGCCATGGCGCGACCGCAGCGTCGAGGAAAACCTCGACCTGTTCCGCCGCATGCGCGCCGGTGAATTCCCGGATGGCGCGCGCACCCTGCGCGCGAAGATCGACATGGCCAGCGGCAACATCAACCTGCGCGATCCTGCGCTGTACCGCATCAAGCACGTCGAGCACCAGAACACCGGCAATGCGTGGCCGATCTACCCGATGTACGACTTCGCCCACGCGCTGGGTGATTCGATCGAAGGCATCACCCACTCGCTGTGCACGCTGGAATTCGAAGACCACCGCCCGCTGTACGACTGGTGCGTGGACAACGTCGACTTCGCCCATGACGACGCGCTGACCCAGCCGCTGGTCGATGCCGGCCTGCCGCGCGAAGCGGCCAAGCCGCGCCAGATCGAGTTCTCGCGCCTGAACATCAACTACACGGTGATGAGCAAGCGCAAGCTGATGGCGCTGGTCACCGAACAGCTGGTGGACGGCTGGGAAGACCCGCGCATGCCGACCCTGCAGGGCCTGCGTCGCCGTGGTTACACCCCGGCCGCGATGCGCCTGTTCGCCGAGCGCGTGGGCATCAGCAAGCAGAATTCGCTGATCGACTTCAGCGTGCTGGAAGGCGCGCTGCGCGAGGACCTGGACAGTGCCGCACCGCGCCGCATGGCAGTGGTCGACCCGGTCAAGCTGGTGCTGACCAACCTGCCGGAAGGCCACGAAGAGCAGCTGACCTTCAGCAACCACCCGAAGGACGAGAGCTTCGGCAGCCGCGAAGTACCGTTCGCACGCGAAGTGTGGATCGACCGCGAGGACTTCGCCGAAGTGCCGCCGAAGGGCTGGAAGCGCCTGGTCCCGGGGGGCGAAGTGCGCCTGCGTGGCGCCGGCATCATCCGCTGCGACGAAGTGATCAAGGATGCCGACGGCACCATCACCGAGCTGCGTGGCTGGCTGGATCCGGAATCGCGTCCGGGCATGGAAGGCGCCAACCGCAAGGTCAAGGGCACCATCCACTGGGTCAGCGCCGTGCACGGCGTGCCGGCCGAGATCCGCCTGTACGACCGCCTGTTCTCGGTGCCGAACCCGGACGACGAATCGGAAGGCAAGACCTACCGCGATTACCTCAACCCGGAATCGCGCCGCACTGTCACCGGCTATGTCGAGCCGGCCGCGGCCAGCGCCGCGCCGGAGCAGTCGTTCCAGTTCGAGCGTACCGGCTACTTCGTGGCCGACCGCCGCGACCATACCGCAGCCACGCCGGTATTCAACCGCAGCGTGACCCTGCGCGATACCTGGTCGGCCTGAGGACCTGCGCGGGCGCCTGGATGGCGCCCGCAGGACCGCGACGATGATCACCGCCCTTTCCGTCCTGCTCTGGTTCATCTCGCAGCATCCGCTGCTGACGTTCTTTGCAGCAATGGTGCTGGCCGGGCTGGTCTCGTGGTGGCGGCGCTTTCCGGGCTACGCCATCGTGGTGTTCCCGCTGGCGATGCTCAACATGTTCCTCGGCCACTTCCTCAACGCCGCCTTCCTCAACGTGGTGGGCGAGCGTGGTGAAGCGGTGATCGTCAAGGCCGAGCGAACCAGCTCCACGCTCAACGAACAGTACATCTGGCGCTACGAAGCGGTGCTGCGCACGGCCGAGGGGCGCGACGTGGACGTGGTGTTCCACACCAATACCGCTTCGCTGTGGCCGCTGGAAAACGCCATCCGCATCCCGGCGCGCGACCAGCCGTTCGTGGTGAAGTACACGCCGGGCTTCCCGCGCAACATCGTCATCCTCACCAACGAGTCACCGCACGGCATCGCCCAGGCCCGGGCCAGCGCGCGCGAGCGGGTGGAAGTGGCGGCGCGCAAGCTGCACTTCAGCCCGGGCAATGCCGAGTTCCGCGCCGACTATCGCCGCGAACTGGAAAGCTGGCTGCGCGACCACGGCAACGACCCGCAGCAGCAGCCTGACGCGCAGCGATATCGCGCCGAGCTCGACGCACTCGACCGCTAGCCCCAGGCCCTGCCTGGATGTTCCGCCCCATCCATCCACAGGCCTGACATGACCACGAGCGCCACCGCCCTCCTCCCGCTGCTGCAGCAGGCCCTGCAGGACACCGGCACCGCCAGCCGCGTCGACGGCAACGCGCTGCTGCTGGACAGCGGCCTGCGCCTGACCCCGCATGCAATGGCCGCGCAAGCGCGCGACAACGGCGGCTGGCAGACCTCCACCGTCATTGAAAGCCAGCATCCGCAGTTGTTCGCCGATGGCCTGTTCGAGTACCAGCACGCAAATGGTGCCGATGAGCAGGCATCGCTGTTGTCCGGCTTCCAGGCCTGGGCCCGGGTGGACCTGGTGACCCTGCAGACCGCGATCGGCGCCCAAGACGCACAGGGCCTGCCGATGATGGGCCTGACCTATCCGGTCGGCGACGAGGGTGAGGAACATCAGCGCACCGTGGTGCTGGGGCCGTTGGCGCACTACCGTGCACAGGAAGTGGATGCCTCCACCTGCAGCGAAGACGATCATGGCTCCTGCCCCTGCTGCCTGTTCACCCGCAGCATGGAGGCCTTCGACGAGCTGCTGAAAGCCCGCCATTTCCTCGCCATCCGCCTGTTCGCCTCGCGCGATGCCGACGGCCTGTGCGAGGCCGATTGCCGGGTCAACGGCCACGACTTCGCCGCCGCCCTGCCCCTGCTGCGCGCCTATGCTGCCAGTTGGCCGCAGGCCGGGCTGGAATTCCGCAAGCAGTACGTGGTGATCCGCACCGGCTCGCCGGGCTGAGCCCGGCCCACGCGCGGTACAGGCCGGTGCGGCTACACTGCGCGCCGGTTTCCCCAAGCAACCGCACTTTTTCCCATCCCACACGAGGCACCCCCGCGATGCTGTACGCGCAAGTCCACCTGACCCTTCCCGCCTGGATCCACGACCAGATCGACCTGGATCGTCGATATCCGGGCGATGAGGCCAAGGTCGCGCTGGCGATCGAGCTGTCGCGGCTGAACGTCGAGCACGCCAGTGGCGGTCCGTTCGGTGCGGTGGTGTTCGGACCGGACGACAAGGTCATCGCCGCCGGCGTGAACCGGGTGATGCCGCACGCGACCTCGCTGGCGCACGCCGAGAACATGGCCTACATGCTGGCCCAGCAGCGCCTGCAGACCCCGCGCCTGAACGCGGTGCTGTCGCCGGTCACCCTGGCCACCAGCTCGCAGCCGTGCTGCCAGTGCTACGGCGCCACCGTGTGGGCCGGCATCGACCGCCTGCTGATCGGTGCCAACTCGGCCGACGTCGAGGAACTGACCCCGTTCGATGAAGGCCCGCTGCCGGCCGACTGGGTGGGTGAACTCAACAAGCGCGGCATCGAAGTGGTGCAAGGCCTGAACCGCGACGCCGCGCGCAGCGTGCTGCGTGCCTATGGGGAAAGCGATGGCGCCCGTTACTGAAACCGGCATCGGCCTGCTGTGCCTGTGCCGGCAGGGCTTCGAGCCCGAGCTGGCCGGCGAGCTGCAGTTCCGCGCCGGTGAAGCCGGTTTCGCCGGCTATGCGCGCACCCAGCGCAATGACGGCTACGTGCTTTTCATGTGCGACGAAGCCGCCGCGCTGGCGCCGCGCCTGCGCTGGCGCGAGCTGATCTTCGCGCGGCAGAAGCTGGTGGTGCTGGCCGAACTGCCGCAGCTGGACCCGGCGGACCGGATCACCCCGATGCTGGAAGTGCTGGCCGATGCGCCGCGCTTCGGCGACCTGTGGGTGGAACACCCCGATTCGGACGCCGGCAAGCCACTGTCCGGTCTGGCCCGTGCCTTCGGCAATGCACTGCGCCCGGCGCTGCGCAAGGCCGGCAAGCTCACTGATAAGCCGAACAACCGCCTGCCGCGCCTGCATGTGGTGTTCGTCGATGGCACCCATGCCTTCGTCTGCGTGGCCGACCCGGCCGACAGCGCACCGTGGGCGCTGGGCATCCCGCGCCTGAAGCTGCTGCCCGAGGCGCCTTCGCGTTCGGCGCTGAAGCTGGACGAGGCGCTGCTGACCCTGCTGACGCCGGAAGAACGCGAGGCGCTGGCCAAGCCCGGCATGCGTGCGGCCGACCTCGGCGCCGCACCCGGCGGCTGGACCTGGGTGCTGACGCGCCAGCACATGCACGTGCTGAGCATCGACAACGGCCCGCTGCGCCAGCACGTGCTGGACACCGGACTGGTCGAGCACCTGCGCGCCGATGGCTTCCACTGGCACCCGGAACAGCCGCTGGACTGGATGGTCTGCGACATGGTCGAGCAGCCGCGCCGCGTGGCCGAACGCATGGCCACCTGGTTCCGCGAGGGCTGGTGCCGGCATGCGATCTTCAATCTGAAACTGCCGATGAAGAAGCGCTGGGACGAAACCCGGCTGTGCCTGGACCTGTTCCAGGACCAGGCCGGCAAGCCGCTGGTGGTCCGCGCCAAGCAGCTCTATCACGACCGTGAAGAGATCACCGTGCTGGCTTCGCCGCTGCGCTGATCCGTCATCGGCGGCACAGGTTGCCGGGAGTACGCTCCCGGTACCCTCTGGCAAGGAGCCTGTCATGAACCTTCCGCGTGCTGCGCTGCTGTTGACCATCCTGATGGCCTCGGTACCGGCCATCGCCCAGCACGGCCCGTCCACGCCGGCGCAGAGCCAGCCGCTGGGCCCCACCGGCGGCGCGATCCGCCAGCAGCCGCTGGATGCCGGCCGGGTCAGCGGCAGCGTCGAGATTCCGCAGCCGGCCGGCGAAGCACAGGTGACCGTGCGTTCGCTGGAACCGAGCAGCGTGGTCGGCCAGTACCGCGTCCATTTCGCCGCGCTAGATGTGAACGGCGACGGTTTCATCAGCCGCGAGGAAGCACAGGCCAATCCGGCGCTGGCCGACGAATTCAATTCGCTGGACCGCAGGCACCGCGGCAAGCTGGACCGCACCGACCTGGCCGGCTGGCTGGTGGATTGAAAAAGGGGACGGAGGGGATTAAGTCGTATGTGCACAAACGACTTAATCCCCTCCGTCCCCTTTTTGCTTCAGACGCCGGCGGCGCGCTTCCAGAACGCCTGTACCAGCGGCGGCCATTTGCCGACACAGCCCAGCGCGCGGCCACGGGCCAGGGTCAAGTGCATCTCGTCGTTGGAGAACAGGCGGTTGATCGCATCGAAGCTGTAGGCGGCGATCTGGTTGTCGCTGCGCCGTTCGCGTGCCCAGCGCTGCAGGCGCTGCGGCGACAGCCGCGGCTGGCCACGGCGCTCGGCCGACGGCGCCAGCCACTGCTGCAGGGCGGCGACATCGCGCAGGCCCAGGTTCACGCCCTGCCCGGCCAGCGGATGCACCACATGCGCGGCATCACCCAATGCCAGTACTCGGCCGGCCACGTAGTGACGGGCCAGTTGGCGACGCAGCGGGAAGGCCGCTCGCGGTGACGCCAGTCGCAGCTCACCCAGCCGTGCCGCGAAGGCGCGGGTCAGTTCCCGGTTGAAGGCGTCCTCGTCCAAGGCCAGCACACGTGCCGCCTCGTCCTCGGGCAGGGTCCAGACGATCGAGCTGCGGCGCTCGGCCACCGGCAGCAGCGCCAGCGGCCCGCCCGGCAGGAAACGCTGCCAGGCGGTGGCCTGGTTGGGAAGATCGCTGTCCACGTAGGCCACCACGCCACGCTGGTGGTAGTCATGCTTTTCAACCTCGATCCCGGCCAGTTGGCGCAGGGTCGATTCGGCGCCGTCGGCGGCCACCGCCAACGCCGCTTCCAGGCGACGCCCGTCATCCAGGCGCAGGCGCACGCCGTCGTCGTCCTGCTCCAGCGCGTCCACCCGTGCCGGGCAGTGCAGCTGCACGCCCGCCGCCGGCAACGCCGCCCACAGGCCATCCTGCAGCAGGCCGTTCTCGACGATGTAGCCCAGTTCACGACGGCCGAAGCGATCGGCATCGAACAGCAGATCTTCGCCACCGGCCGCGTCCCACACCTGCATGCGCCGGTAGGGCCAGGCACGGGCCTGCGCGATCGCCGGCCACACACCGAGGCGGTTCAGCAGCTGAACGTTGTCAGCAGCGAAGGCGAACACGCGCAGGTCAGGCTGTGCGGCCTGCCACGGCGCGGGCTCACGACCTTCCACCAGCGCAACCGACAGGCCGGCATCGGCCAACGCCAGCGCGCACGCGGCACCGACCACGCCACCACCGACGATGGCCACATCAAGGCGCATGCGCCGGCTCATGCGGCTTCTCCGCGGCACAGGCGCGGCACTTCGCCGCGGAAGCCCATCGCGCCACCGACCAGCATCGACTGCACCGAGGCGCGTTGCGCGGCCACCAGGCCGAGGCTGCGCAGCGGCCGCATCAGCGGTGCCGGATTGCTGGTCAGCCGTGCCAAGCCACCCGAGAACGCCACCGTCTGCCGTCGGTCTTCCTGGCGGCGCGCAACATAGGCCTGCAGCAGCACATCGCTGCCGGCATCCTCGTGCGCATCCTCCAGCAGTTCGGCCAGGGTCAGCGCATCGCGCAGGCCCAGGTTGAAGCCCTGCGCACCCAGCGGATGGATGGTCTGCGCGGCATTGCCCAGCAGCACCGTGCGTTCACCGGCCAATGCGCGCGCCAGCACCTGGATGAGCGGGTAAGCGCTGCGCGGGCCGGATTCGAGCAGCCGACCGGCACGCCAGCCGATCGCATCCTGCAGGCGCTGCAGCCAGGCCGCATCGTCCAGCGCCATCACCGCATCGGCCTGGTCCCGCGCCACGCCATGCACGGTGCCGAAGTGGCGGTCGCCGCGCGGCAGCAGGGCGGTCGGGCCGGTATCGGTGAAGCGCTCCCAGGCCGTGCCATCCGGCGCGCGCTGGCTGCGCACGCGGGCCACGAACAGGGTCTGCTGGAAATCATGCCGGTCGACCTCGATGCCCAGCGCGCCACGCACACCGCTGGTCGTGCCATCGGCACCGACCACCAGCCGTGCCAGCAGTACGCGCTCGCCGGTCTCGTCGGCCACCCGCACCTGGCGGTAGCCGTCGACCACCTCGCCCAGGCCCAGGAACCGCATCGGCCGGTAGCGCCGCAGCTGCGGCAGCTCCTGCAGGCGCGCTTCCAGCGCCTGGCCGAAGTCACGCGCGACAACCACCTGGCCGAACCACGGCCGGTCGTAGTCGGAAGCCTCCAGCTGCACGCGGCCGAAATCGCCGGCGCGGCTGACATGGATGCGGCGGATCGGGCCCGGCGCCATCGCCAGCTTCTGCATGACCCCCAACGCGGTCAGCGCGTTGACGGTCGCCGCGGCGAAACTGAGGTTGCGCTGGTCGAACACCGCCGGCAGCTCGCCGGCCGGGCTGGCTTCGAGCAGGCCCACGTCGCGGCCCAACCGGTCCAGGGCAATGGCCAGGCTGGCACCGACCAGGCCGCCACCGACGATCAGCACGTCATGTCGTTCACTCATGGTGTTCATGATACGCGCTCGCCCCGCCCGAACACCCAACAGCCCCCGACCTGCGCCAACCGGCGCGGCGGGCTAGAATGAAACCTGAATCCGCTCCGGGCCCGCTGCCATGTCCGCCACCGCCAACCGTGCCTTCGTCCTGTCCGTACTCGTGCTGTTGCTGGCGGCGACCCGGGTCAACCACTTCGCGGCGATCCCGGATGCCTCCTGGGCGGTGTTCTTCATCGGCGGCTTCTACCTGGCTGGCTGGAGCCGCTGGGCGTTCCCGCTGCTGATGGTGTTCGCGGTGCTGGTGGACTGGATCGTGATACGCAGCAGCGGCCTGGATTTCTGGCAGCACTACTGCGTGTCGCCGGGTTACTGGCTGCTGCTGCCGGCGTATTTCTCGCTGTGGGCCGGCGGCATGCTGCTGGGCCGCAACTACCAGGGGGCACGCTGGCCGGTACTGGCCAAGGGCGCGCTGCTGCTGGTGGCCTCGGTGGCGGTCTGTCACCTGCTCGCGCAGGGCGGCTTCTACTGGACCAGCCGCAATGTGGCCGAACCGACGCTGGCCGGCTGGGCGCAGAACTACGCGCAGTGGTTCGGGCCGTACCTGCGCACCACCGCGATCTACGTGGCGCTGGCCGCCGCCCTGCAGCTGGCCGTGGAGCAGGTGCTGAAGCTCCAGCAGGCCCGCCGCGACATCCGGCACTGAGCCGCGCCATGGGTCATCGCCTCTCGCGCATCTATACCCGCACCGGCGACGACGGCAGTACCGGCCTTGGCGACGGCCAGCGCGTGGCCAAGGATGATGCCCGCGTGGCGTCCTACGGCACTGTCGACGAAGCCAATGCCGCACTCGGCCTGCTGCTGGCCACGGCGCTGCCCGAAGACGTGCGCGCGCTGGTGGTGCATCTGCAGCACCAGCTGTTCGACCTGGGCGCCGAACTGTGCATCCCCGGCCACGCCGCGATCCACGCCGCCGATGTGTCGGCACTGGAACAGCAGCTGGATCACTACAACGCCAGCCTGCCGATGTTGAAGGAATTCATCCTGCCAGCCGGTGGCGAGGCCGCCGCACGCTGCCACCTGGCGCGCACCATCGTCCGCCGGGCCGAGCGCGAGACGGTCACCCTGGCCCGCCACGACGCCGTGCGCAGCGAGGCGCTGCAGTACCTCAACCGGCTGTCGGACCTGTTGTTCGTGCTGGCCCGGGTGCTGGCCCGTGCCGATGGCCATGGCGAAGCGCTGTGGCAGCCACAGCAGCGCCAGCGCTGAGTCGGCACGATGCTGGTCTTCACCCATCCGTCCTGCCTGCTGCATGACCCCGGCCCTGGCCATCCGGAGTGCCCGCAACGCCTGCAGCATGTGCTCGATGCCCTGCACGCCGCCTTCCCCGGCCAGCTGGACTGGCGCGAGGCGCCGCCGGCCAAGTTCGGCGAACTGACCCGGGTCCACGACAGCGCCCTGCTCGACTTCGTGCTGCAGCCGCAGACCGCGCCGCTGCGACAGCTGGACATGGACACCTGGACCTCGCCCGGCTCGGCCAGTGCCGCCGTGCATGCCGCCGGCGCCGGCGTGGCGGCGGTAGATGCGGTGATGCTGGGCGAGGACCCGCTGGCGTTCTGCGCGGTGCGGCCACCGGGCCACCACGCCACCAGCAGCACTGCGATGGGCTTCTGCCTGCTCAACAACATCGCCATCGCCGCCGCCTACGCCCGTGACCGTCATGGCCTGGAGCGGATCGCGGTGGTCGATTTCGATGTCCACCATGGCAACGGCACCCAGGACATCTTCCAGCACGACGCCCGGGTCTCGTACTACAGCACCCACCAGGCCGGGCTGTTCCCCAACTCCGGCCTGCGCCGCGACCGCGGTGCCGGCAACCTGATGAACATCCTGCTGCCCCCCGGCAGCGGCGGTTTCCGCTTCCGCAATGTGTGGGCCGACGAGATGCTGCCGGCCATCGACGACTTCCGGCCGCAGCTGCTGCTGATTTCGGCCGGCTTCGATGCCCACCTGCGCGATCCGCAGGCCGACCTGATGCTGGAAACCGACGATTTCGCCTGGATCACCCGCGAACTGCATGCGCTGGCGCGCCGCCATGCGGCCGGCCGGGTGGTCTCGATGCTGGAAGGCGGCTATGACCTGCAGGCCCTTGCCGAGTGCAGCGTGGCCCATGTCCGGGCCCTGCTGCCCCCCCCACCGGGCAGCGTCTCCGGATGAACCCGAACCGGCAGGATCCGACGCCCTTCATTGCCCCTATGCAAGGGATGGGGCAAGCTACCGTCCGTTTTCGCCCGAATCCGAACCGCGTGCGCCGAGCCCTCCGCCTGCTTCCCCTGCCTCTGAGCATCGCCATCTGCCTGCCGGCAATGGCCGATGAAAAGCCGCTCAACTGGGGCCTGTGCCCGGCTACCGACGTGATTCCCGCGTTCACCGATGCCCCTGTCCCGGTCCCGGGGCAGGACAAGGCCGCCGCCAGCGCCGCGCGCGAGCAGCAGCCGACCGACATCGAGGGTGACCAGCTGCTGGGCACCACCACCGTGCCGCAGTACGAAGGCAACGTGGCCCTGCGCCGTGGCGACCAGTTCGTCGGCACCGACAAGCTCAGCTTCGATACCGAGACCGGCAACTACATCGCCGACGGCAATGTCCGCTACCAGGACTCCTCGATCCGCATGGTCGCCAAGCGCGCCGAGGGCAACCAGGAAAGCGACACCCACAAGATCACCGACATCAAGTACCAGCTGGTGTCGCGCCGCGGCAACGGCGATGCCGAATCGGTCGACCTGCAGGGCGCGGTCGGCCAGATGCACCGCTCCACCTACACCACCTGCGACCCGTCGCAGCCGGTGTGGAAGCTGTCGGCGCCGCAGATCGAAGTGGACAACGACGAAGGCTTCGGTACCGCCCGCAACGCCGTGCTTCGCATCGGCAAGGTGCCGGTGCTGTGGGCGCCGTACTTCAAGTTCCCGATCGACGACCGCCGCAAGACCGGCCTGCTGTTCCCGCAGCTGGGCATGTCCGGCCGCAACGGTTTCGATTACGCACAGCCGATCTACTTCAACCTGGCGCCGAACTACGACGACACGTTGACCCCGCGCTACATGAGCCGGCGCGGCCTGATGCTCGACAACGAATTCCGCTACCTCTACAACGGCGGCCGCGGCGAACTGCTGACCGCGTTCATGCCCAACGACAAACTGCGCGACCGCGACCGCGGCCGGGTGATGTTCGGCGGCTACCACAACCTCGACGACCACTGGCAGGCCCGCGCCAACCTGGCCTGGGTCAGCGACGAACGCTATGTGGAAGACTTCGCCAACCGCCTGGTGGGGGTCACCGCGTCGAACCTGCAGAGCACCATCGGCCTGTACGGCACTGGCAGGAACTGGACGGCCGGCATCATGGCCGACCGCTGGCAGCTGACCGACTACACCCTCAACGAGGGTGCGCTGGCCTACAACCGCCAGCCGCGCCTGTATTTCAACTGGGACAAGCCGGTCCTGCCGTGGCTGGAAACCGGCATCTACGCCGAAGCCGTGCGTTTCACCCACGACGACATCAACTTCAAGTACGGCGCTGATGCGGGACCCGACCTGCAGTACACCCGCAACGGCAGCCGTCAGACCGACGGCATCGGTGTCAGCGGCGGCTCGCGGCTTGATGTCAAACCCTACGTGTCGTTCCCGATCAGCGGCGCGGCCTGGTATGTCACGCCGACCCTGGCCTACCGCTATACCGGTTACCAGCTGGACCGTGGCCTGGTTGATGGCGTGAACGGCATCCGCGGCCAGATCCTGCGTTCGCAGGGCATCGACCCGAACACCGCCACACCGGAACAGCTGCGCGGCAACACCTCGCCCAGCCGCAGCCTGCCGATCGGCAGCATCGACGCCGGCCTGTTCTTCGATCGCGAGACCCGCATCGGTGGCAAGTCCTTCCTGCAGACCCTGGAACCGCGCCTGTTCTACCTGCGCACGCCCTACCGCGATCAGGACGAGCTGCCGATCTTCGACACCCGCGACTTCACCTTCAGCTGGGGCCAGCTGTTCCGCGATTCTCGCTATACCGGCGCCGATCGCCAGAACGACGCCAACCAGCTGACCATGGCGCTGAGCACCCGCTTCATCGACCAGACCACCGGCAAGGAACGCTTCTCGGCCTCCATCGGCCAGATCCAGTACTTCGACGAATCGCGGGTGACCGTCACCCCGGGTGGCGCGCCGGTGGAGAAGGGCAAGTCGGCGTGGATCGCTGACGGCAACTACATGATCAACGACCGCTGGACCCTGGGTGCCACCTACCAGTGGGACCCCAAGTACAAGCGCGAGGATCTGGCCAGCGTCCGCGCCCGCTACCTGATGCCCAACGATGGCGTGATCAACCTCAGCTACCGTTACCGCATCAACTCCGGCGCCCCGGCCACCGCCAACAAGCATGACCGCACGCTGCTGGAACAGGCCGACCTGTCGTTCCTGTACCCGCTGAATGCGCGCTGGAGCCTGGTCGGCCGCTACTACTACTCGCTGCAGGACAAGGAACCGCTGGAGATCATCGCCGGCGTCCAGTGGGACAGCTGCTGCCTGGCCGTGCGTGCGGTCGCGCGCCGCTACGTCCGCAACCGCGAAGGCGAGATGAACAACGCCATCCAGCTGGAGTTCGTGCTCAAGGGCCTGAGCTCCCTGGGCCAGGACACGGACCGTACCCTGCGCCGTGCTATCCTCGGCTACAACCGCGACGACCTCTATCTCGTGCCGCCGAGCAACACCGGGGCGACCCGGGATGACTACGATCCGAACCTGATCCCATGACCAAGCGCTTCCCCGTTCTTCTCGCCTCGCTGCTGGCGGTGTCCAGCGTGTCCGCCCCCCTGCAGGTGCTTGCCCAGGAGGCGCAGCCGCTTGACCGCATCGCCGCCGTCGTCGATGAGGACGTGATCCTGCAGAGCGAGCTCCAGCGTGCGATCGCCAACATCAAGGCGCAGTACGCCGGCCGCGAAAACCAGCTGCCGCCGGAAGACGTGCTCAGCCGCCAGGTGCTCGAGCGCCTGGTGCTGGTCAAGCTGCAGGTGGCCCGCGCCCAGGGCAGCGGCATCCGGGTCAGCGACCAGGAGCTGAACCAGGCGATGAACTCCATCGCCCAGCAGAACGGTTCGAACCTGGACGCCCTGCGCCAGCGCCTGGCCCATGACGGCATCGACTTCAACGATTTCCGCGCCTCGGTGCGTGACGAGATCACCGTGCAGCGCCTGCGCCAGAGCTTCGCGCAGAGCCGCATCAGCGTCAGCGAGGGTGAAGTCGACGCCGCGCTGAAGCAGCAGGCCACGGTGGGCAACCAGTACCACCTGGCGCACATCCTGATCGCCCTGCCCGACGGTGCCAACGCCGACCAGATCGCCACCGGCCAGAAGAAGGCCGATGGTGTGAAGACCCTGCTGGACAAGGGCGAGCTGGACTTCAACGCTGCAGCCGTGCGCTATTCGGACAGCCCGAATGCACTGGAAGGCGGTGACCTGGGCTGGCGCAGCCTGGATGAAATCCCGCAGGCCTTTGCCCAGATGATGGAAAAGATGAAGCCCGGCGAAGTGGTCGGCCCGATCCGTGGCCCGAGCGGCTTCCAGCTGCTGAAGCTGGTAGAAGTGCGTGACGCCAGCTCCGCCGCCGCCGGTGAGCATACGGTCACCGAATTCCACGGCCGCCACATCCTGGTGCGCGTGGACGACCACCAGACCGACGCCGCCGCCAAGGCCAAGATCGACACCCTGCGTGCCCGCATCGCCGGTGGTGCCGAGTTCCAGACCGTTGCCAAGGAATCCTCCGAGGACAACAACAGCAAGGGCCAGGGCGGTGACCTGGGCTGGTTCCCGGCCGACGCGTTCGGTCCGGCCTTCGGCCAGCAGGTGGAAGGCCTCCAGGACGGTGGCGTCAGCCAGCCGTTCCGTACCGATGCCGGTTGGCACATCGTGCAGCGCGTGGCGACCCGCCAGACCGACGTGACCACCGACAACCAGCGTGCCCAGGTCCGCGAGACCATCGGCCGCCGCAAGCTGGAAGACGAGTACAACCGCTTCCTGCAGGAACTGCGTGGCGAAGCCTACGTCAGCTTCCGCAGCGGCGACCGCGCGGAAAACACCGCCACCCCGCCGCAGTCCTGAACGATGCGCCCCGAGCTCGCTCTGGTACCGGGCGAGCCCGCCGGGATCGGCCCGGAGCTATGTGTCCGCCTCGTCCAGCAGCCGCGTGAAGATTGCCGGCTGCTGGCCTTCGCCGATCCGGACACCCTGCACGCGGCCGCGGCCGCGCTGAACCTGCCCCTGCAGCTGCTGCCCGAGGACGCCGAAGCACGCGCCCCCGGCGATCTGCGCCTGCGCGCTGTCCGCAACGCTGCGCCCAGCCGCTTCGGCCAGGCCGATCCGGCCAATGCCGGCGCGGTCATCGGCGCGCTGCTCGGCGCCGGCCAGGCCTGCCTGTCCGGCGAACTGCACGGTGTTGTGACCGGCCCGGTGCACAAGGCGGTCATCAATGAAGGCGGCATCGCCTACAGCGGCACCACTGAACTGCTGGCCGACCAGGCCGGGGTAAAGGTGGTGATGATGCTGGCCAACCACATCGTGCGCGTGGCCCTGGCCACCACCCACCTGCCGCTGCGCGAGGTGGCCGATGCGATCACCGCGCCCGGCCTGGAGCACACGCTGCGCACGGTGCACGCCGCACTGCGCCGTGAGTTCGGTCTGCCTGCGCCGCGCATCGCCGTGCTCGGCCTGAACCCGCACGCCGGCGAAGACGGCCACCTGGGCCGCGAAGAACTGGATCTGGTCATCCCGCTGCTGCAGCGCCTGCGCGCGGAGGGCATGGACCTGGTCGGGCCGCTGCCGGCCGATACCGCCTTCCTGCCCGCCAAGCTGGCCGGCTTCGACACCGTGCTGGCGATGTACCACGACCAGGGCCTGCCGGTACTGAAGTATTCCGGCTTCGAACAGGCGGTGAACCTGACCCTGGGCCTGCCCTATCCGCGCGTGGCGGTGGACCATGGCACCGCGCTGGAGCTGGCCGGCCGCGGCATCGCCGATCCCTCCAGCCTGCAGGCGGCAACGACGCTGTGTGCGCAGCTTGCGCGGCAACGTACACTGGGCGCATGAATTCCCCGCATTCCCCCTCCGGCCCGGTGTTCACCGCACCGGCCAAGAAGCAGCTTGGCCAGCATTTCCTGGCCGACCGCCACTACATCGACAAGATCGTGATGGCGGTCAACCCGAAAGACGGCGACCGCCTGGTCGAGATCGGCCCTGGCCAGGGCGCGATCACCCTGCCGCTGCTGCGCGTGCACCCCACGCTGACGGTGATCGAGTTCGACCGCGACCTGATCGCGCCGCTGACCGCCGCCGCCGAGCCGCTGGGCGAGCTGACCATCGTTCATCGCGACGTGCTGCGCGTGGACTTCACCGAACTGGCTGCCGGCCAGCCGATCCGCCTGGTCGGCAACCTGCCCTACAACATCTCCTCGCCGATCCTGTTCCATGCGCTGGAGCATGCCGCGGTCATCCGCGACATGCACTTCATGCTGCAGAAGGAAGTGGTCGACCGCATGGCGGCCGGCCCCGGCAGCAAGGTGTATGGCCGCCTCAGCGTGATGCTGCAGGCCTACTGCCAGGTGACCTCGCTGTTCGTGGTGCCGCCGGGCGCGTTCCGGCCGCCGCCGAAGGTCGATTCGGCCGTGGTGCGTCTGGTGCCGCGTGACCCGGCCGCGATCAACATCAACGACCACAAGCGCTTCGCCGAGGTGGTCAAGGCCGCCTTCGGGCAGCGCCGCAAGACCCTGCGCAATGCCCTGAACAACGTGGTGTCCGCCGAGCAGTTCATCGCCGCCGGCGTGCGTCCCGATGCCCGCGCCGAACAGCTGGACGTGGCCGAATTCATCGCTTTGGCCAATGCCTCCTGATTACACTGCCGGTATGGAAGACGCTGACGTTTATGCCATCTCCGTCGAAGTCGCGCCGCGCTTCCTCGACGATCAATCCGCGCCGGAAGACGGTCGCTTTGCGTTCGCCTACACGATCCGCATCCACAACCAGGGGCGGGTCGCGGCACGCCTGGTCGCGCGCCACTGGCGCATCACCGATGCCAATGGTCGTGTCGAGCATGTCGATGGCGACGGGGTGATCGGCGAGCAGCCGCGGCTGCGCCCCGGTGAAGACTTCCGTTACACGTCCGGTGTCATGCTGGGGACCGATCACGGGACCATGCAGGGGCACTACGACATGGTCGCCGACGATGGCACCGAATTTGCCGCGCCGGTCGCACCCTTCGTGCTGGCCGTGCCGCGTACCCTGCACTGACACGGAGGCCGAACGATGAGTGTGTGGGCGATCGGCGACCTGCAGGGCTGCTATGACGTCACCCAGCGATTGCTGGAGAAGATCCGCTTCGACCCGGCGCAGGACACCCTGTGGTTCTGCGGCGACCTGGTCAACCGCGGCGGGCAGTCGCTGGAAACGCTGCGGCTGGTGCACTCGCTGCGCGAGCACAGCGTGGTGGTGCTGGGCAACCATGATCTTTCGCTGCTGGCCGTCGGTTCGCGTACCGAAGAGGAACAGCGCAAGGTCAACCCGGACCTGCTGCGCATCGTGCAGGCCGAGGACCGCGACGAACTGCTGGACTGGCTGCGCCTGCAGAAGCTGGTGCACGTGGACCGCGAGCTGGGCTGGATGATGGTGCACGCCGGCCTGGCGCCGAAGTGGACCACGCAGATGGCCGAGAAGCATGCCGCCGAGGTCGAGGTGCAACTGCATGGCGCCGGCTACCGCAAGCTGTTCCGCAACATGTACGGCGACAAGCCGAGCTGGGCCCCGAACCTGTCCGGTTACGACCGCTCGCGCGCGATCATCAACGTGCTCACCCGCATGCGCTACTGCACCCCGCGGGGGCGCATCGGCATCGAGGACAAGGGCACGCCGGGCACGCAGGAACAGGGGCTGTATCCCTGGTTCGAAGTGCCCGGCCGGGTCGAGCGCGACCTCAAGGTCGTCTGCGGCCACTGGTCGGCGCTGGGCCTGACCATCACCCAGGGCGTGCACGCCATCGACACTGGCGCGGTCTGGGGCGGCAAGTTGACCGCGCTCCAGCTTGATACCGACGAGCTGCGCGTGGTGCAGGTTCCGGGCCGCGACGTACCGGCACCCGTGCCCAACGCCCGCCCGCCGGCGCGACCGGCGCACGAGCGCCCCGGCGCTGCGACGCAGGGCAAGGAACAGGGCGGCAACGCCGCTGCCACCCCGGGCAACCGTGGCCCACGCCGCCGTCGCCGTCGTGGTGGCGGAGGGGGCGGCGCGGGTGGCGGCACCCACAACAGTCCCCCGCCGCAGGCGTGACGCGGCGCGGCTGGGCACCAGGGACGGTGCTGCTGACGCTGGCCCTGGCCAGCGGCTGCCAGCCCGGCTCGCCGCCTGCTCCCACGGCTGCGGATGGTGCCGCACATGCGCCGACGCAGCCGCAGGCCCCTTCGCCGCCACTGGTGGCCGCAGCCCGCGCGCAGGTCGGCGTCACCATCCGTTACGATCCTGCTTACCAGGTACTGGCCTATCCCGGCGGCGACGTGCCACTGGATCGCGGCGTGTGCACGGACGTGGTGGTGCGCGCCCTGCGCGATCTGGGCCTGGACCTGCAGGTACGCGTGCATGAGGACATGCGCGGCAGTTTCAGTGCCTATCCGGCGATCTGGGGCCTGTCACGGCCGGACCGCAACATCGATCATCGTCGTGTACCGAACCTGATGCGCTGGTTCGAGCGCCAGGGCTGGCAGCAACCGGTCACGGCCCTCGCCGCCGACTACGCGGCCGGCGACATCGTTGCCTGGAAGCTCAATGGCAACGGCCTGCTGCACGTGGGCATCGTTTCTGACCGGCGCCTGGCCAATGGCACACCGCTGGTGCTGCACAACATCGCGCGCGGCACGCGCGAAGAGAACCTGCTGTTCCAGCACGCGATCATCGGGCATTACCGGATGCCGTAGGCAATCCTGTAGAGCCGAGCCATGCTCGGCTCCGGGATGTGTCCGCGGAAAGCAGCCGAGCATGGCTCGGCTCTACAGGTGCGTTGCGATCAGCGGCGCACGTAGTGCACGAAGCGGAACGCGTAGGCGTGCCGTTCGTCGGCCGGGTGCGGCTCGCTGCTCACTTCCTGCCAGTCCTGCACGTCCACTTCGGGGAAATGGGTATCGGCGGGGACTTCGGCATCGACCCAGGTCAGGTACAGGTCACTGGCCTGGTCCAGCAACTGGTGGAAGATCTCGCCGCCGCCGATGATGCACAGCTCGCGGGCGCCCTCGCCTTCGGCAATCGCCTTCGCCTCGTCCAGCGACGCCACCGCACGCATGCCCTCGAACGGCACCTGGCCGCTGCGGGTCAGCACCAGGTTGGTCCGCCCCGGCAGCACGCGGCCGATCGACTCGGCCGTCTTGCGCCCCATCAGGATCGGCTTGCCCAGGGTGAGCGCCTTGAAGTGCTTGAAGTCATCCGGCAGGTACCAGGGCATGGCATTGCCCTGGCCGATGCCACGGTTGCGGTCCAGCGCCACGATCATCGACAGCTTCAGGGCGCTCATACCGCCACCGGCGCCTTGATCGCCGGGTGCGGGTCGTAGCCGTCGATGCGGATGTCGTCGAACTGGAAGCCGAACAGGTCGGTCACCTCCGGGTTCAACCACAGCTTCGGCAGCGCGCGCGGCGCGCGCGACAGCTGCTCGCGGGCCTGCTCGAAGTGGTTCGAATACAGGTGCGCGTCACCCAGCGTATGCACGAAGTCGCCCACGCCCAGGCCGGTGGCCTGCGCCACCATGTGGGTCAGCAGCGCGTAGCTGGCGATGTTGAACGGCACGCCAAGGAAGATGTCGCCGCTGCGCTGGTAGAGCTGGCAGCTGAGCTTGCCGTCCACCACGTAGAACTGGAACAGGTTGTGGCACGGCATCAGCGCCATCTGCGAAAGCTCGCCCACATTCCAGGCACTGACCACCAGCCGGCGCGAATCGGGGTTGCGCTTGATCTCGTCCACAAGCCACTGCATCTGGTCGATCTGGCGGCCGTCGGCGGTGGCCCAGCTGCGCCACTGCTTGCCGTAGACCGGGCCGAGGTCGCCGTTCTCGTCGGCCCACTCGTCCCAGATGCGCACCTGGTTGTCCTTCAGGTAGCCGATGTTGGTGTCGCCCTTCAGGAACCACAGCAGCTCGTGGATGATCGAGCGCAGGTGCAGTTTCTTGGTGGTGACCAGCGGGAAGCCTTCGTTGAGGTCGAAGCGCATCTGCCAGCCGAACACGCTGCGGGTGCCGGTACCGGTGCGATCACTCTTCTCGGCGCCGTGCTCGAGCACGTGCGCCAGCAGGTCCAGGTAGGGCTTCATGCCTTGCCCTCGGCAGCCACCGGCAACTGCGGCTGCAGCACCGGCGCGCGGCGCGACATCACCAGCAGCACCAGGCCGAAGGCGATCAGCGGCAGGCTGAGGATCTGGCCACGGGTCAGCCAGTCGAAGGCCACGTAGACGCCGTTGTCCGGCATGCGCACGAACTCCACCGCGAAGCGGAACAGGCCGTACATCAACGCGAACAGGCCACCCACCAGGTAGCGGTGGCGCGGCTTGGCCGACACCGCCCACAGCACCACGAACATCACCAGGCCTTCCAGGAACGCTTCATACAGCTGCGACGGATGGCGGGCGTACGGGTTCAATGCGCCGGTGGCGAACTGCGCCTGCAGCGTCGCGTGGTCGAGCTGGTTCAGCGGGGCCGGCAGGCCGGACGGGAACACCACGCCCCAGGTCCCGTCGGTGTACTTGCCCCACAGCTCGGCGCCGATGAAGTTGCCGATGCGCCCGAAGCCCAGGCCCAGTGGCACCAGCGGCGCCATGAAATCCATGGTGTCGAAGAAATGCAGCTTGTGCTTGCGCGACCACCACCAGCAGGCGCCCAGCACGCCCAGCAGGCCACCGTGGAAGCTCATGCCGCCGTCCCACACCTTGAACAGCAGCAGCGGGTTGTGCAGGAAATCGCCCAGCGCGTAGAACAGCATGTAGCCGATGCGCCCGCCCAGCACCACGCCGAGCATGGCGTAGAACAGCAGGTCGGAGAAGCCGTTGGCATCGACGCCCGGCAGGCGCCCCGCGGCAATGCGCGTGCGGCCCAGCAGCCACGCTGCGGTGAAGCCGAGCAGGTACATGATGCCGTACCAGTGCACCTTGATCGGCCCCAGCGAAAGGGCGATGGGGTCGATGTCGTGGAAATAGATCATGGAAAACGCCTGGCGGGAGTACGGGTATTTTAGCGTCCCTGCCCCGCCCGGGGCCGGGGCCGGCACGGGCGGAGGACCACGCCGCAGATCAGGGTTCAGTCCAGGATCTGCGGCGCGTCAGGCAACGCGTCATGCTCGGACCGCGTGGCGGCCGGAAAGTGCCCTTCGATCAGGCTGGAGACCTCGTCGATGGCATCCTGCAATGCCTCGACCGGATGGGCCCCGCGCAGGCCCTCGCGCAGGTGGGTGCAGACCCGCTGCCACTGCGCCGGGCTGACCCGGCCGTGCAGGCCACGGTCGGCAACGATCTCGATCGCGTGATCGGCCAGCAGCAGGTAGATCAGTACGCCGTTGTTGTGGGCGGTATCCCAGGTTCGCAGGCGCGCAAAGGCATGCTCGGCGGCCTGGCGCGGGGTCACCCTGTGCCACAGCGCCCCCAGCGGCAGGTCCGCTTCCACCGCGAACATCACCTGCCCGCCGTGGCGCTGCTCACCGGCCGCGATGGCCTCGGTGATCGCCTGCAATGTGGCCGGCGGGAAGGCACGCCGCACCGAGGGCGAGAATACATGGCGGAACAGACGTTGGATCATCACCAGCCTCCCGAAGCGCCACCGCCACCGGAACGGCCGCCGCCACCGCCCCAGCCACCACCACCACCGAATCCACCGCCCCCGCCGAAACCGCCTCCGCCACCCCAGCTGCCACCGCCCCAACCGCCACCGCCGGCAAAGCGACCCGGGTGGCCGGACAGCATCGCCACGATCAGGCCGACCACGCCGGCCAGGCCACTGGCCAGCAGCGTGGAGGTGAACAGGAATGCTGCCAGCGCCGCACCCGCGCCGCCGAGCAGGCCGCGCAGCGGACGCGGCACGCGCGAGAAGACCCCGCGCAGGATGCTGCCGGCGAACACGCCGATGAACAGCGCCAGGAACCAGGTATCGCCACCACCACCGGGCTCGCGCCCGCGATGGCCGCTGACCGGTGCCGGCAGCGGTTCGCCGTCGATCAGCTTGACCAGCACCGCCGTGGCATCGGTGATGCCGCCGGCATAGTCGCCGCTGCGGAAGCGCGGGACCAGGTATTCCTGGATGACCCGGTTGGCGATGGCATCGGGAATGGCGCCTTCAAGGCCGTAGCCCGGCTCGATGCGCACGCGCCGGTCATCCTTTGCCACCACCAGCAGCACGCCGTCATCCACGCCCTTGCGGCCGATCTGCCATTGGTCGAAGACCCGCGTGGTGTACTGCGCGATGTCTTCCGGCTGGGTGGTGGGCACCACCAGCACCTGCAGCTGGCTGCCTTTGCGCTGCTGCAGCTCGATCGCCTGCTGCACCAGCGCCTGCTTCTGCGTGGCGTCCAGCGTGCCGGTGGTATCGACCACCGGCGAGTCCAGCGCAGGAATCGGCGCCAGCGGCTGTGCCTGCGCTGCCAACGGCAGCCACAGCAGCAGGGCCAGCAGCGCAGTGGCCAGGCGCATCGGTCAGTGACCCGGCTGCGGTGCCGGCTGCTGCTGCGCGTTGCCGAAATCGACCGCTGGCGCGTTGGAAATCTGCGCTTCGTTGTCCACCGTGAAGTTCGGCTTGGTCTTGTAGCCGAAGATCTTGGCGGTGATCACCTGCGGGAACGAACGGATGTAGGTGTTGTAGTCCTGCACCTGCTGGATGTAGCGGCCGCGCGCAACCGTGATGCGGTTTTCGGTGCCTTCCAGCTGGGCCTGCAGGTCGCGGAAGTTCTGGTCGGACTTCAGCACCGGGTAGTTCTCGGTGACCACCAGCAGCCGCGACAGTGCGCTGCCGAGTTCACCCTGGGCCTGCTGGAACTGCTTGAGCGAGGCTTCGTCGTCGGCGTTGACGTTGATCTGGCCGACGCGCGAACGAGCGTTGGTGACTTCGGTCAGCACGCGCTCTTCCTGGCTGGCAAAGCCCTTCACCGTCTGCACCAGGTTGGGCACCAGATCGGCGCGGCGCTTGTACTGGTTGAGCACTTCGGACCAGCTGGCCTTGACCGCCTCATCCTTCTGCTGGATGGCGTTGTAGCCGCAGCCGGACAGCAGGGAGGCCAGCAGCATCAGGGGCAGGACACGGGTGAACAGGCGCATGGCGGAGGTTCCGGGTGGGCTTGGCGCCGAGCATGCCACGGTTCGGGTGAAAGACCGGCCATCGGGCACCGCCCCCTCCGCGGTGGGTGGCAAGGAAGCGTTATCGGGGTCGGCCGGGAGGGTGGGTTGGCTGGGGGGCGCTGCAAGTACGTCCATGTAAGCTCGGTCGCCGCATCCATGCGGCTCACGCCCCCAGCCAACCCACCCTCCCGGCCACGGACAATTTCCTGCACACCGCGGGAGGATCAAAAGAAAAAATCAAAAGCAAAAGCCGGTTCTTCAGGCATTCGTGTCGACCAAGGTCGACACCTACCAGAGCGGAACGCCGTTACGACAGATCGCGGGAATCTGTCGAAGGCGGGGTGGGTCCGGTTGAGGGGGCGTGAGCCGCATGGATGCGGCGACCGAGCTTACATGGACGTACTTGCAGCGTCCCCCTCAACCGGACCCACCCCGCCAACCCACGGAATGCAGGCTTTTGCCGTTGACGTTGACGTTGATTCGGCGGGTGCAGGGCTGCAAGCCCTGCCGGAATCCAACACCCCTCAGCAGGCCTCAGCCACCGCGGTGCGGGGACGCCCCAGCCACGCCAGCAGCAGACCCGATGCCGCCAGCAGGCCACCGGCCACCGGAATCGCGGCATAGCCCAGGCCCGAGCTGATCACCGCACCGCCCAGCGCCGCACCCACCGCATTGCCCAGGTTGAACGCACCGACGTTGATCGACGACGCCAGGCCCGGCGCCTCGCTGGCCGCCTGCATCACCCGGATCTGCAGCGGCGGTACGAGGGCGAAGGTCGCCGCGCCGAACAGCAGCACACCGAGGGCGGCGGTGGCGTGGCTCATGAAGGCCAGCGGCAGCACGAACATCAGCACCGCCAGGACGGCCAGCAGGATCCGTGTGGCGCCATCCAGCGACCAGTCGGCCATGCGCCCACCGATGCCGTTGCCGAGGGTGAAGCCGATGCCGATCAGCGCCAGCGAGATCGCGATGAAGGTATTGGAGGCGCCGGTCAATTCGGTCAGCACCGGTGCGACGTAGGTATAGAGGGTGAACATCGCACCGGCGCCGAGCACGGTGGTGGCCATCGCCAGCAGCACCGGCGGCTGCAGGATCGCCTTCAGTTCGCGGCGCACGTCCGGGCGCAGCCCCGGTGCAGATGCCGGCAGCGCGAAGCCCAGCGCGGTGATTGCGATCAGGCCCAGCGCCGCAGTACCGGCAAAGGACAGGCGCCAGCCCAGCTGCTGGCCGACCCAGGTCGCCAGCGGCACGCCGCCGATGTTGGCGATGGTCAGGCCCATGAACATGGTGGCCACCGCCGCAGCCTGCTTTTCCTTCGGCACCAGGCTGGCGGCGACCACCGCACCGATGCCGAAGAAGGCGCCGTGGTTGAGGCTGGTGACCAGGCGCGACAGCAGCAGCAGCCCGTAGTTCGGCGCCAGCGCGGACAGCAGGTTGCCGACCACGAAGATGGACATCAGCAGCATCAGCGCGGTGCGCTTGCCGAAACGGCCCATCAGCAGGGTCATCACCGGCGCGCCCAGCATCACGCCCACGGCGTAGGCGGTGATCAGCATGCCGGCGGTGGGGATGCCAACGCCCACGCCGTCGGCGATGACCGGCAACAGGCCCATCGGGGCAAATTCGGTGGTTCCAATGGCGAAGGCGCCAACGGCAAGCGCCAGCAAGGCGGCTCTGGAATTCATGGGGGGTTTCCTGGGGGGCGGGAATCGGGAGTGCGTAGCCTGCGCGCTTTGCTGCGCCGGATTAAGCCTCGGCCCGGGAAAACACTGTTGATCCTGATTCACAAGTGGAGGCCGGAACGCCGCCGCAAGTGCAAAAACCGCAGCGCCGTTCGTTGTAGAGCCGCGCCCCACAACGCAGAACCCCCGGCCAGGCCGGGGGTTCTGGGTGACACACGTGCCAATGGCGCGCTTACCAGTTGCCGGCGCCCGGCACGTTGTGTTCGCGGGCGCGGCGGCGCATCAGCAGGTTCAGCCACTCCACCAGCACCGAGAAGCCCATCGCGGCGTAGATGTAGGGCTTGGGCACGTGAACGTCCAGGCCGTCCAGGATCAGCACCGCACCGATCATCAGGATGAAGGCCAGGGCCAGCATCTTCACGGTCGGGTTGGCGTCGATGAAGCGGCCCAGCGGGTTGGCGGCCAGCAGCATCACCAGCACCGACAGCAGGATGGCCGCCACCATCACCGGGATGTGGTCGGCGATGCCCACGGCGGTGATCACCGAGTCGAGCGAGAACACGATGTCGATCACCGCGATCTGGGCGATCACGTAGCCGAACACGGCCGAGGCCTTGGTGGTGCTGGGGTCTTCGTCCTCGCCACCGCTGATCAGTTCCTTGATCTCCATGCAGCCCTTGATGATCAGGAACAGGCCACCAACGATCAGTACCAGGTCGCGGATGGAAATGCCCATGCCGGCCACGGTGAACAGGTTGGCCGCCATGTGCGCCAGGTAGGCCAGCGAGACCAGCAGGCCGATGCGGGTGATGCAGGCCACCGCGATGCCCAGCTTGCGTGCGAACGGACGACGCTCTTCCGGCAGCTTGCTGACCGCGATGGAAATGAACACCAGGTTGTCGATGCCGAGCACGATTTCCAGCGCGCTGAGCGTGAACAGGGTCACCCAGGCATTGGGGTCGGCGAGGAACTCAAAGGACATGGAAACTC
Source organism: Stenotrophomonas sp. YJH_SMC_73 (assembly GCF_059370155.1). Classification (NCBI taxonomy): domain Bacteria; kingdom Pseudomonadati; phylum Pseudomonadota; class Gammaproteobacteria; order Lysobacterales; family Lysobacteraceae; genus Stenotrophomonas; species Stenotrophomonas sp. YJH_SMC_73. The sequence continues at coordinate 71,339 of NZ_JCAFTJ010000013.1, read as the reverse complement.
TTCAAGGCATTGGGGGAATGGGGTTTCAGCCGTAGCTGCCGGCCAGCGCGTGCGGAACCACGACCAGCGCCCAGCACAGCAGCACGTTCATCATCAGCACGAACACCGCTGCCGAGCCCATGTCCTTGGCGCGGCCAGCCAGCTCGTGGATCTCGCTGCCGTAGCGTTCGATCACCGCTTCGATGGCCGAGTTGGCAAGCTCCATCGCCAGCACCAGCAGCATCGAGCCGATCAGCAGCGCGCGTTCGACCGGGGTCTGGCCCAGCCAGATCGCGACCGGAGTCAGCATCACCAGCAGATATACCTCCAGCCGGAACGAGGACTCGTGCAGCCAGGCGGCGCGCAGGCCCTGCCAGGACCAGCGGGCGGCCTGGAAGATGCGGCGCGGACCGCGGGGCATGTGGCCGAACTGATCAGCCACGGGTGGAACATCCAGCAACAGGGGCGCGGCGCAGCGACCGCTCAGACGCACGGCAGGAAATCATGGGTGCACAGGAATAGGCAGATGGCCGCCATTTTGCCACAAGGCCGCCAACCGCACCCCGCACCGGCCCGCTGAACGGCCTGCCAGGGGCAAGCACCGGGCTGGGCCGTGCTTCTATGATGGAGCTCCCCTTGCCTGCTGGAGCGCCTGATGTCCCGTCGCCGTACCTGCCTGCTGATGCTGGGCCTGCTGACTGCCGCACCGCTTGCCCAGGCCCTGAGCCCGGCCAGGCCGCCGCAGGTGCCCGAACAGGTCTCCAATGTGGCCTGGGCCGGCGACATGGCCCGCTTCGCCAGCGCCGACCAGGCCAACCCGCCGCCGCGTGGTGGCATCGAGTTCATCGGCAGCTCCTCGATCCGCTTCTGGGAGAGCCTGGCCACCGACTTCCCCGGCCAGCCGGTGTTCAACCGCGGCTTCGGCGGTTCGGAAGTGCGCGACAGCACCTGGTATGCCGGCCAGATCGTGGTGCCGTATGCGCCGTGCAAGGTGTTCTTCTACGCCGGTGACAACGACCTCAACAGCGGCCGCAGCGCCATGCAGGTGCGAGATGACGTGGTCGCCTTCGTGCAGCGCGTGCACCGCGACCTGCCGAAGACCAGGGTCGAGTACCTGTCGATCAAGCCGAGCCCGTCGCGTGCGCACCTGCTGCCGGCGATCAACGAAGCCAACGCGCTGATCAAGGCTGCGCTGGCCAGGCTGCCCAACACCGGCTTCACCGACATCTACACGCCGATGCTCGGCGCCGATGGACAGCCGGACGCGACGCTGTTCCGCGAGGACATGCTGCACATGACCCCGGCCGGCTATGCGATCTGGACCAAGGCGCTGGCGCCGAAGGTCAACTGCAACTAAGGCACTGTGGACGTCGGGCATGGCCCGGCGCTACCGCACCCCATCCACGCATGGCGTGGATCTACCGACATTTCAGCGGGATGGGGTCAGAGCCGGTTGCGCCGCAACGGGATCCGACCCCGGCAGGTCGCCGCGTTACCGGAAGACCACCGTGGCTTCGGTGCCCTTGCCCGGCTGGCTGGCCAGGCTGACCTTCCAGCCGAAGCGGTCGCACAGCCGGCGCACGATCGACAGGCCCAGGCCGGTGCCCTGCGGGCGGCTCGGCTCGGCGCGGTAGAAGGGTTCAAACGCGCGCGACAGCGCCTCGGCGGACATGCCGATGCCGGTGTCGCGCACCACCACCCGGTCATTGAGCACGTGCACGTCGATACGCCCTTCGTCGGTGTAGCTGCAGGCGTTGCGCACCAGGTTGCTGACCACCACCTGCAGCACCCGCGGCGGCGCGTGCAGCTGCACCGGGCCTTCGCTGTGCAGGTGCACTGACACCAGACGCGTACCCAGCAGTTCGTTGGCGTTGTCCACCTCGTAGCGGACGATGTCGTTGACGTCGAACAGCTCGATCTGGGGTTCGACGTCGGCCTCGCGGGCCAGGATCAGGAACGCGTCGATCACCGCTTCCATGTCACGGCCGGCGCGCTGGATGCGCTGCAGGCTGCGGCGCAGGCGCGGCTGCAGGGTTTCATCGCCCAGGGCCATGTCGCTGGCCACGCGGATGACGGTCAACGGCGTGCGCAGCTCGTGGCTCGCATCGCGGGTGAAATTGCGCTCGCGCGCCACATGCGCGCTGACCCGGTTGGCCAGCGAATGCAGCGCGGCCGCCAGCTGCCGGGTCTCGCCCTGCATGTCCGCGGGCAGCTTGTTCGGTTCCAGGTCGGCCGCCTCCGGGTGACCCGGGTCCCAGCGCGAGACGCGCCGTGCCAGCCAGTTCACCGGCGACACCAGGCGCTTGGAGGCCCGGTAGGTGACCCAGCTGGCGCCATACACCGCCAACAGGGTCAGCAGCACCGGCACGATGCCGAACCAGAACGCCAGCATCTCCGCACGCGAACGCAGGAACACCAGGTACAGGCGGCCGGCCGGACGCACATCGACCAGTACCAGCTGGTCATCCTTGGGCAGCTCGTGGAAACCGGGTTCCAGGTTGCGCAGGTTGGCCGGCAACGACAGCGCCGACTGCCCGCTTTCCAGCAGGTAGCCGCGGATGTTCTGGGTGTTGGGCGGTGGCTGCACCGGCGAGGCCTCGTGCAGCGTCCAGTAATAGGCCGCTTCCTCGCGCAGGGCGGCGCCGACCAGGCTGTGCTTGATCACCAGCGAAACCAGCCAGGCACCGAGCAGGATGCCCAGGCTGGCCAGGACTGCCTGCAGGATGAAGGCGATACGGATCTTGCGCGGCAGGCCGTGCGGCATTGCGGGGTCCCGGTCAGAGCGCTGCGATTATAGGCAGCGCGCTGCGCCGTAGTCGTGCACGGAGGATGACCGGCGGCAGTGCCGGCCGGTCATCCGTGCCCGGTGCGGGGGTCGTTGCCCGGCCGGGCCTGATGCTGCACCGGCCTGGCCCCGATCAGGCCATCGGCTGGGCGATATCGGCAATGCGGTAACCGGCGCTCTGCACGGTGTGCAGCAGCGGACGGTCGAACGGCTTGTCGATGATCTTGCGCAGGTTGTACAGATGGCTGCGCAGGGTGTCCGAATCCGGCAGGCCATTGCCCCAGATCTCGCGTTCGATCTCCTGGCGGGTGACCACGCGCGGCGATTCGCGCATCAGGATGGTCAGCAGGCGCAGGCCGATCGGCGACAGCTGCAGTTCGGTACCGGCACGGGTGGCCCGCATGCTGACCGGATCGAGCACCAGGTCGGCGACCTTCAGCACTTCCGAACCCACCTGGCGGCGTTCACGGCGGATCAGCGCGCGCAGGCGGGCTTCCAGCTCCTGGATCGCGAACGGCTTGGTCAGGTAGTCATCGGCGCCGAAACCGAGGCCGGTGAGCTTGTCGTCCAGCGTGTCGCGTGCCGTGAGCATCAGCACCGGGGTGGACTTGCGCGCATCGTTGCGCAGGCGACGGCATACTTCGATGCCATCCAGGCGCGGCAACATGAGGTCGAGCACCACGACGTCATAGCTGTTCTCCGCCGCAAGGCGGTAGCCATCCAGGCCGTCCTGTGCATAGTCGACTTCGAAGCCGCGACCTTCCAGGTATTCCCCGATCATCTCGGAGATGTTGCGGTTGTCTTCGACCACCAGCACCAAGCCGGAGGTCTCCTTCGTCTGACGCATGTGATTCCCTCTAACTTCAGCTTTGTGAAACATGCCGGATCGACGGTGGACGCGATGTGAAGTTCCGTCAAGAGGGTTGTAAATCGTTCAGAGCAGGGGCCGCAGGAGTGGCCAGACGTTGTCCAGCACCCTCGATTGCGCCTGCGCCGTGGGGTGCAGGCCATCGGCCTGCATCATGCCCGGCTGCAGGGCCACGCCCTCCAGCAGGAACGGCAGCAGCGGCACCTTGTACTGCGTGGCCAGCGCCTTGTAGGCCGCCGCCAGGCGCTGGCGGTAAGCGGGCCCATAGTTGGGCGGCACGTCGATGCCCAGCAGCAGCACCCTGGCGCCGGCCTTCTGGCTGGCCTGTACCATCTTTTCCAGGTTGCCCTGCACCTGTGCCGGGGTCAGCCCGCGCAGCGCGTCGTTGCCGCCCAGCGCGATCACCACCACCGTCGGCTTTTCCTTCGCCAACAGGCCCGGCAGGCGGGTCAGCGCGCCGGCCGTGGTTTCCCCGCTCATGCTGGCATTGACGATGCGCGCCGGTGTTTTCGACTGTTGCCTGACCCGCTGCTGCAACAGGCTGACCCAGCCGGCGTCGGCAGGGATATTGTGGGCAGCACTGAGGCTATCGCCGAGCACCAGCACCGTACCTGCCGGGTCTTTGGCTCCGGCCAGCCCGGGCAGCAGCAATCCCAGCAGCAGCACCATCATCGCGCCGGCTCGCCGGCTCCATCCCGTCTTGCGCATTGGAGTCTCCTCATCGACAGCCTGTCCCCCCGCAGCACGCCCGTCGCCATCGCCGTCGACCAGGTCGGCAAGTCCGTGCAGGGCCCGGAGGGTGAAGTCCACATACTGGACAACATCACCCTGACCGTCCATGAAGGCACCAGTGTGGCCATCGTCGGCGCTTCGGGGTCCGGCAAGACCACCCTGCTCGGCCTGCTGGCCGGACTGGACCTGCCCAGCCGCGGCCACGTCGCGCTGGCGGGCCAGAACCTGGGCGACCTGGATGAAGAAGCACGGGCCCAGCTGCGCGCGCGTGCGGTCGGCTTCGTGTTCCAGAGCTTCCACCTGCTGCCGGCGCTGACTGCCGCCGAGAATGTCGCGCTGCCGTTGGAACTGGCCGGACGCGAGGACCGGGCGCGGGTGGACGAGGTGCTGGCGCAGGTCGGCCTGGCCCATCGCGCCCGCCACTACCCGCGCCAGCTGTCCGGCGGCGAGCAGCAGCGCGTGGCGCTGGCACGTGCCTTCGTCACCCGCCCGCGCATCCTGTTCGCCGACGAACCGACCGGCTCGCTGGACCATGCCACCGGCCAGCACATCAGCGACCTGCTGTTCGAACTCAACGCCGGCAGCGGCACCACCCTGGTCCTGGTCACCCACGACCTGCGCCTGGCCCAGCGTTGCCAGTACATCCACCGCATCGATGACGGCCGCCTGCTGCCGGTCGAGCGTGGGGCACAGGCATGAACGTGCTGCGCCACGCGTGGCGCGCGCTGCGCCGCGAGGCGCTGGCCGGCGACCTGCTGACCGTGTTCGCCGCGCTGGTGCTGGGCGTGGCGGTGATGACTGCGGTGGGCACGCTGGTGAACCGGGTCAACCTGGCGCTGACCGGCAGCGCGGCGGAAATGCTCGGCGGCGACCTCGGCATCGCCGGGCGCGATGATCCGCCGCAGGCATTCGCCGATGAGGCGCAACAGCGCGGCCTGGCGCATACCCGCATCGCCAGCTTCGGCAGCGTGCTGTTCAACGGCGATGCCAGCCAGATGGCCAGCATCAAGGCGGTACAGGCAGGTTATCCACTGCGCGGCACGCTGCGGGTCCGGGCCACGCCCGGCGGTGCGTTGATCGCCGATGCCGGCATGCCGCCCAAGGGCCAGGCCTATGCCGACCCACGCCTGCTGCAGGGGTTGGGGCTGAAGGCCGGCGATGACCTCGAGTTCGGCGCCGGCACGCTGCGCATCGCCGGCATCATCGAGGCCGAGCCGGACAGCGGTGGCGACCTGCTGACACTCTCGCCCACCCTGCTGGTCAACCGCGCTGATGTGGAGGGCACGGGCCTGCTCGGCCCGGGCAGCCGTATCAACTACCGGCTGATGTTCGCCGGCGCAGCGGAGCCGATCGCGGCGCTGCGCCAGTGGCTGCTGCCGCAGGTGAAAGGCCTGCGCCTGCTGAGCGTGGACGACACCCAGCGTGGCGTGCGCCAGGCATTCGATCTGGCCGGGCGCTTCCTCGGCCTGAGCGCGCTGCTGGCGGTACTGCTGGCCGGTGTGGCCACCGCGCTGGCGGCCAACCGCTTCGCCCTGCGTCGCATCGACCAGGTGGCGATCCTGCGCTGCCTGGGCGCACGCCAGCGCGACATCCTGCTGGGCCTGGCGCTGCAGCTGCTGATGCTGGCGGTGCCAGCCTGTGCGCTCGGCATCGGCCTGGGCATGGCCGCGCAGGAAGGCCTGGTGCAGGTGCTGGGCAGCCTGGTGCCGCAGCGCCTGCCGCTGCCGGAAGCGATGCCGGCGCTGACCGGTGCCGGCATCGGCCTGCTGCTGCTGTTCGGCTTCGGCCTGCCACCGCTGCTGCGCCTGCGCGGGGTGCCGCCGATGCGGGTGCTCAACCGTTCCTTCGCCGCCCTGCCGCCGGCGTCGCTGCTGGCCTATGTGGCGGCGCTGGCGGCCAGCCTGCTGCTGGCGGTGCAGGTCACCGGCGATCTGAAACTGGCGCTGTGGGTGCTGGGCGGCCTGGCCGCGCTGGCGCTGGCGGCCGGTGCGGTCGGCTTCGTGCTGCTGCAGCTGCTGCGCGGCCTGCAGCACCGCCTGCATGGCAACTGGCGGTTGGGCCTGGCCGCGTTGACCCGGCGCCGGCTGCTGGCGGTGATGCAGCTGGTGGGGCTGTCGCTGTCGCTGTGCGCGTTGTTGCTGCTGGCGGTGACCGGACCCGGCCTGCTGCAGCAGTGGCGCGAGCGCCTGCCTGCGGATACGCCGAACTACTTCCTGATCAACATCCAGCCCGAACAACGCGACGGTGTGCTGGCCGCATTGCGTGGACTGGGCGCCGGCGACGCCAGTATCGAGCCGATGGCGACCGGCCGCCTGATCGCGATCAACGGCAAGCCGCCGCTGCGCGTGGACCAGACCGCCGCCGAGGGGAACGGCGCGAACAACGGCCCGCGCGAGGACGACGACGAGAACCGGCCGCTGAACTTCAGCTGGCGCAGCAGCTTCCCACCCGCCAATGCGCTGCTGGAGGGCCGCTTCTGGCAGGCCGGCAGCACCGCGGCGGAAGCCTCGGTGGAAACCGGCTGGGCGCGGCGCTACGGCGCGCACCTGGGTGATCGCATTACGATTTCCGTAGGCGAGCAGCAGCGCGAGTTCACCGTCACCAGCATCCGCAAGGCGGACTGGAACACATTCCGCCCGAATTTCTTCGTGCTGTTGAACCCCAATGCGGTGGGCGATACCCCGCACAACCTGCTGTCGGCCTTCCATCTGCCGTCCGGCAACGCGGCCGGGCTGGGCGAGCTGGTGCGCGCGCAGCCGAACCTGTCGCTGCTGGACGTGGACGCGGTGATCTCGCAGGTGCGCGATGTGATGGAGCGCGTGGCGCAGGCAGTGCAGCTGGTGATGGTGTTCAGCCTGCTGGCCGGCGTGCTGGTGCTGCTGGCGGCGCTGCAGGCCACCGCCGGCGAGCGCCGCTACGACAGCGCGGTGCTGCGCACGCTGGGCGCGACCCGGCGCCAGCTGCGCGGCGCGGTGCTGGTGGAGTTCGGCGCGCTGGGCACGCTGGCGGCGTTGCTGGCGGTGGGCGCGGCCGCAGCGATCGGCGTGGCGGTGTCGCAGAAGGTGTTCGAGCTGCCCTTGCTGCCGCCGTGGCCGGGCCTGCTGATCGGCGGCGTGGTCGGCATCGGCTTGAGCCTGCTGGCGGGCTGGTGGGGTACGCGGGCGATCCTGCATACGCCGCCGGCATTGGCGCTGCGCGAGGCCTGAATCGGTTGCGCCTCCGGATGGCGTGCCGAGCAAGCCCGGCCCCCACCGGCAGCCGGTGAATGCGGTGCCGGGTACCCCCGGCACCTCTCTCCATCGCGGCGATCAGCCTTCCTTCGGCGCCTTTTCCACGTACTTGGCGAACACCTCGTCGATCTGCTTGTCCTTCACCTTTTTGCCGGACTGGATCGCTTCGGCCTGGGTGAACAGCGGAATGATCATCGCCATGCCATCGATCTTGGTCTTCAGGTGCACGCCCGGGGCCTGGCCGAGGAAGCCGTCCCAACGCTGGCGCACCTTGGCCCAGTAGCCGGCAGTGGCCTTCCAGTAGTCACGCGCCGGGGTGAAGTCGACCTCGGTGGTCTTCACGTAGTCGTTGAAGCCGAACTCGCGTGCGATCTCCACCTGGCTGCCGTCGGCGTTGCGCTGCACCTTGGTGTTGAACTGCTCGTGGGTCCAGCCATTGGGCGTGAGCGTGTGGCGGTTGACGACGGCCAGCGCGTTGTAGTCGCTGCGCTTGGTGTACTCACGGCGCGGCAACGGGCGCCAGCTGAGGTCGCTGGTCCAGCTCGGCACGTTGTTGGTGTAGGTCCATTTGCCGGTGCCGCAGTAGCGCGGTGCGTCGCTCACTTCGTACACGCACTGGGTCCAGGCGCCCTGGTTCACCGCTGCGGGAATGCGGCGTACCTGCCAGGTCTGGTCGGCGCTGAACTCGAATCGGTTCGGTGCTTCGTAGACCCAGTCCTGCCGCCAGTGCTTGGTGATGTGGCCGCTCCTCTCGTCCAGCAGCAGGTGCTGCAGCACGATACGCTTCGGCGTGTCCTCGACCACGATCACCAGTTCGTTGCCGCCGCTGCGCATCGCCGGGGCGCGCTCGTAGCCGGGCTTCAGCCGCACGGTCTCGTCGAATGCGAAATCGACGGTGTACTCGCCCTGCATGGCAAGGATGCTGTCGTGGTCGCGGGCGATGCCGGAGGGCTGCGCGCTGGCCACGCCGCTGGTGGCGAGCAGCAGCAGGACGCTGGCTGTCTGGAGCTTCATCGGGGTCTTCCTTCGGGGTTGCAGATGCAGTGAGAGGCCGTCCGTGGCCGGCAGGCGTTCCATCGGGAAAGGGTTACAGCCGGATCAGCGGCAGGTCGCCGGGAACCCGCGGCGCCGAGCGACGTGCAGCATCGGCGCAGCAGCAATCGTCGATCGCCAGCTCGCCTTCGGCACCTTCCAGCCGCGCGATGCGACGCGCGGTGGCTGCGCCCAGCGAGGACAACGTCGACAGGCTTGCAGCCAGGGTGCGGCCGTCGTCGGCGGCATGCAGGCGCAGCGCGCACAGTCGCCAGCGCTGGCCACCGAGATGGCCGGCCAGGCGCCGCCACAGGCGTTCGCCGACACTGCCCTCGCTGTCATGCTCCGGGCCCGGCGGCAGCGCCGCGACCAGCCGGTCCCAGGCCAGGAAATCGCTGTCGGGCAACAGGTACAGCCGCCACACGCAGCGGCCGCGGGCATCGAGGAAGCACAGGCTTTCGCGCACGCCCTCGCTGTCCACGCCCTGGCAGGCATGCACGCGTACTGCCTGGCGCCAGCCACCGAGCTCGTTGCCGTCGGCGCGGTACAGGCACAACACGGTGCCGAGCGTGGTCAGCTGTGCCGGCGTCGGCCAGGCCGCGCTGCCCTGCGCGGCGATGGCGTCGTTCCTGCGTGCGGACAAGGCTCGGCTCATGAGGTCACCAGGAAACGGCAAGGCTGGCGGAGAGGGTGCGGCCCGGGTTGGTATAGCGGTCCAGCACGCGGCTGCCCGGCGACAGCGTCGAACCCACGTTGGACCAGTCGATGTAACGCTTGTCGCCCAGGTTGAACACGCCGACGTTGAAGGTGGCGCCCGGGGCGAAGTTCCAGTGCGCCATCAGGTCGGCCACGCCGTAGCCGGCCGGGCGGTACACCGTGGCGGCGGTGACGCGGTCCTTGCGCTTGACGAAGGTACCGGCCAGTTCGACGCCCCAGGTGTCGGTGTCGTACATCAGGCCGACGGTGCCACGCAGCGGGTCGACCGAATCCAGCGGGGTGTCTTCGGTCCTGTTGTCGCCGCGCGACCAGGCCACCGAGCTGCGCAGCGCCCAGCCCTGCAGCGCCGGGCTGATCTGGCCGAAGTCGACGCCGGCCTTCATTTCGGCACCGTAGATGCGCGCATCCGCGATGTTGCGCGACTGGAACACCATCAGGCCCTGGGCGTTGGTGCCGACCAGCGACTGCGACTCGATGAAGTCCTTGTACTCGTTGTAGTAGCCGCTGAGGCTGACGTAGGCCGCTGGCGACAGGAAGCGCAGTCCCAGCTCCATGCCGTCACTGGTTTCCGGCTTCAGGTCCGGATTGGGAATGGCGGTGTAGCCGAAGGCGAAGTTGGTGAAGCCCAGGTTGACGTCGTTGTACGGCGGCGAGCGGAAGCCATGCGAATAGCCGGCAAACAGCGACCATTCGTCGGTGAAGCGATAGACCATGCCCAGCTTCGGCGAGACGCTGGTCTTGGTCAGCCTGGCCACCGCAACGCCGGGATTGTCGTCGGCGAAGATGCTGTCCACCTCCGGCTTCAGCTCGTAGCGGTCCACGCGCACGCCCGGCACCAGCGACAGCTTGCCGTTGGCCATGCGCATTTCGTCCTGTGCGTACAGGCCCAGCTCGGTGGTCTTGCTGATCGGGAAATCGCGCACCGGGAAGGCGTCGGGCAGGATGGTGGTGCTGGTCTGGCCATTGGCCAACACCTGGTAGCCGTCGCGCTTCTGGCGGATCTCGGTATGCGCGCCCTCGAAACCGTAGGTCAGCGCGTGTTCGACGCTGCCGGTGCTGAACGCCTTGTTGAACTGCGCCTGCAGGCCGCAGACGCGCTGGTCGAAGTTGAACTCGCGGTGGCGGCGGCTGCGGTTGGCGCGGTCCTCATCCGTGATCTGGGTGGTTTCGCTGTGCTGGGTATACAGCTGCCAATGCAGGCTGTCGGCGAAGCCCTTGTCCAGCGCATCCATTTCATGGGCGAACGACACGCGGGTGCGGTTCTGCGTATCGCGCGCCTTCATGCCGGTGGTGGTGGTGCGGTCGATCGAGGACAGCACGTTGGTATCGGTGTTGTCTTCGTTGCCTTCCACGGTCAGGCGGAAGCGCTGGGCCTCGCTCGGCGCATAGACCAGCTTGGCCAGGCCACTGCGACCATCGCGGTCCTGCGGGTTGGGCGCGGTGCGGGTATTGTCGAGGCTGCGTACATCACCCTTGTTGCCGGTTTCCTGGCCCTGGCGATGGTTGATGTTGACCATGCCGCTCCAGTGTTCGCCGCCGAACGCGCTGGTCACGCCGCCGAGCAGGCCCTTCCACTCACCGTCGTAGCCGAACTTCAGGCCGACGTAGCCGTCCTTGCCATCCTTCAGATAATCGGCCGGATCCTTGGTGACGAAGGCCACCACACCCCCGAGCGCGTCGGACCCATACAGCGAGCTGGCCGGGCCGCGCACGATCTCCACGCGCTTGAGCGTATCCAGATCGGTGAAGTTGCGGTTGGCGTTGGAGAACGAGCCGATGTTGAAGCTGGTGGGCATGGCGATGCCGTCGGTCTGCACGCGCACGCGGTTGCCGTCCAGGCCACGGATGCGGATGCTGCCAAGGCCGAAGCGCGCGGCGCTGCGGCTGACCGACAGGCCCGGCTCGTAGCGCAGCAGATCCTTGATGTCCTGCACCAGGTGCCGGTCCATCTGCTCGCGGTCGATGACGTCCACGGTGGCCGCCACATCGCTCACCGCCCGCTCGGTGCGGGTGGCGGTGACCTGCACACGGTCGAATTCGCGCGCATCGGGCGCGGCGGTGGCCGCGGCAGCAGCATGGGCAGACAGCGGCAGGGCCATCCAGACGGCAAGGCAAAGGGCGGTAGGGCGGGTCATCGGGTTCGTTCGGTCAGGCAGGGGAACCCCCGGTTACCGGCACACCCGGAGGGTGCACGCGGTAGACCGAGGGGGAGAGAGCGGGAGCGGACCGATCGCCCACCCTGCCGGCGCGGCCGGCAGGAGGGAGGGGGGCGGGCGACCAGGCCGCGATTACTTGGTCAGGATCAGCTTGTCGTTGCTGGTGTGCCGCAGGCGATAGAAGCGGTCGCCGTGCTGGATCAGGATTTCACGACGGCCCTTGAGCAGGGCTTCGCTGTCGATGACCTCTTCCGGCGGAACGACACGGACCGGACGATCGCGGAGGGTCAGCGTTTCGGGGCGCAGCAGTACAGGTTGAGCATTCATGAGCATCTGGACTCGTGCGAGGGACGAGTCAAATGATAATGATTCTCAGTTGACAATCAACAACCATTCTCAATTTGATTGATGAGATTAATGATCGAATTCTGAAATTCGATAGATCATGTCAATCAAATGGCGACCCAGCCGTATAGAGTCGACTCTACCGAGGCCCCCGAGGCCCGGTCGGCCCCCGGGTTCAGGCGAAGGCGGCTTCGACGTCGGCCCAGCCGGCGGCGTCGACCTGCTCCAGCACCTCCAGCGCCTGCAGGTTCTGCAGCAGCTGGCTGACCCGGCTGGCACCGAGGATCACGCTGGAGACGTTCGGGTTGCGCAGGCACCAGGCGATGGCCAGCGTGGCCGGCGCCTGCCCCAGCGCACGCGCCACCTCGCTGAAGCGGCGCACCTGGGCCAGGCGGGCCTCGGCGTCGTCACCCAGCACCAGCGCCTGCAGCCATTCCATGCCCTCGCGGCCCAGCCGCGCATCGGCCGGAATGCCCTGGTCGTACTTGCCACTCAGCAGGCCCGAGGCCAGCGGCGAGAAGATGGTGGTGCCCAGGCCGGCACCGGCATACAGCGGCGCGTACTCGACCTCGACCCGTTCGCGGTGCAGCAGGTTGTACTGCGGCTGCTCCATCGACGGGCCCTGCAGGTTGCGCGCCTCGGCGATGTCCAGCGCCTGCTGGATCTGCACCGCCGACCACTCCGAGGTCCCCCAGTAGAGGATCTTGCCTTGCCGCACCAGGGTATCCATGGCATGCACGGTCTCGGCGACCGGCGCGTCCGGATCCGGGCGATGGCAGTAATAAAGGTCCAGGTAGTCCACCCGCAGGCGCTTGAGCGCCGCATGGCAGGCGTCGGTCACATGCTTGCGCGACAGGCCGCGCTGGGTCGGCCGTGGGTCCTTGGCGCTGCCGAAGAACACCTTGCTGGAGACGCAGAGGCCGTCGCGCGGCAGCCGCAGGTCGGCGATCACATCGCCCATCACCTGTTCGGCGCGGCCGTTGGCATAGCCCTCGGCGTTGTCGAAGAAGTTGACGCCGTGGTCCCAGGCGGCGGCCACCAGGTTGCGGGCCTCGTCGCGCGGGATCTGGTCACCGAAGGTCACCCAGGCGCCGAAGGACAGGGCGGAAATCGGCAGGCCGGTGGAGCCCAGGCGACGGTATTGCATGCGAATCTCCTGCTGCGGGCCCGCATCCGGGCCGGGATCGAGCCCCATTCTACCTGCCGCCGCCGGCCGCAAGCCCTTGCCGTTGCTGGCCTGATCGGTACCGATAGATGCGCGCACGCTGCTTTTTCTTGCCCCGGCCCCTGCCCTGCACTAGGCTTCCCGTTTTTCGCGACGCCCCAGGGGAGTCACTCACATGGTCGAAGGTTTGGGCAGGATCGGCTTCGGCCTGTTCGGGTTGGCGGTGCTGATCGGCATCACCTGGTTGTTTTCCAACAACAAGCGTGCGGTTGACTGGAAGCTGGTTGCCACCGGTATCACCCTGCAGATCGCGTTCGCGGCGCTGGTGATCCTGGTGCCGGGCGGCCGCGACGTGTTCGATGCGCTGGGCAAGGGCTTCGTCAAGGTTCTCAGCTTCGTCAACGAAGGCTCGGGCTTCATCTTCGGCTCGTTGATGGACACCAAGAACTACGGCTTCATCTTCGCCTTCCAGGTGCTGCCGACCATCATCTTCTTCTCGGCGCTGATGGGGGTGATGTACCACCTCAACGTCATGCAGGCGATCGTGCGCGTGATGGCGTGGTCGATCACCAAGGTGATGCGCGTGTCCGGCGCGGAAACCACCAGCGTCTGCGCCAGCGTCTTCATCGGCCAGACCGAGGCGCCGCTGACCGTGCGCCCGTACATCGCCAGGATGACCCAGTCCGAGCTGCTGACCATGATGATCGGCGGCATGGCCCACATCGCCGGCGGCGTGCTGGCGGCCTATGTGGGCATGCTCGGCGGTGGCGACCCGGCGCAGCAGGCCTTCTACGCCAAGCACCTGCTGGCAGCGAGCATCATGGCCGCACCGGCCACCCTGGTCGTGGCCAAGCTGCTGATTCCGGAAACCGGCACCCCGCTGACCCGCGGCACGGTGAAGATGGAAGTCGAAAAGACCTCCAGCAACATCATCGACGCGGCCGCTGCCGGTGCCGGTGACGGCCTGAAGCTGGCGCTGAACATCGGCGCGATGCTGCTGGCCTTCATCGCCCTGATCGCGCTGCTGAACGCCCCGTTGACCTGGATCGGCGAGGTGACCGGCCTGGCCGCTGCCATCGGCAAGCCGACCAACCTGTCGACCATCTTCGGTTACGTGCTGGCCCCGATCGCCTGGGTGATCGGTACCCCGTGGGCTGATGCCACCACCGTCGGTTCGCTGATCGGCCAGAAGGTCGTGATCAACGAATTCGTCGCCTACACCGAACTGTCGCAGATCGTGAACGGCCAGGTGGCCGGCGTGAGCCTGTCCGAGGAAGGTCGCCTGATCGCCACCTACGCGCTGTGCGGCTTTGCCAACTTCAGCTCGATCGCGATCCAGATCGGCGGCATCGGCGGCCTGGCCCCGGAACGTCGCCACGACCTGGCCAAGTTCGGCCTGCGCGCGGTGTTGGGCGGTACCATTGCCACCTTCATGACGGCGACCATCGCCGGCGTGCTGACGCACTTCAGTTGAACCCTTGGTTGAGAAAAGATTCCCTATGAGCAGCAGTGTCGTTGTCGTCGGTTCCTTCAATGTCGATCACGTGTGGCGGTGTGAGTCGCTGCCGGCACCGGGTGCGACCATTGCCGGCCGCTACAGCACCGGCCCCGGGGGCAAGGGCTTCAACCAGGCGGTGGCGGCCTGCCGCGCCGGTGCCGACACGCACTTCGTGTGCGCGTTGGGCGATGACGCCGGTGGCGCCACCGCGCGTGAACTGGCTGCGCAGGATGGCTTCGCGCTGATCGCCGAGGCCAGCAGCGAACCGACCGGCACCGCGGGCATCTACGTGGACGCGCGTGGCCGCAACACCATCGTGATCGGCCCGGGTGCCAACGCCGCGCTGGGCACCGATTTCCTGCAACAGCAGCAGGCCCTGCTGACCCGCGCCAAGGTGGTGCTGGTGCAGCTGGAATCGCCGGTGCAGACCATCGAAGCGGCGCTGGCCACGGCCCGCGAGGCCGGTGTCACCACCGTACTCAATACCGCACCGGCCGATGCGCCCTCGACCATCGGCCTGCTCAAGCTGGCCGATGTGATCACCCCGAACGAAACCGAGTTCGCTGCCCTGCTCGGCCGCCATGTCGGTGAGCGCGTGGATGCCAACGACGTCGCCGCGCTGGATGGCGCCAGCCTGCACGCGCTGTGCCGCAAGCTGGTCGGCAACGGCACCGTGGTGGTGACCCTGGGTTCGGTGGGCGTGTTCGTGTCGCATGCCGACGAGAACCTGCGCGGCGATACCCAGCCGTACTACCGCGTGGGTGCCGAACAGGTGCAGGCGATCGACACCACCGGTGCCGGTGACGCCTTCAACGGTGCGCTGGCCGCGTCGCTGGCGCAGGTGGCCGACGCCCCGTTCGCCCGCCACGTGCGCTTCGCCAACCAGTTCGCCGGCCGTTCGACCGAGAAGGAAGGCGCCGCTGCGGCGATGCCGCGCTTCACCCCGGCCGACGCTGAAGCCAGGTAATTCCACGCCACGCGTGGATGACAAGGCCCGGGTGTGCAGACACCCGGGCCATTCTTTTGCCCATTGCCCAGCCCCTGCGACCGCCTGTCGCATTGCCCACATCCTGCCCCTCGCCCACCATCCGCGCAGCTTCCTCGCACGGGCAGGACATGGACGGATTCCCCTGGCTGCTGGTCGCGGCCGCCGGCAGTGCCGTGGCGGCGCTGCTGCATATCGGCTGCATCGCCTTCGGCGCCGCGTGGTACAGGTACTTCGGTGCCGGCCAGCGCGTGGTCCGGCTGGCGCATGCGGGGCACTGGTGGCCACCGCTGATGACCGCCGGCATCACTGCCGTGCTGGTGGCCTGGACCCTGTACGCACTGGCCGCCGCGGGCTGGCATTCGCCGCTGCCGGCCAGCCGCCTGGTCCTGCCCGGCATCGCCGCGCTGCTGTTGCTGCGTGCCGCGATGGGCTTCGGCCTGGCGCTGTTCCGGCCGGGGTACAACGGCACGCGCTTCTGGGCGGTCAGCTCGCTGGTCTGCCTGGGCTTGGGGCTGGCCTTCGCGCTGGGTACCCGCCAGGCCTGGCAGAGCCTGGGGTAGCCGCCCACCATCGCCCGCCCGTGGGGGCGGCGGAAGCAACCGTCAAGCATCTGCTGATGCCGGTACGGCATGAGGTCGGTGCCGATCGGCCTGAACCGGACCGCGCGCGGCACGGCCGTACCGCCGCCCGCGCCCTACAATGGGCGCATGCAGATCGGCCCGTACACCATTGCCCCGAACGTCGTGCTGGCACCCATGGCCGGCGTCACCGACAAGCCCTTCCGCCTGCTGTGCAAACGGCTGGGTGCGGGACTGGCCGCCTCGGAAATGACCATCAGCGACCCGCGCTTCTGGAACACGCGAAAGTCGATCCACCGCATGGACCATGACGGCGAGCCGGCCCCGATCAGCGTGCAGATCGCCGGCACCGAGCCGCAGCAGCTGGCCGAGGCCGCGCGCTACAACGTCGACCACGGCGCGCAGATCATCGACATCAACATGGGCTGCCCGGCCAAGAAGGTGTGCAACGCCTGGGCGGGCTCGGCGCTGATGCGCGACGAGCAGCTGGTGGCGCGCATCCTCGAAGCCGTGGTCAACGCAGTGGACGTGCCGGTCACGCTGAAGATCCGCACCGGTTGGGACTGCGACCATCGCAATGGCCCGGTGATCGCCCGCATCGCCGAGGCCAGCGGCATCGCCGCGCTGGCCGTGCATGGCCGCACCCGCGACCAGCATTACACCGGCCAGGCCGAGTACGCCACCATCGGCGAGATCAAGGCTGCGCTGCGCATCCCGGTGATCGCCAACGGTGACATCGATTCACCGCAGAAGGCCGCCCACGTGCTGCAGCAGACCGGGGTGGATGCAGTGATGATCGGCCGCTCCGCGCAGGGCCGGCCGTGGATCTTCCGCGAAGTGGCGCACTACCTGGCCACCGGCGAGGAACTGCCGCCGCCATCGCTGGCGGAAGTGCGCGACATCCTGCTCGGCCACCTGCACGCGCTGCATGCCTTCTATGGTGAACCGCAGGGCGTGCGCATCGCGCGCAAGCACCTGGGCTGGTATGCCAAGGACCGGCCGGAGAACGCCGCCTTCCGCGCCGTGGTCAACCGTGCCGAAGACCCGCAGGGCCAGATCGCGCTGACCACGGAGTACTTCGACCGCCTGATCGCCGGGGAACCCGCGTTGTCATCTGCTGCCTGAGCGTACTGCCATGCCGTCGAGTCGAGCTTGCTCGACTGAATTTCCAGAGCCGTCGAGCACGCTCGACGCTACAAGAGCCCGCCCCATGACCCCGCCGATTTCCTCCCCGACCTATCTGCACGGATTTTCCGGCACCGAACAGCAGCGCCTGATGACCCAGGCCCGGCTGCTGGAATCGAGCATCTTCGGCCAGATCGACTACAGCGGCGCGCGGCGCCTGCTGGAAGTCGGCAGTGGCGTCGGTGCGCAGACCGAGATCCTGCTGCGCCGCTTCCCCGAGCTGCACGTGACCGGCGTGGACCTGAGCGAAACGCAGCTGGCCACCGCGCGCGAGAACCTGGCGCGCACGCCGTGGTGCAGCGACCGATACACCCTGCAGCAGGCCGATGCCGGCGAGCTGCCGTTCGAGGCACGCAGCTTCGACTCGGCGTTCCTGTGCTGGGTGCTGGAACACGTGCCTTCACCGGCGCGGGTGCTGAGCGAAGTGCGCCGCGTGCTGGCACCGGGTTCGCCGGTCTACATCACCGAAGTGATGAATGCCTCGTTCCTGCTCGACCCGTACTCGCCGCACATCTGGCGCTACTGGATGGCCTTCAACGACTTCCAGTACGACCATGGCGGTGACCCGTTCGTCGGTGCAAAGCTGGGCAACCTGCTGCTGGCCGGCGGCTTCCGCGACGTGCACACCGAGATCAAGACCATCCACCTGGACAACCGCGAACCGGCGCGTCGCAAGACGATGATCGCGTTCTGGGAACAGCTCCTGCTGTCGGCCGCCGACCAGCTGCTGCAGGCCGGCTCGGTGGACGAGGAAACCGTGGAAGGCATGCGCCGCGAGTTCCGCCTGGTGCAGAACGACCCGAACGCCGTGTTCTTCTACTCGTTCGTCCAGGGCCGCGCCACGGTGTATTGATCCGGTGTTCTGCTGCCGATCGGGGGCGTAGAGCCACGCCATGCGTGGATCCAGTGATCAATGCACGGCGGTGTGGTCGGCCGCGCCCGGCGCCGCCGCCGGCTCCTGCCAGATCCGCTGCCACATCGCCGCCAGGCGGCGACCGGCGTCGGCACGCGCGGCGGGACTGCTGTAATCCACCCGCACCTGCTCGGGAACGATCGCCCGCCACTGCCCGTCGGCCTGCCCGGCCACGACGAAGTTGAAGGTGTAGTACGGCTCCAGCCCCATGCGCAGGTCACTCAGCACCAACCGGCCGTCAACCACCTGCGCACGCATGAAACCGCGGTTGAACCACGTCAGCTGCTGCACCGCCGGGATGGCCTGCGCTTCGCGCAAGGCCTGTACGTTGGACGCATGGCCTTCGAACCGCATCGGCCCGTGGTCGGCCACCAGCGAGCGGTCACCCACCACGTAGCCATTGGGCGTCATCGCCACCACCCGCCACAGCAGGGTGTTGAACGGCATCGGTACCGAGAAGCGCGGCGCATCGCCCAGGCCCATCGCGGCCAGGCTCTGCTGTGCGGCACGGTCGACCTGTGACTTGGCGATCAGGCCCCAGCCCAGGTAGCCACTGCTGAGCAGCAGGGCCACGCCCAGCACCTTGCCCGCCCAGGGCCGGGCGCGGCCGAACCAGGCCAGCACGCAGCCCAGCAGAAGCCACACCGTATACCCCGGATCGATGATGAAGACACTGGATCCCATGGTCGGATGCGGGCGCAGCGGCCACCACAACTGGGTGCCATACACGGTGAACGCATCCAGCACCGGATGGGTGACCAGCGCCAGCTGGATCGCCCAGAACCAGCGCAGCGATGACTGCGCGACGCGGCCATTGCCGAAGCGCTTGAACAGCCACCAGATCAATGCCGCCACCCATGGCAGTACCAGCAGCGAATGACTGAAACTGCGGTGCTCGATCATGTTCGCCACCGGATCGGCTGCGGTGAAACCGAGCCACAGCGCGTCGAGGTCCGGCAGGGTGCCAAGCGCGGCACCAGCGAGCAGGGCCGCGCGGCGATGTCCGGGCGGGGCGATGGCAGCGGCGACGGCGCCACCGAGCACGATCTGGGTCAGGGAGTCCATGGGCCGATGCTAGCGGCTTGCGGGCGGTGCATGTAGAGCCGAGCCCATGCTCGGCTGCGCTTCGTTCGGCGCCACGTCAGCCGAGCATGGGCTCGGCTCTACAGTAGGACAGACGCGCGTTATGCCGCCTGCGACAACCGCGCGCCTGGCAGTTCCACCAGGGTCTGGCCGTTGTGGTCGAGCAGGCGCAGCGCACCATCATGGTCCTCGGCCAGTGCGGTCAGGCTCTCCACCCAGTCGCCGTCGTTGGCGTAGACCAGGCCATCGCGTTCGACCAGCGCCGCGCGGTGGATGTGGCCGCAGACGATGCCATCCAGGCCGCGCCGGCGCACGTCGTCCAGCCCGGCCTGCACGAAGCGCTCGATGTAGCGTTCGGCGGCCCCGCTGCGCTTCTTCAGGAACTCCGACAGCGACCAGTAGCGCATGCCAAGCCGGCGCCGTACCGCGTTCAGCGCCTGGTTGCCGGTCAGGATGCGGTAGTACAGCCAGTCGCCGAACTTTTCCTGCAGGCCACCGAAATGGGTCACGCCGTCGTAGTCGTCGCCATGCGCGACCAGCAGCCGGCGGCCATCGGCGGTCACGTGGATGGCACGGCGGCGCACCTGCATGGCCGGCAACATCAGCCCGCACACCTGGCGCAGCGAGGCATCGTGGTTGCCGGGAATGTAGATGATCTCGGTCCCTGCACGGCGCAGCGCGTGCAGGGCCTGGATGACTTCGCTGTGCGACTGCCGCCAGTTGGCGCGGCGATGCGCCATCCACCACAGGTCGATGATGTCGCCGACCAGGTACAACCGCTCGCAGCGCAGCTGCGAGAGGAACCGCGCCAGCTCGGTGGCATGGCAATGACGTGAGCCCAGGTGCACGTCGGAGACGAACACTGCGCGCCGGTGCGGCGACAGGTTCGCCAGCGTGCTCATGCCGGCGCACCCGCGTCGCGCAGATAGCGTTTGCGCTTGTTCGGCCGGATCGCGTACAGGTCCACTTCGATCAGGCCGTCGATCGAATCGCTGAAGTCCGGGTCCACGCCGAAGGCGAGGAAGCGCGCGCCGCCGGGTTCGCACAGATCGGTGTACTGGCGGTACAGCGTCGGCACGCCGGTACCCAGTGCGGCCAGGTTGGCCTTGAGCACATCGAACGCGGCACCAGCATCCAGCTCGCCGAAACTTGGCGGTGCGGCGAAGTACTGGAAGGGGCGGTTCGATTCGGCCAGCCCGGCGGTTCCGCCGTAGTAGCGCTGGTAGTAGGCCACCAGCTGCTCGCGCGCATCGCGCGGCAGCGCTGCGCTGATCGAGACCGCGCCGAACAGGTAGCGGATGCCCGGCCGGCACTGCAGGTAGGCGCCGATGCCCTGCCACAGGTAGTCCAGGCTGCGGCTGCCCCAGTAATCGGGCACCACGAAGCTGCGGCCCAGCTCCAGGCCCTCGGCAATGTGGGTGATGGCATCGTCGGAATAGCGGAACAGCGACGCGCTGTAGAGCCCGGACAGGCCGTGCCGGGCCAGGGCCTGGGCGCCGCGCATGATGCGGTAGGCACCGGCAATGCGCTGCGCCGCCGCGTCCCAGATCACGATGTGCTCGTACTGCGGATCGTAGGCGTCCAGGTCGCGGCTGCGCCCGGTGCCCTCGCCCACCTGGCGGAAGGTCAGCTCGCGCAGGCGGCCCAGTTCCAGCAGCAGCGGTGAATCGGCGGTACAGGTCGCCAACAGGATCTGCTTGCCATCGGCGGTCTGGCCCAGCTGGGTGGCCGCGGCAATGCCGGCGGCGACCTGCGAAGGCGGCACCGGAGACGCCAATGGCTCGGGGCCAGCGCAGGCAGCGGCATTGCCGGCCGCGCCGTTGCGGCCCAGCGCGTACAGCGCGCGGCGCACCGCCAGCAGCTGTGCGCCCGGGTCACCGCCCTTGCCCAGCTGCATCGGCTCGCCGATGCTCAGCCGCAGCGGGCGGCCACGGCGGGTGAACATTTCGCGCGCCAGCAGCGCAGTGCCGGCCGGCTTGAACAGGGTCGAGGCGCCGTAGAACAGCGCCGAGTTGCGCGCTTCCACCCGCACCGGCAGCACCGGCGCGCCGGCTGCGCGGGCAAAGCGGACGAACCCGCGCTGCCAGCGGCCATCACGGATGCCGCGCAGCGACAGCCGCGAGACCTCGCCGGCCGGGAACACGATCACGCACTGCTCGGCGCTCAACGCTTCCTCCACGGCATGCAGGCTGCCGCGCCGGGCCTTGCCGCCGAGGATGCGCACCGGCAGCAGCAGGTCCTGCAGCGGCGCGATCGCCCCCAGCAGATCGTTGGCCACGATCCGCACGTCGCGGCGGATACGGCCAACCGCGTCCAGCAGTGCGAGGGCATCCAGTGCCCCGGAGGGGTGGTTGGCGACGATCAGCAGGCGGCCGGTGGCCGGGATCCTGGCCAGCGCGGCCGGATCCACCTGGTACTGGCCGCCGATGAATTCCAGGCCGGCGGCGACGAAACCGAAGCCGCGCAGTCCTGAGCTGCGCTGCAGGAAGGCTTCGATCTGGTCCAGGCGCGACCAGCGCCCGACGCTGCGCAGCAGCGGCCGCGCCAGTTGGCCGCGACGGCCATGGAACCAATCGGGGAAACGTTGCTGGAGACGCTGTTCGAGTTCCTGCATGGCGGATCCACTGATGCCCGGCGGCCGGATTGGCCGACAGCCTGCGCCCGGCAGGCGGCAGCCAGATGGCGGTTTCGGGGCAGAACGATGACGGCCGGCCCGCCTTCGCGGCGAGGTCGCTGCCTGCGCGGTCGGGGCCGGCAGCCGTCCCGTCTGTTGTCACGCTGGTGGAACACTGGGCCTCAAGGCTGGGCCCCAATCCCCAAGGGACGGCCCCTCCAGGCCTACGCGGGCTTAACCACCGGCAACCGGCACAGGTTCACAATGCACAGGCGGCGCACCCCGTGTATCATGCGCGCCCATCTTTCCATCCGAATCAAGGGATATTACGCCTGATGTCCAGCTATCTCTTCACCTCCGAGTCGGTCTCCGAAGGCCATCCGGACAAGGTTGCCGACCAGATCTCCGATGCGGTGCTGGACGCGATCCTGACCCAGGACCAGCGCGCCCGCGTGGCCTGCGAGACCATGGTCAAGACCGGCGTTGCCATCGTGGCCGGTGAAATCACCACCAGCGCCTGGATCGACCTGGAAGCGCTGACCCGCAAGGTCATCACGGACATCGGCTACGACAGCTCCGACGTCGGTTTCGACGGCGCCACCTGCGGCGTGCTGAACCTGATCGGCAAGCAGTCGCCGCACATCGCCCAGGGCGTGGATCGCAAGAAGCCGGAAGAAATGGGCGCTGGCGACCAGGGCCTGATGTTCGGCTATGCCACCAACGAGACCGACAGCTACATGCCGGCCGCGATCCACCTGTCGCACCGCCTGGTCGAGCAGCAGGCCAAGATCCGCAAGAAGAAGAACTCGCCGCTGTCGTGGCTGCGTCCGGACGCCAAGAGCCAGGTCACCCTGCGCTATGAAAACGGCGTGGTCTCGGCCATCGACGCCGTGGTCCTGTCGACCCAGCACGCCCCCGGCATCAAGCAGAAGGACCTCATCGAGGCCGTCCGCGAAGAGATCATCAAGCCGGTGCTGCCGGCCAAGTGGCTGCACAAGGGCACCAAGTTCCACATCAACCCGACCGGCAAGTTCGAGATCGGTGGCCCGGTGGGCGACTGCGGCCTGACCGGCCGCAAGATCATCGTAGACACCTACGGCGGCTGGGCCCGTCACGGTGGTGGTGCCTTCTCCGGCAAGGACCCGTCCAAGGTCGACCGTTCGGCAGCCTACGCGGCCCGCTACGTCGCCAAGAACGTGGTGGCCGCCGGCCTGGCCGACCGTTGCGAAGTGCAGGTCTCCTACGCCATCGGCGTGGCTGAGCCGACCTCGATCTCGGTCACCACCTTCGGCACCGGCAAGATCAGCGACGACAAGATCGAGAAGCTGATCCGCAAGCACTTCGACCTGCGCCCGTACGGCATCATCAAGATGCTGGACCTGGTGCACCCGATGTACCAGCAGACCGCGGCCTACGGCCACTTCGGCCGCAAGCCGAAGGAGTTCAGCTACCTCAACGGCGAAGGCGAGACCGTCAACGCCACGGCCTTCTCCTGGGAGAAGACCGACCGCGCCGCCGCCCTGCGCGCCGATGCGAAGCTGAAGTAAGAAACGCGAAGGGCCGCTCACGCGGCCCTTCTGCTTTCTGTAGAGCCGAGCCCATGCTCGGCTTTCTTTTTCCTGCGACAAGAGCAGCCGAGCATGGGCTCGGCTCTACAAGAGCTACGCCACGCCGATACAATCGCCGCATGTCGACCGAACTGAAAACCCACCAGCTGTCCATGACCGTGCTGATGTCGCCGGAGATGGCCAATTTCTCCGGCAAGGTCCACGGCGGCGCCATCCTGCGCCTGCTCGACCAGGTTGCCTACGCCTGCGCCAGCCGTTACGCCGGCAGCTACGTGGTCACCCTGTCGGTGGACCAGGTGATGTTCCGCCAGCCGATCGCGGTGGGCGAGCTGGTCACCTTCCTGGCCTCGGTGAACCATACCGGCACCTCGTCGATGGAGATCGGCATCAAGGTGGTGGCCGAGGACATCCTCAAGCGCAGCGTGCGCCACGCCAACAGCTGCTTCTTCACCATGGTGGCCGTGGATGAGGAAGGCCGGCCGACGCCCGTCCCGCCCCTGCAGCCGGCGACGTCCGACGAGAAGCGCCGCCAGGCCGCCGCGCAGATCCGCCGCCAGCTGCGCCAGGAAATGGAACAGCGCCATCTGGAACTGCTGGCATCGAATCCGCCGTCACCGGAGGAATGAGGTAGTGCCGGCCGCTGGCCGGCAACCTCGCGCGTGCTGCCGGACATCATGAGGTTGCCGGCCAGCGGCCGGCACTACCATTGCGAATTCGCCGGGCCATGCCCGGCGGATGCGGATCAACCGGTGTTCTGCACGCCCTGCGCAACACCGTTCACGCAGGCCACCAGCGCGCGCAGCAACCCGTCATCCTCGCGCCCGCTGGCCCGCCAGCGCTGCAACAGGTCCACCTGCAGCACGCTGATCGGATCGACGTAGGGATTGCGCAGGCGGATCGACAGCGCCAGCCGCGCATCGTGGTCGAGCAGCGTCCGCTGGTCCATCAGCGCCAGCAGCCAGTGCCGGGTGAGTTCCAGTTCGCGCTGCACCTGCGGGAAGAAGTGCCCGTGCAGTTCACCCGACAACAGCGAAAACTGCTCGGCGATGGTGATATCGCCCTTGGACAGCACCATCGCGATGTCGTCCAGGAAGGTGCGGAAGAACGGCCAGTCCCGCGCCATCTCGCGCAGGGTCTGTTCGTGGCCGGCAGCAACCGCCGCCTGCAGGCCACTGCCCACGCCGTACCAACCAGGAATCACCGCGCGCGCCTGGCTCCAGGCGAACACCCAGGGAATCGCACGCAGGTTGCCCAGCGCGGCGTCCTGGCCGAGCCGGCGCGATGGCCGCGAGCCCAGCGTCATGCGTTCGATCACGTCGATCGGCGTGGCGGTGCGGAAGTAGTCCATGAAACCGGCCTGGCCAACGAACGCGCGATACACCTCGCTGCTGGCCGATGCCACCGCGTCCATTACCGGTCGCCACTCATCCTCGCGCGGCTCGGCGGCACGCGGGCGCAGGCTGGCACGCAGCACCGCACCGGTGGCCTGCTCCAGCGAGCGCAGGGCCAGCGCACGGATGCCGTACTTGCGATGGATCACCTCGCCCTGCTCGGTCACCCGCAGGCGGCCATCGATGCTGCCGCGCGGCGATGCGTCCACCGCGTGCGTGGTCTTGCCGCCACCGCGGCTGATCGAGCCGCCACGGCCATGGAAGAAGGTCAGGCGGATGCCGGCCTCGGCCGCCACCTCCAGCAGTTCCACCTGTGCACGCTGCAGGCCCCAGCGCGATGCGGCGATGCCACCGTCCTTGCTGCTGTCCGAATAGCCCAGCATCACCATCTGCACGTCATCGCGTGCTTGCAGGTGCGCGCGATAGATCGGGTCGGCCAGCAGATCACGCAGGGTCACGGTGCCGCGCTTGAGGTCCTCCACCGTCTCGAACAGCGGCGCGATATCCAGCGGTACTGATCCGTTCTCTTCCACCAGGCCGCCACGGCGCGCCAGCGCCAGCACCGCCAGCACGTCGCTGCGGTCATGTGCCATCGAGATGATGTAGCTGCCCAGTGCATCGCCACCATGCCGCGCACGGGCATCGGCCAGCGCGGCGAACACGGCGTCCAGTCGCCGGTTGCCTTCGTCGTCGCCCTTCGGCAACGGCGCGTCACCACTGGCATGCGGCGCCAGCAGGCGCGCGCGGCCCACTGCATCCAGGCCGTCCCACGCTGCGTCGCCGCCCAGCACCGTGGCCAGCGCGCGCGCGTGCACGCTCGATTCCTGGCGCACGTCCAACCGCGCCAGGTGGAAGCCGAAGGTCTTCACCCGCCACAGCAGGCGCTGCACGGCGAAGCCACCGGCATGTTCGCCGCGGTTGGCGCGCAGGCTGTCGAGGATCAGCTGCAGGTCGTCGATCAGTTCGTCCGGGCCGGCGTAGGCGCCCTCGCCATCGTCCAGCGTTGCCTGCAGGCGTGCGCGCATGCGGTCGTTGAGCAGGCGGTACGGCATGTCGGCATGGCGCGGGCGCGACTGCACCTGCGGCAGCAGCTGCTGGTAGTGCGCCACGCGCGCCTGCAGCGCCTCGCTCACGCCCACCCGCTCGGTGGACTGGCTGAGCAGGCTGGCCAGCTGCAGCAGTTCCTTCTGGTAGCGACCCAGCACGGCCTGCCGTTGCGCGTCCAGCGTAGTGCGGATGGTGTGGGCATCCACGTTCGGGTTGCCGTCCATGTCGCCGCCCACCCACGTACCGAAGCGCAGCAGGCGCGGCAGCGGCAGTTCTTCGCCGTAGGTATCGCGCAGCGCCTGCTGCAGCGATTCGTACAGCACCGGGATCACCCGGTACAGCACCTGCACCAGATAGAAGCCGACGTGCTCGCGCTCGTCATCGACGGTAGGCCGCACCGGCGAGGAATCGGTGGTTTGCCACGAAGCGGTCAGCGCCATGCGGAAGCGCGCAGCATCGGCGGCCGCTTCCCCCGGCGTGCGCTGGCCGTCGAGGTTGTCGACCAGGCTGGCCACCATCAGCTGCTCTTTCTCCAGCAGCGCGCGGCGCACCGCTTCGGTCGGGTGCGCGGTGAACACCGGTTCGATGTCGATGCGCGGCAGCCACTGCGCCAGCTCATCCAGGCCCACGCCCTGCGCCTTCAGGTGCTGCAGCGCATCCTGCAGGCCGTCGGGCTGCGCCCCGGCGGTACCGGCACGCTGGTAATCACGGCGGCGGCGGATGCGATGCACGCGCTCGGCGATGTTGACCACCTGGAAGTAGGTGCTGAAGGCCCGCACCATGGTCTCGGCCTGCTGCGGCGTGCGCCCGGCCAGCCCTTCGGCCAGCTCCGACAGCGGCGCCTGGTTCTCGCGGCGGGCAATGGCGCGGGTGCGCACGTCCTCGACATCGTCGAGAAACGCGGCCGAAACCTGTTCGACCAGCAGGTCACCCACCAGTGCGCCGAGCCGGCGCACGTCATCGCGAAGCGGAAGATCGGGGGAAGCAAACTCGATGCTGCTGCGGTACTCGTTCATCGGCGACGCACAGGCCTCGGTCAACGGATCCAGACCCCAAGCCTATCCCAGATCGGGCGTCGTGCTGCGATGCAAGAATGGTTTCATCTGCACGTATCCATGGCGGACGCAGCCGAGCATGGGCTCGGCTCTACAAGCGTCATGGCGCGTGACACCGTGTAGCGCCCGAGCCCATGCTCGGGCGGCGGCGCAGCCGCACAGGCGGCCGCTGTTGCAGCGGCCACCCTCATGCACGTATCAGCGCTTCTTCTTCGCCGTGCCCTGCTCGGCCGGGCCGATGGTCTGCTCCAGCCAGCGCTCGCTCTCGGCCAGCATGGTCATGATCGATTCGCGTGCGCGGTAGGCATGCGATTCGTTGGGCAGCATCACCAGCCGCGCGGTGCCACCCAGGCCCTTCACCGCCGCGAACATGCGCTCGCTCTGGATCGGGAACGTGCCGGAGTTGTTGTCGTCCACGCCGTGGATGAACAGGATCGGATCCTTGATCCTGTCGGCGTAATTGAACGGCGCCATCTTCTGGTAGACGTCCTGCGCCTGCCAGTAGTTGCGCTCCTCGGCCTGGAAGCCGAACGGCGTGAGCGTGCGGTTGTAGGCGCCGCTGCGCGCAATGCCCGCCTTGAACAGGCGGGTGTGTGCCAGCAGGTTGGCCGTCATGAACGCACCGTACGAATGGCCACCAATGGCGATGTGATCGCGGTCGGTCACGCCACGCCGCACCACTTCATCCACGGCCGCCTGCGCATTGGCCACCAGTTGTTCGATGTAGGTGTCGTTCGGCTCCTTGTCGCCCTCGCCGATGATCGGCATCGACGGGCTGGCCAGCACCACGTAACCCTTGGCCAGGAACGCCTGCGGGCCCCAGTAGCTGACCGCATTGAAGCGATACGGCGAATCGGTCACCTGGCTGGCCGCGGCCGCGCTCTTGAACTCGCCCGGGTAGGCCCACATCAGCAGCGGGCGCGGGCCGTCGCGCTTCGGGTCGTATCCCGGCGGCAGCAGCAGGGTCGCGGTCAGGTCGACGCCGTCCTTGCGCTTGTAGCGGATCTGCTCCTTCTGCACACCCTTCAGCTGCGGCAGCGGATGCGCGAAATGGGTCAGCGCGCGCGGTGCGCTCCCAGCATCGGCCAGCGACTGCACGTAGAAGTTGGCCGGCTCGTCCGGGCTCTCGCGGCTCAGCAGCAGCGAACTGCCCTGCTTGTCCAGCAATGCCACCGGCAGCGCATAGCTCGGTGCCTGCGAGTGGAACAGGCGCGTTGCCTTGCCCGTGGCGATGTCGAAGCGGTCCACGAACGGACGGTCGCCTTCCGGCGAAGCACCGGCGCCGGCCAGGTACAGGCTGCCGCCATCGGCGCTGGTCTGCAGCAGCGAACGGCCGCGCTCGTCGCTGGCCCGCAGCGGCCGGCCCGGATCGGCGTAGCGGTCCTGCGCATCGCGATCCCACAGCAGGCGCGGTTCGGCGCTGGCATTGTCCGGGGCGATCAGCCAGGTCTTGGTCCTGCGGGTCTTCCACCACGATTCGGTCAGCAGGGCCAGGTCGCCACGGCCCCAGCTGATACCGGCCAGGCGGCTGCCCAGCTGGGCCAGCGTCACCGGCGGCGTGTCGAACGGCGCGGCCTGCATCAGCACCGCATCGCGCACCTTGGCATCCCTGTTCGGGTCGCCACCATCCTGCGCTTCGGCCCAGACCAGGGTCGCGTCGGCATCACCACGCCAGCCGATGTCACGCACGCCGGTCACTTCGGCGTCGTTGCCGGTCGGCAGGCCTTCCACCAGTGGACGCACGGCCACGGTATGCACCAGCTTGCCGCTGGCACGGTCGATCACTTCAATGCGGCGCGGGAAACTGCTCACCGGCACCACGTAGGAATACGGGCGCTGCACCGGCTGGCGCAGCACGAAGCGGCCATCCGGCGACACGGAGAAGCCCATGAAGATGCCGGCCGCGCCGATCGGGCGGGTGCTGCCATCCAGGCTGACTTCCACCGGCTGTGTGGTGGCGTAGTAGTCGAACTGGCGCGCGTCAGCCTCGTTCTTCAGCAGGTCCTGGTAGGTACGGATCGACACCACGCCATCGCCCCGGCGGGTCTGCTGCACGGCCGGGCCGGTCGGGATGCCGTCGGTGGCCGGGGCCGCACCGAGGTTGGCCGGGCGGGTGAACACCACCAGCCCGCGGCTGTCCGGCAGCCACTGGTAACCGCTGCCGATCACCGTGTTCAGGCCGGCAACCAGGCGGCGGGCGCTGCCGGAGGCCACGTCCACCAGCCACAGTTCGTTGGCGCCGCTGGTGGCGTCGACCTGGTTGAAAGCGAGCCACTTCTGATCCGGAGACCACATCAGGCTGGCGATCGACAGCGTGGCCGGCAGGCCGCTGATCTGCCGTTCCTTGCCATCGGCCACGTTCATCAGCCACAGCTTCTCGCCGAAGCTGAAACGGCTGTCGGAGAACGTGCGCGGGTTGATGCGCAGGCCGGCCAGCTTCAGTTCCGGCTGCGCCACCACCCGGATCGACGGCAGCGACGGCATCTGCATCAACGCGGCCATGTCGCGGCGAGGCGACAGGTGCAGCGACGGCGCGCGCGGTGCGTCGACCACCGCCTGCAGCGCCGCCGAGGGCAGTTCGTAGCCATTGACGCCCTGGGCCTGTGCTGCAGCGGGCTGTGGGGCCACCGCCCAGGCCAGCGGGGCCACGGCCAGCAGTCCCATCGACAGGACCAGGCCGGTCCAGCGCCGCGTACGGCGCGCGTGCATGCTCATCGTTCTACCTGCGTGATGCGTGAAAGCACCGACCTTAACAGGCCGTGCACGCGCCCCCATCTGCCGATGGTTGGGTCATCCGGATGTCATGCCGGGGCCGCGATATAATGGGGGTTCTCCCCTGCCGAGGGGCGCTGCGACCGGATCCGATGAGGCCCGGCCAGGCTCGGTAAGGTGGCTTTGTAACAACGGCGCCCGGCTAGATGCGAGCACCCGCTCGCCCACAACCGGAGCACACGAATGAACGCTGTTGCCAAGACCTTCTCCACCGAAGGTGATTACAAGATCCGCGACATCACGCTGGCCGACTGGGGCCGCAAGGAACTGGACATCGCCGAGCACGAAATGCCGGGCCTGATGTCGATCCGCCGCAAGTACCAGGCCGAGCTGCCGCTGAAGGGCGTGCGCGTGACCGGCTCGCTGCACATGACCATCCAGACCGCGGTGCTGATCGAGACCCTGAAGGACATCGGCGCCGACGTGCGCTGGGCCTCGTGCAACATCTTCTCGACCCAGGACCACGCGGCTGCCGCCATCGCCGCCACCGGCACCCCGGTGTTCGCCTGGAAGGGCGAGACCCTGGAAGAGTACTGGGACTGCACCCTGGACGCGCTGACCTTCACCCTGGCCGACGGCACCCTGACCGGCCCGGAACTGGTGGTGGACGACGGCGGTGACGTGACCCTGCTGATCCACAAGGGCTACGAACTGGAGAACGGCAGCGACTGGGTCAACACCGCGTCCGCCTCGCACGAAGAACAGGTCATCAAGAACCTGCTCAAGCGCGTCGCCAAGGAGCGCCCGGGTTACTGGGGCCGCGTGGTCAAGGACTGGAAGGGCGTCTCCGAAGAGACCACCACCGGCGTGCACCGCCTGTACCAGCTGGCCCAGGCCGGCACCCTGCTGATCCCGGCGATCAACGTCAACGACTCGGTCACCAAGAGCAAGTTCGACAACCTGTATGGCTGCCGCGAGTCGCTGGCCGACGGCCTGAAGCGCGCGATGGACGTGATGCTGGCCGGCAAGGTAGCCGTGGTCTGTGGCTACGGCGATGTCGGCAAGGGCTGCGCCGCGTCGCTGCGTGCCTACGGCGCGCGCGTGATCGTCACCGAGATCGACCCGATCTGCGCCCTGCAGGCGGCGATGGAAGGCTATGAAGTCAACACCATCGAATCGACCCTGGGCCGTGCCGACCTGTACGTCACCACCACCGGCAACAGGGACATCATCCGCATCGAGCACCTGAGCGCGATGAAGGACCAGGCCATTGTCTGCAACATCGGCCACTTCGACAATGAGATCCAGGTCGACGCACTGGTGTCCTTCGCCGGCATCAAGCATGTCAACATCAAGCCGCAGGTCGACAAGTACATCTTCCCGAACGGTAATGCGATCTTCCTGCTGGCCGAAGGCCGCCTGGTGAACCTGGGCTGCGCCACCGGCCACCCGAGCTTCGTGATGTCCAACAGCTTCGCCAACCAGACCCTGGCACAGATCGACCTGTGGGCGAACAAGGACAGCTACGAGAAGAAGGTGTACCTGCTGCCGAAGAAGCTGGACGAAGAAGTGGCTCGCCTGCACCTGGAAAAGATCGGCGTGAAGCTGACCACCCTGAGCCAGGAACAGGCCGACTACATCGGCGTGCCGGTGGAAGGCCCGTTCAAGCCGGACCACTACCGCTACTGATCGTGCGCGGTGCCGGCCAGCGGCCGGCACTACCGGCGCAGGCGGGGTCGGATCCCTTTCCGCAGGAAAGGGCGCTGACCCCGGCAACAGATGCAGACAGAACGGGCGCCTTCGGGCGCCCGTTCTGCGTTGCGTCGCCCCGCAGCAGATCCGCGCGCCCTGTCACAGTGCCCTAAGAAGCCGCTTGCTAGTCTCTATGCCCCCATGGACTGCCAACTGCAGGCCATGCGCCGGGACGCAGACAGCAAAGGACAGGACATGCCGCGCAACAATGACCGAGTGACCCGGGCGATGAAGCCCCTGATGATCCTGTGCTGGGTGGCCCTGCTGGCCGCCTGCAGCCCGCCTGGCAGCGATGCCGGTGCCAGCGCGCCGGCAGCGAACACCGGCCAGGCAAGCACCGACGGCAAGGCAATCAGCCCCCCGGCAGCGGCCACGGGCAGCAGCGCTGCCTGCGCCGAGGGGGCATCACAGGTGCAGACCCTGATCTGCAACGACCCCGCCCTGTTGCAGCAGGAAGCTGAGCTGGCCAAGGCTGAAGCCTCCGCACGCGACACCCTCGATGCCGCCGGCAAGGCCAAGCTGCAGGCCGAGCAGCAGCGCTGGATCCGGCATACGCGCGACCTGTGCGGTGACGCGCACTGCCTGCAACAGGTATTTGCCGATCGCCTCAAGGTGCTCTCGGCCACGCGCGACGGCCTGGTCGACCAGGACGCCTGCGAAGTGCCCGACGGCCAGCAGCAGTGCGTGGACCTGCTGGTGCTGCGCGACCCCAACAGCCAGTTGGCGAACTTCAACACGCTGCTGGGAGAAAACGGCCAGGAAGGCCGCCTGCTGGGCTGTACGGCCGCCACCAACGTGGGCGGTGGCCCCAACGCCGTGCTGGCGGCCAACTGCATCCAGGAAACCACCGCCGGCAAGCGCAACGTGCAGTTGTGCAGCAACCAGATGGTCGGCCAGTTCGCCCTCGAACCGGCATCGGCCGCCTACGGCACCCAGGCCGTCCGCCAGCTGCTCGGCTTCACGCAGCAGCACTGCGCCGGCTGACATCCGCTGGGTGCGCCCGGCGCTTTTTCCCACATTGAAGGACGATGACCATGGCAAAGGATTCCACCCTTACCCGCGAACAGCTGTCCACGCTGTTCCTCAACACGGAGCTGGGCGGCAACACCCGCCACCTGGACCACTTCTCATACGCGCAGAAAGGCGCAAGCACCTACTCGTTCGGACTGGTGCAGTTCGATGTCGGCGGCAATCCGCAGGCCAGGCGTTTCCTGCGCGACAACGGCTTCACCGCCGCTGACATCGAACTGCTGTCCCAGCAGGGCGGATTGAGCACCCGGCAGCTGGCGGCGCTTGACGCCAAGTTGCAGGCCATTCCGCAGGCGAAGATGGACCAGCTCACCAACGACAAGCTGGACAGCGCCATCGAGCGCGTCGATGAAGCCATCGCCAAGGTGCGTGCCACCAACCCGGCCGCCGCCGATGCCATCGCGGCCAACCCCGAACTGCAGCTGGCCATGGCCGACTATGACAACCAGTTCGGCGGCATGGGCCCGCAGTTCATCAGCTATCTGGCCGGCAACGCGGAAAAGCTGCAGGGCGGTACGGTCCAGGCCGGCAATCCACCGACCCGCGGCGACGTGCAGAACTTCGTCGATGCCACCAAGTACGGCATCCAGTCGCCGGCCGCGGTGACCAGCCGCGATGAGCGCTTCGACCGGGCCATGACCCAGCTGGGCATCACCCCCACCCATGCCCCCTCGCACGGGTCGCCCGGCGCGCCCGGCGGCAACGGCGTACTGGTCAGCGGCGCCAGGGGCGATGAGGTAAAGGCGATGCAGCAGAAGCTGGCCGACCTGGGCTATCTGGGCAAGGACGGCAAGCCACTGGTAGCCGATGGCGATTTCGGGCCCGGCACCCTGGAAGCGGTCAAGCAGTTCCAGCGTGAGCACCAGCTCACCGTCGATGGCAAGGTCGGTGCCACCACCCTGGGTGCGCTCGACAAGGCCATCGCGCAACAGCAACAGCAGGCCGCCGAACCGACCATGGCCACCCCCGGCCACGCCGACAACCCGCGTTACCAGCAGGTCGTGGAAAAGCTGGAAACGCTGGAAGAACAACGCCGCCAGGGTGGCCTGGCGCCACTGTTCAATGACCGCAGCCAGCTCGAGAACGCCGCAGGCCTGGTGGCTTACGAGTCCAAGCTGGCCGGCATGAGCCAGGTCGATACCGTGCTGGCGCGGCCGGACAACCAGGGCGTGTTCGCCGTGCAGGGCCAGCTTGGCGATCCCGCCATGCACCGCACTTACGTCGACCTGTCGCAGGCGGCGAACCACACGCTGCAGGACAGCACGCGGCATAGCCAGGCGCTGGACAACGAACTGTCGCAGCGACAGACCCAGGAACAGATTCAGACGCAGCAGTCGATGTCGCGCTGACGCGGGATGCCGACGATCACAGCCGGGACGGGCGCCTTCGGGGGCCCGTCCTGCGTTGATGCGCGAGTTTCGGTCAAGGCAATATCCCTATCTCGCGCTAGGATGCGCCCATGACCCCGGCCATCAACCTGCTCAAGCGCGAGAAGATCGCCCACACCGTGCGCAGCTACGTGCACGACGCCCACGCCGAATCGTATGGCGGCGAAGCCGTCGACAAGCTCGGCCTCGACCCGGCCCAGGTGTTCAAGACCCTGCTGGCCAGCACGGAAGCACGCGAACTGCTGGTGGCGATCGTGCCGGTCGCCGGTCAGCTTGACCTGAAGGCGCTGGCTGAAGCCGCCGGCTGCAAGAAGTGCGAGATGGCCGCCGCCGATGCCGCACAGCGCGCGACCGGCTACCTGGTCGGTGGCATCAGCCCGCTGGGGCAGAAGAAGCGCCTGCGCACGTTCCTGGACGCCAGTGCCGAAGCGTTGCCCGCGCTGCATGTCAGCGCCGGGCGCCGTGGCCTCGAGGTAGAACTGGCACCGGCCGACCTTCTGCGCCTCACCGCCGGCCACTACGCTGCCATCGGCAAGTCACGCTGATGCGCTGGCCGTGGTCTGCAGCGCCGGTACCCCGGCTCGACGATGCACAGGCCGACGTGCTGCTGCAGGACCTGCTGTCGCGCGATGCCACGCGCATCACCGATGCCGCACGCACGGTGGCACGGCTGTTCAGCACCGCGTCGTTGGACGCGTTGGTCGCACATGTGGATACGATCGAACGCAGCTGCGAGGGCATCGCCCTTGGCGGCATGCTGATCAGCAACCAGGCGCACCTGAAGGCGGCCCTGCAACGGCTGCGCTACTGGCAGGCGCGTGAGGGGTGCCTGTGCGCACTCTACCCTTCTTATGTGTTCTTTAACCCTGCACCGCTGCTGGAACAGGGCCACGTGCTGCTGCTCGGACGAGGCGAGGCCGAGGATGGCTGGGGTGAGTGCTACCGGGTGACGTGCACGTCCTGCACGCAGCCGTGGAGCGCCACCGAGCGCGAATACCACTACCCGTGGTGGGAGTGGAAGCGCCTCTGACAGTGATGCAGCCACGCACGGCGTGGCTCCGCTGCGGTACGTCCAGATCCGTGCCATGCATGGATGACGCTCACTCCACGAATTCATACCGCATCGGCATGCGCACGAGGGTCAACGCCGGCACCGTACCCTTCGCATCGGCGCGGCTGAAACGCCAGCCCTGCAGCTCCTCCGCTGCAGCGTCATCCAGCAACGCATGACCGCTGGAGGTCTCCACGATCACGGCCGCAACGCGCCCCCGCGCATCGACCAACGCCTTCAGCATGCTGCGGCCGGACAGCCCCTGCCGCATGGCCTCCACCGGATAGCGCGGCGACACGCCGTGTGGAGGCAGCCAGGGAATACCTTCACCCGCGAACAGATCCCGTTTGCTGCGTGCCGTGCAGGGCGTCGGCAGGCGCAGCTGCAGGGATACCTGCACCTCATTCACGGTCACGTGCGCCGGCGCGGCACAGGCATGCTGCACCAGCGCCTCCAGCATTCGTTGCTGCCGACGCAGCGCGTTGCCATTGGCCGCCGCCACTTCAATCACGCAGCGGCCGTCCTGCGGCTGCATCGACAGCGCGGTCACGCCCGCATCGCGCAGCCCGGGAAGGCGTGCCATGGGTTCGCAGGCCATCCCGGCAGAGGGCTTCGCGGCCAGTACCGGGGTGGCGGGCAGCGTGCCCGCCAGCAACATCAGGATCATCCTTGCCCAGACCGCCATGCCCTGCCCTCCTTGGGTTTGCCTGGCCCGATCATAGCGCGCGCCTGGGGTCGGATCCCCTCCTCAGGGAAAGGCTTCGACCGGGGGCTCGAATGATCGGGTCAGAGCCCTGCGATGCGGGGATCCGACCCCGGCCGCCAGTTGGCGTTGTTCTCCCAGAACTCCACCGAGCGCCGGTAGGCCTCCTTGTCCAATGGCACGCCGGAACCGCCCTCCTCCACGCCCAGCGCATTGCGCATCATGGTGATCGGCGCCATCGGCACTTCTTCCGGTTCGGCGGTATAGATGCAGCCGACGATGCCCCAGTCGGCTTCGATCGGTGAGCCTTCCCTGGCCAGCTGCTCGGCGTTGTACAGGATCACCACCAGGTAGTTCGCGCGCGGCGACTCCACGCCCTCGAACCAGCGCACCAGTACCGGCAGTTCCTCGCGGTTGCGCGCTTCGTAGCCGCTGCGCAGCTGGTGGCGGTTGGCCTCGGTGACCGGCACCGTCAGGCAGCGCGTGCTGGTCCAGTTCTCGTAGACGAACAACTTGCAGAACGGGGCGTAGCCGTCGAGCACCTTCAGCGGCGCGTGCGCATTGAGGTGTGCCTCGAACTGCTCGGCAGTGCAGTCCTGGATGGTATTGCCGCGTGGCACGCGCGGGAACAGGCGGGGACGGGCGAAATCGGTGAGGACGATGGACATGGCGCGGCGTGATCTGGGAATCCGCTGCACAGGGTAACCGCTGGCAGCACCTACAACGCCATCCGCTCGCGCAGCTCGCGTGCCTGCCGCCGCGATACCTCCACCTCGCTGCCATCATCCAGCGTCAGGTCATAGCCGTCGCCGATGCTGGGCGACACCCCACGGATACGGCGCAGGTTGAC
The DNA here is from genome assembly GCF_059370155.1 of Stenotrophomonas sp. YJH_SMC_73. Lineage (NCBI taxonomy): Bacteria > Pseudomonadati > Pseudomonadota > Gammaproteobacteria > Lysobacterales > Lysobacteraceae > Stenotrophomonas > Stenotrophomonas sp. YJH_SMC_73. Next base: position 34,925 of record NZ_JCAFTJ010000013.1, on the reverse strand, counting down.
CAGTGTGTTGCGGTTGGCGCGGAAGAAAAGATCCGGCGGCAGGCGTGCTTCCAGCGCGCTCAGGCTGCGGGTCAGCAGTGCGTTCTGGTCGCGGAACCACAGCCGCGTGTAGTTGCCATCCACCACCAGCCGACGGATCTCGGAGACTGCCACGAACCAGCAGCGTTCACCCTCGCGCACGAACACCTGGTCGTGCGCGCCCAGCGTGCCGCGCGATTCCGGCACGTCGGCCGCAACCGCCTCGCACTGCCGCGCCCGCTCGAGCGCTTCCAGCAGCCGCGGCGCCTCCACCGGCTTCACCAGGTAGTCCAGCGCGTTGGCCTGGAACGCACGCACCGCATAGGTGTCGTAGGCGGTGACGAAGACCACGGCCGGCACCGTGTCCAGGCCGTCCAGCACGTCGAAACCACTGCCGGAGGGCATCTGCACATCCAGCAGCACCAGGTCCGGTGCCAGCGTGGTGATCGCCTCGCGTGCGGCGGGCACGTCGTCGGCCTCGCCCACGCACTGCACCCACGGCAGCGCCGACAGCAGCGTGCGCAGCTCCTGCCGGGCCAGCCGTGCGTCATCGACGATCAACACGCGCAGCATGCCAGTCATTGCGGAATCTCCAGCAGGGCCTGCATGCGGTCACCGGCCGGTTGCAGCACGAATCGGCCACGCATGCCCAGCTGCGCACGCAGGTAGGCCAGGCCGACGCCATGGCCATGGGTGGGTTCGCTGCCGGTTGGAAGTGGATTGTCCACCTGCAACCGCAGCACGTCATTGTCCAGCGTGGCGCGGATCTGCACCTCGCCGCCGCCGGGTCGGCTGGCGATACCGTGCTTGATCGCGTTCTCCACCAGCAACTGCAACGCCATCGCCGGCAGCTGCGCCTGCGTGGCATCGGCATCGATCTGCTGCCGCACCTGCAGGCGCTGTTCGAAATGGACCGCCTCGATGGCCAGGTAATCATCGACCACCGCCAGTTCCTCGGCCAGCGTGACCTGCTCGCTGCGGTTGTGGGCGAGCGCCTGGCGCAGCGTGCGCGACAGGCGGGTGACCATGTCACGGGCCCGTTCCGGGTCTTCCAGGATCAGCGCACGCAGGTTGTTCAGCGCATTGAACATGAAGTGCGGATTGAGCCGCGCACGCAGTGCGTCACGTTCCAGCGCACTGCGTTCGGCTTCGGCGCGCAGGCGTGCCAGCTCGCTGTGGCGTGCCCGCCGCAGGCCGTGCAGGCCCGCCCACAAACCGGTCCACACCAGCAGGAACAACGCGGTGTTCATCCAATACAGCAGCACCGAAGACCACTGGTAATCCGCATGGCCGCCAGGCAGCTGCACCCAACCCAGCGCCAGCGCCGGCAGCAGCAGCGCCGCCGTTACCGCCTGTGCGACGCTGGCCCCGAGCACCACGCCGGCAGCCAGTTTCAGCACCAGGCTGCCCAGGCTGCCCTCCCACCAGCGCTGGCGCAGTGCAACCGAACGCAATGCGCCGCTGCACAGCCAGAGTGAGACCGCCACGCTGACGGTGATCAGCACGATGCCACTGAACACGATGCCGCCACCGATCCGCATGCCGACCCACAGCCCGTACAGCGCATAGCCGGCCCATGCCAGTGCATTGAGCGTCCAGAAACGGCGGGAAGGCGTGGTGGCGTCCATGCGGGCTCTCGGCGGTGGCAGGAGGGCGGACAAGGGTCAGGGATGCGCGGCGAGGAATCGCTGCACCTGTTCCTGCAACCAGCGCGGATCATCCCACATCAGGAAGTGGAAACCCTGCGCGCTCATCGCGATCTGCACGCCCTGCAGGTTCGCGTACTGGGCCTGGAACACCGCACGCGTGCCGTCCTCGGTGCCGCCCATCGGCTGGTAGCCGGCCCAGCTGCCGAGCACCAGCGTCGGCGCGGTGATCGAAGCGATGCTGTCGCGCAGGTCGGTGGTCATCACCGCATGCATCGCATCGGCCGTGGTCTGGCGGTCGCTGGCTTCGCCCCAGCGGCCCAGTTCGGCCTGGCGCCGCGGATCGCGGGTCATGCCCGGCAGGCCCGCCTTCAACTGCGCCTGCCATTGCGCGGCGTCGGCGGCCAGCATGCCCTTGCGCAGCTGGTCGGCCATCGGCCGCACGCTGTCAGCGGTGGCACTCGGGTCGCGCGCCGCCGGCAGGAACGGCAGGGCATCGACCACCACCAGTGCGCTGATCGCCTTCGGCTCGGCCTGCGCCATCTGCAGGCCCAGCACGCCACCGAGGCTGTGGCCGACCACCACCACCGGCCCCAGGTGCTGGTCATGCAGGTAGGCCAGCAGCTGCCCGCGCATCGCCGGCAGGAAGCCGGCCGGGCGCGGGTCGGCCGCTGCCGCGCCAGCAAAGCCCGGCAACTGCACCAGGTGGCACTGCACGTCCTTCAGGGCCAGGCAGGTCTCGCGCCAGGCCTCGGCGCTGCTGTTGAGGCCGGGGATCATCAGCAGCGGTCGCCCCATGCCGACCACCTCGACCTGTACCTTGCCAGCGGTCGAGCCGGTGGCGGCATGCGCGGAACCGGAGCCGAGCACGGCCATCGCCATGCCGATCATCGCCAGCCGGGCCAGGGCCTTCATCGCGTACCAGAGTGCCAGGAAGATCTTCATCGTGTGCTCCTTCATCAGGTGGGGGGTGCCGGGATGGGAGCAGCGTGCGCCCGGCTACGGCAGCCAGGTTGCGATTCCGGAGCAACGGCCGCAGACCCGGGCAAACGGTCGCCGGCGGCGGACGGTGCCAGTCCATGCAGCCAACTAACATCCATCTTGATGAAGCGATATACTGACCCGCACCCGCCGCTGCCGCCCGTGCCATGACCGCCATCAGCTTCGAGTTCTATCCGCCCAAGACCGACGAACAGCGCAGCCAGCTGGACCGCGCCGCGGCCAGGCTGAAGGACTACGACCCCGAGTACGTGTCCTGTACCTTCGGCGCCGGTGGCTCGACCCTGAGCTATACCTCCGAGACCGTGCGCCACCTCAACCAGCACCACGGCTTCGAGGCAGCACCGCACCTGTCCTGTGTCGGCGGCACCCGCCAGGAAATCCGCGAACTGCTCAAGCTGTACCGCGCCATCGGCTGCCATCGCCTGGTCGCGCTGCGCGGCGACCTGCCCTCCGGCATGGGCTTCCCCGGTGACATGCGCTACGCCGCCGAGCTGATCGACTTCATCCGCGCCGAACACGGCACCGCCTTCCGCATCGAAGTCGGTGCCTATCCGGAGACCCATCCACAGGCCTCCGATGCACTGGCCGACCTGAAGCACTTCAAGGCCAAGATCGATGCCGGCGCCGACGCGGCGATCACCCAGTATTTCTACAACCCGGATGCGTACTTCCACTTCGTCGATGCCGTGCGCCGGCTCGGCGTTCAGGTGCCGATCACGCCCGGCATCATGCCGATCGCCAACTTCAGCCAGCTGCGCCGCTTCTCCGAGCAATGCGGTGCGGAGATCCCGCGCTGGATCAGCCGCAAGATGCAGGCCTATGGCGATGACGCCGAATCGGTGCGGGCGTTCGGTACCGAAGTGGTGGCCAAACTGTGCCAGCGCCTGATCGAGGGCGGCGCGCCGGGCCTGCACTTCTACACCTTGAACCTGGCCAAGCCGACCACGTCGGTGTTGAAGCTGCTGCACGGCTGAAAGCACGCCATGCCACCGCGATCGGCGCTACCCTGCGCCGATGAACCGGTTTTCCTTCCTGCTGTTGCTGCTGTCGTTGTGTTCGGTATCGAGCATTGTCCATGCGCAGTCCCCGCGCTTGAACCGCTGCACCGATGCGCAGGGGCAGAGCGTGTATACCGACCGCCCCTGCGACAGCGTTGGCGCCCGGTCGCGATTGCCACCGCCCGCGCCCACCGGCAGCACCCTGCCACGCGACACCCTGGGTGCGCGCTGCCCACGACGCCTGAGCGAGCTGGTGGACGCACTGCGCACCGGCATCGTCAGCAACGATGTGAACCGGCTGTCCTCGCTGTACCTGTGGGGTGCGGTCTCCGATGCCGGCGCGCAGCGCATCCTCGGCCAGTTGGAATCCTTGGCACGGCGGCCACTGGTGGACGTGGTGCCGGTGTATCCGCCACAGGGGCTGGCGTCCTCGCAGGAAGAGGGTCAGAGCCCTGCGGCGCAGGAATCCGACCCTGAGCCGCCAGCGCCACGGCATCCGGTCGGCCTGCGCCTGGAGCAGACGCTGCCCGGCAGCGCGTCGCGAGCGTCCACGGTGCTGGGATTGCGGCGGCAATACGGATGCTTCTGGATCACGTTGTGATCGGGAGGGGTCGGATCCCTTCCAGCGGAAAGGGCTCCGACCCCAGATTGCCGCGATGGGGTCAGAGCCCTGCTGCGCAGGGATCTGACCCTGCATGCCGGCTCACGCCGGCCACAGCCCACGAATCGCAGCGATGCCCTGCCCGCCATGCCGACGCGCTTCGGCGATATGGCCGGCGGCCATGCCGCCCAACGCGTAGATCGGCAGCGATACCTGCGCGCGCAGCGCAGCGAAGGCCTCCCAGCCCAGCGGCACCGCCCCGGGATGGCTGGCCGTGGCCTGCACCGGGCCGAGCACCGCGAAGTCGCAGCCCAGCTGCTGCGCCGCCTGCAGCTGCTCCAGGTCGTGGCAGGACGCGGCGACCAGCTGTCCTTCCGGCAAGGGCCGCTCCTGCAGGGCCAGCAACTGCTCGCTGCCCAGGTGCACGCCCACGCCCAGTGTGCGGGCCAACGCGACATCGCGGTTGAGCAGCCACTGCACGCCGCGACGATGCGCGCGCACGGCCTGTTCGATCATCGCCTGCCGTTGCGGATGCTCCGGCGGCAGGCGCAGCTGGATGCGCTGCTGGCCCGCCGCCACTGCCTGCTGCAGCCGTTCATGCCAGTGCTGCACGCCGCCGGCATCTTCGGCCGGCGCCGGCGTGATGAGGTAGCGATCCGGTTGGCGCAGTGCGGCCACCACCGGCAGGTCGGCCGGCGGCATGGAATAGCGGCCCAGCTTGTCCTGCGCCACCCAGGTGATCGCCTGGCCCTCGCGCCCGCGCGGTGTGCCCTTCCAGCTGCGCACGTGGCGCACTTCCAGGGTCAGGTGCTTGTCCGGATAGCGCTGCGGCACATCCATCAGCCAGGGCCCGACATCGGCCTCGATGCCCAGCTCTTCGCGCAGTTCACGCACCAGCGCCTGTTCGGAGGTCTCGCCGGATTCGCGCTTGCCGCCGGGGAACTCCCACAGGCCAGCCATGTCGCGGTTCTCGGTACGGCGGTTGAGCAGCACGCGGCCACGGGCGTCGGTGATGACGGCGGCCACGACATGGATCGATCGGGTGGGAGAAACCATGGGGCCAGCATGCCCAGAACAGGGCGGCCAGCGCAATCACGAATCCGCGCCGGATCGCCCGCGCCAAAGCAGAAGGCCCCGCTTGCGCGGGGCCTTCCGGGGTCAGCTCAGCTGGCCGTGGCAGTGCTTGTACTTCTTGCCACTGCCGCACGGGCACGGATCATTGCGGCCGATCTTCGGCTCGTCGCGCTGCAGCGTGGCCACGCCCTGCTGGGCGGCTTCGACCTGCGCGGCTTCCTCGTCGGCGCTGTAACCGCCGGCATCCTGGTGCTGGAACTGCGACTGGCTCAGGCGCGCCTGCGCCTGCTGGCGCTCGGCCGCTTCCAGCGCCTGCACTTCCTCGTCGCTGCGGATGCGCACGCGGGCCAGCAGGGTCACCACTTCGCGCTTGACGTTCTCCAGCATGTCCGAGAACAGCTCGAAGGCTTCCTTCTTGTATTCCTGCTTCGGCTGCTTCTGCGCGTAACCACGCAGGTAGATGCCCTGGCGCAGGTAATCCATGCGCGCCAGGTGCTCCTTCCAGCTCTGGTCCAGCACGGTCAGCATCACGTGCTTCTCCAGCGCGCGCATGGTTTCTTCGCCCAGGCCGGCTTCCTTCTCGGCGAAGTGCTGGTTGACGCGCTCCTGGACCTTGGTGGCGATGGCCTCGGCGTCCAGTTCTTCGTGTTCCTTGACCAGGTCGGTCAGCGACATCTGCAGGCCGAAGTCCGACTCCAGGGTCGCTTCCAGGCCGCGCAGGTCCCACTGCTCGTCGATCGAGTTCGGCGGCACGAAGCGCGCCACGATGTCGAAGATCACGTCGTCGCGGATGCCATCGACATTCGCCTTCACCGACTCGGCATCCAGCAGCTCGTCGCGCTGGGCATAGATCACCTTGCGCTGGTCGTTGTTGACGTCGTCGAAGTCCAGCAGGTTCTTGCGGATGTCGAAGTTGTGGGCCTCGACCTTGCGCTGCGCCTTTTCGATCTGGCGGCTGACCAGGCGGTCCTCGATGACGTCGTCTTCCTTCATGCCCATCATGCGCATGGCCTTCTGCACCCAGTCGGAGGCGAAGATGCGCATCAGGTTGTCTTCCAGCGACAGGTAGAAGCGGGACGAACCCGGGTCACCCTGGCGGCCCGAACGGCCGCGCAGCTGGTTGTCGATACGACGCGATTCGTGGCGCTCGGTGCCGACGATGTGCAGGCCGCCCGCCGCCTTCACTGCCTCGTGGCGCTTCTGCCATTCGGCCTTGACCGCCGCCTTCTGCTCGTCGGTCGCGTCCTCGCCCAGGGCGTGGATCTCGGCTTCCAGCGAACCGCCCAGCACGATGTCGGTACCGCGGCCGGCCATGTTGGTGGCGATGGTCACTGCGCCCGGGCGGCCAGCGTTGGCGACGATGGTCGCTTCGCGGTCATGCTGCTTGGCGTTGAGCACTTCGTGCTTCACGCCGGCCTTGCTCAGGTGCTCGGACAGCATTTCCGAGGTTTCGATCGAGGTGGTACCCACCAGCACCGGCTGGCCGCGCTTGGCGCACTCTTCGATGTCGGCCAGCACCGCATTGAACTTGCCCTTGCGGTTGAGGAACACCTGGTCCGGACTGTCCTTGCGGATGGTCGGGCGGTTGGTCGGGATCACCACCACTTCCAGGCCGTAGATGCTCTGGAACTCGAATGCTTCGGTATCGGCCGTACCGGTCATGCCGGACAGCTTCTTGTACATGCGGAACAGGTTCTGGAAGGTGATGCTGGCCAGCGTCTGGTTCTCGCGCTGGACCGGCACGCCTTCCTTCGCTTCCACCGCCTGGTGCAGGCCATCGGACCAGCGGCGGCCGGCCAGGGTGCGGCCGGTGAATTCATCGACGATGACCACTTCGCCGTCGCGCACGATGTAGTCCACGTCACGCTGGTAGATCGCGTGCGCGCGCAGGGCGGCGTTGAGGTGGTGGACCACGGTCAGGTTCTGCGCCGCGTACAGGCCTTCGGTCTCGCCGTCGAGGATGCCGGCTTCAACCAGCAGCTGCTCGGCGTGCTCCATGCCCGCTTCGGACAGGTGCACCTGCTTGCCCTTCTCGTCGACCCAGAAATCGCCCTCGCCGTCTTCCGCTTCCTGCTTGACCAGGTGCGGCACGACGCGGTTGACGCGGATGTACAGCTCCGGGGAATCATCGGCCGGACCGGAGATGATCAGCGGGGTACGCGCTTCGTCGATCAGGATGGAGTCGACTTCGTCGACGATGGCGTAGTGCAGGCCGCGCTGGTAACGGTCGGCCTTGGACAGCGCCATGTTGTCGCGCAGGTAGTCGAAGCCGAATTCGTTGTTGGTGCCGTAGGTGATGTCGGCCGCGTAGGCTTCGCGCTTGTCGCTGTGCGGCATGCCCGGGTACACCACGCCCACGCTCAGGCCCAGCCAGTTGTACAGCTTGCCCATCTGCGCGGCGTCGCGGCGGGCCAGGTAGTCGTTCACGGTGACCACGTGCACGCCCTTGCCTTCCAGCGCGTTGAGGTACACCGGCAGGGTCGCCACCAGGGTCTTGCCTTCACCGGTGCGCATTTCTGCGATCTTGCCCAGGTGAAGCACCATGCCGCCGATCAGCTGCACGTCGTAGTGGCGCATGCCCAGCACGCGGCGGCCGGCTTCGCGGCAGACCGCGAACGCTTCCGGCAGCACCTTGTCCAGGGCTTCACCGCCGGCGATGCGCTGCTTGAACTCCGGCGTCTTGGCCTGAAGCTGCTCGTCGGAAAGCTTCTCGATCTCCGGCTCCAGCGCATTGATCTTGGCGACGATGCGGTTGAGCTGGCGCAGCTGTCGTTCGTTACGACTGCCAAATACGCGGGTAAGCAGGCTGTTGATCATTGAAGGAACCGGGTTGGATGGACACGACGCCCGGCCTCCCCCTTGGGATCCGTCCGCCGCAAACGAAACAGGGCGCCTGGCGCCCTGTCGATGGCAACACCCATTGTAGCTTGGGACGGGCGGCTGAGGTTTCAAGCGCCAATCCGGTCGCAATCGCCCCGGATTCGGCAAAGAAACACGGATGCGGGGTCGGACCCCTTTCGCCATGGCGAAAGGGCTCTGACCCCAGCCCTCAACCGAATCGGGTCAGAGCCCTTCCGCGGCGCGGAAGGAATCCGACCCGGGCATCAGCCGCGGCTGACGCGGCCGACCGGCGTGTTGCCGCCGTCGCCGAGGAACTTGCGCGGGTTGACCACGTTGCCGTTCTCCCACACCTCGAAGTGCACGTGGGCACCGGTCGAACGGCCGGTGGAACCGGCCTTGGCCACTTCCTGGCCGGCGCGGACCAGGTCACCGGCCTTCACCACCAGGCGCGAATTGTGCGCGTAGCGGGTGACATAGCCGTTACCGTGGTCGACATCGACGACGTTGCCATAGCCGCCCTTCACACCGGCGAAGCTGACCACGCCTTCGGCCACGGCCATCACCGGGTCACCGACCTTGGCGTGGAAGTCCATGCCCTTGTGGGTCGCGGCGCCGCGGCCGAACGGGTCGGCACGGGTGCCGAAGCCGGAGGTCACGTAGCTGTTGCGGATCGGCATGCGCGACGGCACGGCGTTCTGCTGCAGCTGGTGGTCGAACATCAGCGATTCCATCACCGACAACTGGCGGCCTGAAGCAGCGAAGCGCTGCTCCAGCACCTGTAAGTCGGCGTTGACGTCCTTGACCGGGATGTCGCTGGTCGGGCCGCCGGCGTCGCCATCACCGAGGCCGGGGGTCTCGTTGAAGTCGAATTCGCCATCTTCCAGCTTGCCCATCTGGGTCAGCCGTTCGCCGAGGGCGTTCAGGCGGGTGGCCTGCGCCTGCAGCTCGCCGAGGCGGGCGGCCAGCGCGTTGACCTGGGTCTGCGCATCGCGCTTGACCTTGGCCAGCTCCGCATCCTGGCGCTCGACCTTGGCCTGCAGGCGCGAATCATTCAGCGCACTGGCGCCAATGCCGCCGGCAAGGCCGATAATGCAGCCTACCCCGAGCACGCTGCCCAGCAGGGCGCGGGGGCGGTCCTCGAAATAGAACCGCAAACGCGTGATCGGCGACGCCTTGGCCTGTCCTTCACGCGTTTTGATTACGATCTTTTTGAATGCCATCAGTGAGTTTTCATGTCTGAGCCGAAATCCAGCGTTCGCCCCGCGTCAGTGCCGAAACCGGCGCTGGATGCGGTAATGGCGGACAAAAGCGGGAACCCGCTGCGTCGGGCCTTGTGGCTCGACGCGCTGGACCGGCAGTTGCGCCCCCAGTTGCCGCCACCTCTGCGCAGCCGCTGCCGGCTGGCCAATGTGGACGGGGAACACCTCGTTTTTCTCGTCGAGTCCCCGGTCTGGCATGCCAAGTTGCGGCTTGCCGAAGCCCAGTTGCTCGACGCGGCCCGTTCCATCGGGCTGAAGGCCACCAGGGTGACCATCAAGACTGCGTCCACCACTCCCTCACGCTCCCCAGCGATCGACAACCGGAATGGCCCCCACGCAGTTTCAGCCGCCACGCACAAAGGGCTACGCGACGCCTTGGCTTGCCTGCAGGACGTTCCCTCGAAGCCGAAGAAGCGGTCCTGATGGCAACGGAGCATCCGGCTCCGCTCCCCGTCGCGCGTGTCACCACGGCGTGAAACATTTCGGGGGCCGGGTCGCATCCTAGCGGCCATCCGGGGGCCTGTCGTTAGATTGAAGTTAAAACTTCGTTAAATTCAGGCTTCCGATCCAACAGGTTCACAAAACCGTGACCTTGAACCGGCCTTGACGCCTTTCAAGCACGCTGAATGCGTCGCAAGCGCCGGAAACAACGACGCCGCCCTGGAAGGCGGCGTTTTTATCTTGAAATTCAACGATCTATGGAATCAGGCGTAGGCCGGGGTGGCATATTCCACCGGATCCGGGCTGGTCGGCGAGTCGAAGCTGACCCATTCCCAGGCGCTGGCGTCGGCCATCAGGGCCCGCACCAGCTTGTTGTTGAGCGCGTGGCCGGACTTGAAGCCCTCGTAGGCGCCCAGCACCTGGCCACCGGCCAGGTAGAGGTCGCCAATAGCGTCAAGGATCTTGTGGCGCACGAACTCGTCGGCGTAGCGCAGTCCGTCTTCGTTGAGCACGCGGAACTCGTCCAGCACGATGGCGTTGTCCATCGAACCGCCCAGGCCCAGGTTGCGCTCGCGCATGTATTCCAGGTCGCGCATGAAACCGAAGGTGCGCGCGCGGGAGATTTCCTTGGTGTAGGCCAGCGTCGAGAACTCGATTTCCTGCCGCGACTGCTTGGCCGGGATCATCGGGTGGTCGAACTGGATGGTGAAGCCCAGCTTGTAGCCCTCGTACGGGGTGAAACGGGCCACCTTGTCGCCCTCGGTCACCTCCACGGTCTTGAGCACGCGGATGAAGCGCTTGGGCGCATCCTGTTCGATGATGCCCGCCGACTGCAGCAGGAACACGAACGGGCCGGCCGAACCGTCCATGATCGGCAGCTCGGCCGAGGACAGTTCGACGATGATGTTGTCCACACCCAGGCCGGCCAGCGCCGACATCAGGTGTTCGACGGTCTGGATCTTTGCGTCGTTGCAGGTCAGGCCGGTGCACAGGGTCACTTCGGTGACCAGTTCGGCCTTGGCCGGCACCTCCACCACCGGGTCCAGGTCCACGCGGCGGAACACGATGCCATGGTTGACCGGTGCCGGGCGCAGGGTCATGTAGACCTTGTCACCACTGTGCAGGCCAACGCCGGTGGCGCGGATCGTGTTCTTGAGGGTGCGTTGCTGGATCATGGGGGATGGACCGGAAGTGACACATTAGATTAACACGCGCACTCCCCTACCCCGGCTGAAACGCCAGTTGCAGCCACCGGCAGGATCCACCGGCACGCCGCTGGAAAGCGCGTGAAGCAGGGCGGCCGGGCCCATCCTGGCCCGGCGCCCGCGTTTTCAGGACATGGTGGCGCAACCCGGGGAGGACAACCCCGGGCCGCCCCGCTTAGTCCGCCTGGCGGCGCAGGAACGCCGGGATGTCCAGGTAATCGTTCGGCAGTTCCGCCGCCGCCGGGGCCGAAGCGGCCGGGGCCGAAGGGGCGGAGGCCGCTGCGGTATCGCTGCTGGCGCGACGCAGGCCCAGGCCCATGCCACCCACCGCCTTGGAGACGGCATCGCCGCCGTTGTCGAACTCGCCGAACTCCGGCTGGCCGGTGGTGGCGTTGCGGACCAGCTTGATCGGCGCACGCTCGCCCGGACGCTGGGTCTTGCTGGCCGAGACGCGGTTCAGGCCGGTGGCCACCACGGTCACGCGCACTTCGTCCTGCATGTCCGGATCGAGCACGGTGCCGACCACCACGGTGGCATCTTCGGAAGCGAAGCCATCGATGGTGCGGCCGATCTCGTCGAACTCGGCCATGGTGAAATCGGCGCCGGCGGTGATGTTGACCAGGATGCCGTTGGCACCAGCCAGGTTCACATCGTCCAGCAGCGGGTTCTGGATCGCCGATTCGGCAGCGGCCTGGGCGCGGTCATCGCCACGGGCGGTGCCGGTACCCATCATCGCCAGGCCCATTTCGGACATGACGGTGCGCACGTCGGCGAAGTCGACGTTGATCAGGCCCGGACGCACGATCAGGTCGGCGATGCCCTGCACGGCGCCCTGCAGCACGTCGTTGGCAGCGCGGAAGGCCTGGATCATGGTCGCGTTGCGACCCAGCACGGTGATCAGCTTCTCGTTCGGGATGGTGATCAGCGAGTCGCAGTGCTGGCTCAGTTCCTCGATGCCCTTCAGCGCCACCTGCATGCGGCGACGGCCTTCGAACGGGAACGGCTTGGTGACCACGGCCACGGTCAGGATGCCCATTTCCTTGGCCAGCTGTGCCACCACCGGCGCAGCGCCGGTACCGGTGCCGCCGCCCATGCCGGCGGTGATGAACACCATGTCGGCGCCCTGCAGCGCGTCCATGATGCGCTCACGGTCTTCCAGCGCGGCCTGGCGGCCGACTTCCGGGTTCGCGCCTGCGCCCAGGCCCTTGGTCACGTTGGTACCCAGCTGCAGCTGCAGCTTGGCACCACAATTCTTGATGGCCTGCGAGTCGGTGTTGGCAGTGATGAATTCCACGCCATCCACCGCCGAGTTGACCATGTGCGCCACGGCATTGCCGCCGCCGCCGCCCACGCCAACCACCTTGATCACCGCATTGGGTGCCATCTTTTCGATCAGTTCAAAATGCGCCATGTCCGTGTCCTCGTTGTATCCGCTTTGGCTGGCATGGGCATTCGGGCGTCCTGCCGTCCTGCTGCATGCCGACGTTGCGGCTGTGTGGGTTGTGTGTAGCCGGTATTGCGTTGTGATGCGGGTACTGCGGGTGTTGCGCCCGGGCGAGGCCCGGGTTTACGGGTTCCGCGTCAGAACTCGCCGCGGAACCAGGTCTTGAGTTTCTTGAACATGCTTCCGGCGCGCCCGGTGGGCAGCGACGGCCGCCGCGGGTGCTCGATCTGGCTGCCCATCAGCAGCAGGCCCACGCCGGTGGCGTGTACCGGGTTGCCGACCACTTCGCCCAGGCCGGTGACGTGCTGCGGGATACCCACGCGCACCGGCATCTGCAGCATTTCCTCGGCCAGTTCGACCACGCCTTCCATCTTCGACGCGCCACCGGTCAGCACCATGCCGGCGCGCACCAGCTCCTCGAAGCCGGAGCGGCGCAGTTCGGCCTGCACCATCTCGAAGATTTCCTCGTAGCGGCCCTGCACGGCCTGCGCCAGCGAATGGCGCGGCATGCGGCGCGGCGGGCGGTCGCCCACCGACGGCACCTGGATGCTCTCCTCGGCCGTGGCCAGCTGGGCCAGGGCGCAGGCATAGCGCACCTTGATCTGCTCGGCTTCCGGGGTCGGCGTGCGCAGCATGTGCGCGATGTCGTTGGTCACGTGGTCGCCGGCGATCGGCAGCGAGGCGGTGTGGCAGATCGCACCCTGCACGAACACCGCGATGTCGGTGGTGCCGGCGCCCATGTCGACCAGCACCACGCCCAGCTCGCGCTCGTCGGCGGTCAGCACTGCCACGCTGGAGGCCAGCGAGGACAGCACCAGGTCGTCCACCTGCAGGCCGCAGCGCTGCACGCACTTGCTGATGTTGGCCGCCGCCGACTGCGCGCACACCACCAGGTGCGCATGCACTTCCAGGCGCACGCCGGTCATGCCGACCGGGTTGCGGATGCCTTCCTGCGAATCGTCCAGCACGTACTCGCGCGGGATCGCGTGGAGGATCTTCTGGTCGGCCGGGATCGCCACCGCCTTGGCCGCGTCGAGCACGCGATCCAGGTCGCCCCAGGTCACTTCACCGTCACGGATCGGCACGATGCCCGGCGAGTTCTTGCACTGCACGTGGTTGCCGGAAATCGAGGCGTACACCGAACGGATCTCGCAGCCGGCCATCAGCTCGGCTTCTTCCACCGCGCGCTGGATCGACTGCACGGTCGATTCGATGTCCACCACCACGCCGCGCTTCAGCCCGCGCGATTCGTGCGAGCCGATGCCGATCACTTCGATCGGGTTGCCCGGCGAATACTCGCCCACCAGCGCCACCACCTTGGAGGTGCCGATGTCCAGGCCAACGATCAGCGATTTGTCACCCTTGCGATTCATGTCCTTTCCTGCGTGCTTCTGGCCGGGGTCGCCGGCGTTTTCGCCGGCGTGGCCGGGGTACCCCAGCTCAGCGTGAAACCATTGGTGTAACGGAGGTCGGCGCGCTCGATCGGCGCGTCCTGACGGTTGAGCTGCGGCAGTACCTTGACGAAGCGCTGCATGCGCGAGCGCGCGTCGTCGCGGCCGACCACCACTTCGGTGCCGTTGCTCAGCACCAGCGACCAGCTGCCGCGTGCGTCCATCGTCACCCGGCGCACATCGACGCCGGCCGGTGCGAACAATGCACGCGAGTCGCTGTACAGCTTCATCACTTCCGCGGTCTGGCTGTCCGGGCCATCCAGCTCCGGCAGCGCCAGGTCGGACAGCTTCTTCGGCGTGGGGAACAGCTTGCCCTGCTCGGACACCAGGCGGTCGGTACCCCAGCGGGCGAACGGCTTGTGCTCGACCAGGGTCACTTCCAGCACGTCCGGCCACTGCTTGCGGACCTGCGCGCTTTCCACCCACGGCAGCTTTTCCAGGGCGTCCTGCGCGTCCTGCAGCTTGACCGCGAAGAAACCGGCGCGCGCATACGGCAGCAGCACCTGCTGCAGCTGTTCGGCCGGCACCCGCTTGAACTCACCATGCACGCGCAGCTTCGCCAGTGGCCAGCGCTCGGCGCCGACCCAGCCATTGACCACGGCCACCACCGGCAGTGCAACCACCGACAGCGCCAACAGCCAGACGAAGATGCGCAGCACCGCGTTCATGCGTGCGAGGCCTCCAGGGTCTGTTCCAGCACGCGCCACACCAGTTCCTCGAAACCGATGCCGGCCTGGCGGGCCGCCTTGGGCACCAGCGAATGGCTGGTCATGCCCGGCGCGGTGTTCACTTCCAGCAGGAAGAAACGGCCGCTGTCGCGATCGCGCATCACGTCCACGCGGCCCCAGCCACGGCACCCGGCGGCACGGAACGCGGCCAGCGCGATGCGCCGGATGTCCTCTTCGTCGCCACCGTCCAGGCCCGGGCACAGGTACTGGGTGTCCTCGGCGATGTACTTGGCGTTGTAGTCGTACCACTGGCCCTTGGGCACGATGCGGATCGACGGCAGTGCGACGTCGCCAAGGATGGCCACGGTCAATTCGTCGCCGACCACCATCTGCTCCATCAGCAGCTGGCCGTCGTAGCGCGCGGCCAGGGCCACCGCTTCATCCAGCCCGGCGTCATCGGTGACCCGGCTGATGCCCACGCTGGAGCCTTCGTTGGCCGGCTTCACCACCACCGGCAGGCCGAGTTCGGCGGCATTGGCGTGCACGTCCTCGGCAGTGACCTTGCGGTACTGCGGGGTCGGCAGGCCCAGCGACAGCCACACCTGCTTGGTGCGGATCTTGTCCATGCTCAGCGCCGAACCCAGCACGTTCGAGCCGGTGTACGGCACGCCGAAGGCGTCCATCAGGCCCTGCACGATGCCGTCCTCACCGCCACCGTTGTGGCCGTGCAGGATGTTGAAGACGCGATCGATGCCACCGGCGGCGAGCGCGCTGGCGAGCGCCGGAATGCCGTCCACCGCGAACGCATCGACGCCACGCGACTGCAGGGCTTCGAGCACGTTGCGGCCCGAATCCAGCGACACCTCGCGTTCGCTGGAACTGCCGCCCAGCAGCACGGCGACGCGGCCGAACTCGGCCGGGTCGGTCACGCGCAGCGGCGGGAAGGTCAGCGTGCTCACGCCTGGCCCTCCCCCTTGAAACCTTCCACCGCGATATGGGTGGCCACGGCACCGATGTCGCCGGCGCCCATCATCAGCAGCAGGTCACCGTCCTGCAGCACGTCCGGCAGCACGCTGGCCAGCTCGGCGGCCTTGCCCACCACCACCGGCTCACTGCGGCCACGCGCGCGGATGGCACGGGCCAGCGCGTGCGAGTCGGCGCCGGCAATCGGTTCTTCACCGGCCGGGTAGACCTCGCTCAGCACCAGCGCATCAACGCTCGACAGCACGGCGGCGAACTTGTCGAACTGGTCGCGGGTACGGCTGTAGCGGTGCGGCTGGAAGGCCACCACCAGGCGCTTGTCGGCCCAGCCACCACGAGCGGCGGCGAACACTGCCTCCAGCTCGCTCGGGTGATGGCCATAGTCGTCGATGATGCGGACCTTGGCGCCACTGGCGGTGGTCACCTCGCCCAGATCGTTGAAGCGACGGCCGACACCGGCGAAGCCCTCCAGCGCGCGTGCGATCGCGTCCGGTGCCACGCCCAGCTGCCAGCCCACCGCAGCGGCGGCCAGCGCGTTGAGCACGTTGTGCCTGCCCGGCAGCGCCAGCACCACTTCCTGGCTGGTGCCCTGCGGCAGGCGCAGGGTGAAGCGCATGCGCGACCCTTCCTGCACCACGTTCTCGGCGCGCACGTCGGCCTGCGGGCTCATGCCGTAGCTCATCACGTGGCGCGGGGTCCTGGCGGCCAGCGCGGCGACTTCCGGATCATCGATGCACAGTACCGCCAGGCCGTAGAACGGCAGGCGCTGCAGGAACTCGGCAAACGCCGCCTGCACGCGGGCGAAATCGTTGCCGTAGTTTTCCAGGTGGTCGGCATCGATGTTCGTGATGATCGACATCAGCGGGTTCAGGCGCAGGAAGCTGCCATCGCTTTCATCGGCCTCGGCCACCAGCCACTGCCCGCCACCCAGCTTGGCGTTGGCACCAGCGGCCAGCAGCTGGCCACCGATCACGAACGTCGGGTCCAGGCCACCTTCGCTCAGCACCGCAGCGGTCAGGCTGGTGGTGGTGGTCTTGCCATGGGTGCCGGCCACGGCGATGCCGCGGCGGAAGCGCATCAGCTCGGCCAGCATCGCCGCACGCGGCATGATCGGAATGCGCTGGCTGCGCGCTTCCATCAGCTCCGGGTTGTCCTCGCGGATGGCACTGGAGACCACCACGCAGTCGGTGCCCAGCACGTTGGCCGCGGAGTGGCCGCGCATGATGCGCGCCCCCAGGCTGGCCAGGCGGCGGGTCGCAACGTTATCGGCGTTGTCCGAGCCGGACACTTCATAGCCCAGCGTCAGCATCACTTCGGCGATACCGCTCATGCCGGTGCCGCCGATGCCGACGAAATGCACGCGCGGGAACGCGCGCACCAGGTCGTTGGTGTCGTGCAGGCGGCGGATCATGCGCGGCCTCGCGCAGGGCAGGCGCGGTGGCATGCCTTCTTCATACAGCTTCCTCGAGAATGATATCGGCGATGCGCTCGGCGGCATCGACCTTGGCCAGGGCACGCGCGGCTTGCGCCATCTGCATGCGGCGGGCGGGATTTTCGGACAGATCGCGCAGCAGTGCGGCAATGCCGTCGGCCAGCGTTCCGTCCTGCTTCAGCAACACCGCCGCGCCGCGCTCGACCAGGTACTCCGCGTTGCGGGTCTGGTGATCGTCGACGGCAGCGGGGAATGGCACCAGCACGCTGCCGACACCGACCGCGCACAGCTCGGCCAGCGTGGACGCGCCGGCGCGGCAGACAACCAGGTCAGCCCAGGCAAAGGCTTCGGCCATGTCGGCGATGAACGGCGTGATTTCCGCCTGCACACCGGCCTTGGCGTAAGCCTCCACCGCTTCGGCATGCATCTTCTCGCCGCTCTGGTGGCGCACCTGCACCGGCAGGCCGGCGCCCAGCGCGGCAATCGCCTGCGGCACGCCGGTATTGAGGGCACGCGCGCCCTGGCTGCCGCCCACCACCAGCACCCGCAGCGGGCCCTGCCGGTCGGCGAAGCGCTGTTCCGGCGGCGCGATGGCAGCGATTTCCGCGCGCACCGGGTTACCGACGAACTCCTCGCCCTTGGCGAAGGTGCCCGGGAAACCGGTCAGCAGGCGACGCGCATAACGCGACAGGATGCGGTTGGTCAGGCCCGGCGCACGGTTCTGCTCATGCACGATCAGCGGCAGGCCATGCAGGCGCGTGGCCATGCCACCGGGGCCGGAGGCAAAGCCACCGAAAGCGACCACCGCGCGCGGCTGGCGCTGGCGGATGATGAGCCCGGCCGCGCGCAGCGCGCGCATCAGCCGCCACGGCGCCGCCAGCAGGGCCAGCTTGCCCTTGCCGCGCAGGCCAGTGATGGCCAGCGTATCGATGGCGATGTCGTGCTGCGGCACCAGGCGGGTTTCCATCGCACCGTCGGCGCCCATCCAGGTCACCGGCACGCCGCGCTGGCGCAGCACGCGGGCCACGGCCAGGCCGGGGAAGATGTGACCGCCGGTGCCTCCGGCCAGGATCATCACCGGGCGCCCACTCTCGGTGGCTGCACTCATGACAGCCTCCCGAAGGTCGGTTCGATGCGCGACTGCAGGCGGCTGGTGCCACGTGCGGCGCTCGCTGCAGCGGACGCGGGTGCGACCGGCTCGGCACGCATCGGCACGCTGGCGTCCACCGCTGCGGCGGGCTTGTCCATCGGTTCGGCCGCGGCGTCTTCGGCGCCACCGATGCGCACGGCCTGGCGGCGCTCGGCGCGCTTGAGTTCATACGACACGCGCAGCAGCAGGCCCATCGCCACGCAGGTCATCAGCACCGACGAACCGCCGGAGGAGATCAGCGGCAGGGTCAGGCCCTTGGTCGGCAGGATGCCCAGGTTCACGCCGATCGAGACGAAGGTCTGCATGCTGATCCACAGGCCGATGCCGAAGGCGATGTAGCCGGAGAAGTGGCGCTTCATTTCCACGCAGCGCATGCCCAGCCAGAAGGTGCGGCCGACCAGCAGCGCATACAGCGCCACGATCACGCAGGTACCCAGGAAACCGAATTCCTCGGCGGTGACCGAGAAGATGAAGTCGGTGTGCGCTTCGGGCAGGTAGTACAGCTTCTGCACGGAGTTGCCCAAGCCGACGCCGGTCCATTCACCACGGCCCACCGCCATCAGCGCGTTGGACAGCTGGTAGCCGTCGCCCTGCTGGTCGGCCCACGGGTCCAGGAAGGAGGTGATGCGGCGCATGCGGTAC
Organism: Stenotrophomonas sp. YJH_SMC_73; assembly: GCF_059370155.1. NCBI lineage: Bacteria > Pseudomonadati > Pseudomonadota > Gammaproteobacteria > Lysobacterales > Lysobacteraceae > Stenotrophomonas > Stenotrophomonas sp. YJH_SMC_73. Next base: position 16,072 of record NZ_JCAFTJ010000013.1, on the reverse strand, counting down.
GGCTCGATGATCGCCAGCGCGCTCATGCCGACCAGGCCGATGATCACCGGCATCGACATGCGCGGCATGTTCACCCCGCCCAGCACCAGCATGCCGGCGGTGATCGCCAGCAGCAGGGTCGAGGAACCGAAGTCCGGCTGCAGCAGCAGCAGCACCACCAGCGCACCGGCCACGCCCAGCGGCTTGAGCATTGCCGGCCAGGTCGCATTGACCTCGTCGCGGAAACGCACCAGGTAGCTCGACAGCCAGACGATGTAGAGCACTTTCACCGCTTCGACCGTCTGGAACTTGGAAATGCCCAGGTTGATCCAGCGGCGCGCACCGTTGACCGTGCTGCCCAGTCCCGGTGCGAACACCGCCAGCAGCAGTACGAAGCAGCCCAGCAGCAGCATCTGGTTGTACTGCTCGATCGACTTCAGCTCGGTGCGGGCGGCAATGACCGCCAGCACGATACCCACCGCCAGGAAGATCAGGTGGCGGTTGAGGTAATAGAACGGGCTGCTCATCAGCGCGATCGAGCTGGAGGCCACCATCACCACGCCGACACCGGTGAGCGCGATGATCGCGCCCAGCAGCCACTTGTCGTAGCTGCCTTCGATGGCTTCAAGGCGTGTTGCCTGGCGGGACAGGTCGTTCATCTCAGCGCACCTTCAACGTGGCCAGGCCGATCAGCACGAGCACGACGGAGATGATCCAGAAACGCACGATCACGCGCGGCTCCGGCCAGCCCTTCAGTTCGAAATGGTGGTGGATCGGCGCCATGCGGAACACGCGCTTGCCGGTCAGCTTGAACGAGGCGACCTGGATCATCACCGACAGCGTTTCGATGACGAACACGCCGCCCATGATCACCAGCACCAGCTCCTGGCGGGTGATCACCGCGATCGTGCCCAGCACCGCACCCAGTGCCAGTGCGCCGATGTCGCCCATGAAGACCATGGCCGGGTAGGTGTTGAACCAGAGGAAGCCCAGGCCCGCGCCGGCGATGGCCGCACAGATGATGACCAGCTCGCCGGCGCCCGGGATCTGCGGGATCTGCAGGTAGTTGGCGAACACCACGTTGCCCGAGGCATAGGCGAACACGCCCAGCGCGCAGGCCACCAGCACGGTGGGCATGATCGCCAGGCCGTCCAGGCCGTCGGTCAGGTTCACCGCGTTGGAGAAACCGACGATCCAGAAGTAGGCGATGGCCACGAAGCCGATGCCGGCCAGCGGCAGCGCGACCGACTTGAACATCGGGATGTAGAACGTCAGCGCCGCCGGCACGTCGGCCGTGTAGAACAGGAACAGGCCCGCGGCCAGGCCGAAGATCGACTGCAGCAGGTACTTCCAGCGCGACTTCAGGCCGTTCGGGTCACGGCGGACGATCTTGATCCAGTCGTCATACCAGCCGATGGCGCCGAAGCACAGCATCACCGCCAGCACCAGCCACACGTAGCGGTTGCGCAGGTCGGCCCACATCAGCACCGACAGGGTGATGGTGAGCAGGATCAGCGAACCGCCCATGGTCGGCGTGCCGGCCTTGGAGAAATGGGTCTGCGGACCGTCCTTGCGGATCGGCTGGCCGCCCTTGAACTGGGCAAGCTTGCGGATCATCGCCGGGCCCAGCCACAGCGACAGGAACAGGGCCGTCAGCGCGGCAAGGATGGCGCGGAACGTCTGGTAGTTGAACAGCCCGAACAGGCTCTCCAACTGCTGCAACCATCGAGCCAGTTCATACAACATGCGGGGATTCCTCTCCTTGCGCCAGCAGCGCTTTGACAATCGTGTCCATGGCGCTGCCACGGGAACCCTTGACCAGGCAGCGCACGCCGGCGTGCAGCTCGTCCTTCAGCGCCTGCGACAGCGCGTCGTGGGTGGCGAAATGGCGGCCGCCTTCGCCGAAGGCGGAGGCGGCAGCGGCGCTGAGCGGGCCCAGTGCATACAGGCGCTTCAGGCCGGCAGCACGTGCGCGGAGGCCGGCCTGCGCATGCAGCGCTTCCGCGTCCGGGCCCAGCTCGCGCATGTCGCCCAGCACCAGCCAGCCCTCTTCCGGCGCCGCGGCCAGGGCATCGATGGCCGCGGCCAGCGACCCGGGGTTGGCGTTGTAGCTGTCATCCACCAGCACCGCGCCATTGCGCAGCTGATGGGCGATCTGGCGACCCGGCACCGGCTGCGCTTCGGCCAGGCCGGCGGCAATCAGCGCCAGACCGACACCGGCGGCCAGCGCCAGGCTGGCGGCGGCCAGCGCATTGCTGACGTTGTGGCGACCCGGCAGGCCCAGCACCACGCGGGCTTCGCCGGCCGGTGCGACCAGAGTGAACTGGCTGCCCTGCGCACCGGCGCGGATATCGCGCGCGGTCACGTCCGCCGAGTGTTCCAGGCCATAGCGCAGCACGCGGCAACGCGCCGGGGTGCTGATGAAATGCTGTTCGAACCAGCGGCCATAGGCATCGTCGGCGTTGATCACCGCCACGCCATCGGCCGGCAGCGCGGCGTAGATCGCGCCCTTGGTCACCGCCACGCCGAGCAGGCTGCCCATACGTTCCAGGTGCGCCGGGGCGATGTTGTTGACCAGCGCATAACGCGGGCGGGCGATCTCGGTCAGGTAGGCGATGTCGCCCGGCTTGCCGGCGCCCATCTCGTAGACGGCGTAGTCGGCATCTTCCGGCGCATCGATCACCGCCAGCGGCAGGCCGATCTCGTTGTTGCGGTTGCCCGGGTTGGCGTAGACCACCTTGTGCGCGTGCTGGGCCACCTGCTGCAGGATCGACAGCAGCAGGCTCTTCACGCTGGTCTTGCCATTGCTGCCGGTGATCGCGAACACCTCGGTGCCACGGTCACGCTGCATGCCTGTGGCGATCTTCGCCAGCGCCAGTTCGCTGTCGGCCACCAGCACCTGCGGCAGTTCGACCGGCAGCAGGCGCTCGACCAGCAGCGCACTGGCACCGCGCGCCTGCGCGTCGGCCGCGAAGTCATGGCCGTCGAACCGCTCGCCGCGCAGCGCCACATACAGACTGCCCGGACCGAGATTGCGGGTGTCATTGCTGACCGCATCGATGGCCACGTCGTCGCCGTGGATCTCGCCACCGGCCCAGTGTGCGATCAGCGAAAGCAGGGTGCGCTTCATGCGGCACCCTCCCCGGCCTGCGCGCTGAGCACACCGGCCTTGGCCGCCAGTGCGGCGGCGGCCACTTCGGTGTCGTCGAAGTCATGGCGCACGCCATTCACTTCCTGGTACGGCTCGTGGCCCTTGCCGGCGATCAGGATGATGTCGCCTGCACCGGCACGCTTCACCGCCAGGCCGATCGCACGCGCGCGGCTGCGCTGCACGGTCACGGCATCGGCGTTCTGGAAGCCGGCCAGGATGTCAGCCACGATCACATCGCCATCTTCGCCGCGCGGGTTGTCGTCGGTGACGATGACCTGGTTGGCCAGGCGCTCGGCAATCGCCGCCATCTGCGGGCGCTTGCCGGTGTCGCGCTCGCCGCCGCAGCCGAACACGCAGAACAGCGTGCCCTGCAGGTGCCCGTGGAGGCTGTCCAGCGCCTGTTCCAGCGCATCCGGGGTGTGCGCGTAGTCGACCACCACCGTCGGCAGGCCGTCTTCACCGCCCAGGCGGTTCATGCGGCCGCGGATCGGCTGCAGCGCCGACAGCACTTCGGCGATACGCGGCAGCGGCTGGCCCTGCGCGTGCAGGGTACCGGCCACGGCCAGCAGGTTGTCCACGTTGAAGCGGCCCAGCAGCGGCGACTGCACCGCCGCGCGCTGGCCGTCGATGACCAGTTCAAAGGCGATGCCACGACCGTCCAGCTGCAGCGCCTCGGCGCGCACGCTGGCGTCGGTGGCACCACGCGAGCTCAGCCCGATCGCCTGCACGCCGGCTGGCAGGCCCGCGAACAGCTGCCGGCCGAAGGCATCGTCCAGATTGATCACCGCGGCCTTCAGGCCCGGGCGATGGAACAGCCGCGCCTTGGCCGCGCCGTAGCTGGCCATGTCGCCGTGGTAGTCCAGATGGTCGCGGGTGAGGTTGGTGAACACCGCCACGTCGTAGTGCACGGCGTCCACGCGGCCCTGGTCCAGCGCATGCGAGCTGACTTCCATCGCCACCGCGCGCGCGCCGGCGTCGCGCAGCTGCGCCAGAAGCGCATGCATCTGCAGCACCAGCGGCGTGGTGAAGCCGGTCGGCTCGACCGCACCATAAAGTCCGGCACCCAGCGTGCCGATACTGCCACTGGGCGTTCCGAGCAGATGCCAGGCCTGGGCCAGCAGCTGCACGGTGGAGGTCTTGCCGTTGGTGCCGGTCACGCCGACCATCGCCATCGCCCGCGATGGCGCGCCATGGAACTGGTCGGCCATCGCGCCCATGCGCGCGCGCAGGCCCGGCACGGCGATCGCATCAGCCGGGGCCGGCAGATCGGCCGGTGCCGGCGGTTCGAACAGGATGGCACTGGCACCGGCAGCGCGCGCCTGCTCGACAAAGCCCAGGCCATGCGCGCCGAAACCGGCGATGGCGACGAAGGCATTGCCGGGGCGCACGGCACGGCTGTCCAGCACCAGGCCGGTCAGAACGGGATCGTGACCCGCCAGGGCCACGTCCGGAAGCAACTGCGAAAGCAACATCGAAGGACTCATTGCGTGCCTCCCGTAGCGGGCGGCGTCTGGGCTTGCGCGCTCGGCAGCGCAGCGTCGAATTCAGCGGCGGCATCGACCGGCAGCGCGGTCTCGGCCGGCGGCGCAGGCAGGATCGAGGCCGAATGGCCGACCTTGCCCGACTGCTGTGCGGCCAGCCACGACTGCAGGTCGTCCAGCGGCACGTCCATCAGGCGCAGGGTGCCTTCCATCACGTTGTGGTAGACCGGCGCCGACACCAGGCCGCCGTAGAACTTGCCGGCCTGCGGGTCGTTGATGACGATGACGGTGGCGAAACGCGGGTTGGTGGCCGGCACCACGCCGGCGAACAGCGCGTTGTAATGGCCGCGCTCATAACCGCCCGGGCCGGCCTTGCGCGCGGTGCCGGTCTTGCCGGCCACGCGGTAACCCAGCACCGCCGCCTGCTTGGCGCCGCCCTGGGTGACCACCGTTTCCATCATCGCCACCACCTGCCGGGCGACGTTCTCGTCGATGATCTGCTGGCCTTCATTGCGCTGGCCCTTGACGAAGGTCGGCGCGATCAGGCGCCCGCCGTTGGCCAGCGCCGAGTACGCGGTGGCAATCTGCAGCGGCGTGACCGACAGGCCATAGCCATAGGACATGGTGGTCTTGGTGGTACCCGACCAGCGTGCCGGACGCATCACCACGCCGGCCGATTCGCCCGGGAAACCGCTGTGCGGCGCCGAGCCATAGCCGAAGCGGCGCACGCCGTCGTAGAAGGTCTGGTCCGGCATCTTCGCCGCAACCTTGGCCGCACCCACGTTCGAACTGCGGGTGATCACGCCGGTCACGTTGAGCACACCGTTGTTGCGCGGCACGTCGCGGATGGTGAAGCGGCCCAGGGTCATGTAGCCCGGGTTGGTGTCGATGATGGTGTCCTTGGTCACCGCACCGGCCTGCAGCGCGGTGGCGATGGTCAGCGGCTTCATCGTCGAACCCGGCTCGACCAGGTCGGTCACCGCGCGGTTGCGGCGCGTATCGGGGATCGCGCCGGTCAGCGAGTTCGGGTTGTAGGTCGGCAGGTTGACCATGGCCAGGATCTCGCCGGTGGTCACGTCCATGATCACCATCGAACCACCGGCCGCCTTGTTGGCCACCAGCGCGTTGCGCAGTTCCTTGAAGGCCAGGTACTGGATGCGGCGGTCGATGCTGAGGGTCAGGTCCTTGCCCGGCTCGGCGGCGCGCAGCAGATCGCTTTCGACGGTCTCGCCCTTGCGGTTGCGGATCACCCGCTTGGCACCGGCCTTGCCGCGCAGCCATTCGTCGAACGCCAGTTCCAGGCCTTCCTGGCCGCGGTCGTCGATGTTGGTGAAGCCCAGCACGTGCGCCATCGCTTCGCCCTGTGGGTAGAAGCGGCGGAACTCGCGCTGCGCGGCCACGCCCGGAATCTTCAGCGCGACCACCTTCTCTGCCTCGTCCGGATTGATCCGGCGGCGCAGGTACATGAATTCCTTGTCCGACTTCTGCGACAGGCGGCTGCTCAGCTCATCCACCGACATGCCGACCGCCTGGGCCAGCTCCGGGATGCGCTCGGGCGAACGCAGCAGGTCCTGCGGGTTGACCCAGATCGAGGCGACCGGGGTGGACACCGCCAGCGGCTCGCCGTTGCGGTCGGTGATCATGCCGCGCGAGGTCTTGATCGGTAGCTCGCGCAGGTAGCGGGCCTCGCCCTGGCGCTGGTAGAAATCGCTGTTGATGATCTGCACGTAGGCCGCGCGACCCACCAGCGACACCGAGCACAGGCCAAGCGCCAGCGCGACCCAGCGCAGGCGCTGGCGCAGGTTGAAGGCGTTGCGCGGGCGGTTGCGGCCGGTCTTGCTCATGGGCGCACCACCACGATGTCAGCGGCCTCGGGGAACTTCATGCCCAGCTTCTCGCGGGCAATGCGGTCCACGCGGTTGGCTTCGGCCAGGGTGGCCTGTTCCAGCTGCAGGCGGCCGAACTCAAGGTTGATGTCATCGCGCTTGCGCTCGGCACGCGACAGCTCGATGAAGGTCTGCCGGTGGCGGTGGCGCACGAACACCACGCCGATCGCCGAGGCGACGGTGCAGGCCAGCAGGATGATCAGCAGCAGCCGGCTCATGCATCGCCCCCCCGCTTCTGTGCCACGCGCAGCACGGCGCTGCGGGCACGCGGGTTGGCGGCCAGCTCTTCGTCGGTGGCCTTGATGGCGCCGCCGATCAGGTCCAGCGTCGGCACGAACGCAACCGCCTCGGGCAGCCGGCGGTTGGCCGGCGGCGCCTTGGCCAGGCGGTTCATGTACTGCTTGACGATGCGGTCTTCCAGCGAGTGGAAGCTGATCACCGCCAGGCGGCCACCGGGCTTGAGCCGTTCCACCGCCGCATCGAGCCCGGCTTCCAGATCGGCCAGCTCGCGGTTGATGTGGATGCGGATGGCCTGGAAGCTGCGCGTGGCCGGGTGAATCTTGTCCTTCCCACGCGGCATCACCGAGGCGATCAGCTCGGCCAGTTCGGCGGTGCGGGAGAACGGCTGCTTCTCGCGGCGGGCCACGATGGCGCGGGCGATGCGCCGGCTCTGGCGCTCTTCGCCGTAGGTCCACAGCACATCAGCGATCTCGCGCTCTTCGACGCGGTTGATCCACTGCGCGGCGCTTTCACCGCTGTCCGGATCCATGCGCATGTCCAGCGGGCCGTCCTTGCCGAAGCTGAAGCCACGTTCGGCCACGTCCAGCTGCGGCGACGACACGCCGAGGTCGAACAGCACGCCGTCCAGGCCTTCGGCCGTCGCGTCCCACTGCAGCAGCTGGGCGAAGCTGCCCCGGAAAATGGACACGCGCGGGTCCGGCGCGAAATCGCGTTCGGCAACGGCGATGGCTTCCGGATCCTTGTCCATGACCAGCAGGCGCCCCTCGGGACCGAGCTGGGTGAGCACGCCACGTGCATGACCGCCACGACCGAACGTGCCATCCAGATAACGTCCGTTTTCGATCACCCTCAGGCCTTCAAGGACCTGGGTGTACAGGACCGGCAGGTGCACCGCCGGCGACTGCGACACCGGAAGGTGACCGGCCTGCGCTTCTGGGCGCATCCGGGCACCCCGGCTCACAACTTCAGGTCGAGCAACCCATCACCCAGATCCTCGTCAGACAACGTCTGCTGGATCAGGGCCCGATGCGCCTGCTCGCTCCACAATTCGAACTTGTCGCCCATACCGAGCAATACCGCCTTCTTCTCAATGCCCACCGCACCGCGGTGGCTGGCGGGGATGCTGATGCGACCGTTGCCGTCCAGTTCCAGATGGGCGGCCGAGCCGACCAGCTTCTGCTGCAACAGGCGCACGACGCGCTGGGTGTTGGGCTTGGACATCACATCGTCGCGGACCCGCTCCCATTCCGACTCTGCATACAGCCACAGGCAGCCGGCTTCGAACGGGTTGTAGGTCAGCACGAGACGGTTGTTGCTGGCGCGCGCGACGAGGTCGCGGTAAGCGGTGGGAACCGCCATGCGCCCTTTGTCGTCAACTGTGATGGCCGTCTCGCCCTGGAACACGACGCCTGCACCTTGTCCTTCGCCCGGTGAAACATTGAACCACGAAAACCCACAAAACACCCGGATTTCCCTCTGATGCCCACCTTAGCAGTGGGCCGAGGGTTGTCAACAACTTTTCAGCGGGGAAATCGCCAGCCGCATCAATGGCTTGCAACAACCTTTAGAGAATTGTTCAAGGCTTATCCACAAGTTGCTGATCCGTCTCAATTTTTGAGATTGAACGGAAGTTCAGGGGCGTGGAGAGGGCGTGAAACATCGGCCGCGCATTCATCCGGAACGGGCCGGAAACGGCGCCGGACTGCGCAAACCGTGCACAATGAGGCCATGTGCCTGCTCGCTCTTGGCTGGATGCACCACCCGCGCTGGCGGCTGGTGATGACCGGCAACCGTGATGAGTTCCACGCCCGCCCGACGGCGGCGCTGGCCCCCTGGCAGGATGAGACGTCCGTCATCGGCGGGCGCGACCTGCGCTCCGGCGGTGGCTGGGCCGGGGTTGGCGCCTCGGGCCGGATGGCGGTGGTCACCAACGTCCGCGACCCGCTGGCGGCCCAGACCGGCCCGTCGCGGGGCGCGCTGGTGGCCGACTTCCTGCGCGGCCGCGACCCGGCCGCTGTGCATATCGACCGATTGGCGACCGTGGCTGGCGCCTATGCCCCGTTCAATCTGTTGCTGGCCGATAGCGACAGCCTGGAGTACCTCGGCAACCATCCCGCCGAACGGCAGACCCTCGGCCCGGGCGTGCACGGCATGTCCAACGGCGCGCTGGACGCGCCCTGGCCGAAGACCCGGCGGCTGATGGCGGCCCTTGAAGCCTGGCTTCAGAATGACGGGGTCAGATCCCTTTCGCACAGCGAAAGGGATCTGACCCCGGACCTGACCCCACTCTGGAATGCTCTGGCCGACGAACACCGCCCTGCCGACAGCGACCTGCCCGACACCGGCATCGGCCTGGAACGCGAGCGCTGGCTGAGCCCGGCCTTCATCCGTGGCGATGACTACGGCACCCGCGCCAGCACCGTGCTGCTGATCGACGCCGACGGCCATGGCGAGATCCACGAACGCCGCTTCGGCCCGCAGGGCGCTCCCAGCGGCCAGAGCCACGTCATTTTCTGACCCGGTCATGACGGCCCTTGGCCGGATGCTCTTGGCGGGGGGGGGGTAGTGCCGGCCGCTGGCCGGCAACCTCTGGATCTTCGGATGCAGCATGAAGTTGCCGGCCAGCGGCCGGCACTACCCGCAGCGTGCTGTCGCGATCCACGCGACGGCAGTCGTCATCGCAGCGGGCCTGAAACGTCATTCAGCTTCCAGCCGCGACCGCGATCCGTCCGCGCCACAGCGGTTTCAGCATCACAGCCAGCCGACTGTGCCCTTTTCGCAATCGGCACTGTGTCTATAAATGTCGCCCCTGACCTCCCAGGGTGGTCGCGCCCGGCATCGCGCCGCGCAATCGACCACAACCCTCAAGGAGGCCCCATGCGTCGCATTCTCATCCTGTTCGCCACCCACCTGCTTGCTCTCGGCCTGGGCTTCGGCCTGGGCATCTATCTGCTGCCGATCCTGATCGCCCCCGATGACCCGCCGGTCACGCAGGTGCAGGCCGCGATGAGCGACGCCACCTATCGCACCACCTTCCGTCGCGACCTCAAAGGCAGCGACGCGGTGCACTGGGCCGAAGGCAAGGTCAGCGTCAGCGCCACCCAGGTTGCCTTCGACGGCAAGATGGGACCGGGCCCGGACTACAAGGTCTACCTGGTCCGCGACTTCGTCGACAACAAGGCCGACTTCCTGAAGATCAAGGCGCAGGCCCAGCGCATCGGCGAGGTGAAGACCTTCAACCGCTTCCTGGTGGATGTGCCCGCGAACGTGGACGTGGACGACTACACCACGGTGGTGGTGTGGTGCGAGCGCTTCTCGCAGTTCATTTCCGCCGGGCAGTACCGCACGCCGGGCTGAACAACCTCCCGAGCGTCTGGACGGAGAGCAGCCGAGCATGGCTCGGCTCTACTGTAGAGCCGAGCCATGCTCGGCTTACCGGAAAAAGAGGCGGAGCCGGCCGATAAGCCGGGTTCTGTCGTGGACAGTCATTCCTCTAGGCGTTACGTCACCGCAACGCTCAAGCAACCTACCCGGATCCAACGCGGGCCGCGCCAAAGGATCCCTATTTGGTCTTGCTCCAGGTGGGGTTTGCCGTGCCGGTCTGTTGCCAGACTCGCGGTGCGCTCTTACCGCACCATTTCACCCTTACCGGCCTTCCGAAGAAGACGTAGGCGGTATCTTTCTGTTGCACTTTCCGTCGGCTTGCGCCGCCCAGGCGTTACCTGGCACCTTGCCCTGTGGAGCCCGGACTTTCCTCGGCACCCCCGAAGGGATGACGCGACTGTCTGGCCGGCTCCGCCAGCGCATATTCTAGCGTACGCAGGTCCTTCCTGCCGTGCTGATCGCGGCGTCCGGTTCATCCATCCACGCATGGCGTGGATCTACTGCAGTAGCGCCACGCCATGCGTGGCTGCAGCAATCCATCAACTACCGTACAACGCCTTGCGCGGCGCGCCGGTCAGTTCCGCGGCCAGTTTGGCGGCGGTGGACGGTGGCAGGTGCTCGCTCAGCTTCGCGTAGACGCGGCGGCCGTGCGCCAGCTGCGCTTGTTCGTCATCACCCGCGCCCTGCACCATCACCACGAACTCGCCCTTGCGCTGGTTGTCGTCGGCCTCGACCTTGGCCAGCAGGCCCGCCAGGTCACCATCGAGCACGGTCTCGAACAGCTTGGTCAGCTCGCGGGCCAGCACCGCCGGGCGTTCGCCACCGAAGATCGCCGCCATGTCGGCCAGCGATTCGGCGATGCGGTGCGACGATTCGTAGAACACCATCGTGCGCACTTCGCCGGCCAGCGCCTGCAGGCGGTCGCGGCGGCCGCTGGCCTTGGCCGGCAGGAAGCCCTCGAAACTGAAACGGTCGCTGGGCAGGCCGGCCACGCTCAGCGCGGCGATGGCGGCACAGGCACCGGGTACCGGGCTGACCTTGATGCCCGCCGCGCGCGCGGCACGCACCAGGCGGAACCCGGGGTCACTGACCAGCGGGGTACCGGCATCGCTGACCAGCGCCAGCGACTCGCCGGCCTGCAGGCGCGAGACCAGGCGCTGCGCCAGGGCCTCTTCATTGTGTTCGTGCAGGGCCACCAGTGGTTGCTGGATGCCGAAATGGGACAGCAGCTGGCCGCTGCGGCGGGTGTCCTCGGCACAGATGGCCGCCACCGAACGCAGCACCTCCTGCGCGCGCGGGCTCAGATCGGCCAGGTTGCCGATCGGGGTGGCGACGACGTACAGGGTTGGGACACTCATTTCAGCGGTACTCACGGGGCAAGGGTAGAATCGTAGCGTGTACCCGGCCAAGGCCGCTGCCCTCATCGCATGGACCCGATCATGAACAAGCCCGCCGCACGGATCTCCGCCCTGTCGTTGTCGCTGATGCTGCTGGCCGGTTGTGCCACCACCAGCCTGACCAGCACCCCCGATTCGCCGGCCCAGGGCCAGGCGCTGGCGCTGATCGAACAGGGCAAGCCGCGCGACGCCGCACTGCAGCTGGAAGGCCTGGCCGCCACGCTGCGTGGCGGTGCCCGCAGCAACGCACTGGCCGATGCGGCCTGGGCCTGGCATCTGGCCGGTGACAGTGCCCGCGCGCGCAGCCTGCTGGGCCAGCTCACCGCCCGCCAGCTGTCCGGCGCCAGCCTGCAGCGCTACCAGCTGACCGGTGCCGAGCTGGCGCTGGCCGACAAGCAGCCGGCGCAGGCGCTGACCCTGCTGAAGGATCATGCCGACAGCGTTGCGGTCGGCCTGCGCACCCGCTGGCTGCTGGCCCGCGCCCAGGCCCTGCAGGGCACCGGCGATGCCTTCGGTGCCGCCAACGAGCGCGCCCGTGCCCATGCCGGCCTGACCGGCAGCGCGCGCAGCGAGAACCAGGCCGCCATCGCCGGCCTGCTCGGCACCCTCGACGACGCCACCCTGCGCAGCCGTGCCGCCGCGCTGCCGGCCAACGACCCGCTGTACAACTTCGCCGGCCGTGCGCTGATCGCGCGCGGCCTGCCGCTGCCGCGCCCGTTCGACCGCGATGGCGCGGCCCAGTTCGACACCAGCAAGCGCCCGCCGGCGATGAGCGACGGTTACCGCCCGCCGGCCAAGCTGGCCGTGCTGCTGCCGCTCAGCGGCCGCCTGGCCACCGCCGCGCAGCCGGTGCGCGATGGCCTGTTGAGCGCCTACTACGGTGAAAGCCGCCGCCGCCCGGACATCAACTTCTTCGACACCGCCGGCACCCCGGCCGGTGCCCTCGCCGCCTATGACAAGGCGGTCGCCTCCGGTGCCGACTTCGTGGTCGGACCGCTGGGCCGCGACGAAGTGGACGCCGTGTACGGCCGCCAGCAGCTGCAGGTGCCGGTGCTGGCCCTGAACCGTGGCAAGGACGCACCGCCGGCCGGCAGCGCCGGTTTCTCGCTGGCACCGGAAGACGACGGCATCGTCGCCGCCGAATACCTGCGTGGCCGCGAACGCAACCGCGCACTGGTGATCAGCAGCAATGACGACACCGGCCGCCGTTCCGCCGCCGCCTTCGCGCAGCGCTTCGCACAGCGCGGTGGGCAGGTGGTGGCCACCTTCAACGTCAGCGATGCCGTTGGCGATGTCGGCGCGCAGGTGCGCAATGCCGGCCAGGTCGATGCGGTGTTCCTCGCCGTGCGTGCACCGCAGGCCCGCCTGCTGGCGCCGCAGCTGGCGCTGGCCGGTGCCGGTGGCGCCACCCGCGTCGGCACCTCGCAGCTGACCGTCGGCAGCGGCAAGGTGGAAGAAGACGTGGCCCTGGACGGCATCGTCTACCCGAATGAAGCCTGGAACGTGCGCAGCGTGTCCGGCCTGCCCTCGGCCAGCCAGGTGGCCAGCACCCTGCCGAGCGCACGCGGTGCGGCCGGCCGCCTGTTCGCGTTCGGCGCCGACGCCTGGAAGATCACCGCCTATCTGGACAAGCTGTCCAACGAAGGCGGCCTGGACGGTGCCACCGGCACCCTGTTCCTGGACAGCAACGGCAACATCCTGCGCCAGCCGGCATGGTCGACCTTCAATGGCGGCCGGCCGATGCCGATCGTCGGTGGTCGCTGAGCGCAGCCAACGTGGCTCGGCGGTGGAAGCCGCCGCCGAGCAGCATCTGCAACAGGCCGGACTGCAGCCGCGCGCGCGCAACGTGCGTTATCGCGGCGGTGAACTGGACCTGGTGATGGACGATGCCGGCATCGTGGTGTTCGTGGAGGTGCGCTATCGCGCGCGATCAGAGTACGGTGGCGGTGCCGCTTCAGTCGATGCGCGCAAATGCCGGCGCCTGGCGCATGCCGCGCAGCTGTACCTGCAGGACCACCCCGCGCTGGCCAATGCGCCCTGCCGCTTCGACGTGGTGGAAGCCAGTGGCGAACCGCCGCAGCTGCATTGGCTGCGTGACGCATTCCGGCTGGATGATTGCTGATGTGTACTGTCCGCCTTGGTAGAAGCCGACCTTGGTCGGCGCGTCTGTGCCAACCAAGGTTGGCCCCCGCCAGAGCGCAGCCTGGCCGGCACTACCATGGTGCGTGACTGATGCCTTCGATCATCACCCATGCCGCCGTGCCGCTGGCGCTGTGGTGCGCCGCTGATCGTGGCCGCATCCCGCCGCGCCTGCTGGTTGCAGGCGTGATCGCCGCGATGCTGCCCGATGCCGATGTACTGGCCTTTGCGCTGCACATTCCCTATGCGGATGCCTTCGGCCATCGCGGTGCCAGCCATTCGCTGCTGTTTGCCGGAGTGCTGGCGGCATTGGCGGCGGCGTTGGCGTTCGTTGGTAGTCGCCGACCTTGGTCGGCGCAGCACAGCCCCGGTAGTCGCCGACCTTGGTCGGCGCAGCACAGCTCCGGTAGTCGCCGACCTTGGTCGGCGGTTTCGTGCCAACCAAGGTTGGCACCTACCAAGGCAGGGCCAACGGTGGCATCGACCGTACAAGCCGCTGTATTCGTCTTCGTCTGCGCCGCCAGCCATCCACTGCTGGATGCGATGACCTCCGGCGGCCTCGGCGTCGCACTGGCCTGGCCGTGGAGCGAACACCGCTTCTTCGCACCGTGGCGACCGATCCGCGTTTCACCCTTCGCCCCACAGTTCTTCAGCGCACGCGGCGTGGCTACCCTGCTCTCCGAACTGCGCTGGGTGTGGTTGCCGCTGGCCGGCGCCGTTGTCGCCTGGAAACTGATCCAACCCGCTCCTGCTGCCTCTCGAGATCCGTCATGAGTCCTGCCCTGCCTGCTGCCCTGGTTGCCGAACTGTCCGTCCTGCTGGGCGCGGAGGGCTGGCGCATGGATGACAGCGCGCTGGAGGCCAACGCGCAGGACAATTCATGGCGCCGCCAGCGTCCGGCAGCCGTGGCGCTGCCCGCCGACGTCGAACAGGTTCAGGCACTGGTACGTGCCTGTCGCGCGCATGGCGTGGCGCTGGTCGCGCGCGGCGCCGGCACCGGCACGACCGGTGCAGCCGTCCCGCAGCCGGGCAGCATCGTGCTGTCGTTCACCCGCATGGACCGCATCATCGAGATCCGCGCCGGTGATCGCTGCGCGGTCGTGCAGCCCGGCGTGCTCAATGGCACCCTGCAGCAGGCACTGGCCCCGCATGGCCTGTTCTGGGCGCCGGATCCTTCCAGCGCCGAGATCTGCAGCATCGGCGGCAACCTCGCTTGCAATGCCGGCGGCCCGCGCGCGGTGAAGTACGGCACCAGCCGCGACAACGTGCTGGGCCTGGTGGCGGTGACCGGCACCGGCGAGCTGATCCGCTGCGGTGGTGCCTACACCAAGGACGCCACCGGCTACGACCTCACCCATCTGCTTGTGGGCAGCGAAGGCACGCTGGCACTGATCGTGGAAGCCACGCTGAAGCTGACCCCGTTGCCGGTCAGCCAGGCCGGGCTGCGCGTGCTGTACCGCGATGCCGATGCTGCTGCGGCCGCCGTGTCGCGGTTGATGTCGCAGCCGGTGGTACCCACCCGCCTGGAATTCATGGACGCGCGCAGCCTGGAGCTGCTGCGGCTCAATGGTGCTGACGTGCCAGAGGCCGGTGCGATGCTGCTGGTCGAGGCCGATGGTGACCACGACACCCTGCCCTATCTACTGCAGGCCCTGGCCAGCGCCGCCGAAGGCGACGGCATGATCGAACTGGACGTGGCGATGGAAGGCCGCGCACGCGACCAGCTGTGGGCGGCGCGCAAGGCGCTGTCGCCTGCGCTGCGCAGTGTGGCGCCGGGCAAGATCAATGAAGACGTGGTGGTCCCGGTGTCGCGCATTCCAGACCTGGTGGCCGGCGTGCAGGCCCTGGCACGCGACTACACGCTGACCATCGTCACCTTCGGCCATGCCGGCAATGGCAACCTGCACGTCAACATCCTCTACCACCCGGACGATGCCGACGAGAACACGCGCGCGCATGCCGCGCTGCCAAGGATCTTCGAGCTGACGCTGGCATTGGGCGGCACGTTGTCGGGCGAACACGGCATCGGCCTGGCCAAGCGCGATTTCATGGCGCAGGCCTTCACCCCGGAAACACTGGCAACGATGCGCGCGATCAAGGCCGCGCTGGACCCGGACGGCATCCTCAACCCCGGTAAGGTGCTGCCGCCGGCATAGACTGCGCGCACTCCTGCGCGCTCCTGTAGAGCCGAGCCATGCTCGGCTGCTCTTCGACCAGATCGCGATGACGCCCGCGCTGTGTGCGCAAGCCGAGCGTGGGCTCGGCTCTACAACGACGTGTCGTTCACCTTCGCGCTCCTGTAGAGCCGAGCCATGCTCGGCTGCTCTTCGACCAGATCGCGATGACGCCCGCGCTGTGCGCGCAAGCCGAGCGTGGGCTCGGCTCTACAACAACGTGTCGTTCACCTTCGCGCTC
>NZ_JCAFTJ010000012.1:0-162327 GCF_059370155.1 Stenotrophomonas sp. YJH_SMC_73 | reverse complement strand
GCCAACCAAGGTTGGCACCTACCAGGGCGATGCATCGGTTGTTGCAGGGGTAGTGCCGGCCGCTGGCCGGCAACCGGTTTTGGTAGATGCCGACCTCGGTCGGCGCTGTGGGTTCGTGCCAACCAAGGTTGGCACCTACCAAGGCGATGCGGCGGTTGTTGCAGGGGGTAGCGCCGGCCGCTGGCCGGCAACCGGTTTTGGTAGATGTCGACCTTGGTCGACGCTGTGGGTTTCGTGCCAACCAAGGTTGGCACCTACCAGGGCGATCGCGGGTATCAGAGCAGCCCTTCGCGCTTCACCGCCAGATAGCGTTCCACCAGCGCGCCGGGCAGGGCATCGGCGGTCACGTCCAGCACCATCACCTTTTCGCTGCGCAGGGCCTCATGCGCCTTCGCGCGTTGCTGCAGGTACAGCGCGGCGGCACCGGCCTGGGTGGCGTCTTCCAGTGTCTGCACCTCGCCCTCCAGTGCGCCGTCCAGCTCGCGTTCGCGCAGGCTGGCCACGCACACCAGGTGGCGCCGCTGCAGCAGGCGCACTGCCGCCAGCAGGTCTTCGATGTCCTCATCACGCACGTTGCTGACCAGCATCACCAGCGCACGCCGGCGCTGGCGCAGCGACACCTCGGTGGCGGCGGCCAGGTAATCGGTGGCCACCGCGCGTGGCTGCAGGTCGTAGCTGGCGCGCAGCAGGTGCTCGACCGTACCCATGCCGCGCTGCGGCGCCACCCAGCGGCGTTCGCCCCCGGCAGCGTACAGGCCGGCAGCGTCGCCTTGGCGCAGCGCCAGGTAAGCCACCACCAGCGAGGCGTTCAAGGCATGGTCGAAGTGCGAGAGCCCGCCTTCGCTGGCCAGCATGCGCCGGCCACTGTCCAGCATCAGCAGCAGCTGCTGGTTCTTCTCGTCCTGGTATTCGCGCGAGATCAGCTTGCGCGCACGGGCGGTGGCCTTCCAGTCGAGCTGGCGCAGGCTGTCGCCGATGCGGTACTCGCGCATCTGGTGGAAATCGGTGCCTTCGCCACGGCGGCGCTTCACGTGCGCACCAACCAGCCGCGAGGCCTGGTCGGCACTGAACAATGCGAAGCGGGTGAGCGGCACGAAGTTCGGATAGACCCGCACCTCCAGCGCCGGCGGCAGCGTGCGTTGCTGCCACCACAGGCGCCACGGCGAACGCATGCGCAGGTGCACCCCCTCGAAGCGGAAGTGCCCACGCTGCAGCGGCTGCAGGTGGTAGTGCAGGGTGGACGCCGTACCGGCCTGCAGGCGCACGCGCTGCGGCAGCGCTTCCAGCGGCCAGCCGCCGGGCACCAGGTCGAACACCTGCACCGTCATCGATTGCTCGGCCTGCAGGCGCAGCGCCGCCTCGCGGCGCACGCCCAGCGCCAGCGCTTCGGGCAGCTCGCGCTGTACCTGCGGCGACGGACGCCGCGACTGCCGCCACAGATCCCACAAGGCGGGCAGCGCGATGACGACGGCTGCCAGCGCCCAGCTCCAGCGCGGCAGCCACCCGCCCAGCACCAGGCCGCCCAAGGCAGCCCAGGCCAGCAGCAGCGCCAGCAGCAGCGGGGCCGGTCTCATCGGCGCGGTGCTTCCACCTTGGCCAGCAGCGCGCCCAGCACGTCGTCGGCGTCCTGGCCTTCGATCTGCAGCTCCGGGGCCAGTGCAATGCGGTGGCGCAGCGCCGGGCGCGCAATGTCGCGCACGTCGTCCGGCGTGACGAAGTCACGGCCGGCCAGCACCGCCTGCGCGCGCGAGGCACGCACCAGCGCGATGCTGCCGCGGGGGCCAGCGCCGACCGCGATGCCCGGCCACTGCCTCGTGGCCGCCACAATCCGCACCGCGTAGTCGATCACTTCGTCATCGACGGTGATCGCCGCGGTCGCGCGCTGCAGTTCCAGCAGCTCGCCGGCCCCCAATACACGCGGCACCTGGCTCAGGTCGAAATCGCTGGCGGCACGGCCACTGGTGATCGCGGTCACCATGCGCTTCTCGGCCTCCAGCTGCGGGTAGTCGATCAGCACCTTCAGCAGGAAGCGGTCCAGCTGTGCTTCCGGCAACGGGTAGGTGCCTTCCTGTTCCAGCGGGTTCTGCGTAGCCAGCGCCATGAACGGCGGCGCCAGGGTGAAGGCCTTGCCTTCGATGGTCACCTGGCCTTCCTGCATCACTTCCAGCAGGGCCGACTGGGTCTTGGCCGGGGCACGGTTGATCTCGTCGGCCAACAGCAGGTTGGTGAACACCGGGCCGCGACGGATCTTGAAGCTCTCGCTCTTCGGGTCGTACACCGCGTGGCCACTGACGTCGCTGGGCATCAGGTCGGGGGTGAACTGCACGCGCCCGTAGTCCAGCTCCAGGGCCTGTGCCAGTGCACGCACCAGCAGGGTCTTGCCCAGACCGGGCACGCCTTCGATCAGCACGTGGCCACCGGCCAGCAGCGCCACCAGGATCTGGTCCAGTACATCGGCCTGGCCGATGAAGGCGTGTCCAACGGCGGTGCGGATGGCATCGACGCGTTCGATCAGGCGGGCGTTGGCGGCCGCCGGCAGCTCGGGGACTTCGGTCATAGCAGGGATCTCATCTGGAGCAGCAAGCGGATGCGCTCGCGCAGGGCGGAGGAATCGTGCGGTGGCGGGGGCGTGAGCGCGCTGGCAACACGGCCTTGCGGCCATTTCAGCAGCTCGGCGATGGCCTGATCGCGCGGCGCACCGTCCAGTGCAGCGGCTACTGGTGCGCGCAGGCGCAGGCGATGCAGGAACAGGACGAACACGGCGTCGTACAGGCGCGTGCCGTGGCCGAAGCGCAGCAGCAGCTCGCCACTGGCACGCACGTGTTCCAG
Source organism: Stenotrophomonas sp. YJH_SMC_73 (assembly GCF_059370155.1). Classification (NCBI taxonomy): domain Bacteria; kingdom Pseudomonadati; phylum Pseudomonadota; class Gammaproteobacteria; order Lysobacterales; family Lysobacteraceae; genus Stenotrophomonas; species Stenotrophomonas sp. YJH_SMC_73. The sequence continues at coordinate 159,498 of NZ_JCAFTJ010000012.1, read as the reverse complement.
CAGCGAGCGGCGTTCCAGCACCGGCGACGGCAGCAGGCTGCCGAAGCGCTGCGAGCGGGCCCACAACCAGCCCAGCAGGGCCAGCAGCAGCGGCGCCCACAGCGGCCAGCCCTGGTAGAACAGGCGCGCCCACAGTGACGGCGGGCGGCTGGCATAGACCAGCCAGAACGCTCCCTTGCCGTAATTCGGGTCGAGCAGGTAACGGGTCAGGTCGCGGTGCGAGAGATCGTGCAGGCCATCACTGGCCCTGCCTGCGGCCGACGCCAGGCGTGCCGCCGGCGAATCCACCTCGCCGCGCATGAATTCCATGTCGGCCAGCACGCTCACCTTGCCCTGGCCATGGCGCAGGCGCGCGAACACCAGGTTGCGCTCGTTGCCCCAGCGCCGTTCGGCCCGCGCATTGGCGGCAAAGCCCAGCGTGAAGCGACGGCCGCCGCAGAACTCGACGTGGCTGGGATCATCGATGACGTGGAATGGCTGGCAGTCACTCTGCTGATACAGGCTGTCCACGCCCAGCTGGTCCAGCAGGGGCCCCTGCGTGCTGCTGGCGTCGTCCTCGGCGGGCGGCGGCGTACGCACCAGCAGATGGCCACCACCATCAACCCAGGCCAGCAGGGCCCTGGCCGCCGGTGCCGGCAGTTCGCTGCTGTCCTGCAGCAGCACCACCGTATCGTGCGGGCCCAGCGCCATCTGCTGCAGGTCCAGCCGCGGCCGCGAGTGCACCTCGATGCCATCGGCACGCAGGGCCTGGCCCAGCACGTACAGCGGGTTGTAGCCAGCTTCGCCCTGCGGCGGCAGCTGCACGGTCTCGGTCACGCGTTCGTGCGTGCGCAGGTAAAGGATCGTCAGCGGCACGCCGAACAGCACCAGCGCGCCCAGCAGCAGCGACCAGAACAGGCGCGGACTCATGCCAGCCACCTGTACTGCCGGCGCAGGGTATCGGCCAATGCATCGAAATCGGCGCGGCTGGGCAGGCGGCCACCGTAGGCGGCGTACTGCCACATGCGCACGATGCGCGCGAACAGGTCACGGTCGGTGGCATCGGGCATGCGCCGCGACGCGCGCAGGCATTGCGCTTCGGTAGCACCGGGCGGAAGCGCGATGCCGCTGCGCTCGCCCACCGTGCGCACGCTGGCGCGGTACAGCAGGGCCAGCGCCTGCCGCGGCCGCCCCTGGTCCCACAGCAGGCCGGCCTGGGTGGCCACGTCCGGCGGCAGCACGACCGGCAGTTCCACCGGTTCTTCCACTACCTGCGGTGCGGCCTCGGCCTTGCGCCGGCCACTGCCGCGCAGCCACGGCAGCCACAGCCGCGCGGTCAGCAGCAGCACCAGCAGCAGGATGCCGAGCAGGCCCCACAGGCCCCACTCGGCCAGGCGTGCCAGCCAGGCGATGCCGTCCTTGCGCGCTTTGCGTTCACCCTTGCTGTTGGTGTCACGCTGCAGCTGCTTGTCTTCCTTCTTTTTTTCCTCGGCCTGCTCGATCGGCTTCCAGCGCGTGACCTGGCGGGTCGGGCGCTGCAGCGGGTCCTCATAGGCGCGGTTAACCGCCTGGCGGAAGCCGGCGGTGTCCACTGGCGCTGCACCGAAGATCATGGCCGGTGTATTGGCCGGATCGTTCGCCGTAGTGGCCGGTTCCTCCGCGCTGTCCTCGTCCTCTCCGGCATCGTCCGCCTGTTCTGCGGCCGTCTGCGCGTCCTGCGCATGCACTGGCGCGGAGGCCAGCGGCAGGGCAAGGCACAGCAGCAGGGCCAGCGTCGATGCCGCCGGCAGCAGCCGCTCGCGCAGGCGGCGCAGGGCGATCTCCACGTCCCACGCTTCCATCTGCGTGCGCCGGTTCAAGTACAGGCCGAAGCCGGCGCCGACGTAGAACGGACCGATCAGCAACGAGGCCAGCCAGCACGCCAGGTTGAAGCCGGCCCGCGCCCAGGCGGGTGTGTCCTGGCCGATCATGTCCCACGCGGCACGCCATGATTCGGACATCAGCTCCAGCGGCATGAACATGAACACCGCGCCGATCGCACCGGACACCAGCACCGCTTCAAACGCCATGCAGGCCACGGTCAGCACGGCGGCGGCACCCGCCGCACCAGCGGCCACAGCGCGGCGGCGTGCACCGCGCTGGGCCGGCGCATTGCCCTCCAGCAGGTTCACCGGCAGGCACAGGCTGCGCAGCACGCTGAAACGGCGCCAGCCCAGGTAGCCCCAGAAACCTGCATTGCCCCAGCTGCGTTGCGCGCGCAGGGCCGCCAGCGTACCGACCGGCTCGCCGAAGATGCCACGCGACAGCACGTACAGCGGCGCCCGTTCGAACAGCGGCTTGCACCACCACATTGCCAGCCACGCCCAGCCGAATGCATCCAGCCACCAACCCAGCGCGTTGAAGACCACGAACAGCGGCGCACTGGCCAGCAGCCAGCTGCCCCATACCGCGCGTGCGTGGCGGCGCGACAGGGCACTGCCCAGCTCCATTGCTTCCCAGCCGCTGCGCGCGCGCAGCACCACGTCCAGGTGGTCAATGCGCATGGCCGCCTCCGCGTCCGCCGCGCCACAGCCACAGCAGCACGCCGGCCCACAGCATGCCGGCCACGCTGAACTTGCCCCACGCCGGCACGTCGGCAATCGACGACCAGAAGGCTTCGATGAACGCGGCCACCAGCAGCATGAACGCCACGCCCAGGCACAGGCGCGCACCGATGCGGCCGCCCTCGACCAGTGCATCCAGGCGGCTGCGCCGGCCGGGTGCCAGCAGTTTCATGCCCAGCTGCAGACCGGCACCGCCGGCGATCACGATCGCGGTCAGCTCGAAGGCACCATGGCCTGCGACGAAGCGCCAGAACGGATCACCATGGCCGATGTGCTGCAGGTGGCCCGCCACCGAACCGATGATCACGCCGTTGAACAGCAGCACCAGCAGCGTGCCCAGGCCGGCCAGCAGGCCGCTGGCGAAGGTACGCAGGGCGATGCTGATGTTGTTGAGGATGTAGTGGCCGAACATCATCCAGTCGGTGCCGCTGTCGCGTCCCAGGCGCTCGGCGGCCGGATCGTACATGCGCTCCATCTCGGCGATCTGGCGGTTGTCCATCACCATGTGGATCAGGTCCGGATAGACCTGCACCAGCACGAAGCAGGCCAGCGCCGGCAGCGCGAACATCGCCAGCGCCACCCACATGCTGCGCGCCTGGCTGCGCACCAGCAACGGGAAGTCGGCCACCAGGAATTCCAGCGCACCGCGCCAGCGCGTCGGCGGCGTGCGGTACAGCACGCTGTGGCCCTGCTGCATCAACTGCTGCAGGCGCTGCACCAGCTGCGGGCTGTAGCCGCGCTCGCGGGCCAGCGCCAGCTGCTGGCACAGGCGCCGGTAGCGCTGCGGGAAGGCGGTATCGTCCAGCGCGAGCGCGCTGGCCTTGCGCCGCGTGCGGCGCGAAGCACCGGCGCGCAGCAGCAGCCAGTGTTCCAGGTCCTGCCATTCCTGCTGGTAGCGGGCGACGAACTGTTCCTGCTTCATCGCCGCCCCAGCAGCCAGTTGGCCATGGCATACAGGCGCAGCACGCCGACCTGGCCGTGGGTGCCGGTCAGTGGCTCGGCAATGCCGGCCAGTTCCTGCTGGCGTGCCGCCGACAGCCGCGGCGCGCGCTCGGCGAAGGCCATCAGCGCCGCCTGTTCTTCCGGTCGCAGCGGCTGCGGCGGGGCCAGCACGCTGTCGATGGTGGGCGGAGGCGGCAGGTACAGCACCGGTGCATGCACCACCACGGTACCGGCCACCAGGTCGCCGAGGCGGCGGCCGTGGGAATCGAACAGGCTGCTGATCAGGCCCAGTGCATAGCCGAACGGCAGCATGTCCACGGTGCGCAGCAGGTTGCGGGTGATGGCGGCCATCCAGCCCACCGGCGCGCCATCGCGCGCGAGCACGTGCAGGCCCAGTGCGCGCTTGCCCAGGGTGCGGCCCCACCGCGCTTCGCAGACGATCGGGTAGGCCCAATAGACCAGGAACATCAGCACCAGGCCGAGCCCGGAGCCGAACGAATCCAGCAGTGCCAGCGGAATCGACATCAGCACCAGCACCGCGATGCGCACGCCCAGATCGATCAGCCAGGCCATCGCCCGGGGCACCGGGCCGGCCGCCGGCAACTGCAGCGGCACACCCTCCGGCGTCACCACCTCGCGGTAGGTATCGAGCATCGGTGCGGCCATCAGTGCGATGGCCTTCGTTGTGGGCGGCGGAGTCCTCTCCGGCAGGCAGCCACAGGCATGGGGGTCTCGACAGGTCCTGGTCGGGCCCAGACTTTAGCAGAGCCGCATGGCGGCGTTGGCCGTTCAGCCCAGGTATTCGTCCTTCAGCCGCACGTAGTGGTCGGCCGAATAGTGCAGCGACTCGATCTCCTTGTCGCTCAGCGTGCGCGCCGGGCGGGCCGGGTTGCCCACCCAGAGCTCACCTTCACCGACCACCTTGCCCGGGCCGACCACCGCTCCGGCACCGACGAAGCCATGGCGTTCCACACGGGCGCCATCGAGGATGCAGGCGCCCATGCCGATCAGGCTGTAATCACCGATGGTGCAGGCGTGGATGATGCAGCCATGGCCGACGGTCACGCCTTCGCCGATCAGGGTCGGGTAACCGGCCTTGTTGTACGGGCTGTGGTGGCTGACGTGGATGATGGTGCCGTCCTGCACATTGGTGCGCGCACCGATGCGGACGTAATTGACGTCGCCGCGGATGATCGTACCCGGCCACACTGATACGTCCTCGGCCAGTTCCACGTCACCGATGAGGGTGCAGGCCGGATCGATGTACACGCGCTGGCCGAGGACGGGCATCTTGTCGCGGAAGGGGCGCAGCGGGTTCATCGGTGTCTCCGGAAATCAGGGCGTTCACCGCGATGATACCTGCGTGGTAGTGCCGGCCGCTGGCCGGCAACGTCATGGGCGTACCTGGAATTCTGCGGTTGCCGGCCAGCGGCCGGCACTACCCGAGTCAGGTGCAGCCGCTCAGATCGGCGCGTGCTCGGCCAGCATCTGCCGGAACAGCTCATCCAGCCACGCCGCATCACCGTGTCCAGCGGGCAGCTGCGGCGCCTGCGCAGTCCGGATGGCCAGTTCACGATCGATGAAATCGCTGATCGCCGCGATGCGTGGTCCGGCACTGACCTCGGCACTGGCGCGTTTAACCGGCAGCAGGGCATCGATGGCTTCACGCACCGGGCCGTGCGGCAGCAGCCGGTCCAGCAGGTCCTCGAAGGCCATCGGCGGGGGGGTCTGTTCGTGCTCGATCCACTGGCAGGCCAGCAGTGGGCGCAGCACGTACAGGTACTTCTTCGTGCGTACCGTTTCGCCACGCAGGTAACCGCGATGGTTCGAGCGCGCCATGTTGAAGTAGTGCCACCACGTGCCCAGTGGTGAATAGAACGACTCAGCTGCCTTCCAAAGCTGCGACACTGCGGTGTGATCCTGCTGGTAGATGATCGGCGAGCGCAGCCATTCAATCAGTGTCGGATTGGATTTTGAAACCAGGCGCAATGCCTTGCGCAGGTCCCAGCCGCTGACATCGAGCTCATCGTCGATCGGCAGTTCGATCACGTCCCGCTGCGCATCGCCGGGGCCGGTGCTCTCGTTGACGGTGAGATACCACGGCTGGCGATGCACGTAGATGAAGCGTGCATCGTAATCGCTGTCCGGCGAAGAGAAGCCCCAGCCACGGCTGCCGGACTCGCACGCCAGCAGAACGCGCACGTCGTGTCGCCGTTCGATGTCGGCGAGGCTGGAAAGAATGGCGGCGCGCTTGCCCGGCGCGATCGGGTGGATGTCGTCCATGCAGTCGTGATCCGTTGATGTCGAGCGTGCTCGACTGTAGCGCAGTTGCGCACGGGTAGTGCCGGCCGCTGGCCGGCAACCTCAATGGACGCACCTGGAATTCTGCGGTTGCCGGCCAGCGGCCGGCACTACCGGCTAGGGTTCGTAGCTGTAGCCCATGCCGTACACCGAACGGATCGGTTCGCCTTCCATGCCGGCGTCGGCCAGCTTGCGGCGCAGGTTGCGCACATGGCTGTCGACGGTGCGGTCGACCACTACGCGGTGGTCCAGGTAGAGGCGGTCGAGCAGCTCATCGCGCGCCCAGATCCGGCCGGGCGTGGCCAGCAGGGTGCGCAGCAGGCGGTATTCCACCGGCGTCAGGTCCAGGCCCTTGCCGTTCCAGGTGGCGCGTGCCGCCGGTTCGTCGATATGCAGGCCGCTGTTGGCGCGTGCAGCGGGGTCCGGGCGGTAACGGCGCAGCACCGCCACCACCCGCGCGACCACTTCGCGCGGACTGAACGGCTTGCAGATGTAGTCGTCGGCACCGATGTCCAGGCCCAGCAGGCGGTCGATCTCTTCCACCCGCGCGGTGACCATGATCACCGGTACGTCGCTGCCGGCGCGCAGTTCGCGGCACAGGTCCACGCCATCGCGTTGCGGCAGCATCAGGTCCAGCAGCACCAGGTCGGGCTGGTAGCGCGCGAATGCGTCGATCACCTGGCCGCCATCGTCCACCCATTCGCTGGTCATGCCGGCGGCGGCCAGGTAGTCGCGCAGCACCGAGGCCAGGCGTGGCTCATCCTCGACGATCAGGATCTTCGCGGACGCGGCGGGGGACAGGCTCATGCGGACTCCGGCAGGGTGACGACCACGCGCAGCCCGCCCAGCGGCGAGGGCTCGGCGTGGATATGGCCGTGGTGGGCGAGGATGATGTTGTGGCTGATGGCCAGGCCCAGCCCGCTGCCGCCGCTGGCGCGGTTGCGCGAACTCTCCACCCGGTAGAAGCGCTCGAACAGCAGCGCGCACTTGTCGGCCGGTACGCCCGGCGCGGTGTCTTCCACGATCAGCTGCACGCCGGCGGGCACGCGCGCAGCCTGCACGCGCACGCGGCCGCCGCCATGGGTATAGCGCAGTGCGTTTTCCAGCAGGTTGGCCAGCACCTGCTGCAGGCGGCGCTCGTCACCGGACACCTGCAGCGGTGTGGCGGGCAGCGCTTCTTCCAGTGCCAGCCCCGCCGTGGAGAAGCGCACGCGCATGCCATTGAGCTCGCTACGCAGCAGCGCCACCAGGTCCAGCGGGGCGAAGCGGTAGGCCAGGCCACCGGACTGGGTCATCGACAGGTCGTGCAGGTCGTCGATCAGCTTGCCCAGCTGGCGGATCTCGCCCTGCAGGGCACCCAGGTTGGCGCGGTCCAGCGGGCGGATGCCGTCCTCGATCGCCTCCAGTTCGGCGCGCACCACCGCCAGCGGCGTGCGCAGTTCGTGCGAGATGTCGGCGATGAAGGCGCGGCGGTTGCGCTCGGTGTCGTCCAGCGCCTGCGCCATCCGGTTGAAGTCGTTGACCAGTGCATCCAGCTCGTCATCGCTGGTGCGCTCGATGCGGGTGGCGTAGTCGCCGGCGGCGAGCCGGTGGGTGGCGGCGGCCAGCTTGGCCAGGCGCTGGCGCAGCGCGCGCGACACCAGCCAGGCCAGCACTACGGTCACCAGCAGCAGCGAGATGCCGATCACCCACCATGCGCGCACCTGGGTGTTGTAGAAATTCAGGTCGTTGGTGGCGATGACGGTCTGGAACGGCACCATGCCCAGCCAGCCGACGGTGTGTCCGTCCACCTGCACACTGTGCGGCTCGTCGTCGCTGATCGCGTCCGGGTTGCCGGCCACGAACCGATGCTGCGCATCGAACAGGCCCAGCCGCGAGGGAACGCCGGTCTGGTCGGACAGCGGCGGCACGGGCCCCTCGTGCCCATGGCCCAGGTCCGGGCGCAGCAGCCGCGCCCAGCGGTCACTGTCACCGCGCAGATGCTCCCAGCCGCCGTGCGTGCGGTACTCGCGCTGCAGGTGTGGCATCACGCGCTGCATGCGCAGGTCGCCCTGGTCGTTGAGGTAGTCCAGGAAGCCGGTCTGGAACGCCACGCGGCTGGCAATGCCGTTCACTGCCAGCACCAGCAGGCAGGCGGTGAAGATCGCGAGGAAGGTCTTCGCGGTCAGGCCGAATTTGAATCGAATCTTCGCCATCGCCGGGCCATTAGCGGCGCATGCGGCGCCGAAAGCAAGCGCCCGCTGAGCCGGTCGCACAATCTCCATATTCTCTGCACACTTTCACGGCAGCGTGCACGGGTCAACGAAAGGCCCCCACGCCCCCCATGTCACTCCTGCGTCCGCTGTTCCGCTTCCCCCGTGCGTTGTTGCTGCCCCTGCTGCTGGCCCTGGCGGCCTGCTCGGCGGGCAGGACCGAGGCCCCGGCCACCCCCGAAGTCGGCGTCATCACCGCCCGCGCGCAACCGCTGGCACTGCAGCAGACCCTGCCCGGCCGGGCGGTGCCGTTCGAGGTGTCCGAGGTGCGGCCGCAGATCGGTGGGCTGATCCGCCAGCGGTTGTTCACCGAAGGCCAGCAGGTCAAGGCCGGGCAGCTGCTGTACCAGGTCGATCCGGCGCCGTACCAGGCCGCCTTCGATACCGCGCGTGGCCAGCTGGCGCAGGCCGAGGCCGCTGTGCTGTCGGCGCAGCCGAAGGCTGAGCGCACCCGTACGCTGCTGGGCATGGACGCGGCCAGCAAGCAGGACGCCGACGATGCGACCTCGGCACTGAAGCAGGCCCAGGCCAACGTGATTGCCGCGCGCGCGGCATTGCAGGCCGCCCGCATCAACCTCGACTACACCCGGGTGACCGCACCGATCGACGGCCGCATCGGTACCTCCAGCGTCACCGCCGGCGCGCTGATCGCCGCCGGCCAGGACGCGGCGCTGGCGACCATTCAACGGCTGGACCCGGTCTATCTGGATGTGACCCAGTCCAGCACGCAGATGCTGGCGCTGCGCAAGCAGCTCGACGCCGGCCTGGTGAAGGCCATCGATGGCAAGGCCCAGGTGAAGGTGCTGCTGGAGGACGGCAGCACCTATGCCCATGAGGGCACGCTGGAGTTCGTCGGCAGCGCAGTCGATCCAGGCACCGGCAACGTGGTGCTGCGCGCGGTCATTCCGAACCCGGAGGGCCTGCTTCTGCCGGGCATGTACCTGAAGGCGGTGTTGCCGATGGCCACCGATGCGCGTGCCCTGCTGGTGCCGCAGAAGGCGGTGCTGCGCAATGAACGTGGCGAGCCGCTGCTGCGCCTGCTCGACGCAAAGGATCGCGTGGTCGAGCGGCGGGTCAGCACCGGCCAGGTGGTGGGCAACCAGTGGCAGATCACGCAGGGCCTGAAGGCTGGCGAGCGGGTGATCGTCAGCAACGGCAGTGCGGTAGCGCTGGGCCAGCAGGTGAAGGCGGTGGCGGCCACCACGGCGCAGCTGGCGGCGATGCCGGCGGTCGACCCGAACGGCAACACCGACGAAAAGTCGCACTGAGGCCTGCCGCGCATGGTTCGTTTCTTCATCGACCGGCCGATCTTTGCCTGGGTGATCGCCATCGCGGTCAGCCTGCTCGGCCTGCTCGCGATCCTGATCCTGCCGGTGGACCGCTACCCGCAGATCGCCCCGCCCACCATCACCATCCGCGCCACCTACACCGGCGCCTCGTCGCAGACCGTGGAAAACGCGGTCACCCAGGTCATCGAGCAGTCCCAGCAGAGCCTGGACCACCTGATGTACATGACCTCGACCAGTGCTTCCGATGGCTCGGCGCAGGTCAACCTGGTGTTCGCCACCGGCACCAACCCGGACACCGCGCAGGTGCAGGTGCAGAACCAGCTGCAGGCCGCGATGGCGACGCTGCCGCAGGCGGTGCAGCAGAACGGCCTGACCATCACCAAGTCCAGCGGTTCGATCTTCGAGGTGCTGTCGTTCACCAGCGAAGACGGCAGCATGGACAACTTCGATGTCGCCAACTTCATGGAAGCGCGCATCGACGACCAGATCAGCCGCGTCAGCGGTGTCGGCAACATCCAGCCGATCGGCCAGGAATACGCCATGCGGATCTGGCTGGACCCGGAAAAGATGCGCCAGTACGCGCTGATGCCGTCGGACATCGAGACCGCACTGCAGGCGCAGAACACCGACGTGTCGGCCGGTGAACTCGGTGGCCAGCCGGCGCTGAAGGGCCAGCAGCTGGACGCGACCGTGACCGCGCGCAGCCGCCTGCACACGCCCGAGCAGTTCGCGCAGGTGGTGCTCAAGGCCGATGCCAATGGCAGCGTGGTGCACCTGGGCGACGTGGCGACGATCGGCCTGGGCCCGGAAAGCTATGACAGCATCAGCACGTTCAACGGCAAGCCGTCGGCCTCGCTGGGCATCGAGCTCAACGCCGGTGCCAACGCCATCGCCGTCTCCAAGGCCGTCGAGGCACGACTGCAGCAGCTGCAGAAGTACTGGCCGCATGGCTACACCTACCACGTGGCGTTCACCACCACGCCGTTCGTGACCATCTCGCTGAAGGAAGTGGTGATCACCCTGATCGAGGCGATCGCGCTGGTCGTGCTGGTGATGTACCTGTTCCTGCAGAACTGGCGGGCCACGCTGGTCCCGACCATCGCGGTGCCGGTGGTGCTGCTGGGCACCTTCGGCGTGCTGGCCGCCTTCGGCTATTCGATCAATACGCTGACCATGTTCGCGCTGGTGCTGGCCATCGGCCTGCTGGTGGACGACGCCATCGTGGTGGTGGAGAACGTGGAGCGGGTGATGACCTTCGAAGGGCTGGCACCGAAGCCAGCCACGTTGAAGGCGATGGGCCAGATCACCGGCGCGCTGGTCGGCATCGTGCTGGTGCTGACCGCGGTGTTCCTGCCGATGGCGTTCTTCAGCGGTGTCACCGGCGTGATCTATCGCCAGTTCTCGGTGACGATCGCCGCTGCGATGATCCTGTCGGTGCTGGTGGCGATGACCATCACCCCGGCGCTGTGCGGCAGCATCCTGCACCAGATTCCCAAGGGCGGCCATCCGCATGGCGACCACGCTGGCGAGCCGGGCCTGCTGGGCAAGTTCTTCATCTGGTTCAACCATCGCTTCGAGCGCACCTCCAACCGACTGCGCCATCGCGTCGACCGCTTCCTCGGCCGGCGCACGCTGGGCGTACTGTTCTACCTGGTGCTGAGCGTGGCCACCGGCCTGTTGTTGTGGCACCTGCCGGGCGCGTTCCTGCCCGATGAAGACCAGGGCATGCTCAACGCGCTGGTGAAGCTGCCCGCCGGGTCCACCCTGGAGCAGACCCGTGCCGTGATGGATCGCCTGAGCGCCGCCGCGGTGAAGGACGACAGCGTACTGTCAATCCAGGCCACCGCAGGTTTCAGTGTCAGCGGCAGTGGCCAGAACGTCGGCCAGGCCTTCATCCGGCTCAAGGATTGGGACGACCGCAAGGACGATGCCGATACCATCGCCGCGCGCTTGACCGCGGCCATGGCCAGCGTGCCCGATGCGCAGGTGTTCATCACCTCGCCACCGGCCATCCTCGGCCTCGGCGATGCCGGTGGCTTCACCCTGGAACTGCAGGACGAAGGCGGTGCCGGCCATGCCGCCGCCGTGGCCGCGCGCAACACGCTGCTGAAGGAGGCTGCCAAGGATCCGAAGCTGGTCAACGTGCGCTACGCCAGCCTGGAAGACGCGCCGGTGTACGCGGTGAAGGTGGACGACGCCAAGGCGCAGGCGATGGGCGTGAATCCGCAGGACATCAATGACACCTTGAACGCCGCGCTGGGTGGCGACTTCGTCAACAACTTCATCTACAAGGGCCGCATCAAGAAGGTGTTCATCCAGGGCACGGCCGAAGCCCGCATGCAGCCGCAGGACATCGAGCGCTGGAGCGTGCGCAACCAGGCCGGGCAGATGGTACCGCTGTCGTCGCTGGTCAGCGCGCACTGGACCAGTGCGCCGGCCGCGCTGCAGCGCTACAACGGCGTCTCGGCGATGGAGATCACCGGCCAGCCGGCACCGGGCGTCAGTTCCGGCGAGGCGATGGCCGAGATCGCACGCCTGGCCGACACGCTGCCGGAAGGCTTCAGCCATGCCTGGTCGGACATGGCCTACCAGGAACAGCTGTCGGGCAACCAGGCGCCGATGCTGTATGCCATCTCGCTGCTGTTCGTGTTCCTGTGCCTGGCCGCGCTGTATGAAAGCTGGGCGGTACCGTTCGCGGTGATGCTGGCGGTGCCGGTAGGCGTGTTCGGCGCCGTGCTGATGATGAACCTGCGTGGCCTCAACAACGACGTGTACTTCCAGGTCGGTCTGTTGACCACGATTGGCTTGGCTGCGAAGAACGGCATCCTGATCGTCGAGTTCGCGCGCATCCTCGAGCAGCAGGGCAAGCGCACCCGCGAAGCGATCCTGCAGGCGGTCTACCTGCGGCTGCGCCCGATCGTGATGACCTCGCTGGCATTCCTGATGGGTGTGCTGCCGCTGGTGTTCGCCACCGGCGCCGGTTCGGCCGCGCGCCGTTCGCTGGGTACCGGCGTGGCCGGCGGTACGGTCGCCTCGATGGTGCTGGGCATGTTCTTCGTGCCGTTGTTCTACCTGCTGGTGCGCCGCCTGTTCCCGGGCCGCGCGCCGGCCGACGCCACTGCCCCGGAGGCACGCCCATGAAGGCGATGCTGCTGCGCGCCCTGGCGGCCGCAACGATGACCACCGTGCTGGGCGGCTGCGAGAGCATGGCCCCGCACTACCAGCGCCCCGAGGCGCCGGTGCCGGCACAGTTCGCCAATGCCGCCACCGGCGAGACCGGGCCAGCACTGGCGATGCCGGCCTGGCGCGAGGTGTTCCTGGAGCCGCGCCTGCAGCAGGTCATCGCGCTGGCACTGCAGAACAACCGCGACCTGCGCGTGGCGGTGCTGCAGGTGGAGAAGGAACGCGCGCAGTACCGCATCCAGCGCGCGGCGCTGCTGCCGTCGGTGGATGCCAGCGGCAGCGTGACCCGTTCGCGGGTGAGTGATGCCAACAGCGAGATCGGCGTCAGCCAGGTGACCGAATCCGATGCCGTGCAGGTGGGCTTCAGCAGCTGGGAACTGGACCTGTTCGGGCGCATCCGCAGCCTGAAGAACGAGGCGCTGCAGAACTGGCTGGCCAGTGCCGAGAACCAGCGTGCGGCGCGCACCAGCCTGGTCGCCGAAGTGGCCACGGCCTGGCTGGCGCTGGCGGCCGACGAGCAGTCGCTGGCGTTCACCCGGCAGACGCTGGACAGTCAGCAGCAGACCCTGCAGCGCACCGAGGCCCGCCATGCACAAGGCCTGGCCTCGGGCCTGGACCTGTCGCAGGTGCAGACCAGTGTGGACGCCGCGCGCGCTGCGCTGGCCAGGCTGCAGACCCAGCAGGCGCAGGATCGTGATGCGCTGCAGTTACTGGTGGGTGCTCCGCTGGACGCGGCATTGCTGCCCAGCGCACAGGCACTGGACGGCACCGTGGCGCTGGCGCCGTTGCCTTCCAACCTGCCCTCGAGCGTGCTGCTGCAGCGTCCGGACGTGCTGTCCGCCGAACACGCGTTGCAGGCGGCCAACGCCGATATCGGCGCCGCGCGCGCCGCGTTCTTCCCGACGCTGACGCTGACTGCCAACTACGGCCACAGCTCCACCGCGTTGTCGACGCTGTTCTCGGCCGGCACCCGCGGCTGGTCGTTCGCGCCCAGCATCACGGCGCCGATCTTCCACGCCGGTGCGTTGAAGGCCTCACTGGATGCCTCGAAGATTGGCAAGGACATCGGCATCGCGCAGTACGAGAAGGCGATCCAGCAGGCCTTCAGTGAAGTGGCCGATGCCCTGGCCACGCGCGATCACCTGGGCGCGCAGATGGAGGCACAACGGGCACTGGTCGCCGCCAGCCAGCGCAGCTACACGCTGGCCGAGGCGCGCTATCGCACCGGGCTGGACGGCTATCTGCAGGCGCTGGATGCGCAGCGCAGCCTGTTTGCCGCGCAGCAGGACCTGATCGCGCTGCAGCAGCAGGAAGCGGGAAACCGGGTGACGCTGTTCAAGGTGCTGGGCGGTGGCGCAGACGCACGGTAACGCGCCCTGCTCTGGTAGGTGCCGACCTTGGTCGGCACGGAAGCATGGAGTGTCGCGATCTGATGATTCGTGCCGACCAAGGTCGGCACCCACCAAGGCAGATTCATGTGCCGACCCAAGTCGGCACCCACCAGAAGCGGACGGTGCTGCCTACGCCACGCGGCCCCGGCGTGCACGCTCCAGGTGCACCAGCAGCAGCGAGATTGCCGCCGGGGTCATGCCCGGGATGCGCTGCGCCTGGCCGATGGTCTGTGGGCGCACGCGCTCCAGCTTCTGCAGGGCTTCGGCCGACAGCCCGCGCACCGCGGCGTAGTCGAAGGCTTCAGCGATCGGCGTGGCTTCATGCCGCTGCTGGCGCTCGATCTCCTCGCGCTGGCGGTCCAGGTAGCCGGCGTACTTCACGCCGATCTCCACCTGCTCGGCCACCTTGGCGTCGGCCACGGCCGGGCCCAGCGACGGCACCTGCATCAGCTGCGCGTAATCCAGCTCGGGGCGCTTGATCAGGTCCAGCACGTTGGTTTCGCGGCTGACCGCCACGCCCAGCGTGTCCTGCACTTCGCGGCCCAGCGCATTGGCCGGGGTCGCCCACAGCGCGCCCAGGCGCGCGCGCTCGGCGGCGACGGCGGCCTGCTTGGTCTCGAACGCGCTCCAGCGCTGGTCATCCACCAGGCCCATCTCGCGGCCGGCCGGGGTCAGGCGCTGGTCGGCGTTGTCCTCGCGCAGCTGCAGGCGGTATTCGGCGCGGCTGGTGAACATGCGGTACGGCTCGTTGGTACCGTGGGTGATCAGGTCATCCACCAGCACGCCCAGGTAGGCCTCGTCGCGACGCGGGCACCAGCCGTCCAGCCCACGCACCTGGCGTGCGGCGTTGAGGCCGGCCAGCAGGCCCTGCGCGGCGGCTTCTTCATAGCCGGTGGTGCCGTTGATCTGGCCGGCGAAGAACAGGCCGTTGACCAGCTTGGTTTCCAGCGAAGCCTTCAACCCGCGTGGATCGAAGAAGTCGTACTCGATCGCGTAGCCGGGGCGGGTGATGTGCGCGTTGCCGAAGCCGCGGATGCTGCGCACCATCTCCAACTGCACGTCGAACGGCAGCGAGGTGGAGATGCCGTTGGGGTAGATCTCGACGATGCCCAGGCCTTCGGGTTCGACGAAGATCTGGTGGCTGGCCTTCTCGGCGAAGCGCACCACCTTGTCCTCGATGGACGGGCAGTAGCGCGGGCCGATGCCTTCGATCTGGCCGCTGTACAGCGGCGAGCGGTGCAGCGCGTCGCGGATGATCTGGTGGGTCTGTTCGGTGGTGTGGGTGATCCAGCAGCTGACCTGCTGCGGATGCTCGTCCACCGAACCCAGGAAGGACATCACCGGGCGCGGCAAGTCGCCGGGCTGCTCATCCATCACGCTGTAGTCCAGCGAGCGGCCGTCGATGCGCGGTGGCGTGCCGGTCTTCAGGCGGTCCACCTGGAACGGGCGCTCGCGCAGGCGCGCGGCCAGCGTGGTGGCCGGCGGGTCGCCCATGCGGCCGGCGGCGTACTGGGTCGGGCCGACATGGATCTTGCCGGCCAGGAAGGTGCCGGCGGTCAGCACCACGGCCTCGGCATCGAAGCGCAGGCCGGTCTGGGTGATGACCCCGCGCACGGCGTCGCCTTCGATGACCAGGTCATCGACGGCCGCCTGGAACACGGTCAGGTTGGCCTGGCCTTCAACGATGGCGCGGATCGCCATGCGGTACAGGTTGCGGTCGGCCTGGCAGCGGGTGGCGCGCACGGCCGGGCCCTTGGAGGCATTGAGGGTGCGCCACTGGATGCCGGCACGGTCGGCGGCATGCGCCATCGCACCGCCCAGGGCGTCGATTTCCTTGACCAGGTGGCCCTTGCCGATGCCTCCGATGGCCGGGTTGCAGCTCATCGCGCCCACCGTTTCGATGTTGTGGGTCAGCAGCAGGGTGCGCACGCCGGTACGGGCCGCGGCCAGCGCGGCTTCGGTGCCGGCGTGGCCACCGCCGATGACGATGACGTCGTAACGATGGAAGGACGGGTTCATGGGGCTGTTCAGCTGGGGGCGGGCGCGGCCGGGGCGCCGCCGGGGTGGCGATTTTAGCGCCATTCGGGGCCGCGGCGTCGGTGCCGGCCGGCCGGCGTCGAAATCAGCCCTAAAGTTGGCAGGATTATTGCAGATAACCCAATAGCACCCACCGTGGCTGGCGCCGCAGGCGCCCGTGACCGGAATTGGAACAGGGGCCGGTACAGGCGCACGGTGGGGGAGCAGAGGGCCGGCAGTCGGGGGACTGTCCGGCCCTGCTTTTTTTTTTGGGATTGCCGGGAAAGGCCCGACCACGCATGGCGTGGATCTACCGACGCTGGGGCTCTCTCCGGTTGGCGACCCGGCAAAACAGACGGCCCCGCAGTGCGGGGCCGTCTGTCTTCAGAGGTGCCGACATCCGACAGGGCCGGAACAGGGGGGATCCAGATGTTCCTGTCGGATATCGACGTAGAGATTTTTGCGGCGGCCCGTCTCGCTTTTTGTCACTTTGTGACGCGGGCCGTCACCGGTTCCGTAGAGTGCAACCTGGACCGGGTGAAATGCAAGACGGTTCAGCGCTCAACTGTGCGCTGCGTCCCACGATCCATGTTGCGCCACGGGGAACCGTTCATCCTCGGCGCGCTCGGCGCCGGGGTCGGACGGGCCGGCGGTGGCGGCGCCGACGGCTGGATGTTCGACTGCGGCGGGCGACGCATCGAGTCCATGTTCCGCCACGGCGAACCGCCGTTGTACGACGGCCGCGGCGGCGGCGGCGGACGGTTCTCGCCACCGTTGCCGGGCGGGCGCGGTGGCGGACGGTGGTTGTGCGGCGGGCGGTAGATCGGGCGCGAGTAGTACGGATTGCCATAGCCGCCGTAGTAGCCGCCATAGCCGCCGTAGTAAGGGTAGCCGTAGTTGTAGGGATAGCCGGCCGGGTAGCGGTACTCCACCGACGGCGCACCGTGGTAGTAGCTGCCGCTGCGGCCACCGCCGACATAGTCGTAGGTGGTGCAGCCGGTCAGGGCCAGCAACAGGCCACCGGCAAGCATCAGGCGCGTTTTCATGGTGGGTCCCCCCAGAGGACGGGTTGTGCAGTCAGCTTCGTGCGCAGGCGTTGAATCGGCCCTTAACTTCACTGGCCAGGATGAATGGAGGTGAAGGCCCTCATGCTGGCATGACCTGTGCCGGGGTCGCCAGCGTGGGGCCATACGTTAATCTTGCGTCATGAGCGATTCACTGTTGCCCCGTGCCGACGATGTCCTGGCTGCCGCTGCGCGGATCGCGCCGCACGCCAGCGTGACCCCGGTGCTGCGCTCGCGCACGCTTGATGCGCTGGCCGGCGCGCAGCTGGCGTTCAAGGCCGAGCACCTGCAGCGCGGCGGCGCATTCAAGTTCCGCGGGGCCTGCAACGCGGTGTGGTCGCTGGATGCCGATCGCGCCCGTGCCGGCGTGGTCACCCATTCGTCCGGCAACCACGGCGCTGCCCTGGCCCTGGCCGCGCGCACCCGTGGCATTCCCTGCCACGTGGTGGTGCCCGAAGGTGCGGTGGCGGCCAAGCTGGCCAACATCGCCCGCCACGGTGCCACGCTCTGGCGCTGCCCGCCGACCATCGCCGACCGCGAGGCCGCCTGCGCCAAAGTACAGGCTGATACCGGCGCGACCCTGGTCCATCCCTATGCGGACCCGGCGGTGATGGCCGGGCAGGGCACCGCGGCCCTGGAGCTGCTGCACAGCGACGGTCCGTTCGACGTGCTGGTAGTCCCAGTCGGAGGGGGCGGCTTGGCCAGCGGTACCGCCCGGGCCCTGCAGTTCGCCAGTCCCCAGACCCGGCTGGTGCTGGCCGAACCGGCCGGTGCCGACGACACCGCGCGCTCGCTGGCCGCAGGCGAGCGCCAAGGCGCGTTCACCCCTGACACCATCTGCGACGGCCTGCGTACCCTGATCGGCGCCCCCAACTTCGCGCTGCTGCGCGCGGCCGGCGTCGAGGTGATCGTGGTCGACGACGCCGCCACCATGGCCGCGATGCGCCTGCTGTGGGAGGTGCTCAAGCAGGTGGTCGAGCCGTCCTCGGCCACCGTGCTGGCCGCGGTGCTGGCACAGCCGCAGCGGTTCGCCGGCCTGCGGGTGGGCCTGGTGCTGTCCGGTGGCAATGTCGACCTGCCCGCGCTGCGTTGGGGGGCGCCTTGAGCCGCGACGGGCACCGGCCCCGCACCGGCCTGCTGGGCTGGCTGTGGCGGCTGTTCGTGCTGCTGGTGGTCTGGCTGCTGGGCGTGACCGCCTGGATCGTCTGGGTGGGGGAGCGCGACCAGGCAGCCAAGGCCGACGCCATCATCGTGCTCGGTGCGGCGGCCTATGACGCCAAGCCGTCGCCGGTCTTTGAAGAACGCATCCGTCATGGCCTGGATCTCTATGAAGCCCAGTACGCGCCACTGCTGATCTTCACCGGCGGCTACGGTGGCACCGGCGCGCGCTTTTCCGAATCGCAGGTGGCGCGGCGCTATGCGCTCAAGCATGGCGTGCCGGACGATGCGATCCTGATCGAGACCGCCTCGCGCAACACCGTGCAGAACCTGGTCGAGGCCAAGCGGCTGATGGACCAGCGCGACCTGCACCGGGTGATCATCGTAAGCGACCCGTTGCACATGGCGCGCGCGCTGCGCCTGAGCAAGGCGCTGGGCATCGATGCGCTGGCCTCGTCCACGCCCAGCACGCGCTTCCGCAGCTTCCACACCAGCTGGCGCTTCCTGGTGCAGGAAATCTATTTCTTCCACCGCGACCTGGTGCGGCCGCCGCTGAGTTCGCCGGCCAACACCTGAGGCGGAAACCTGATTTGGGCAGACGCCCATCGTGGAATCGTGAGGTTGCCGGCCAGCGGTCGGCACTACCAGCCGGTCAGGTCTGCCTGCGCCGGATCGGGATCGCCGACACCGCCCGGATTGGGTGGGTGCCGACCAAGGTCGGCACCCACCCGGGCGATTCGCGCACGGTGTGGCATACGGTAGTGCCGGCCGCTGGCCGGCAGAGGTCCACCGTGGAATCGTGAGGTGCCGGCCAGCGGCCGGCACGACCGGGCGATCAGGTCTGCTTGCGCCGGATCGGGATGGCCGACACCGGCACCGAGGCCACGTCATGCCCGCCTTCGCGGATCGGTGCGCCCGGGTCCGGTGCCCAGGCGTGGGCGTAGATTACTTCCCAGCTGCTGGGCAGCTTGCCGTCGGCGCGTCGCATCGGTTCATACGCCGCTGCCGCCGCGGCGAAGCGGCCACGCCCGGTCAGCGTGTGGCGGCGGTCCACCCGCGCATTGGTCGCGCCCATCGCGCGCAGCTCCCGCATCAACGAGGGCAGGTCGTCGTAGGTCAGGGTGAACAGGTCGCGGTCCAGCACCGGGTCGCGGAAACCGGCCATCATCAGCGCATCGCCGAACTGGGCGATCTGCGCGAAGCGGCTCACGTGCGGGCGGTCATCGGCGGCCGCGAACGCTTCGTTGAGTTCGACCAGCGTGTCCGGGCCGAAGGTGGAGCACAGCAGCAGGCCGCCGGGCTTGAGCACGCGGCGGAAGCCGGCAAACACCGCCGGCAGGTCGTCCACCCACTGCAGGCACAGGTTGCTGAAGATCACGTCCACGCTGTTGTCGGCCAGCGGCAGCGCGGCGGCGTCGCCGCACAGGCGCTGGAACGGCTTCCACCAGCCGGCCTGGCGCTTGGCCTGGTCCAGCATCGGCAGCGCCACGTCCAGCGCGATCACCTGCGCCTTCGGCCAGCGCTTCTTCATCAGCGCACTGGCGTGGCCGGTACCCGCGCCGATGTCCAGCACTACCTCGGGCTTGCGTGCCTCCAGGTAGTCCAGCGATTCCACCAGCCGCGCCTGCACCTCGCGCTGCAGGGCGGCGGCGGCGTCGTAGCTGTTGGCGGCGCGGGCGAACGCGCGGCGGACATGGCGGGCATCGAAGTGGGACGGCATTGCGAAAGTCTCTTAGAACGTACCGGGGTAGGCGCCGCCGTCGATCAGCAGGTTCTGCCCGGTGAGGTAACCGGCCTGTGCGCTGCACAGGAAGGCGCAGGCCGCGCCGAATTCATCCGCCGTGCCGAAGCGGCCGGCCGGGATCTGCTGGCGGCGGCGTTCGGCCACTTCGGCAGCATTGCCGTCCTTGCCCGCACTGTGGGCGAAGTTGGCGCGCAGGCGGTCGGTGTCGAACTGGCCGGGCAGCAGGTTGTTGATGGTGACATTGTGTGCCACGGTGCGGCGCGACAGCCCGGCGACGAAGCCGGTCAGGCCGCTGCGCGCGCCGTTGGACAGCGCCAGGATGTCGATCGGGGCCTTCACCGCCGAGGACGTGATGTTGACGATGCGGCCGAAGCCACGCGCGATCATCGCGTCCACGGTGGCGCGGATCAGCGCGATCGGCGCCAGCATGTTGGCGTCCAGTGCGGCGATCCAGTCGTCGCGCTCGAAACTGCGGAAGTCGCCCGGTGGCGGGCCACCGGCATTGGTGACCAGGATGTCCACCTGCGGGCACGCGGCGAGCGCTGCGGAGCGACCGGCCTCGGTGGTCACGTCGGCGGCGACCACGCGGACTTCGGCGGCGCCGGGCAGGGCGCGCAGCGCTTCGGCGGCGGCCTGCAGCGCAGCCTCACCACGGGCCACGATCACTACGTTGACGCCCTCGCGCACCAGCGCACGCGCGCAGCCCAGGCCCAGCCCCTTGCTTGCGCCGCAGACCAGTGCCCAGCGGCCGTTGATACCCAGATCCATGCATCAATCCTGCGGAATGAGGAAGGCGCTCATTGTCCGCCATCGGCCGGTGACAGGCCGGCAACGAAGTGTTGCAGGGCGGCGGCCGCCTCGTCGGCATGGCCGAGGAAGGGCGCATGGCCGCCGTGGGCGATGGTCAGCGCCTGCGCACCGGGGGCCAGTGCCGCGGCGGCCTGCATTGCCGCCGGAGACACCAGCCGGTCACGCTGGCCGGCGATCCACAGGCTGGGCTTGGCCAGCGTCGGCAGTGCGCCACGCAGGTCGGTGCTTTCCAGCAGGCGCAGGCCTTCCAGCAGGGCGCGTTCGGTGGGTGCACCGCGCTCGACCAGGCGCTGGCGTAGCGTGCGCAGCTCCTCGCGGGCGTGTGCCGAGCCCATGACATCCAGCGCCAGGAAGCGTTCCAGGGTGCCACCGAAGTCGGTGGCCAGCTCGCGCCCGAACTGCTCGAACACCGCCGGCTCCACCGCATGCGGCCAGTCTTCGCTACGCACGAAGCGCGGCGTGGCCGCGATCATCGCCAGCCCGCGCACCTTCGGCAGTGTCGCGGCGGCGTGCAGCGCGAACAGGCCGCCCAGCGACCAGCCGCACCACACCGCAGGCGGCGTGGCCGCGGCAATGGCATTGACCACGAACGGCAGGCGCAGCGGCGTGGTGTCCTCGCGGCTGTGGCCATGGCCCGGCAGATCAACCAGATGCAGGGTGAAGTGATCGGCCAGGCGTTGCACCAACGGCGCGAACACGCCGCCCTGCAGGGCCCAGCCATGGATCAGTACCAGGTCCGGCCCCTGGCCGGTGACGTCGATATGCATGGGGAAACGGCAACAGGCTCAGGCAAAGACAGGCAGCGGCGGTGGCGCGGCCTCACGCGCGGCCAGGTCGACGCGATCGCGCGCGCTGGCAATGGCTTCGACCAGGCCACGCACCTGCTCGGGGGTGTGCAGCGCGGACAGCGTGACGCGCAGGCGCGCCTTGCCTTCGGGAACCGTGGGCGGGCGGATCGCGCCGACCAGCCAACCGGCCTGTTCCAACGCCTGGGACATCGCCACGGCGCGATGGTCATCGCCACACAGCAGCGGCTGGATCGGCGTTTCCGAGGCCATCAGGTCCAGGCCATGGCGGCGGGCTTCGCCGCGGAACAGCGCGATCAGATCGGTCAGTTTCGAGCGCCGCCAGTTGTCACGGCGCGCCAGGCGCACCGCTTCCAGTGCTGCTGCGGCCAGCGCCGGCGGCATCGCAGTGGTGTAGATGTACGGGCGTGCAGTTTCGGCCAGGTGCTCGACCAGGTCGTCGCGGCCCAGCACCAGCGCGCCGGAACCGCCCAGTGCCTTGCCCAGCGTGACCAGCTGCAGCGGCACATCGTCCACGCCCAGCCCGGCGGCGGCCACGGCACCACGGCCATCACCGACCACGCCCACGCCGTGCGCATCGTCCACATAGAACAGCGCCTGCTGCAGGCGTGCCACCAGCGACAATGCACGCAGCGGTGCGATGTCGCCATCCATGCTGAACACACCGTCGGTGGCCAGCATCGCCGCGCCATCGGGCGCGTGCTTGAGCTGGCGCATCGCGCCTTCGGCGTCGAGGTGCGGATAACGGCGCAGGCGCGCACCCGCCAGCCGCGTCGCATCGAGCAGGCTGGCGTGGTTGAGCTTGTCCTGCACGCACACATCGTTCTCTTCGCTCAGCAGCGCCTGCTGCACGGCCAGGTTGGCGGCGAAGCCACTGCCGAACAGCAGCGCGCGCGGGTAGCCCAGCCACTCCGCCACTTCGCGCTCCAGCGCGTCATGCAGGGCGTGGTGGCCGCAGACCAGATGCGAGGCGCCCGCGCCGGAGCCTTCGCGTGCGGCCGCATCTTGCAATGCGTTGACCACGCTGAACTGCTGGGCCAGGCCCAGGTAATCGTTGCTGCAGAAGCCGGTCAGCCACTGGCCGTCCACCTCCAGGCGGACGCCATCACGACGGCTGACCGTGCGCCGCGTGCGGCGACGGCCTTGGGCATCGCGCAGGGCGCGTTGGGCGTGGAGGCGGGCGGTCAGGTCGGGGCGGGCCATGGCGGCTGAATGCGGCGACGGGGCGGCTAGGGTAGCGCGTTGCCGCGGCGCCTGCTTGCGGCCCGTCTCAGGCCGCGTGAGCGCAGCCACAGGCGGGCGCATCGGCGCTGATATCAGCGTGCACGGTGCCGCCGTGGTCGTGGCCCTCGGCATCCACCTGCACCGCCATCGGCTGCAACCCCAGCCGCGCGAACAGGGCCAGGTCGCGCTCGCTCTCCGGGTTGCCGGTGGTCAGCAGCTTGTCGCCGTAGAAGATCGAGTTGGCACCGGCCACGAAGCACAGCGCCTGCAGTTCGTCGCTCATCGCCTCGCGACCGGCCGACAGCCGCACCATCGAACGCGGCATGGCGATGCGTGCCACCGCGATCATGCGCACGAACTCGAACGGATCCAGCTCGGCGCTGCCATGCAGCGGCGTGCCCGCCACCTGCACCAGCTTGTTGATCGGCACCGAATCGGGATGCGCCGGCAGCGTGGCCAGCGCCAGCAGCAGGCCCACGCGCTGCGCGCGCGTCTCGCCCATGCCGACAATGCCGCCGCAGCAGGTTTTCAGACCGGCATCGCGCACGTGCGCCAGCGTGTCCAGGCGGTCCTGGTACTGGCGCGTGTGGATGATCGAATCGTAGTAGTCCGGCGCGGTGTCGAGGTTGTGGTTGTAGTAGTCCAGGCCCGCATCCTTCAGCGCACGCGCCTGCTCGCCACTGAGCATGCCCAGCGTGGCGCAGGTTTCCAGGCCCAGCGCCTTCACCCCGGCGATCATCGCCGCCACCTTCGGGATGTCGCGGTCCTTCGGCGATCGCCACGCGGCACCCATGCAGAAGCGCGATGCGCCGGCAGCCTTGGCCTGGCGTGCCTTGGCCAGCACCGCGTCGGTGTCCATCAGCTTCTGCGCGTTCACCCCGGTGCTGTAGCGCTGTGCCTGCGGGCAGTACGCGCAGTCTTCCGGGCAGCCGCCGGTCTTCACCGACAACAGCGTGGACACCTGCACCTGCGCTGGGTCGAAGTGCTCGCGATGGACTGCGGCGGCGCGGAACAGCAGCTCGGGGAACGGCAGATCGAACAGCGCCTGCAGTTCGTCGTGTTGCCAGTCGTGGCGGATGGCAGCAGCCATGGCGGGACCTTGGGTACGAGTGGAGCGAAGGCGGCAGTGTGGGTGGGTTGGTGAGCCCTGTCAACTTGGCTGTTTCTCATCTGGTTTACATTGGTTGACCGCCATGAATGGGCGCTACGGTGTAAGTTCATCGCTGCATACGGACGCGCGAGCACGTGCCATGAACAGCTACCAGTCCTACCCGATCCGCCGCGACGCGGTGCTGTGCAGCCTTGCCGAGCTGCCCGACGGCGGCCTGCGCGTGGTGCTGGATGATCTGCGCCAGTCCGACACGCCAGGGCAGTGGAAGAACCACGTCTTCGTGACCTTCAAGGACTACCCGGCAGGGCAGCTCGATCCGGCGACGTTGCCCAAGGAGGAGCTCGAGGCTTTCGGACACTATGTGCTGGTTCGCCTGTTGGCCATCAATGGCTGCCTGCGCGATACGGACGAGCGCTCCGACAACGATGCCCATCTCACTGACCTGGCGCGGCAGAACATCGCCGCGCTGACCAGCGAGGACATCGCCTCGATCGATGAGCAGCTGTTCTCCCTCTGCGACGGGCAGTTCCGAAAGATCGCCTACATTGTGGGCATGGTCATGTCGCTGCAGCCGAAGTGCCGATCGGGAATTCCCGATGTGTTCTATGCAGGGCGTGTACGCATGCTGGTGGAACGGGGCATGTTGCAGGCACAGGGCGACCTCACGCGGATGGGCTGTTGCGAAGTGCGCGTCCGGCAGTAGGCTTGCGCCCACCAGGACCTGGCTGGAACTGTGCTTACATCTACCTGCTGGAAGGACACATGCTGAAGTCCATCCAGAAGATGGCGGCAGCTGAGGCAATGAAAGAAGGATGCGCATGGAACCGGACACGATGCCGCAGGGCGGAAAGCTGCTGATACTCGATCTGGATGAGACGCTGGTGCATGCCAGCGAGCGTGAACTGGAGCGACCCGCAGATTTCCGCCTCGTCGGCTACCACGTCTACCTGCGGCCCCAGCCCAACGTGCGTGCGGTGGAGAAGCGCCGGTGGCGGGAGCGCCTGCAGGCATAGGTAGCTGCACAGGGCAGGTGCTATCGGCGAGCACCCGCACTCGCGCGTTTCACCGCATCCTGCAAGGCCTGCAGCCACAATAACCGCTGCCCAACGCAAGCGCTGGCGCGCAGACTGTGCCCCATGACCGATCTCCATCGCCTCCGCGGCCGCATCACCGCGCTGGTTCTCAGCGAGGCCTGGCGCCGCCGCGCCGCGCTCTGGGGCGGCGCTGTGGCCGTAGCGCTGGTGGCCATCCTGTTCGCCAAGGCCAGCGACGCGGCCTTCCATCTGTTCCAGCGCATCACCGCGCACTCGCCGTGGTGGGCCCTGCTGCTCACGCCGGGCATCTTCGCGCTGCTGGCCTGGTTGACCAGTGGCGTGCTGAAGCCCACGCGGGGCAGCGGCATTCCGCAGGTCATCGCTGCGTTGGACAAGCCCGATGAGCCATTCCGGAAGACCAATCTTTCGCCTGCGGTCTCAGCCGGCAAGCTGCTGCTGACCTCGTTGTCGCTGCTCGGCGGCGCGTCCGTCGGACGCGAAGGTCCCACGGTGCATGTGGGTGCCAGCCTGATGTACCTGTTCGGCCGCTGGTTCGGCTTCAAGGATCCTCGCGAGCTCTCGCACTTCCTGCTGGCCGGCGGTGCAGCGGGCATTGCCGCGGCGTTCAACACGCCGCTGGCCGGCATCGTATTCGCCATCGAGGAGCTCAGCGGCCGTTTCGAGCATCGCTTCTCCGGCACCCTGCTGACGGCGGTGATCGTCGGTGGCGTGGTGTCGCTGGGCCTGCTCGGCAACTACACCTACTTCGGCCATGTGAGCGCGCGGTTGCCGCTGGGGCAGGGCTGGCTGGCGATCCTGCTGTGCGGCGTGGTGGCCGGGTTGCTGGGCGGCCTGTTCGCGCGCGCGGTGCTGGCCAGTGCGGCGGGCCGCCCGCGTTGGCTGGGCCAGCTGCGCCAGCGGCATCCGGTGCTGCTGGCCGCAGGCTGCGGCCTGGCGGTGGTGGCACTGGCTTTGACGTTCGGCGACGGCGCGTTCGGCACCGGCTACGAACAGGCGCGCAGCCTGGTGCAGGGGCAGGCGTTGGTCGGCCACGAGTTCGGGTTGATGAAGCTGCTGGCCAACCTGGCATCGTACGTGGCCGGCATACCCGGCGGCCTGTTCTCGCCCGCGTTGGCGGTCGGCGCGGGGCTGGGCCACAACCTGGCGGTGCTGATGCCGGGCGTGGATCCGCGCGCGTTCGTGCTGCTGGGCATGTGCGCCTACCTGACCGGCGTCACCCAGGCACCGCTGACCTCGGCGGTGATCTCGCTGGAGCTGACCGACAGCGGCGATCTGCTCCTGCCGATCCTGGCCACGGTGCTGATCGCGCGGGGCGTGTCCGGTCTGGTATGCCGGGTGCCGATCTATCGTGGGTTGGCGGAGGTGTTGACGGCGTCGGCCGTTGCATCAACCGGGCCTGGGCAGGGCGGACGCCTTTCCTGATCGGCAGCACCCTCTGCAGTTGCGGGCAGTCCCGACACTGCGATCGGTGCTTCGCCGATGGCCGCACATGGGCAGCGCGATGAAGCATGGGCAATGCGTATTGATCTCCTGCATTCGGCAACCCGTGTCTCCCGCGCACTGCTGGGTGTCCTGCTGCCACTGCGCTGCCTGGTCTGCGGCGATCCGGGCCATGATGATCTCGATCTGTGCCGCGCCTGCCTCGCCGGACTGCCCTGGGCCGGTCGCGCCTGCCTGCGGTGTGCACTGCCGTTGCCGGATGAGGGCCTGATCGTCTGCGGCAGCTGCCGCGAGGAAGCACCACCGCAGACGGCCACCCACGCCAGCCTGCTGTACCTGCCGCCGGTGGACCAGCTGCTGCTGCGCTACAAGTTCCATCAGGACCTGGCGGCCGGTCGCCTGCTGGCGCAGTTGATGCAGCGCGCACCACCGCCCTGGTCCTGCCCGCCGCTGGTGCCGGTGCCGCTGCACCGCCGGCGCCTGCGCCAGCGCGGCTACAACCAGGCTGCCGAGCTCTGCCGGCTGCTGCCGTTGCCGGTCTGGCAGGGGCTGTACCGGCGGCGGCACACCGCACCTCAGTCCGAACGCACGGCCGAACAGCGCAGGGAAAACCTGTTCGATGCGTTCGATGTCCACGGGCCGGTGCCCACGCATCTGACCGTGGTCGACGACGTGATGACCACCGGCAGCACGGTGATGGAAATCGCCGAAACCCTGCGCTGCGTGGGCGCCAGAGAGGTGCGGGTATGGGTGTGCGCGCGGGTGCCGTGATCGCTCCCTTCATCGCCACGGGCTAGGATGAACCCGGTTCCGGATCGAAGGAGTGACCATGAATTCCCCCTTGTCTCCCTTGTTGTCAGCGGTTGGCCGCAGCTGGTGGATCCTGCTGCTGTATGGCCTGGTCGCGCTCGGCTTCGGCATCATCGCCATCGGTTGGCCGCTGTCCGCAGCCATGGCATTGGCCTGGACGCTGGGCGTGATGGCCATCATCGAAGGGGTCATCAGCCTGTTCGCACTGATCAGTGGTGGCAGCGGCGCCTCGCGCGGCTGGCTGGCGCTGTATGCCATCGCTTCGCTGGGCTTCGGCATCCTGGCGGTGATCAACCCGCTGGCCACCGCCAGCGTGCTGGTGCTGTTCCTGGCGGCGTGGCTGCTGGTAGCCGGCATCTATCGCATCGTCTTCGCGATCCGCGTGCGCAAGCAGATCCAGGGCGAGTGGCTGCTGATCCTCAGTGGCGTGCTGGCGGTGGTGCTGGGGCTGCTGTTCGCGGCCAATCCATACGCAGGCGTGGCGGTGACCACGCTGTGGATCGGCATTGGCAGCCTGCTGTACGGGCTGCTGCAGGTGCTGGTGGCGTTCAAGCTGCGGAAGCTGAAATGAGGGGCGCGCGTCCGCTCCTGCTGGGCGCGGCGCTGGTGCTGGCCGGATGCATGCCGGGTGCCACGCCCGGTGCGCTGGCAGGCAAGGATCATGCGCCGCGCGCCGGCGTGGACGTGCGCCTGAGCGCGGTCGATGCGGCTGGCAACGGCACTCCGGCGCACTGGCAAGGTGAAACCCTGGCCCTGCGCGAGCCGCCGATTGCCGGCAGTGCGGACATCGCCGATGTGCGCTACGTGCTGGACGATGCCAAGCAGCCAGGCCTGCAGATCCGCTATCGGCCAGAAGCGCATCAGCGCATCCACGATGGCACCTCGGCCCTGGTGGGCCAGCGCGCGGCGATCAGCGTGGACGGCCGCGTGCTGATGGTGGCGACGGTGAAAGGCCCCTTCGGGGAATCGATGATGCTGAGCGGGCTGCCGAGCATTGCCGAGGCGCAGGCGCTGGCCAGGCACATCACCGGTCAGTGACGGGCGCGCCAACACCACCGCGCTACGCGCGGAGGTCGACCAAGGTCGACCGCTACCGTGCGAACCTTGCCTCGATCTCCTCCAGTGACTTGCCCTTGGTCTCCGGCAGCCAGAACGCGGCTACCAGGAAGAACACGAACGTGCACGCCGCCCAGAACAGGAACATGCTGGCGTAGCCGTAGTGGCCCACCGTGGGCAGGAAGATCGCCGCGATGGTGGTCGACACGAACTGGTTGATCAGCAGGGCGATGCTCATGCCGTTGGAGCGGATGCGATTGGGCATCAGTTCCGACAGTGCCAGCCACACGCAGACGCCGGGGCCGACCGCGAAGAACGCGACGAATACCAGGATGCAGGCGGCTACCGCCCAGCCATGCGCCGGCGGCGGCACCGGGCCGATGCGGGCCTGCTCGATGCGCAGCGGTGCCTGTGCGGCCTTGGCCGGGTCGGCGAACGGGTTCAGATGCAGCTTGCGGAAGAACGCGCCGATCACACTGTCCGGCTGCACGGTCCCGGCACGCTCGATGCGCAGCTCGCGGTCGGTCAGGCTGTCGCTGCGCAGGGCGCGCACATTGGTGAAGTCACCGTAGGCGTACGACACGGTCAGCTGCATCGGCCGGCCTTCGCTGTTTATGCCACCGCCCAGGCGCTGCCACTGTGCGTCGTCCAGCACCAGCCGCAGGCCGTCGCCGCTGACCGCCGCCTGCAGTTGCGGCTGCACGTCGGCGCGGCCACGCTCGGCCTGGAAGAACAGCGTGGCGGCAGCCAGCAGGGCCACGCAGATGCCGCCGCTGCCGAGCATCAGCAGGAACTTGCGGCCCTTGCGGTCGACCAGTAGCAGCGCGACCACGGTCATCACCGCGTTGAGCAGCTTGATCGCCACGTCGGCGCCGTTGGCCACCGAGCCGGACAGGCCGGCCTGGTTGAGGATGTTCACCGCGTAGGCCAGCACCGAATTGATGCCGGTGGCCTGGGTGCAGGCCAGCACCACGCAGGCCAGCACGAACGGCACCACGTAGCGTCGGCTGAGTAGTGGGTCGCGCTTGCCGTCGCTGCTGCTCGATTCCGGCGCCTGGATCTGTGCGAGGGTGGGTTCCACGTCGGCAGCAGGCAGCACCCGCTGCAGGCTGCGGCGGGCATCATCGACGCGGCCGCGGCGCACCAGCCAGCGCGGCGATTCGGACAGCCAGAAGATGCCGGCACAGAACAGCAGGCCGGGCGCCAGACAACTCCAGAAGATGGTGCGCCACGCATGATCCTTCACCGTGAACAGTTCCTGCGCCTGCTGCGCCGGTGGCAGCGAGCGCACGGCTTCGGCGGCGGCATCCACCGCATGTGCGTGGTACAGCCCGATCAGTGCCGCCAACACCAGGCCGATGGTCAGCAGCAGCTGGAACATCGCCGCACCGCGTCCACGCCGTTCGGGGCTGAGCACTTCGGCCAGGTACAGCGGAATCACCACGCCGATCAGGCCGCCACTGATGCCCTGCAGCAGCCGCCCGAGCAGCAGCGGCGTGTAGCCCGAGGCCAGCGCCATGATCGGAATCGACGCGGTGAACAGCAGGCCGGCCAGCAGCATCGCACCGCGGCGACCGATCAGGTCGGCGACCATGCCGGCGAACAGCGAGGACAGCACGCTGCCCAGCAGTACCGCCGCCACCACGAAGCCGAGTTGCTGGCTGCTGAGCTGCCAGGCGTGGCTGGCCGTTGCCTCCAGGTAGGGCAGGGCACCGGCGATGATGCCGATGTCGATGCCGTACAGCAGGCCGCCGAGGCCGCCGATGAAGAGCAGGTAGCGTACGGGCCAGCGCGGGGCGGTGCTTGCAGTCATCGGCAGTTCCTGTGGTAGCGCCGGGCCAGGCCCGGCGGCGGTTCGTCGCAGAGTGCATTCTGTAGAGCCGAGCCATGCTCGGCTGCTTTCCGTTCCGATATCGAGGTTCCCCATGCCGCGCTTCGCGCGGTGAGCCGAGCATGGCTCGGCTCTACAGGGAGCCCGCGCGGCATCCGGGCCGCATCGCTTGCGTCAGGTCAGATCGACCACGCGCCCACCAATGACCACCTGCTGCAGGCGCAGTTCGGCGTCCAGCACCACCAGGTCGGCGCGGGCGTCGGGCGCGATGCGGCCGCGATCGCCCAGGCCCAGATAGTCGGCCGGGAAGGTGGAAACCCGCTGCGAGGCGTCGGCCAGGTCCAGGCCGACGCGCACCAGGTTGCGCAGCGCCTGGTCCATGGTCAGTGCGCTGCCGGCCAGCGAACCCGTCGCCAGGCGCACGCAGCCGCCGCACTTGTGCACGCGCTGCTCGCCCAGCGCGTACTCGCCGTCGGGCATGCCGGTGGCGGCAGTCGCGTCGGTCACCGCGTACAGGCGCGGGATCGCGCGCGCGGCCAGCCGGATAACGCCGGGGTGGATGTGCTGCAGGTCGGGGATGATCTCGGCGTACTGCGCATGCGCCAGGGCCGCCGCCGCAATGCCCGGGCGATAGTGGTCAACGCCGGTCATGCCGTTGAACAGATGGGTGAAACCGGAGGCACCGGCCTGCAGCGCCGCCACGCCCTCCTCGTAGGTGCCGGCGCTGTGGCCCAGCTGCACGCGGATGCCCATCGCCGAAAGCGCGGGTATCAACGCGGTGTGCTCGCCGATCTCCGGCGCCAGCGTCATCACCCGGATCGGCGCCAGCGCGTGCAGCTGCTGCACCAGTGCCACCGTCGCCTCGATCGTGCGATTGGGCTGTGCGCCCAGCCGCTGCGGGCTGATGAACGGTCCTTCCAGATGCACGCCGACGATGCTGGCGGCGTCGGTATCAGGCGCCGCCATTGCCGCAGCGACGCCGTGCAGCGCGTGCTCGATCTCGTCCAGCCCGGCGGTCATGGTGGTCGCCAGCAGCGTGGTGGTGCCGAAGCGCAGATGGGTGCGGGCGATGGTGCGTGCCACGTCGCCGCCCTGCATCAGGTCCACGCCGGCCGCGCCATGCACGTGCAGGTCGACGAAGCCGGGCAGGATCACCGGCAGCTGCAGGTCGTCGGCGCCGCTGTGGTCGTCCACCTGCAGCTGGCGCACGCGTGAATCGAAGTGGACGTGCCCCCGCCGCCAGCCCAGCGGGGTGAGGATGCGGCCATGCAGGGTGCGGGTCTCGGTCATGCGGTGGGCTCGGCGATGATCACTTCGATGCCCAGCCGCTGCAGCCCTTCGCGGGTTGCATCGTCGATGCCGGCGTCGGTGATGATGGCGTGGATCTGGTCCAGCAGGGCGATGCGGTGCAGGCTGACGCGGCCGAACTTGGAGGCATCGGTCAGCACCACGATGCGGCGCGCACGCTCGACCATGCGGTGGTTGAGGCGGGCTTCGGCCTCGTCGTGGGTAGTCAGGCCGAACTGCAGGTCCAGGCCGTCCACGCCCAGGAACAGGGTGTCGAAGCTGTACGAGTTGAGGCTGGCTTCGGCCTGGCTGCCCTGCAGCGACAGCGACTGCTGGCGCAGCAGGCCACCGGTCAGCAGCACGGTGATGCCCGCGGCATTGGCCAGTTCCCAGGCGATGTTCACGCCGTTGGTCATCACCGTCACGTCGCGATGCGCGCGCAGGTGGCGGGCCAGCGTCATCGTGGTCGAGCCGGAATCGATGATGATGTTGTCGCCCGGCTGCACCAGGCGCGCAGCGCGCGCACCGATCGATTCCTTCAGTGGCAGGTTCAGCGCGTCCTTCTCATGGATGTCCTGTTCCTGCGGCGGCGTGCGCACCAGGGTCGCGCCGCCGTGGGTGCGGTTGGCCAGGCCCTGCGATTCGAAGTGGGTCAAGTCGGCACGGATCGTCACCGCCGACACGCCGAAGCGCTCGACCAGATCGGCCACCTGCACCGAGCCGTGCTCGATCAGCAGCTGCAGGATCTGTTGCCGGCGGGAGCGGGTGTTGCGCATGGCCATTCTCGGTTTTGCGGGAAAAGGTAGAGATTAGCCGTTCGCAGGAACGCCGGCAGCCGAACCTGCGTTCTGCGTGCGGGGTCCGGCCTGGTTGGCGCTGCAGGCACGGGCGTACTCACCCAGGCACAGGCCGATGCGGTGCTGCACCAGCGCGGTGGGGGTGTTGGCCAGGCTGCCTTCGCGCACGGCGCGGTACTGCTCCGGCAGGTACTGGCTGAGCAGCACCAGCGGCGGCGCATGCTGCTCCAGGTTGGCGAACAGGGTCTGCACCGCCTGTACCAGCGCCGGCTCGCCCCAGTAGTAGCGGCAGCGGTCGCTGAAGGAATAACGGCGCAGCAGGCGCAGCGCGGCGGCATCGCCCTGGTAGTAGGACTGCCAGTACTTCGGCTGCGCCACCATCACCTCGTCCAGCACCTGCGGCAGGTGCGAGCACTGTGCGGCCGGCAGCAGTTCGGCCTCGATCGCGGCCAGCGCGAACAGCGCCTCGCGGTAGGCGAAGGTGGCCGCCGGGCCGACCTTGAGGATGGCGAAGTGGTCGCGTACCAGCGCATGCAGGCCGCTTTCGCGCTGGTAGTCGGTGGAATGCGCTTCGAACACGATGCGCGGCTGCCGCTCGAGGAAGTCGGCCAGCGCATGGGCGGCGTCCGGGTTGTACTCATGCACGCTGCTGTGGTCGAAGTCCACGCCCGGCTGCACCACCATCGCGATCACGCGCTGCCACGCATCGCGCAGCTGTGGCGTGTCGAACGCCTGCTGGTGGATGGCCAGGGTCTGCGCGGCGGCAGCCGGCGTGGTCACCTGCAGGCCTTCGGCCAGCGAGGCTTCGCCGCCGGGAATCGGCACCTCGGTACCGATCACGTAGACCGGCGGCGGCAGGCCGTGTTCGGCGGCGGTGCGTTCGGCGATCTCGGCAAGCTCGGCCGAACGCGCAGCGACGATGGCATCGGGCAGCGGCACCGGGTCATCGGCGCAGGACATGCTGCAGTCGAGGTGGATCTTGTGGAAACCGGCGGCGACGTAGGCTTCGATCAGCACGCGCGCGTGGGTCATCGCTTCGGCCGCCGGGCGCTTCTGCCAGGCATTCGGGCCGAGATGGTCGCCGCCCAGGATCAGCCGTTCGCGTGGGAAGCCTTCCTCATCGGCCAGGGTGCCGACGTAATCGCGGTACTGCGGCGGGGTCATGCCGGTGTAGCCGCCGAACTGGTCGACCTGGTTGGAGGTGGCCTCGACCAGCAGCACGGTGCCATGTGCCTGTGCCACGTGCATGGCCGCGCGCAGCACCTGCTCGTTGCTGCAGCAGACGCTGTACAGGCCGACATTGGCACCGGCGCGGTGGGAAGCAAGCAGGGTCTGCAACGGGGACATGGTCAGGCTCCGGACATCAGGAAAACGAGGGTTGGCAGGCGAGCAGGGCGGCACCACGTGCGCCACCGGCATCGCCGAAGCGTGGCGGCACGATTGGTGGCACCTGCACACCCTTGAACAGGTGGGCGGCGATGGCGGCGGGCAGGTGCTGGTACAGCGGCGCGTACTGCGAAAGGCCGCCGCCGAGCACGATCACGTGCGGGTCCAGCGCCAGCACCAGCGCGGCCAGGCTGTGGCCGAGCAGGTCGCGATGGATGTCCAGCGCCTTGCGCGCGCGGGCATCACCGGCTTCGGCCAGGGCGATCACCGCGCTGGCGTCGGCGGCGCTGCCACCAAGGTGGCGCTCGATCATCGCCACGCCACTGCCGGACACATAACGCTCCACGCAGCCCTGCAGGCCGCAGGCGCAGTCGATCAGCGGCAGGCCGTGGCGCTGCAGCAGATGACCGGGCACGCTCCAGTGGCCCCATTCGCCGGCCAGCCCGTTGAAACCGGTCAGCAGGCGGCCCTGCACGCAGAAACCACCGCCAGCACCGGTGCCGAGGATGGCGCCGAACATGCTGGGGTAGCCGTCGGCGGCACCGCCGTGTGCTTCAGACAGGGCAAAACACTGCAGGTCGTTGCCGAAATGCAGCGGGCGTTGCAGCCGCGCCTGCAGGTCCGCGGCCACGCTGTGGCCGGTCAACGCAGGCACGTTCGCGCTGAGCTGGCGGCCGCTGCGGCGGTCGCGCACGCCGGGCAGGGCGATGCCGATCGCCGCATCACTGCGGCCCAGTGCGGCATCGGCCTCGGCGACCAGCGCCACGACTGCCTGCAGGAAACCGTCGTAGTCACCCTGTGGGGTGGCCACGCGGCGGCGCCAGGTAACCTGCATCGCCACATCGCACGCCACCAGCTCGATCTTGGTGCCGCCGATGTCGATGCCGTAGCAGGCGTGGGCGATCAGCTCAGCCATGGTGGATGGTGACGCCCTTGACGACGCGGTTGACGGTGCCGTCCGGGAACGGGTTGTCCGGGGTCAGGCCCAGCGCGGCCGAGCGCTGTAGTGCGAACAGCTGCGCAAAGCCCAGCCACACCGGTGCCAGCCACGGATCGTCCAGTGCCGGCACGGTGAGGGTGTATTCGTCGTCGGCGCCGATGTCCGAATGCGGACCGATCGCCAGCACCTGGCCGGCCACGCCGTCGCGGCGCAGTTCTTCCAGCAGGTCCTGTTCGTAGCGGCGCGCCAGCGGCTGCACGCTGCGCAGCACCACCACCAGGGTGTTGCCATCCAGCGTCGACTTCGGGCCATGACGGAAGCCCAGGGGTGTGTTGGCCAGCGCCAGCACGCGGCCAGCGGTGAGCTCCAGCACCTTCAGCGCGCACTCGCGTGCCAGTGCTTCCAGCGGGCCGCTGCCGAGGTAGATGATGCGGTTGAACGGGCGCTGCGCCAGTGTCGCCACCGGTGCATCCCACTGCGCCAGGCCTTCGCGGGCCAGCGCGGCGATCTGCTTCAGGCGCGTCACGCGCGCATCCCACGGCGAACGATCGAACACGGTCAGCGCGGCCAGCAGCATGCAGGTCAGGCTGCTGGTCATGGCGAAGGCGCGGTCGCAGCTGGCCGACGGCATCAGCAGGGTGCAGGTGTCGGCACGGCCGGCGCCACGGCGGGCCAGCTCGCCATCGGCGTTGCAGGTGATGTCGAGGAAGCGCGCGTCATTCACGTCGCTGCGCACGCGGTCCACCGCCGCCACGCTCTCCGGGCTGGAGCCACTGCGGCCGAACGAGACCAGCAGGGTCGGACGGTCGCGCTGCAGGTACAGCGCCGGGTGGGTCAGCAGACTGGTGGTGTGCACCACGCGCACCTCGGCGAGCCATTGCGCGTTGATCGCGTCGGCCACCATTTCGGCGATGAAGCCGGAGCTGCCGGCGCCGGTGAACAGCACGCGCTGGTTGGGATCGTTGAGGCTGTCGCCGAGGAAGGCCTGCAGGCGGTCGCGGGCACGCGACAGGTCCTGTGCCAGGGCTTCCCACAGCGCAGGCTGCTGGGCGATTTCGGTAGCGGTATCGGCTCCGCCAAGGCGCTGCCAGGCGGACACATCGGAAAGCAGGGTGACGTCCATTCGGAGGTTCCAGTTGGGCCAGCGCACCATCTGCGTTTTCTTTCGAAATGTCAAACATCGAAAGTAAAAAGAAAGAAAAAAGGTGAGTGGCTTTGCCTTGCCCGCGATGCCGGGAAAAACGAAAGGACCGACGGAATTCCGTATCGCACAATGCTTAACAGGCGCCTGCAAGCGCTTACACAAAGTATTGCGGCGCAGCAACTTTCGTTTCAATGGAATATATCTTCCTTTTTCCTTTCAATTTGTTGACATCTTTCGAATCGCTGCCCTAGAGTCGGCCCAACCGCTTTCGAAACGCCCGGTGAACGGGTTGGGAGTCCGCGTGGAAAACTGCGTTCGTCGCTCGCCGCTGATGCTGGCCCTGGTGCCGGCCTTGATGCTGGCGTCCATGACGGCCCGCGCCGAGCCGGTCGGCAACCTGCGTACCGTCCGCGCCAGCGCCAGCCGCGACGGCGTGCAGGGCTGGGACCTGCAGACCGACAAGGGCGCGCGCATCCGCATTGAACTGCCGGCGACCGACATCATCCGCGTGCAGGCCGGCCGCAACGGCACGTTGACCGGCGCCGGCGACAAGGCCGCGCCGATCGTGCTGCCGCAGCCCAAGGCGAGCGTGCAGGCGCAGCTGGAAGAAGACGCACAGGAAATCCGCGTGCGTACCGAGGCACTGGTACTGCATGTACAGCGGCAGCCGCTGCGCCTGCGCCTGGAACGGCTGGACAATGGCCAGCCCACCGCGCTGTGGCAGGAACTGCAACCGCTGGATCTGGATGCCACGCAGAGCGTGCAGGTGCTGTCCTCGCAGGCCGATGAGGGCTACTTCGGTGGTGGCCAGCAGAACGGCCGTTACCAGTTCAAGGGCCGCGAGCTGGAGGTGTCCTATTCCGGTGGCTGGGAAGAAGGTGATCGGCCGAGCCCGGCGCCGATGCTGCTGAGCAGCCGTGGCTGGGGCATGCTGCGCAATACATGGAGCGATGGCAGCTACGACCTGCGCCAGAGCGACCAGGCCACGCTGCTGCATCGCGAAGACCGCTTCGATGCGTACTACTTCGTGGGCGCCGACCTGCCCAAGCTGATCGAACGCTACACCCAGCTGACCGGCCGCCCCAACATGGTCGCGCGCTGGGCGCTGTCCTACGGCGATGCCGATTGCTACAACGACGGCGACAACAGCAGGAAGCCCGGCACCGTGCCCGAAGGCTGGAGCGACGGCCCGACCGGCACCACGCCCGATGTGATCGACAGCGTGGCCAAGCAGTACCGCGCCCACGACATGCCCGGTGGCTGGATTCTGCCCAACGATGGCTACGGCTGCGGCTACAAGCAGCTGCCGGAAACGGTGAAGGGGCTGGCCGGCTACGGCTTCCGCACCGGCCTGTGGACCGAGAACGGCGTCGACAAGATCGCGTGGGAAGTGGGCAAGGCCGGCAGCCGCGTGCAGAAGCTGGACGTGGCCTGGACCGGCAAGGGCTACCAGTTCGCGATGGACGCCAACCGCCAGGCATTCAACGGCATCCTCGACAATTCCGATTCGCGCCCGTTCCTGTGGACGGTGATGGGCTGGGCCGGTATCCAGCGCTACGCGGTGGCATGGACCGGCGACCAGAGCAGCAGCTGGGATTACATCCGCTGGCACGTGCCGACCCTGGTCGGTTCGGGCCTGTCCGGCATGGCCTACGCCAGCGGCGATGTGGATGCGATCTTCGGCGGAAGCGCCGAGACCTTCACCCGCGACCTGCAGTGGAAGGCGTTCACGCCGGTGCTGATGGGCATGAGCGGCTGGTCGTCGAACGCGCGCAAGCACCCGTGGTGGTACGACGAGCCCTACCGCAGCATCAACCGCGACTACCTGAAGTTGAAGATGCGCCTGACGCCATACATGTATGGGCTGGTGCACGAGGCCGCGCAGACCGGTGCACCGCCGGTGCGTGGCCTGATGTGGGACAACCCGCGCGACCCGCATGCGCAGGATGAAACCTACAAGTACCAGTTCCTGCTCGGCCGCGACCTGCTGGTGGCGCCGGTGTACCGCAGCCAGGCCGCCAGCCGTGGCTGGCGCCGCGACATCCACCTGCCGGCCGGGGGGTGGATCGACTACTGGGACGGCCGTCGCGTGCAGGCCGGTGCCGACGGCCGCCAGCTGGACCGCCAGGTGGACCTGGCCACGCTGCCGGTGTTCGTGCGTGCCGGTGCGATCCTGCCGATGTACCCGTCGATGCTGTTCGATGGCGAAAAACCGCTCGATGAAGTGACCTTCGACCTGTACCCGCAGGGCGACTCGCAGTACACGTTGTACGAAGACGATGGCAACACGCGCCGCTATCAGCAGGGCGAGTCGAGCACGCAGGTAATCCGCGTGCAGGCGCCGGCGCAGGGCAGTGGCCCGGTGCAGGTGCAGATCGACGCCGTGCAGGGCCAGTACAACGGCCAGCTGGCGCAGCGCCGCTACGGCCTGCGCGTACTCAGCCGGCAGGCACCACGTGCGGTGCAGGCCGGTGGCCGCGCGCTGCCGGCGCTGGCCGATGCTGCCGCCTTCAACAGCGCCAACGAGGGCTGGTACTTCGATGCCAAGGACCGCCGCGGCACCGTGCATGTGCGCACTGCCACCCAGGATATCCGCCAGCCACTGCAGCTGCAGCTGGACTTCGCAGTCGCTGCCGCAGCCACCGATGATGCCTATCCGGCCGCACCGGTGCTGGGCCGCGAACTGCCGGCCGACAGCCTGCTGGTGGTCAACCGCCCGGCCGAAGAGCCTGGCCATGCGTTGGAAAATGCTTTCGACGACGATCCGGCCACCTGGTTCCGCAGCGTGCGCAACCAGGCCGTGCGCACCGGCGCCCACGAGTGGGTGATCGGCTTCGGCGAGCGGAAGATGATCGATGGCATCGACATCGCGCCACGCAATGACAAGAACTGGAAGCACGGGCAGGTACGTGACTATGAGGTCTACCTGGGCGACAGCAACGGTGAGTGGGGCGAGCCGATCGCCCGTGGCCGCCTGCAGTTGAAGGAAGGCGTGCAGCGCATCGACTTCCCGGCCCACGCCGGCCGCCTGCTGCGCTTCCGCGTGCTGAGCGTGCAGAACCCCGAAGGCGACGGCGCCAGCAGCACCGACCCGATGGTCACCGCCGCACAGGGCAGCGCCCGCGCGTTCGATGCACTGCAGCCGCGCGATGTCGGCCCGATCGCCCTGTCCACCTTCCACATCCTTGAACACCAGGAACCGGAGCGACCGGCCCGGCAGCGCTATCTCTCCGAGCTGCCGGTGCCGGCCGCGCTGGCCAGCCAGCTGCGTACCGACCAGTCCTTCCGTGGCGACGCCGGCATGCGCATGAACGGCCTGCAGTTCCGCCGTGGCCTGGGCGTCGGCGCCAGCAGCCGCATCGACCTGCGCCTGCAGGGCGGCTGGCACCTGCTGCGTGCCGACCTCGGCATCGACGACGCCTGCCGCAGCGCCGGCGGCCTGCAGTTCCAGGTCTGGGGTGACAACCGCCTGCTGTACGACAGCGGCCTGGTCAAGGCGCCCGGCGTGGTCAAGCCGGAGCTGGACATCCGTGGCCTTTCCACCCTGAGCCTGCGCACGCTGGGTGCGCAGGGCAGTCAACCCGCCCAGGTCTGCGCCAACTGGGCCAACGCCGTACTGATCGGCCAGGAGGGCGACTCCGCCAGCATCGTCGCCCCATGACCCCCACGTAACACCGCTCCTCCCCCGCCCAATCCGACTACGGCCCTCATGGCCGTGGCCCGGGAGCGTTTTGCCCGCCGAACGCCCACGCGCTCACTTTTTGCGCCGCACCCCTGCCAGGAGAGAACCCCGATGTTGCCCGCCCGCCACCACCGCCCCCCCTGTCGCTCGATCGCTCCGCTGACGCTGGCCATCGCCGGCGTGCTGCTGTCGGTCGCCGTTCCCGCCTTCGCCCAAGAGAGCAAGGACAAGGCCACCGACCTGGCCCGCATCGAGGTCACCGGTTCCAACATCCGCCGCACCGACGTTGAAACCGCCTCGCCGGTGCAGGTGATCAGCAAGCAGGACATCCAGAACATGGGTGCGCGCACGCTGCTGCAGGTGCTCGACAACCTGCCGGCCGCACGCCCTGCGCAGCAGGATGCGCGCTCGCTGTTCACCGGTTCCGATGGTGCCTCGCAGGCCAACCTGCGCGGGCTCGGCGCACAGGGCACGCTGGTGCTGCTGAACGGTCGCCGCCTGTCGTACTACGGTGCGCCGGCCGGCTTCCAGACCCAGTTCGTCAACATCGATGCGATCCCGGCGGCGGCCATCGAGCGCATGGAAGTGCTGACCGACGGCGCGTCGGCCGTGTACGGTACCGACGCGGTGGCCGGCGTGATCAACGTGATCACCAAGCGCAACTTCCAGGGTGCCGAGATCAGCTTCACCAACGACACCTCCTCGCGCATCGATTCCTACGGTGAGCGCCAGGCCAGCATCACCGCCGGCTTCGGTGACTTGGCCGAGAACCGCTTCAATATCTATGGCGCGGTCAACATGTACCGTCGCGACGCGATTCCGCTGAGCGATTTCTACGACAAGCGTCCGGACCAGTACTACGTCAACAACCCGAACTACCTCAACAACCTGCGCCTGGGCGTGGGCAGCAAGCCGGGCGAGTTCAACCCGGGCACCTACTTCGCCTTCGATCCGGTCACCGGCCGCCGCGTGCAGGAAGCTGCGCCGGGCTGCAGGAACGTGCTGACCAGTGAAGCGGCCGGCCCGCGTTGCGTCTGGGAAACCTGGATGAACAACGAGATCGATGCCGGCGCCAAGTCCGAGCGCAACACCGCCTACCTCAACGGCACCTTCCTGGTCGGTGACAACACCGAGATCTTCGCCGAGGCGACCTATACCGACATCGACCTGCGCGCCAACGGCGGCACGCCGCGCACCTATGGCACCACGACCGGTAACCCGACCAGCTGGTTCTCGCGCAACACCGGCAACACCGTCAACCAGTTCCTGTATCCGTTCCTGGGCCCCAACAACGAGTACAACCACGCCAGCCCGCAGTTGAAGGCCATGATGGGCGGCGTGGTCGGCCTGAACTACCTGCTGCAGGATGCCGGCGCGAACTACTTCGGCCAGCGCAATACCGACAAGAGCTACCGCGTGCTGGCCGGTGCGCGTGGCAACCGGGGCGACTGGAACTGGGAAACCGCATTCGCCAGCGCGGGTACCCACTCCACCACCTACCAGACGATCAACGTCAACACCAAGGGCTTCGAGAAGGCCTTCGGCCCATACACGATCGATCCAGGTACCGGTCGGGTGATCATCTCCGACCATCCGGCGTACAAGTTCGGCGAGATCAGCGACGCCAACGCCGCGCTGATCCGTGAAGCGTTCCCGACCTTCGACATCCAGTCGTGGACCCGCCTGCACACCCTGGACGGCAAGATCGAAGGCCCGCTGTTCCAGCTGCCGGCCGGCGAGATGCGCGCCGCATTCGGCTTCAACGCCAGCCGCGAAACTTTCTACACCCCGGGCAACGCCGATGCAGCCAACGGCCTGATCACCCAGCAGGGCGGCTCGTGGTTCGACGGCAAGCGCAACACCTACGCGCTGTTCGCCGAGACCGTGGCGCCGATCACCGACAAGCTGGAGCTGGATGCCGCAGTGCGTGTGGACAAGTATCCGAACTTCAGCGCCAACATCGCGCCCAAGATCGGCTTCAAGTACCAGGCGTTCGACCAGCTTATGCTGCGCGGTACCTACTCCACCGGCTTCCGCGCACCGAGCCTGGCCGAGTCCGGCAACGGTGGCGTGTTCGCCCAGCTCGGCGGCTTCCGTGACGAGCTGCGCTGCAACGAGACCAACGCCATCGCCAACCTGCTGCTGAAGTCGCAGCGGCCGGGCGATGTCGATCTGGGCAAGAGCCTGCTGAACGTCGATTGCAGCCGTACCGTGGCGCGCATGACCCAGCCGAACAAGGACCTGAAGCCGGAGAAGGCGAAGATCGCCACCCTCGGCTTTGTCTACGAGCCGGCCAGCTGGCTGTCGGTGTCGGCCGACTACTGGTTCATCTACCGCAACAACGAAATCGTCGCGCCGGACTATCGCCGCATGGAAGACATCATCTCGATGTCGCGCTCGCCGATCACCGACAGCGACCGTGCCAACCTGGCCCAGCTGGCGGCAATGTGCGCCGATCCGGCCAGCGGCGTGAGCTGCCCGGCCACTCTGCCGGGCTACTCCGCCGGCAACGTGGCCAGCGTGGTCGGCCAGTACAAGAACCGCGGCAAGACCCTGATCGACGGCTTCGACATCGATGCGCGCAGCCGCTTCTCGCTGGGCGACTGGGGCAACCTGAACATCGGCCTGGCCGCCACCATCGCCAACCGCAACCGCTTCTACATGGACGCGGAGA
The DNA here is from genome assembly GCF_059370155.1 of Stenotrophomonas sp. YJH_SMC_73. NCBI lineage: Bacteria > Pseudomonadati > Pseudomonadota > Gammaproteobacteria > Lysobacterales > Lysobacteraceae > Stenotrophomonas > Stenotrophomonas sp. YJH_SMC_73. The sequence goes on along the minus strand of NZ_JCAFTJ010000012.1, from coordinate 117,523 downwards.
ACGGCTGGTACTACGGCGACGTTGTGGGTTATTACAACAATCCGCGCCTGCGCGCCACGCTCAATGCCGACTGGACCTACAAGCAGGTGACCACCAGCATGTTCGTCAACTATGTCGGCGGCACCAAGTGGGCCACCGACCAGATCGACGAAGAGAGCAACAACAAGGAAACCTGCACCGGCGGCTACCTGGCCCTGCAGAAGAGCAAGTGCGATGGTGCACCGTCGTGGTGGACCGCCAACATGAGCGTCACCTGGCGCCCGGACGATGCGTGGAACCTGAGCTTCACCGTCAAGAACCTGTTCAACCGCCTGCCGTTCTACGATCCGAACAGCTTCCTGGGTGACTCCAGTGACTACGCAACCATCTTCGGTCGTGGTTACAGTGTGACCATCGGCTACCGGTTCAAGTAATTCCGTTTGCGTGACCTGGCGTGCCGGCTGCGGCCGGCACGCTGCCAAGAGGAGAGATGTTTGCCATGAAGCGTAGGGAATTCATCGCGGCCAGTGCCGCTGTTGCCGCCAGCAGCCTGCTGCCGCAGACCCCCGCCTGGGCACGCGGACGCAAGGTGCGTCTGGCCATGATCGGCACCGGCATGCGCGGGCTGGTGCTGCTGAAGGAGCTGGTGCGTCGCGACGACGTCGAAGTGGTTGCCCTGTGCGACATCGAGCCGATCATGCTGGGCCGTGCCACAGAGATGGTGGCGAAGGCCGGCAAGCCCGCGCCGAAGACCTATGGCCAGGACCGCGACACCAACGCGTGGAAGCGCCTGCTGGAACAGAAGGGCATCGATGGCGTGATCATCGCCACGCCGTGGGAATACCACGCACCGATGTCGATAGCCGCGATGCAGGCCGGCGTGGCCGTCGGCTGCGAAGTGGTGGCCGGCATCACCCTGCAGGACCACTGGGACGTGCTGAAGACCCAGCTGAGCACCGGCACCCCGTACATGCTGCTGGAGAACGTCTGCTACCGTCGCGACGTGATGGCGGCGTTGCAGATGGTGCGCCAGGGGCTGTTCGGCGAACTGGTGCATCTGCAGGCCGGCTACCAGCACGACCTGCGCGGCGTGAAGTTCAATTCCGGCGATCCCAACCAGCCCTACGACAGCGGCGTGGAGTTCGGTCCCAAGGGCTGGAGCGAAGCACGCTGGCGCACCGAGCATTCGGTGGAGCGCAACGGCGAGCTGTATCCCAGTCACGGCATCGGCCCGTGCGCGATGTACACCGGCATCAACCGTGGCAACCGCTTCACCCACATCAACGCCTTCGCGACCAAGGCACGCGGCCTGCACGAATACACCGTGGCCAAGAGTGGCGGCACCACCCACCCCAGCACCAAGGTGAAGTTCAAGCTCGGCGACATCGTGACCACCACGCTGGCCTGCGAGAACGGCGAGACCATCCTGCTGCAGCACGACACCTCGCTGCCGCGCCCGTATTCAATGGGTTTCCGTGTGCAAGGCACCAAGGGCCTGTGGATGGACGTGAACCATTCGATCCACATCGAAGGCCGCAGCCCGCCGCACCAGTGGGAAGAGTTCAAGAAGTACCAGGACGAGTACGAGCACCCGCTGTGGAAACAGAATGCCGACACTGCCGCCAGTGCCGGCCATGGTGGCATGGACTGGTTCGTCATCCATGCATTTGTGGAAGCGCTGAAGGCCAAGGCACCGATGCCGATCGACATCTACGACGCGGTGACCTGGAGTGCGATTACCCCGTTGAGCGAGCAGTCGATCGCCAACGGCTTCCAGACGCTGGAGTTCCCGGACTTTACTGCTGGTGCGTGGAAGACGCGCAAGCCGATCTTCGCGTTCGACGGGAAGTACTGAGGTTTATCCCTTCCCTGCTGTGATGCAAACGCCGGGCCATGCCCGGCGTTTCTGTTTCTGTGGGCATTCGCCTTGTAGAGCCGAGCCCACGCCCGGCTGCTTGTGCGGTCGGCCGCTCGCTTTATCAGAAAACTCTGAAATCCGACCCACTCCACAGTTTCTGACTTGAATGTGTAAACCACATCGGAGATAACGTCCTCCATGCGGTCAGGCCGCATTCCGGACCAGGGACGATCCGAAGCATGACGTGGCGAGGCAGCTGCCCCACGTTCTCGTTCCCGCCGGAGCTGTGTTCGTCCAGGAAGGAGAACAGGGATGTTGGAACGACTGAAGACCATTTCGTGTGCCGCACTGGCGATGATCGCGCTAGGGAGCCTGGCTCCTTGGGCTGCGCAGGCGCAGGAGGTGCAGAAGAAGTGGGAGAGCTACCTGTCGATGGGCCAGCCGCGAGCCACCGAAGCGGCGGTGCAGAAGGACATCAGGTCGCTCTTTTCCCAGTACGAAAAGGACAAACCCTTCGATTGGCATGTCAAACGCCAACGCGTCCTTGGAAAGAAGGTCATCTACGACTACCGGGTCAGACCCGAGAAGATCGTTACTACCGACTGGGTCTACATCCACTCAGGGCAGGAGTACTCCTCCGAAGATCAGATTCGTAGCGTGATCCTCGCTACCCGCGTCAGCGACCCGCAGTGCCCGGCGACTTCACTCACGGAGGATCCTTGGGTGGAGCTCCTTGGACTTGGCAGGGGCGACGACGGTAGCGTCACCAACGAGGAGAAGGATTTCCATTACACCTTGAACTTCTATCATCAGAGCACTCAAGAATGCTCGTCGATAGTGGGGTGGGAGCGTGTGCGCCGGGCCAGAACGGCGCTTTGTCCGAATCGACCGTCCCTGACGTGGAATGAGGCCCTGCAGATGTGCTCACTGGTCCAGCAGGACGAGCCGCACATGTCGCCCATGCTCTCCTACACAAGCGCGCCGCTGCCGCCGCAGCAGTGTCCCGTTGGTAACCCGTGTGACCCGACCACTGGCGATAAATCCCAGCCTGAGCCGGATTTCAACCTTGGATGGGTGAACTTCCAACGCCACTATCACTCCCTGACAAGCACGGCGGGTGGCGCGTTGGGCACGGGCTGGACCCATTCCCACAATCTGCGGCTTACCGCAGGCGTAGACGATTCCACCTTCCCTCCCAGCCCCGAACTGAAAGTTGGGCTGATCGGCGCCGATGGCGGGCAGACCGCATTCCAGAAAGTGGGGGCAAGCTACGAAGCCATCGACGGAAGCGGCGATCGCGCGGTCCAGCAGGGCACCAACTGGCAACTTTCACGTGCCGGAGAGCGCATTCATTTTGATGCTGATGGCTTGATGCAGCGCCGCGATTTCGAAGACGGAACGTCGCTGACCTATGCACACGACGGCCGCGGCCGCCTGCTCAGCATCACCCATTCAACCGGCCGACGCGTGGACGTCCAGTACCTCGCGCCGGGCGACGATTCACTGATCTCGGCCCTGGTGATCGCCGGCCAGCCTGTGGTGAGCTACGCCTACTCCCCGGCCGGGGAACTGATCACCGCGACCTATGCAGACGGTGCCAGCCGTACGTATCATTATGAGGATGCCCGCTTCCCGGGCTACCTGACCGGCGTGACCGCCGAAGACAACCAGCGCTACAGCTGGTACGGCTATGACACGCAAGGGCGAGTCACCTGCAGCCGCCATTCCGGCGATTGCAGCCAAGCCGACGTGGGCATTGATGGCGTGCGCCTGGAGTACACCCCGGCAGGCACCACCATCGTCACCGACGCACTGGGCAAGCAGAGCACCTACGCCTTGACCGCCAGCGGCACCAGTGGCCTTCCGCGCAAGGTCAATGGCATCACCGAAAGCAATGGCAGCATCACTCGCACCTATCTGCCCGAGGGCACCGATTTCCGGCGTCGGCTGCAGTCGGCGACCGACCGCCGTGGTGTCGTCACCAACTACGCCTATGCGGAGGCCAGCGACGCTGTCGCAGGCACCGTCAGCGTGACCACCACCACCGAAGCGGCCGGTACTCCGGATCAGCGCGTCAGCGAAACGCGCGTGGCCATGGACAGCAATCGGCTGGTGCAGCAGACCGTCGGTAACCGTGAGATCCGCATCGCGCGCAATGCACGCCTCCAGCCGACCACCATCACCGTGCGCGACAGGGTGACCGGTGATACCCGCATCACCACGCAGACCTACTGTGAGGCCGAAGGGCCGGAGTGCCCGCTGGTGGGACTGCTGCGTAGCGTGGATGGCCCACGCAGTGATGTGGCAGATGTCTCCACCTATGCCTACTACACTGCGGACGACGCGGGATGCGCGGGCAATGGTGCCTGCAGTTATCGCAAGGGCGACCTGCGCAGTGTGACCAATGCGCTCGGCCAGACGGTTGAGACCCTGGCCTACGACGCTTTCGGAAGGCCGCTGTCGGTCAAGGATGCCAACGGCGTGGTCACCGATTACACCTACCATGCCCGCGGCTGGCCGACCTCGGTCACCGTGCGCGGTGCCACCACAGCCGAGGATCGGATGACCCAGATCAGCTACTGGCCGACCGGCCAGGTGCAACAGGTCACCGAGCCTGACGGCAGCAGCGTCACCTATGTCTACGACGCCGCCCAGCGGCTGACGGATATCGCGGACAGTGCGGGCAACACCATTCACTATGCGCTGGACAACGCCGGCAATCGCCTCAAGGAAGACACGCTGGATGCAGGCGGCACGCTGCGCCGTACCCTGGCACGGACGTTCAACACACTCGGCCAGCTGACCGCACTGAAGGACGCAGGCAATCACGCCACCGGCTTTACCTACGATGCCAACGGCAACCCGCAGACGGTGACCGACGCCCTGCAGCGCGTGACCAGCCAGCAGTACGACCCGCTCAACCGCCTGGCGCAAATCCTGCAGGACGTTGGTGGCGTCGCGGCGGAGATCCGCAGCCAGTACGACGCGCTGGACCAGGTCACCCAGGTCACCGACCCGAAGGGCCTGCACACCACTTATGCCTATAACGGTTTCGGTGATCTGACCGGGCAAGTCAGCCCGGACAGCGGTGCCAGCAGCTTCACCGTGGATGCCGCCGGCAATCGCAAGACGGCCACCGATGCACGCGGCGTCACCGCCACCTATCACTACGATGGGCTCAACCGCCTGATCGGCATCGCCTATCCGGACCCCAATCTGGACGTGGGCTACAGCTATGACGTGGCGCCTGCCGCCTGTGCCGCCGACGAGCGCTTCGCCAAGGGACGGCTTGGGCAGGTGCTGCATGCCAATGGCAGCACCCAGTACTGCCATGACCGCTTCGGCCAGGTCACCCGCAAGGTACAGACCGTCAACGGCGTTGCCAGCACGCTGCGCTACGCCTATAGCAAGTCGGGCCGCCTGACCGCGTTGACCTACCCCGACGGCAGCGTGGCTGACTACGTGCGCGATACCCAGGGCCGCATCAGCCAGATCGGCCTGACCCGGCTTGGTCAGGCGCGCCAGATCGTGGTGAACAACGTGACCTATGCGGCCTTCGGCCCGGCGACCGGCTGGACCTACGGCAACGGCCGCCAGCTGCAGCGTCCGCTGGATCTGGATTACCGCCCGCAGGCGGTGCATGACCCGGCCGCCGGTGGCCTGTCGCTGGGCTATGGCTACGATCCCGTCGGTTCGATCACCGAGCTGAAGAACGGCACAGGCTCGACGTTGCTGGCCCAGTACGCCTATGACGCGCTGGGTCGCCTGACCCAGACCCAGGACGGCACGACCGGCACCCCGATCGAGACCTATGCCTATGACGCCACCGGCAATCGCACCGCGCTGACCACCTCGGCAGGCACGGCCAGCTACACTTATCCCGCAACCAGCCATCGCCTGACTGCTGTGGATGGCGAGGCACGCAGCCATGACGCAGCGGGCAATACCACCAGTATTGGCAGCAAGGCGTTCACCTACAACGATGCCAACCGCATGAACGCGGTGAAGCAGGGTAACGCCACACTGGAGAGCTACGTTTACAACCACCGCGGCGAGCGCGTGCTGCGTACCCCGGCCGGTGGTGCAGCGCAGATCACCCTGTACGACGAAGCAGGGCAGTGGCTGGGCAACTACTCGGCCACAGGCCAGGCGGAGCAGCAGGCCATCTGGCTGGACAACTACCCGGTGGCGTTGATCAACATGCCGGCTACCGGCGTGCCGGAACTTGCCTACGTGCAGCCGGATCACCTGGGCACACCGCGCGTAGTGATCGACCCGGCGCGCGATGTGGCGATCTGGGAGTGGAGCAACAAGAGCGAAGTGTTCGGCAACCAGATTCCGAGTACCGACCCGGATGGCGATGGTGTGGTGTTCGAGCTGGCGTTGCGTTTTCCGGGCCAGCAGGCGACGGATGTGAGTGGGTTGTTCTACAACTACCAGCGTGAATACGACCCGGCTGTGGGGCGGTATTCGCAGAGTGATCCGATTGGGTTGATGGGGGGGATCTCGACCTATGGGTACGCTAGCGCTTCCCCGGCAAGGCGGGTCGACCCTCACGGGCTTACCGACCTAAACTATATTCCACCCCACGACAATCCTGATTCTTATCTGGGCAATAAAATGATTCCGTCGCCCCCGAATATGCTTACCATTAGCATTCACCACAACGGAAATAACTTCATAGGGCCGGATGGTAGAAGCATGTCTGTTGAATCGCTGGCGCAGTCAATTCGACGCGATGCAGATCTTTCAAAGTATCTGTATATCAGGCTCTATTCCTGTCGAACAGGTAAGTCGGTAAATGGTGGGCCGATCCCAGCTCAGCAGCTATCTAAGGCGCTGAATATGACGATTCAGGCGCCTACCGAGTACACCTGGGCAAAGAACGATCCTTTGTATCCGGATCAAGGAAACTATGGAAAAACACCTGAAGGGAAGAAAGATAAAAGCAATCCTGGAGAGTGGGTGAATTTCATGAAGGAGGGTGGGGTCAAATGAGCATGTTCAAGAAGACTGGTCTTCTCCTGTATCTGGTGGGTGCAGGGTATGTAAATGCACAGGTGCCCCCTCAGCCGGAAAGGCCGGTGGTTGAGCTTGACGGCTCGATCGCGACGGATAGTGGCGCTGAGCTTGATGATAAGCAGCTACTTGCGTTGACTGGCCGCGCAGACGCGGGCGACGCTGAGGCAGCGTTTCGAATCTCACGCCACTTCGAGGGCAGAGGCACGGCTGGCAGCTCCCACATGTGGCTTGTCTATGCCGCAGCACTGGGGCACCCGATTGCACAGTACAACGTGTTCTTCATGTTGAAGGACAAGAAGGACTGCGCGTCATCAAGTGAGGCATACGCATGGCTCAAGAGTGCCGCGTTGAAGGGGGTGAGAGGCGCGGACTCTGAACTTGAGCAAGCGGCCCGCATAGCAGCTCAACGATGCGGTAGTAAACGATAGGGAGAGAGAGGTCACTTGCCGATTGAGGGCTAACAACGTCCAGCTACGCACTAAGTCCCCAGGCTCACATGGTGCGCAGAGGATGGGCGTGGGCTTTCGGCTACCGGTCGTATGTCAATAGATGGGAATGACAATGGAATTCTCATCTTGTACGGGGTAATGGGACGTTGTGGGGAGCAAGTGCATCGAAGTGGTTGCTGTGAGCCTGAATAAGAGGCCTGCCAAGGTCTTCGGAGGGTGCTCAGGAGCGCTTTGAAGATTCTTAAGTGAGTGGGTCTGAGGTGGGAATAGGGAAGTGGGAATTTCATTTGCGAGCGTTCTGTTGGTGTGCTTGCGGGCGGGGCAGAGATTGCAGCTGTTGAGCCAGCTTGTAGCATTGGCCAAAGAGAAGGAACTTGTGAGTATTGATATTCATGATCTCCAGTTAGCTGGAATTCGTCTTGATCCGGTGTCCGGAGTGACTGTTTCTCTGTTCGATGACTCTGTGCAGGGATCCTATGATTTGGTCTTTGGTCGAGTCAGGAAGGCGAGCATTGATGGTTTCTCTAGCCAGAATGTCGTGCTCGATCTTAAGGTCTTCAATCGAAAGGATGATTCCTTTGAATTCCAGCGGTGTTGCTTCCTCCTTGGTCTAGACCCAGTGGCTGCCCGGGAAATTGTCGATGGTGACACCTTGGTCTTCATTGAGGCCTCTGTCGGCGCAGAGATTGCACTTCTAGTAGAGGGCACTTGGGAAGGCCGGTTGATTCCTGTCAAATCATGATTCCTGAGCAGAGCTTCCCGGGGCGATCGAGCTATCGATCACCGGGGGCAACAGCAGACGGATACGCCGGATGGGGACGGAATTTTCATTTCCACGCGAATCCATCGTGGGTGCGGAGTGATCTGTTGAGGGTATCGCTCCACGACGCACGCTCCGCCTGGCTTGAGTGGGTGCGGGCTGCGGGGCATCTAGGTCGACACGGAGCTGACGGAGAGATGGATTACAGGACGGACCACCATCGGGCCAACGCAATGGGCTCTACCGTGCGTGCAGCCCGATGAACATCATGGATCCTGTACTCAGCGAACTGCTTTCCCGGCTCGGTGTCGGCACTGACTTCGGCGATACGGTGCTGACTTGTCCGGAGACCCAAGGGGCCTATGAGGACACGCCCCTGCATGTGGTGGCCTATTACAACGATGTGGCCCTCCTCAGCGCATTGATGCCCTTCGTGACCACCATCGATGTGCGTGGTGATCTTGATCTGACGCCGCTGGCAAGCGCGGTGGCACATGGCAGCGTCGCGGCTGCGGCCTATCTCCTATGGTGTGGTGCAGACCCACACGCACGGAATGAGCTTGATCGGACACCACTGGAAATGATGTGCCAGGACCCGAGGTTTGATGATGTGGTGCGTATGGTCGACGCAGCAGATGGAACCTGCTGATGGAAACTTCTGAAAAGAGGTTTTACCGATGCGCCTGATGACCTTCATCTGTCCACTTTGTGGCGCCAGCGGGCAGCGCTTTCCCCTGCGATTTGCTGGAAGGCGTCAAGCAAAGATGTCCTGCCGGAGGTGTCGCGTCGAGCTTCGTTCAGACCCGCGGTTGGGCACGTACACGCTCTATCTTCTGTACACACAGGTCGTCATCCTGGTGGCGGCATTGCCGCTGATCGGGGCCAGTGTCGCGGGTGAATGGGTACGGCTGGGAACGATCTGTCTGGTAGTGCTGGTGCTGTGCTGGTTCCCGGGCGTGATCAGGCACGCACGAAGTCCAATCGTGCGCGCTTGCCGGGATCCCGATTACAGTTATGCGCGCAGGCCGGGTGTTTCGACTACGCACGCTGCCGCAAACCCGGGGCAGAGTAGCGACACGCCAAGCGCCAGCCCATGATAGGGAAGTCAAGAAATGACATGCCATCTTGGGCACGAGGTACAAATCATAGATCATTTTGCAGAACGGGTTGCAGATGATAATTAGCATTTGGCCGGCCCTTTCTGGGGCTTTCATGTCTATGCCGAAGGCTGGTATCTTGCGTGCAGCGGTGCTGCTCTTGCCAATGCTAGGGGGCTGCAGCATTCACCAGTTTCAACATACGGAATGGAAGTCGGACTGGGTAGATGTTTCGTCCGATGCGATTTTCCCTGGCAATTCAACGACTCTGCCGCTTGACCGCATTTCCACGCTTGATCCTGATAGTGAAGCAGCCATTGCGGAGTGGATGTTGAAGCATTCGCTGGCCGTGGTATCGGCATCAGAGGTTAAAGGGAAGATCGGTCCAATGCCGTTGAGTGACCTGAAGCCAGCGCCCGGGGAGAGCGTCTACTTCGTCAGGGCCGCTTCGGATGAAAGTAGGGGCAAGTTCATCGGCTACGTCAACGACAAGGGACTTCTCATCATGTATGGGGTGATGGGGGGCTGCGGTGAGCGGAAGCAACGGGTGGTTACCGTGAGCCTTCGGGAGAAGCCCGCCAACGTATTCGGTCGATGCTCGGCGGCGCTATAGTGCGCTGAAGCGCCGAGCTCCGCCTACTGCCTGGCGGATGACGCCAGGTGTGCGACCAATGGCGCGCTCGGCAACCGCAAGGGAGATCGGCGCAGCGCGACCAATGCGTTCGAGCAGATCGTTCTGGGGAGGTAATGGAAAACAGTCAAAGGAAATCGGGGTTGCTCAGGAGTTCTCTCGATGCCAAAGGCTTCTTCCTGCGCGCTTTGTCTGTCGCGTCCGTCTGTGTGCTCGCCCTGAGCGCATGCGAGAATGACCGCTTAGGGGAGCTGCAGCTGAAACCCATCTACGCGGAACTGAGTAGTGCGTATTACGGTGGGATGTGCGAGGGTGCAGCCGGTCCAGACGCCAGTATCGAGAAGGTTCGTGCGGTGCGCATTGGTACGATCGCTGGTGATTGCGCAGTGCTCTATTTGGACGGAGTAGATAGGAAGGGTGAGCCCGTGATCTATGGAGCGAAAACTGGGGATCGGCCTGAATGTGCTGGATTGATACGGAAGCTCGAAGTCGGACGGGCAAGTGCGGCAGTTCTCGGCAGGGCGCGGGAAATATGCAGATAGTGATTTTCAGATATTCTCCGTATGACCTCCACTGTTGGGGGGGGGCGCAGATGCCCGCTGTGGGCCGGCAGTCGCAATCTTCTTCTCAGTGCCAGCCTGGCCTTAAGAAACTCGAATTCGGCGTCTAGTATGAAGATGAATTTGGATACCTTGGAAAAGGTCTCATCAATATTGTTCGACGCGCTCCGCTCCAGGGGCTTGCAAGAGAACTGGCCGCACTGTTCAGGAGGTATCGGATTCCACTGGCCCAGCTGCGAACGCTGGAGGCAGGCAGGTACTCTCGAGCGCTGCGCGATGCGTTGCGCGAGTAGGGCGCCAAGCGGGAGGCAAGGTGCATGAGCTCCCGCACTCCTCCACAAAAGAACGCGATCGGTCTGCACGCCCTCGGAGAGGTACAAGATGAAAGCCAGGCAGATTCTTCGGTACGGGCTGGCCTACGCGGTGTCGTGTGGAGCACTCTGGCTGTTCCTGCACTTTGTGGGCAGGGCGCTTTACGCCTTCGACTCACATCAAGTCTTCTTCTGGCTGTATGCCGTCAGCCTTCTGTTGCTGGGAATTGGCGTACGGGTTCCTGCCGCTGACCGCCTGACGATCAGGCGGCTTGCCAAGGGGGCTGGCTTGGGGCTGCTCGCGGGCCTTCTGGCCCAGGTCGTGGTGCTTGTACTGGAAGCCTATAGATTCAGCGGATTCAGCCCATCGCTGCTCTGGCAGGTACCGGTTTCGCTGACGGTGATGAGCGTCGTGCTGCTCACGCCGCTCTGGGGCGCAGTGCTGGTTGCCCTCACTGCCGCTTGCCGCCGCGACAACAACCCACATCAGGCCTCGAACCCATGAAGCGCCTGACTGCCTTTTGCCTCGTGGTTGCACTGACATCCTGTGCGGCGCATCCGAACCGCACCACGAAGTGTCCGCCGGCCCATCTCACCTACGTCGGCACCGAGAGAGTCGACGGACTGACCTACGGGCGCTTCCAGATCACCCACAATGCTGATCAGCCGCTTCAGCTGTGGGTGGATGAGAGACGCAGGTTGAACTCAAGGACCGCTCGCGCAGAGATGAGGCGCACAGGCGAGGATGCTTGGCGGCCTCACAACGTGATCCTTGAGGAAATCACGCCGGGAGCGATCGGGCTGTCGATCGGACAGGGTGAACAGCAGAGCGTTTTTTTCGACGGTGATGGCCTGTTCCTGCCCGGGCAATCCAGCGCGGGTGAGGAGTACTCCATGGTGGTACGGGATGCAGCCGGTTGCGAGCATCGCTCGGCAACGTTCATTCCCTGACATTCCTGGCGGCGTGCCGGATGCATGGCCACCATCGCCCTAGCTTCCGCCGCAGGCGAGCCGGATTCCTCGCGACATCGCAGCATCGCCCAGTTGGGACGCTGCGTACAGGCAATGAAGGAAAAATGGCGCGCCCGGAGGGATTCGAACCCCCGACCAATGGCTTCGGAAGCCACTACTCTATCCGGCTGAGCTACGGGCGCGTTGTAGAACCGCCGCGCCGTCGGCCGGTGCCGGGGCGGGCATCGCAACGCCATGAAGCGGTGCGGGACCGGCATTCTATCCAGTTTCGCCGAACAAATCTCCCCCCACGGGCAAAGCCCTGCCAGAGGGGCAGGAGTATCCTATCGCCATGGCTGATACCCCCCTCACTTCGCCGCAGTCGCCGGCGACGCCGCGTTGGCGGCATTACTGGAGTCTGATGCGCGCTGATCGCCCGATCGGCACGCTGCTGCTGCTGTGGCCCACCTGGTGGGCGTTGTGGCTGGCCGCGGGCGGCCTGCCGCCGCTGTGGACGCTGTTCGTGTTCACCGCCGGCGTGTGGCTGACCCGCTCGGCCGGTTGCGTCATCAACGACTACGCCGACCGCTGGCTCGACCCGCATGTGGAGCGCACCAAGGCGCGGCCGCTGGCCACCGGTGCGATCAGCGGCCGCGCCGCGCTGGCGCTGTTCGCCGTACTGATGCTGGTGGCGTTCGGCCTGGTGCTGACCCTGAACAGGCTGACCATCGGCCTGAGCTTCATCGGCGTGTTCCTGGCTGCCAGCTATCCGTACCTGAAGCGCTACACCCATCTGCCGCAGGTCTACCTGGGCATGTCGTTCGGCTGGGGCATCCCGATGGCGTTCGCCGCCGTGCAGGGCGAGGTGCCGATGCTGGGTTGGCTGCTGTATGCCGGCAACATCCTGTGGTCCACCGCCTACGACACCTGGTACGCCATGGTCGACCGCGAGGACGACCTGAAGATGGGCTCGCACTCCACCGCGATCCTGTTCGGTGATCTCGACCTGGTCATCCAGGGCGTGCTGTACGCACTGTTCCTGGCCACGATGGCGCTGGTCGGCGTGCGCGGCGGGCTGGGCGGGTACTACCTGGCCGGCGTGGCCGTGGCCACCGCGCTGGTGGTGTACGAGTTCTGGATCTGCCGCAACCGCGAACGCGGCCCGTGCTTCAAGGCGTTCCTGCACAACAACTGGGTGGGTGCCGCGCTGTTTGCCGGCATCGCCGCGGACCTGGCGCTGCGTTGATCCCAAGGCCTGGTAGAGCCGGCCGCTGGCCGGCTGCACCCGTGCGCGATCCCGAGGTTGCCGGCCAGCGGCCGGCACTACCGCCTTCCACCACCTGCGATGATGCTTGGATCTGGTAGAGCCGGCCGCTGGCCGGCTGCACCCGTGCGCGATCCCGAAGTGGCCGGCCAGCGGCCGGCACTACCGCCTTCCACCACCTGCGATGATGCTTGGATCTGGTAGAGCCGGCCGCTGGCCGGCTGCACCCGTGCGCGATCCCGAGGTTGCCGGCCAGCGGCCGGCACCACCGCCTTCCACCACCTGCGATGATGCCTGGATCTGGTAGAGCCGGCCGCTGGCCGGCTGCACCCGTGCGCGATCCCGAGGTTGCCGGCCAGCGGCCGGCACTACCGTTCTGTGCCGCCTACGACCAATAGGTGGCTGACAGCCCGCACCCCACCGCCCAGAATCGATCCATCGAACCTGGGAGGGTAGGCGATGGCCTCTACGGCAGCAGTACAGGACGGCTGGATGGCGCGCGCAGCGCTGCGTTCGGCCGCCTGGGCGGAAAAGTGGTTCCCCGACGCGTATGTGTTCGCGGTGCTGGGCGTGGTCATCGTCGCGCTGGCCGCGATGGGCTTCGGCTCGACCCCGCAGGCCACCGCGAGCGCCTTCGGTGACGGCTTCTGGAGCCTGATTCCCTTCACCATGCAGATGGCCTTCGTGGTCATCGGTGGCTACGCCGTGGCGACGGCGCCGATGGTCGCACGCTTCATCGATTTCCTCGCCCGGGTGCCGCGTACCGGCCGCGGTGCGGTGGTGTACGTGGGCCTGGTCAGCATGCTCGCCTCGCTGCTCAGCTGGGGGTTCTCGCTGGTGTTCGGTGGCCTGCTGGTGCGTGCGCTGGCCCGTCGTACCGAACTGCGCATGGACTACCGCGCCGCCGGTGCTTCGGCGTACCTCGGCCTGGGTGCGGTGTGGGCAATGGGGCTCAGTTCCTCGGCCGCACAGCTGCAGGCCAACCCGGCCAGCATGCCGCCGGGGCTGGTGGAGATCACCGGCGTGCTGCCGTTCACCGAAACCATCTTCCTGTGGCAGTCGATCGCGCTGACCTCGGTGCTGATCCTGGTCTCGCTGCTGATCGCCTGGCTGACGGCACCCGCGGCGGGTAGTGCGCGTACCGCCGAGGAGTTCCCCGGTGCTGCACAGGCCGAGCCGCAACCGCTGCAGCGACGCACGCGCCCGGGCGAATGGCTGGAATACAGCCCGCTGCTGACCGTGCTGCTCTCGCTGCTGGCGTTCGGCTGGCTGTTCAACGAGTTCGCCAACAAGCCGGTGATCACCGCCATCGCCAACCTCAATACCTACAACTTCCTGTTCATCTCGTTGGGCCTGCTGCTGCACTGGCGCCCGCGCAGCTTCCTCAACGCGGTGGCCAAGGCGGTGCCGAGTACCACCGGCGTGCTGATCCAGTTCCCGCTGTACGGCGGCATCGCGATGATCCTCACCCACGCCGCTGGCGGTGACGGGCAGACCCTGGCGCACCGGCTGTCGAGCCTGTTCGTGCACGTGGCCAGCACCGATTCGTTCGCGCTGGTGATGGGCGTCTATTCGGCCGTGCTGGGCTTCTTCGTGCCGTCCGGTGGCGGCAAGTGGATCATCGAGGCGCCGTACGTGATGCAGGCCGCCAACGAACTGAAGGCGCACCTGGGCTGGGCGGTGCAGGTCTACAACGCGGCCGAAGCCCTGCCCAACCTGATCAACCCGTTCTGGATGCTGCCGCTGCTGGGCGTGCTGGGCCTGAAGGCGCGCGACATCGTGGGCTTCACCTTCATCCAGCTGCTGGTGCACATCCCGCTGGTGCTGGGCCTGCTGTGGCTGCTGGGCATGACCCTGGCGTATGTGCCACCGGTGATGCCATGAATGCAGAGCTGGCTTCCCTGCATGCGCCGGGAAACCAGCCTCGTTCAGCGCGTGTTTCCGGCTGCGAGCGCCATGAATACGAGCAACGCTGGGGATGGCATGAGGACATGCGGAACCCGCATGAATCCTTCAGCGGCTTGTGCCGCAAGGGCTTTCGCGCGTTCATTCACGCGCGTACACACAGGTGTAGCCGTCCGCCAACGCGCGATTAACTCTTCGCTGCAGACGATGGCCCCGTCCACCGCATTCCGCGCGTGGCTTTGGAGATCGGACATGGCACAGCAGAACCAGAACCCGAACCAGAAGCAGCAGGGCCAGCAGGGCCAGCAGGGCCAGCAGAACCAGCAGGATCAGCAGCAGGGCCGTGGCCGCGACCAGCAGCAGCAACAACAGCAGGAACAGCAGCAGCGCAACCAGCGCAATCAGCAGCAAGGTGGGCAGGACGAGGAAGAGTGACGTCGGTACCCACCCTGGGCAACCCCCGAAGCCCCGCCGCGCGCGGGGCTTCGCTTATTCCAGCACGCCGATGCGTTGCAGCGCCGGTGCGGCCGACATGTCATTGGGATTGGTGCCGGGCTGATCCTGCGGCACCTCCATGCCCATGCCGCGGTACAGATCGACCCAGTGCTGGGCGATCTGCCCGGTCTGCGGATTGCGGAAGTTCATCGGCTGCAGCGCGAACACATGGTGCGCACGGAACGCACGCTCGATGAAGTCGGAACAGTAGTAGCTGTCCTCGTTCAACACATACGACGTGTTGTACGGCTTGCCCAGCATCATGCGCGCGGTGGCGACCGCATCCTTGATCGCCGCCTGCTGCGGTGCCCGCAGGCGATAGACCACGATCTGCCGCTGCTTGGCCCGGGCGTCCTGGCGGAACTCGACCAGCGATTGCCGGCGCGATCCTTTCTCGTCCGCATGCAATACCTCCCAGCCCTTCGGCGTGGAAGCGACCAGGGCGACGTGATCGAAGCTGGGCGCGCCCTGCTTGCCGGTGGCATCGTCGATGGCCGCACTGAGGCCGCTGCGGCCGGCGGTGACGAACAGCAGATCGCCTTCGTGGACATCGACGGCCATCGCCAGCGCTGGCCACAGGGCGGGCAACAGCAGGCAGATCATGAGCAGGAGGCGACGCATGGAGAGTCTCGGACAGGCGGAGTGCCGGAATTGTAGGGCGCGCGGTAGCATGGGACGACCCAACCGGATTCAGGATGAGCCCATGCGTCGAAACCGTTCCGCTGCCGTGCTGATGCTTGCCTGTGGCGTGGCCCTGGTTGCCTGCACGCCCGAGCCCCAGGTGACGCCCACGGAAGTGGCGCCTGCACATCCCGCGCCGTCGTCCACGGCGGCAGCGGTCCAGCCCGCACCGGTGCCTGCCAGCGGTGAATGCCCCTACTCGCAGTTCGATGCGTTCCTGAAGCACTTCGGCAACGAGATCGCGCTGCAGGAAAAGGCCACCGCCGATCCGCTGCTGGACAGCTACATCGATGCCGAGGCCGAGCCGGAACCGCGCAAGGTGGAAAGCCGCCTGGCGCTGGCCGATGTCGAGTGGCCGGTGATGCCCGATCCCGCCGCGTTGGCCGGGCAGGGCCGCGAGATGCAGGTCAGCACGCTGGCCGATGGGCAACGACAGGTACAGATCCGCACGCCGGACAGCAGCGACCAGCAGACCTACACATTCGCGCAGTCGCCCTGCTGGACGCTGGTCAAGCGCGAGGATGAGTCGATCTGATGCCTGTCCCGGCACAGGCGCGGCCGGGCGGGGGCTGCTAGGCTCGGAGCCTGATCCAGGCAGGGAGACGCCGATGCAGGCTCGCAGGATGTGCACCATCACCGCCACCATGACTGTCATGCTGGCGATGGCACCCTTCACCGGCGTCCAGGCGCAGTCGCTGCCGGCCGACGATAGCGCCTACTTCGCCAGTGCGGCAGCCGAACAGGCCGCGCGCGGCGAGCTGGACAAGCGTGTCGAGGCCCTGCAGCAGGCTTCCGCGCTTGCACCTGCGCAACGCTTCCATCAGGCCGAGGCGCTGCAGGCGCAGTGCCTGCGCCATCACAGCTATCTGCATCTGCAGGCTGCACGCAACGCCCGTGACCATCGCCCGACGCAGGCGCTGGACCAGGTGATGGGGCTGTGCAGCCGCATCGCCCACACCGGCCGCGCGGCGCTGCGCGAAGCGCCCGCAGACGCGGCGTGGGCGGCACCGTTTGCCTTCCTGCGCGCGCGTGCGCTGAAGGACGCCGCAGCACCGGCCAGTACCGCACTGGATGAGGCCGTGGAGGCCCTGGCCGATCCGGCGCTGGACAGTTTCGCACGGCTGCGTGGGCAGATCCTGCGCAGTGCCGAGTACCCGCAGATCGAGCGTGATGGTCGGCACTGGGACACCGGGCACGACAAGCAGGCACTGGCCCAGCAGCGGGACCGCGCGTTGCGGGAAGCGGGCTGGAAGGGTTACTGGCAGGGCCTGCACTCGCGCCGCGAGCCGATGGCCTCGGTGCTTCTGGGCCTGGTGCAGGTGAACGATGCCGCCGCGCGCCTGCAGGGCGATGGTTCTGCACCGGCGCGGGGCTACCAGCGCATGGGCCTGGATGCATCGGCGGTGGATGCTACGCTGCAGGCGATCGAACGCCATGCACGGGACCGTCGCGCCTACCAGGACATGCTGCTGCGCCACGCCGCGCGTTCAGGCATCGATGCGCCGCAGCTCTGGGATACCACGTTGCCCGATGCCGGCTATATGCCGCCGGTACTGACGCTGGCGCAGCTGCGCGACAATGCCGCCGATGCCATGCAGCACCTGGGGCCGGCATACGTCAGTGAGCTGCGTGCGCTGCTCGATCCGGCCAACCGGCGCATGGATCTGGCCACCGAACGTGGTGACCGCAGCCAGGACGCGTTCTCGGTAAGCGCTCCCGGCGTGCCGGCAATGCTGTTCGTTGGCGTGCGCCGTGGTGATCTGGAAAGCGATGTCGAGATCGCCCATGAAGCCGGTCATGCCATGCACGGTGAGTGGATGCAGCGCGGCCATGCCTCGCCGCTGCAGCGCAATGGCAGCCAGTGGCTGACCGAGGCCTTTGCCATCTACAACGAACTGCGCTTCCGCGACCAGCTGTACCAGCAGGCAGAGGACCCGCGGGCCAAGGCCTATTACCTGAAGTCACTGCTGGACGATATGGTGCTGCAGCTGTTCACGTCTTCCGAAGAGGCGCAGCTGGAGCAGTCGATCTACGAGGGCGTGGCGGACAACACGCTGGGTACCGCCGATGACCTGGACGCGTTGACCGGCCGGGTGCTGGAGCGCTTCGGTCAGGACCCGGAGCGCTATCCGCAGCTGTGCAACGGCTGGATCGGCAAGCGCCTGATGTATGACGACCCCAACTATCTGGTGAACTACCTCTATGCAGGGCTGCTGGCCGTGCAGCTGTTCGTGCAGGATCAACGCGACCCGGCAGGGTTCCGTGAACGCTATCTCGCGGTGCTGGGTGAAGGCTTTGATCGTGCGCCGACCGAGCAGGTGGCGCAGTTGCTGGGGCACGCGCCCGACTGGCCGGCGCTGGTTGATGCCGATCTGCAGGTGTTCAACCAGGCGGTCGCGCAGCTGCAGGCGCTGCATGCGCGGATCGAGGCAGGGCAGGGCACGTGAAGATGCTGCGCAGGACGACGTGCACCCGGGTCACGGCATGGCTGTTGATGCTGTTGTGCCTGTTGCCGATGAGGGTGATGGCCGGTGCTGCGGTCCCTGCGCTGGATGACCCGGTGGTGGACGCCGCCAACGCACTTTCGGCGGATACCCGCGACATACTGCGCACGCAGGCCTTCAAGTTGCAGGCGCGCACCGGCGCGCAGCTGCAGGTGCTGGTGGTCGACCATGCTGGCGACGAGGGCATCGAGGCCTACGCACAGCGGGTGTTCGACCAGTGGCAGCTGGGCCGGGAAGGCGTTGACGATGGCGTGCTGCTGCTCGTGGCCGTGCAGGACCGCCGTGTACGCATCCAGACCGGTTACGGTCTGGAGGGCGCGATTCCAGATGCCTATGCCGCCCGCATCATCGACAAGGCGATCGTGCCGCGTTTCCGCGATGGCGACCTTGACCAGGGCCTGCTGGATGGAACGAAGGTCGTGGTCGCGCTGATCGATGGCGAGGACCTGCCGGCCTGGGAAGCGCCATCGATGCGCAACGTGTTGCCGGCCGATTGGCGCAGCGCGGATTCCGTGGTTGCAATGACGCTGCTGGCCGGCTTCCTTGCGGGTCTGTGGCGCTCACCGCCCTCGGCGCCCGCGGCCAGGATGCCGGACGACCTCGTACGCAGGCACCGCGAGCGCCAGCGTGGAGCGCCACGCGAGGTCACCACGCCGCAGGCGCGCCCGAAGCGATTGCCGGCCTGGGGTCGCCCGCTGCTGGTGACGGCTGTGGTAGCCGCGGGTCTGCTGTCGGCGGCTATGTGGGCGCCACGCCAGGCATTGGCAGCGGTCTGCCTCGTATTGGCGTTGTGCGTACCGGTGGCGAGCCTGCTTGGCTGGTGCTGGCGCCGCAGCCGAGGTGTGCGCGTGGTGCTGCTCGGCATGCTCGGGGTCAGTTCGGGGTTCTTGGTGATGATGATGCTGCGTGGCCAGTTGCCGCCCAGTCTGGCCCTGCACACGTTGCTGGACCTGGCGGCAGGCATCGTAGCCATGCTGCTGTTCTTCCTCGTGCAGGCGTGCCGCGCGCGCTGGCACAAGGACCGCCGCAGCTTCGGGGTGAGGTTCGCAGTGCTCTTGCTGCTGACCGCTGGCTACGTGCTCTTCGCACTGCTGGCCATTGATCGCGCCGACCCGGTGGCACGCCTTGCCGCGACGATCGGGTGGAGTGCCGGCACGCTCGTGCTGTACTTCGCCTGGATTTTCACCATGCTGCCCGGTGAGAAGGCACGCGGCAGCCGCAGATCATCCGTCGGCCACCGCGGTGCGTCCAGCTCCCCGTCATCAAGTTCGTCTGCGAGCAGCTCCAGCAGCTGGTCCGGAGGCGGCGGCCGCAGCGGCGGAGGTGGTGCGTCGGGCAGCTGGTAGTTCAGGCTGCCTGTACCCGCCAGCCGAGCACAACGTCCTCCACGACACCGGGGCCAGCCACGTCGCCGACCTGCAGCAACAGCCCCTGCGCATTGGGCAGGTCCTTCTGCTCGGGAAACCACCGTCGATCGGCCGCGACCACGATCAACAGGCCCTCGTCGTCGCCCATCGGTGCGAACTGCGGCGAAGCCGGGCTGATCGGCTGCAGGCCGAAACGTTGGTTGGACAGTTCGCGTACGGCCTCGACATCGCGGCTGGGCAGGCCGACTTCGCTCAGGCAGGTCAGCTCGCTGCCATGGAACACGCCTTCGCGAGCGCTGGCCGGCAGGCGGCGGCGGCCGATCAGTTCAAGGATCAGGCCGTCCGGGCCGGTGAAGTACACCGACTGCGACTGCCAGCTGCTCTCCAGCGCGAAGTAGTCCAGCCCCGCCGGATTGCGCTGCAGCGGCGTGCGCTCACGCAACCACGTCATTGCCTCGCTGAAGCGGTTGTCCGGCACGTTGAAGGCCAGATGCACGCCACCCACCGGACGTCCCGCCGCAGGCTGAAGTTCGAGGGTGCTCCAGCCGACGTGCACATGGTTGCCGACCACGCGCTGCTGCAGCACATCGTGGAAATATGTGGCCACGGAAGCGACGTCGGATACCGGCAGAGTGAGGTGCAGCAGGCGCATGATCGATTCTCCGTGGACGCGCCCACTGTAGCGCCGGGCGATGCCCGGCGGCCACTAGCGCAGCGAATGGTTGAAGAACCGTATTGCCGCGTCCGCTGCCTGCGCGTGGGTCTGCGCCTTCGGCACCGATGTGCTGCACAGGTCCTGCAGCCGCTGTTGTCCGGCCGGGGTGCATGCGGCGAGGAAATCGTAATGGCCGACACCGGGCAGCACCTGCAGTGCAGCGCCCGCAATCACCGCACGCGCAGCCTCGCCATTGGTCTGTGGTGGCGCGACCGTGTCCGCCTGGCCCAGCACGATCGACACCGGCTGTTTCAGCGAGGAGAGCTGCTCGGGCGCAAAGGCCTGCACGATTGCCGGCGCCAGCAGGAACACCGCGCGCACGCCGGGAATGGCGCGTGCGTCGTTGGCGTGGGACATCCATGGCGACAGTTCGGGCGACGCCGCAGCGGCAACGCGCGCCTCCATCGTGTGCGTTGCCGCCTCCTGTTGGGGCCGGCAGACGCCGTCATCCGGATGTGCGGTGCAGAAGTCCCGCAATCGCTGCAGGTCCGGTCGCGCACCGGCTGCCAGCAGCGCGGTGTAGCCACCGGCCGAGAAGCCGGCGACCCCCAGGCGCTCAGGATCGACATGCGGGCCCAGCACCGGATCAGCTTGCACGGCCGCCAGTGCGGCACGCAGGTCATCGGCGCGCAACCAGGTCAGAAGGCTGCCGGGCAGGGTCATGGTGTCAACGCCGTTGTTGCCTGGATGATCCACCGCAATCACCAGATACCCGGCCCGCGCCAGCGCCGTGCCCAGCCAACCCATCATGCGCGCGCTGCCGCCGTTGCCATGCGAGAGCAGCAGGGTCGGCAGGCGATCACCCGCGACCGGCGCATCCTTGGCCGACTGGCCGGCGTCGAACAGCGGCGCGTCGGGTGGACCGATGGTCAGCGCGTTTTCGCGGCTGCCGGCCTGTGCCGGATACCAGACCGTGTAGCGCAGCGCGTCGCGGTGCCCTGCGTCGCGCACGGCGGCGCTGGCCAGCGTCGTCGTGCCGTGGCGCTCGCCGGCGACGCCGCTTTCGCGGGCGGCGCCGACGCTCGCGAACGCCAGCAGCATTCCTCCCAGCACAGCAGCGGTCATGCGCATCTTCAACTCCTTGTCAGTGGGGACGTTCTTCCACCGGCAGCCAGATCTCCACGCCGCCGTTGCCGCTGTGCTCATCGAAACGCAGGTCGTAGCGTTCCAGATCGGGTGCATCGGCCAGGCTGAGGCCGGAGCCGGGCAGGTAGTGATCCAGCAACCAGAACCAGGTAGAGCGGATGGCCGAGATGTGTCCGCCGTGCCAAGCCACCAGGTAGCGGCGCGCCGGGATGTCCACGCGTCGCCAGTGCGCAGGCACGCTCGGCACCGCGCTTGCCGGTAGTGCCGCAATGTAGTCGAAGCCACCATCGTCATCACTGTTGCAGCACACGCCGAAGCTGACCGGTGCCGGCGTCGGCCACTCGCGGTTGAGCTGGGCCCATTGGCCCGGAATCGCGCCGCTGCTGTCGCGGGTATGCCGCATGCCGACGCCTGCCACCTGGAACGCGGGCGTATCGAGCAGCCGGGGGGCTTCAATGCAGGCTGACGGGGCCTCGTGCAGGCGGATCGCCTGCACCAGCGTCAGCCCATCGGTGCCCTGTTCGCGTACCCGTTCCGGTGTCTGCCCGAACTGTTCGCTGAAGGCACGGGTAAAGGCAGCATGGGTGGTGTAGCCGGCCCCCAGCGCCACCTGCAGGATGTCGCCCGCGCCGTTGGCCAACCGCTGCGCGGCAGCGGTCAGGCGGCGCCCGCGCAGGTAGCGCACCACCGAGGTGCCGGTGCGGGCCTGGAACAGGCGTGACAGATGAAACGGCGACAGGCCGGCCGCAGCGGCGATGTCGGCCAGCGCCAATGGCTGGTCCGCATGGGTTTCGATGTACCACAACGCCTTGCCTGCCGCGCTCATCCTGCCGTTCCCCGCATCCAATGCCGGCACAGTAGCGGATCGGCAGGCACGGCGTTTAGCAGTTCTTGCGCTGCCGGGGCTTTGCGTCTGCCTGCGTACCGGCAACAATGCGCGCTTCATGGACGTGATGGGGGGCAGGGAGATGCGATCGACGACGGGGGATGCCAGGCCAGCGGAGCCCGGACGATGATCGAGATGATCGAAATGCTGCTTGCCCTCTGGGTACTTCCCAGTCTGTTGACCCTGGCGCTGATGCTGCTGATGTTGTTCGGCGCACCACGGTGGCGCGGCAATCCCTGGGTGTACCGTGTCGGCTTCGCGTTGCTGGGCGGGTTTCTGACACCGACGTTGTTGGGGGCCGGTCACGGTGGGTTGCCGTGCGCGACTATCGGCGGGCTGGTGATGATACTGACGCAGCTGCAATGGATCGGCGATCTGCAGGTCGACTTCATGGGGATCGGGATTCGCAACAGGGGCATCTGGATCATGTCCACCCCCGCCTTGGTGGTGTTCGCTGCCATGATGTTCGTTCCGCTGCGAACGGCACGGCCAGCCCGTTTCGGCTTTGGCGACGACGCCAACGGCTAGCCGCTGTGTGCGGGGATGGGACGTGGGTCTGCATTGCCACCCATGCATGGCGTGGATCTACGGATGAGCCCTGGCAGGGGCCAACCTTGGTTGGCGCATCAAGCTGTCGTACTGACGTCATGCCTCCTTCACACATCGCGCCGAGACTGCGCGCCTTGTCCAGGCCTGTTGTGTGCGCACAGGTGCTGGCCCTGTCGCGTCCTCCCGGAGCCCTGCCGTGCATCGTTCGAAGCTTTCGCGTTCCATCCTCCTTGCCCTTTCCATGGCCAGCGCAGGAGGCGCGATCGCAACGGAGGCCGATGCGGTCGATGCCGCCGGCGGCAGCCGCGCCGCGCCCACCCAGCTCGACGCGATGCTGGTCACCGGTACCCGCGCGTCCAACCGCACCCAGTTCGAAACGCTGGCGCCGGTGGATGTGTTCAGCAAGGAAGACATCAGGTCCGTCGAATCCACCGACCTGAAGGACGTGCTGGCCCAGCTGGTGCCGTCGTTCGTGGTGCAGCGCCTGCCGATGGCGGACGGCCAGGTGTTCGTGCGTCCGGCGACGCTGCGTGGCCTGTCGCCGGACCAGACCCTGGTGCTGGTCAACGGTCGCCGCTTCCACCGCAGCGCGCTGCTCGGCAACCGTGGTGCACAGGCCGCTGATCTGGCACAGATTCCAACCAGCGCGATCAAGCGCATCGAGGTGCTGCGTGATGGCGCGTCGGCGCAGTACGGCTCGGACGCCATCGCCGGCGTCATCAACATCATCCTGGAGGATGGGCCGGGTAGCGAGATCACCGCCGGCTACTCGCAGTACGCGCAGGGCGACGGTGCTTCGCGCGATTTCAGTGCGCGCACCGGCTGGTCGCTGGGCGACTATGGCAGCCTGGTGCTGTTCGCCGAATCGTCCACCTCCGACGCCACCTCGCGCACCCGCCAGCGCCCCGATGCCATCGCCTACCAGGCCGCGCATCCGGAGCTGGAGGTGCCCAACCCGGTGCAGCGCTGGGGCCAGCCGGAACTGGAAAGCCGCCGCGTCGGCTTCAACGTAAAGGCCAACGCCAGCGATACGCTGGAGCTCTATGCCTTTGGCCTGTACAGCCACAGCAATGGCGTCAGCGATTTCAACTGGCGCAACCCGGACACCACCACCGGCGCGTACCGCACCACCGCCATCTTCCCGGGCTGGAACCTGCGCTCGCTGTATCCGGTCGGCTTCAGCCCGCAGTACGGCAACGTGCAGAACGACCTGCAGCTGGTCGGTGGCCTGCGCGGCGAGATCACGCCGAAGCTGCGCTGGGATGTCAGCGCCTCGTATGGCCGCAACGCCATCGACTATCGCCTGAAGAACTCGATCAACGCCTCGCTCGGCCCGGCCAGCCCGACCGACTTCGATCTCGGCCGCCTGACCCAGACCGAGAAGAACGCCAACGCCGACTTCAACTACGAATGGGACGTGGCTGCGCTGTCCAAGCCGATCAACGTCGCCTTCGGTGGCGAGTTCCGCCAGGAAACCTACCAGGTGCGCGCCGGTGATCCGGCCTCGTACGCGGTGGGTCCGGGCGCGGCCGCGGGCCTGGAGGCCAACTCCAATGGCGCGCCGGGCTTCTCGGCCAGCCAGGCCGGGCAGTGGAGCCAGCGCAGCAAGGCCGCCTACGTGGACATGGAAGTGCCGCTGGGCGAGCGCTGGAGCATCGGTGCAGCCAGCCGCTATGAGGACTTCTCCAGCTTCGGCAGCACACTGGACGGCAAACTGTCGGCGCGCTTCGCGATCACCCCGGACGTCGCCCTGCGCGGCACCGTGTCCACCGGCTTCCGCGCGCCGACGCCGGCGCAGCTCAACACCACCAGCACCACCCAGGGGTTGGATACGCGCACGCTGCAGATCTTCACCAGCGGCCGCCTGTCGCCGAACGATCCGCTGGCGCAGCTGCTCGGTGCCAGGCCGTTGAAGCCGGAAGAATCGCGTACCGCATCGCTGGGCCTGACCTGGCGCACCGACCTGGGCCTGTCCGGCTCGGTGGATGTCTACCAGATCAAGCTCACCGACCGCTTCAGCCAGTCGGCCAGTTTCGCCATTCCGGCCGGTACGCCCAATCCGCTGGGCTATACCTCGGTGAACTACTTCACCAACGACTTCGACACCACCACCACCGGCGTGGACGTGGTCGGCAACTACCTGCGCGACCTCGGCGCGGGCCGCATGACGCTGACCCTGGCCTACAACTACAACCGCACCCGCGTGGACAACGGCAGCACCTCGGTGGCAACCAACGAGACCCAGCGCGTGCTGTTCGAAGACCGCCTGCCCGAGCACAAGGGCAGCCTGACCGGCAGCTGGGACATCGGTGCCTGGTCGCTGATGGCGCGCATGCGCTACTACGGTGCCTGGACCGATTCCAGCGGCAATGCGGTGGGCGATATCTACCAGCGCTTTGGTGCGATGAGCTTCCTCGACCTGGCCGTCGGCTATCGCATCAACGAACATCACAGCCTGCGCGTGGGTGCCGACAACGTGTTCGACCGCTATCCGGACGAAGCCACCTTCCAGGCCAGTCGCGGCCTGGTCTACTCGCGCAACGCGCCGTACGACACCGACGGTGCCAACCTGTACGCACAGTACCGGCTGAGCTTCTGATGGACCGCAACCGCCGCGTCCTGTTGCGTGCCGGTGCACTGTTGCCGGCTGCAGCTGCGCTGTCTTCACTGCCCGCCATGGCTGCCGCGGGTTACGCTGCGCCCATGCAGATTCCCGCAACGACCGTAGCGCCGGACGCGCTGGCCCGCGATGAAGGCTACTGGGCCGCCGTGGCCAGCCACTTCGACATCACCGATGAAGTGAACCACCTGGAGAACGGCTACTGGGGCGCGATGGGCCGCGAGACGCTGGCCAGCTACCAGCGCCACACCGCCGAGGTGAACCGTGGCAACGCCTGGTACGGCCGTCATGAGTTCCCGGCGCAGTACATGGCGGTGCAGCGGCAGGTGGCCGAACTGCTGGGCGTGGGCGCCGACGAGATCGCACTGACCCGTGGCGCCACCGAAGCGATGCTGGCGCTGATCGGTGGCTACAACCGCCTGCGGCCCGGCGACCAGGTGCTGTACGCCGACATCGACTACGACAGCATGATCGGTGCGATGCGTTGGCTGCAGCAGCGCCGTGGCGTGCAGGTCGAGCGCATCGCGCTGCCGGTGGTGCCCGACCATGCGCAGATCCTGCAGGCCTACGAGGCCGCGTTCGCGCGGCTGCCACGCCTGAAGCTGGTGCTGCTGACCCAGGTCAGCCATCGCCATGGGCTGGTGCTGCCGGTGGCCGAGATCGCCGAGCGTGCACGCGCACGCGGTATCGACGTGATCGTCGATGCGGCGCACGGGTTCGGCCAGATCGACTACGCGGTGCCGCAGCTCAAGGCCGATTTCGTCGGCATCAACCTGCACAAGTGGATCGGCGCACCGGTCGGTGTCGGCGCGATGTACGTGCGCAGGGGCCGCGTTGCGGACCTCGACCCGTACATGGGCGAGACCGACGACGGCCGCGTGGGCAGCCGCGTACACACCGGCACGGTCAACTTCGCCGCTTACCTGGCACTTCCGGAGGCGATTGCCCTGCACCAGCGCATCGGTGCGGACAACAAGCAGGCGCGCCTGCGTTACCTGCGCGAGCGCTGGACGCTGCCGGCGCGGCAGATGGCGCACATCGAAGTGCTGTCTTCGCCGGATCCGGCGTTGGCGAGTGCATTGGCCAGCTTCCGCCTGAGCGGGCGCACCAGCGTGGCTGACAACATCGCGCTGCAGAAGCGCCTGTTGGATGAGCATCGCGTGTTCACCACCCATCGCGACGGCTTGGACTCCGGCGCCTGCGTGCGGGTGACGCCGTCGGTGTTCACCCGGCCGCAGCAGATGGATGCGCTGGTGAAGGCCCTCTCCGCCTTGGCCTGACCCTGCTTTGGTGGGTGCCAACCTTGGTTGGCACATTCCAACCGTGCCGGGGAATCTTCCGCCGGCCAGCGGCCGGCGCTACCGATCGGGTGGGTGCCAACCTTGGTTGGCACATTCCAACCGTACCGGGGAATCTTCCGCCGGCCAGCGGCCGGCACTACCGGTCGGGTGGGTGCCAACTGTTGGTTGGCACATTCCAACCGTGCTGAGGAATCTTCCGCCGGCCAGCGGCCGGCACTATCGGTCGGGTGGGTGCCGACCGTTGGTCGGCACATTCCAACCGTGCTGAGGAATCTTCCGCCGGCCAGCGGCCGGCACTACCGGTCGGGTGGGTGCCGACCGTTGGTCGGCACATCCCATTCCAGGGCTACCGCTCGATCGCCGGCAACGCGTCCGACAACAACAACCGGTCAATCCGTTGCAGCGCACTTTCCAGCTGCCGGCGATCGGCCGCCAGCCCCAGCGACAGCCGCACGCCGTTCTGATGCTGCACCCCCGGCGGGCAGAACGCCGATGAGGGCGCGATCGCCAGCCCCTGCAGCTGTGCGGTACGCACCAGGGTGGCGTCAGTCCATGGCGCTGGTACCCGGCACCAGGCATGCAGGCCTTCGGCGCGCAGCAGCAGCGAAGGCGCCAGCAGGTAGCGCGCCATGCGCATGCGCTCGTGCGCTTCGCTGCGCACCTGCGCCAGCAGCGATTGCGCCGAACCATCCAGCAGCAGCTGGCTGGCCAGCGCCGCCACCAGCGGATGCCCCATCAACCGGGTGGCGCGCAAGGCCGAAGCCATCGCCTCGGCGTGCGCAGCGCTTGGGCACTGCACGAACGCAGTGCGCAGGCCGGGGCTGATCACCTTCGACAGCGTCGCCACGTAGAACACATGGCGCGGTGCCAGCGCCGCCAGCGGTGTCTGTGCATCCTCGGCGAGGTGCCAGTAAGGATCGTCTTCGATCGCCAGCAGGCCTTCCCTCTCCAGAACACGCGCCAGCGCTTCGCGCCGCTGCAGCGGCAGGCTCAGCGCGGTCGGGTTCTGGCAGGTGGGGTTGAGATAGACCAACCGCGCGCCGCTTTCGCGTGCCAGCCGGGCCAGCGCATCGGGGCACATGCCGTGTTCGTCGCTGTCCACCGGCAGCAGCCGCCGGCCCAGTGCGGCGGAGGCCTGCAGCAGGCCCGGATAGACCAGCGCATCGCAGAGGATCGCATCATCGTCGCGGCCCTGGCTGACCAGGATCGCGGCAAGCGCCACCTGCGCGCCTTCGGTCAGCAACAGGCTGGCATCCTCCACCGCGCCCAGCATCGGTTGCAGCCAGCGCGCTGCCGCGTGGCGGTCGGTGGGATTGCCGCCGCCCAGGTGGTAGGTCATCAGGTTCGGCGCGTTGCTGCGCGCAAGCACGGCGGCGGCACCGCGGCGCAGGGTTTCGGCCAGCGCATCGGCATCGGGCACCGGCGGCACGTTCATGCTCAGGTCCACCACCTGGTCGAAGCCGGCCTTGGGTGGTGCGATGAAACTGCCTTGTGGCCCGCGCGCCTCGATCAGGCCGCGCTTGCGCGCTTCGTCGAACGCCCGCGTTACCGTGGTCAGGTCGACGCCGAGCTGCTGCGCCAACGCACGCTGCGAGGGCAGGCGTTGTCCTGGTGCAAGCCCACCGCGACGCACCGTGCGCTCCAGCGAATTGACGATGCGCAGGTAGATCGGCCCGTTGTGCGCGAGCACGTCCTGCACCCATTCGCGGGCTGCGACATCCGGTCGCGGCATGTACGGAGCATGTCGGGGCGTATCGTTGCTTCCAACGGCGGGAGCCTGTCCATAACCATCGGTCGGTTCGGACAGGTGACCGCCGTTGTTGCTTGTGGCGGCCACAGCGGCCAGCGTCAGTGGTGTCATTGCGCGTCCTCAGCGCTTGGCCTGCCAGGGGCAGTAGCAGCCCACGGCAAGCAGTCCTTTCGGGCGCACGGTTTCGCCGCGCACCAGTCTGTCCAGCAGTGGTTCGACGAAGCTGTTGGCCGAGTTGCAGACCATGCCGATGCTGTACGGGCCGGCATAGGCGAGGTGGCCCTGCCGGTCCCAGATCGCCACGGCAGGGCTGGCCGGGATGTGTTCGATGCCGTCGATGGTCGGCAGGTTGATCACCTTGTTGCGCAGCGGCTCAGGCAGTTCGCCCTGGGTACCGGGGCGGCGGATCGCATAGAAGTCGATGCCGGCGCGGCGGTACATGCTGATCAGGTAGCTCAGGTGTGCGCCGGTTTCGCGGTTGCAGACGGCACACGCCGGGTCCCAGAAGTGCACCACGCGGATGCGGCCGGTATCGCCGGCCAGATCGGACGGCAGGCGCAGCTGCGAGTCGTCGAAGACGATGGCCTGTTCGGTGAACGTCGACTGCGCGCTGTAGCCGAAGTACTGCCACAGCGCAGCCGCCACGCCGGCCATGAACAGGCAGGCGAGGGCGATCATCGTCGGCAGCAGCCAGCGGCGGCGCGGCGCGGCTGCGCCCATCAGGACGCGTCCCCGCCGAACTTGTGCACGTACTGCTTGCGCATCTCGCGGCAGGAGTCGGCCTGCGCGCGACGCTGGATCTCGCTACGCGACGGATCCTCGCTGCGCTGCACGCATTGCTCGATGGCGTGGCGCTCGGCGGCCTGCACATCCACGGTCTGCGGCTGCAGGCAGACCCAGGCCAGCGCAGCCAGCATCAACACCACAAAGCCACCACAGCCGGCCATTACCAGGTGGAACTTCAGTCTCTCGGCGCGCATCGACGCACGTCCCTTCATCCATACATTGCATACAAAATATCATCTTGTATGGATGCGGCGCCATGCGCCCGGTTCAGACGATGGCGTTGTGCCGGGCCCCGGGGGCCTCAGACAGGATCTCGTTCAGTTTGGCCAGCGCCCCGGCCAGCGCATCCTGGTCAACTGCGCCGCCCAGCGACAGGCGGATGGCGTTGCCCGGTGGCGGTTCCTCCACGCTGAAGGCGTCCGAACTGGCGATGCCCAGCCCCTGTTCCTGTGCGGCCTGGATCAGCCGGTACTGGTCCAGCCGCGGCGGTAGCGGCAGCCATACGTGCAGGCCGGCCGGGTGCGCCCGCGCGCGGGACGGCAGGTACTGCGCGGCAATCGCCTGGCGCTCGCGCAGCTCCTGCTGGAAGCGCTGCACCATGTCCTGGGCCTGGCCGCTGCGGATCCACTGCGACGCCACCGCCACCATTGACTGGGTCGGCATCAGCGCGATCGCACGCAGGGCGTCCAGCACCGGTTCCATCGGTTCGCCGCCCGGCACCACCAGGTAGGCGGTGCGCAGGCCCGGTGCCAGGCACTTGGACAGGGTGGAGATGTAATACACCGGGCAGCCGGCGTCGCGGTGGGCGGCCAGCGGCGGTGCGGCGTCCCCGGCCAGCAACCAGTAGGGATCGTCTTCGATCACGGTCAGATCGTGGCGTTTCGCGACCGCCAGCAGGGCCTGCCGGCGTTGTGCCGACATCGTCGCCGTGGTCGGGTTCTGGATGGTCGGTACCAAGTACAGCAGGCGCGGGCGGCGTAGCTGGCAGGCCTCTTCCAGCGCGTCGGGCAGCATGCCTTCGGCGTCCATTGCCACTGGCACCACACCCCGCTGCAGCACGCGCGCGGCGGCCAGCAGGCCCGGGTAGGTCAGTTGCTCGGCGGCGATCAGCTCGCCCGGCTGGGTGCGGGCCAGGATCAGTGCGCACAGTGCGGTCTGCGCGCCGGGGCAGATCACCACCTGGTCGGCACCCACCGTGCCCAGCACCGGTGACAGCCACTGCACGGCGGCGGCGCGGTCCTCGCGGGTGCCGGCGCCGACGTGGTAGCTCATCAGTTCGCCCTGGCCCAGCTGCTGGCCCACGTGCTGGAAACCGGCCTCCATGCCCTGTGCGAACGGCGCGCTGCCCAGCAGCGGCGGGATGTTCATGCTCAGGTCCACCGAGGTGCTGCGGTTGCCGGCCGACAGCGCGATGAAGGTGCCGCCGGCGCCCTGCGCATCCAGCAGGCCAGCCTGGCGCAGCTCGGCAAAGGCCCGGGTGACCGTGGTCAGGTCCACGCCCACCTGCTGGGCCAGGTCGCGCTGCGGCGGCAGCCGGTCGCCCGGACGCAGCACGCCGTCATCCACTGCCTCGCGCACCTGCTGGGCGATCTGCAGGTACAGCGGGCCAGCGCCCTCGCGGAAGGGGCGAACCCAGGTGCGATTGGGGTGTTTCAGGCGGCGGCCGGCGGCAGGTGGCGTCATCGGTCAGTTTTTCCATACGTGCAGATGCACAAGTCCATACAATGATGTATCTTGTATGGGCTTGATTGGAGTGGATCGCTCTCTTGTAGGCGACCTCGTACCCACAGTGTAGCCGCTCCACGCCCGGGCGCTGCGCGCAGGCGAGCCGGTCAAGCGCGCTTCTTCAACAGGGTTGACCTCCAATGAATATCTGCTGGAACCGCATCCGCCTGGCGCTGGTCGCCCTGGCCTGCGTCGGCCTGTCGGGCTGTGACTGGGTGCTGCTGGATTCGAAGGGCATGGTCGGGCTCGCCCAGCGCGACCTGATCCTGATCTGCATCGGCCTGATGCTGATCGTGGTGATACCGGCCATCGTGCTGACCTTCGTATTCGCCTGGCGCTTCCGCGCCGGCAACACCAAGGCGAAATACACGCCGGACTGGTCGCACTCCACCAAGGTGGAGATCGTGGTCTGGGGCGTGCCGCTGCTGATCATTGCCGGCCTGGACGTGATCGTGTGGAAGTCGACCCACGAACTGGACCCGTACAAGCCGCTGGACGTGGCCGGTGAGCCGCTGCACGTGGACGTGATCGCCACCGACTGGAAATGGGTGTTCGTATACCCGGACCTGGGCATCGCCACGGTCAACCAGCTCAACTTCCCGGCCAACCGCCCGCTGGCGTTCAACATCACCTCCAACTCGACGATGAATACCTTCTTCATCCCGCAGCTGGGTGGGCAGATCTACGCGATGGCCGGCATGCGCACGCAGCTGCACCTGATCGCCAACGAGCCCGGCCAGTTCCGTGGCATGTCCGGCAACTACAGCGGGCATGGCTTCTCGAACATGAAGTTCATTGCCACCGCCAGCAGCAACGAGGAGTTCGAGCGCTGGGTGGCCGAGGTACGCAGCGCACCACAGGCGCTGGACTTCAACCAGTTCAAGGCGCTGGCCGCACCGTCGAAGAACGCGCCGGTGCAGCACTTCTCCAGCGTCGAACCGCTGCTGTTCAAGAAGGTCATCGACCAGTTCATCGGCGTCGGTGAGAACACCGCTGCTGCGTCCCCGGCGGGTGCTGCCGGTGGTGCCCAGGTTTCCCAGGAGTAACGAACATGTTGGGTAAATTGACGTGGGAGGCCGTGCCGCTGCACGAGCCGATCGTCGTGGTCACGCTGGCGGCCATGGTGCTGGGTGGCCTCGCGCTGCTTGGCGCGGTGACGTACTTCAAGCTATGGGGCGTGCTCTGGCGCGACTGGTTCACCACCGTGGACCACAAGAAGATCGGCATCATGTACGTGGTAGTGGCGCTGGTCATGCTGGTGCGTGGCTTCGCCGACGCGCTGATGATGCGCGCGCAGTTGGCCGCGGCCGGGCCAGGCAGTGATGGCTTCCTGCCACCGGAGCACTACGACCAGATCTTCACCGCGCATGGCGTGATCATGATCTTCTTCGTGGCCACCCCGTTCGTGGTCGGCCTGATGAACATCATCGTGCCGCTGCAGATCGGCGCACGCGACATGGCGTTCCCGTTCCTCAACGCCTTCAGCTTCTGGATCTTCGTGGTTGGCGCTGCGCTGATGATGATCTCGCTGGGCGTTGGCGAATTCGCCATGACCGGCTGGGTCGCCTATCCGCCGCTGTCGGGCATCGAGTTCAGTCCGGGCGTAGGCGTGGACTACTACATCTGGGCGTTGCAGGCCTCGGGCATCGGCACATTGCTGACCGGCGTCAACCTGTTCATCACCATCCTGCGCATGCGTGCGCCGGGCATGACCCTGATGAAGATGCCGGTGTTCACCTGGACCGTGCTGGTCACCAGCGTGATCATCATCGCCGCCTTCCCGATCCTGACCGTGGCGCTGGGTGCGCTCACCCTGGACCGCTACCTGGACTTCAACTTCTACACCAACACGTTGGGTGGCAACCCGATGATGTACGTGAACCTGGTGTGGGCCTGGGGCCACCCGGAGGTGTACATCCTGGTGCTGCCGGCGTTCGGCATCTTCTCTGAAGTCACCGCCACGTTCGCGCGCAAGAAGCTGTTCGGCTACAAGTCGATGGTGGGCGCCACGCTGGCGATCGGCATCCTGTCGTTCATCGTCTGGCTGCACCACTTCTTCACCATGGGCTCGGGTGCCAGCGTCAATGCCTTCTTCGGCATCATGACGATGATCATCGCCATCCCCACCGGCGTGAAGATCTTTACCTGGCTGTTCACCATGTACGGTGGCCGCGTCGAGTTCAGCGTGCCCATGCTGTGGACCATCGCCTTCCTGGTCACCTTCACCATCGGTGGCATGACCGGCGTGCTGCTGGCCATCCCGGGCGCGGACTTCCTGCTGCACAACAGCCTGTTCCTGGTCGCCCACTTCCATAACACCATCATCGGCGGCGCGCTGTTCGGCTACCTGGCCGGCTTCGCCTACTGGTTCCCGAAGGTGTTCGGCTTCACCCTCAACGAGCGCCTGGGCAAGTGGTCGTTCGCCTGCTGGGTGATCGGCTTCTACCTGGCCTTCATGCCGCTGTACATGCTGGGCTTCATGGGCATGACCCGCCGCATGAACCAGTACGACAACCCGGCGTGGACGCCGTACCTGATCGCCGCCTTCATCGGTGCACTGTTCGTGTTCGCGGGCATCATCCTGATGCTGGTGCAGATCTACGTGAGCGTGCGCGACCGCAAGCGCAACCTCGACCTGACCGGCGACCCGTGGAACGCACGCACGCTGGAATGGGCCACGCCGTCGCCGCCGCCGTTCTACAACTTCGCCGTGGTGCCCAAGGCCGATGAGCTGGATGCCTTCCACGAAGCGAAGAAGCGCGGCCTGCCGCCGCCGCCGAAGACGTACGCCCCGATCCACATGCCGAAGAACACCGGCGTGCCGCTGATCCTCAACATCTGGATCCTGGTGCTGTGCTTCGCCCTGGTCTGGCACATCTGGTGGATGGCCGCGGCCAGCTTCATCGCGATGATCGTGACCCTGATCGTGCGGTCCTACGATGAGGACGTGGATTACTACGTCAGTTCCGAAGAGGTGGCGCGCACCGAAGCGGCCAACCTTGCCAAGCTGAAGGAGGTACGCGCATGAACCTGTTGACCCGCCCGGAGCTGGCCAGCGACACGCAGGCGCACGAGGACCACCACGAGCACGACCATGGCCACGAACAGGGCGGCATGAAGGTGTTCGGCATGTGGGTGTACCTCATGTCCGACCTGGTGCTGTTCGGTTCCCTGTTCGCCTCGTACGCGGTGCTCAGCACCGCCTACGCCGGCGGCCCCACCGGCAAGGACCTGTTCTCGTTGCCGTTCGTGATGGCCGAGACCTTCCTGCTGCTGGTCTCCAGCATCACCTACGGCCAGGCCGTGCTGGCCATGCATCGCCACGACACCTCGGCGGTGCTGCGCTGGCTGGGCGTGACTTTCGTGCTCGGTGCCTCGTTCATCGGCATGGAGATCTACGAGTTCTCGCACCTGATCCACGAAGGCGCGGGCCCGAGCACCAGTGCCTACCTGTCGGCGTTCTTCGCGCTGGTCGCCACCCACGGCCTGCACGTGGCCAGCGGCCTGATCTGGATGGCGGTGGTCATGCACCAGGTCTACCGCCGTGGCCTGACCCCGACCAACATCACCCGCGTGTCGTGCCTGAGCCTGTTCTGGCACTTCCTGGACCTCGTGTGGATCTGCGTCTTCACCTTCGTCTACCTGATCGGAGCCTTCTGACATGGCCCACGTCGAAACCTCGCGCGCCGGCAATGCGCACGGCTCCACCAAGTCCTACCTGATCGGTTTCGTGCTGTGCGCGCTGCTGACCGTGGTGCCGTTCGCACTGGTGATGAATCCGGTGCTGTCGCGGCCGCTCACGCTGTTCCTGCTGGTCGGCTTCGCAGTGGCGCAGATCCTGGTGCAGCTGGTCTATTTCCTGCACATGGACCGCAAGTCCGAAGGTGGCTGGAACCTGGCCAGCTTCGTGTTCACCCTGGTGATCCTGTTCATCGTCGTCGCGTTGTCGGTCTGGATCATCTGGAGCATGCACTACCACATGATGATCAACTGAGCCTGCGAACCGTGAAAGGCATTGCGTTCCCCCATCGTGGCCTGCGCCTGGCCGCAGGCCTGCTGCTCGGCCTGCTGGCCGGCTGCAGCGCGCAGTCGCGCATGGACTTCTATGCGAAGGACATCGCCTGCGAAGAACTTGGCCAGCAGTGGTCGATGCCCGACAGCCGCGGCACCGTGCGCGGCCCGAAGGACCTGCAGGGGCAGGTGACCTACCTGTTCTTCGGTTTCACCAGCTGCCCGGACGTGTGCCCGACCACGATGGTCGAGCTGAGCCAAGTCAAGCACCTGATGGGCAAGGATGCCGATCAGCTACAGGTGGTGTTCGTCAGCGTCGACCCGGCCCGCGACACGCCCGAGGTCGCGCGCACCTATGTGGAAGCGTTCGATCCCAAGGCAATCGCGCTGGTCGGCAACGATGCGCAGCTGGCCGCGATGGCCAGCGACTTCAAGGCGTTCTACGAAAAGGAACCCGGTCAGGTACCGGATACCTACACCATGAGCCACATTGCCGGCGGCTACGTGTTCGACCGCCAGGGCCGCCTGCGCCTGTTCGCGCCGTACGGCATGCCGGTGGAAAAGCTGTTCTCGGACGTGCAGCGCCTGCTGCTCGAGCCCGGCCATCCGGCCGCCGGCAACGACGCACTGGCCAGCTGCCACCTCAAGCACAGCGGCACACTGGCCGCGCGGTAACGCCGGTGGGTGCCAACCTTGGTTGGCACGTCCGAATCTGCTCCTGGTAGATGCCAACCTTGGTTGGCACAGCTGTAGAGCCGAGCCCATGCTCGGCGCCGCGCGCACCGCGCCTGCGGCACCCCATAGACAGCAGCCGAGCATCGGCTCGGCTCTACACGCGCGCGGCCCCAGTGGGTGCCGACCGTTGGTCGGCACACCCCCACACCAATCCCCGGCCGGCCAGGAGAGCCAGCCGGCCGGGGCACCGCTCAACGCCTTACTTGGTCTCTTCCCACTGCACCACGTCCGGCTCGGTGGCGCGGATACCGGCGGTGGACAGCAGCTTGGTGCTCGCATCCAGCGCCGCGTTCACCGACGGGTACTCCACGATCGCCTGGCCCGACGCCTTGGAGACCTTCACCACGGTGCCACCGGTGGCCGTAGCCGCGCGCTGGGCCGATGCTGCATCGGTGAAGAACACCTTGACCCGCGAGGTCGCCACCACCGGCGCTCCGTCACGGGAGACCGCCGCCGCGAACTTGCCGGCACCGGCATCAGCAGGCGCCGCCGCGGCGCCATCCAGCGAACGCTTGGTACGCGCGCTGGTGGTCGCCGCCGCCTGCGGGGTGATCGTGAACTGGCCGCCGCTGGCCTGCTTTACCGTTGCCGAGGGCGACAGCTGGAAACGCGTGCCGCCCACATCGAACGAGCGGCCGGTAGCGGACGCCTTCAGTTCCTGAGCATCCACGGTCGACAGGGTCCTGGCCGGAGGGGTCTGCCCCGAGCTCTGTGCCCAGGCAGGGAAGGTCATCGCCGCGAAGGCGAGCGTGCTCAACAGAATGGTGGTCTTCATCATCAGTGCCCCAGAACGCGGATCTTGAAGAATTCGAGGTTGCCACGCGATGCAGCGGTCGCGGCCTGCCCCATGTCGGTCACTTCCAGCGTCCAGGTGCCCGTGGCGTTCTCATCCAGGAAGGCATTGCTGGACAGCAGGTCCCAGCTGGTGAAGTTGCTCTGCGCGCCACCCGTGCCCGAACCGATCGCGGTGAACGCCGGTTGCACCACGCTGCGGGTACCGCTGGGTGACACCAGCACGAACTGCAGCTGGCGCGTGTTGCGGTGGTTGACCCGGAAGCCCAGCTGCACGCTTTCGATGTTGCGCGCGCCGTTGGCCAACTGGAAGGTCAGGCGTGCAGCGGCGGCCGAGGTGTTGCCGATGGCCACGGTACGCGTGGTGTTGCGCCAGCCGCTGTCGACCAGCGCACCGAGCGGCTGGAAGTTCTCGGCCACCTGCACCGCGCGTGCAGCGTTGACCACGCCGAAGCCATACCAGTTGCTGTAGGCACGGCCGGCAGCATTCACCGTCCAGCCTGGCACCAGCGTGCGCCCGTCGGCCAGCGTCACCGCCGGCTGGTTCGGGTGGTTGCGGGTGGCGGTGGTGGCCAGGATGTACTTCACATCGCGATAGGACAGGTTCGGATTGGCTTCCAGCACCAGTGCCGCCACGCCCGAGACCATCGGCGCTGACGCCGAGGTGCCGTTCATCTTGGCGGTGTAGTTGCAGGTGCTGTCGATGGCCGACAGGTTGCTGTCCAGCGTGTTCTGGCGGTTGGTGTTCTTGTTGCTGCCCTGCGCGCACCCGGTCACGTCGGTGGTGACGATGGCCGGGTCGTAGGCGCGCGCCACCAGGCCGGGGGCGTACTGGGCCTGCAGGCCGTATTCGCCGCCGAAGGCCGACACCCACAGCGCCGAGCCGGTGGAGGAATACGACGAGCGCACGCCATCGGCACGCACCGCGCCTACCGTGATCACGTTGAAAAGGTTGTTGCGCGGATCACGGCCAGCCGGCACGCAGCCGGTGTTGCGGTTCTTGGTGTCGGTGGTGCAGACATCCTGGGTCTGGCTGATCGAGGCATTGTTGAAGTTGTTGCCCGCCGACTTCACGTAGATGCCGCCGCGGCCACCGCGCGTACCCGACAGTGCCTGCTCATACGAACGAATCGTGTTTTCGCTGTACGCCAGCGGCAGGTTCGGATTGCCCGGGCCGGCGCCCCAGCTGTTGTTGAAGACCTGCACGTCGGCCGATTCCGCGCCGTCCCACCAGGCGTACTCGATGTTGCTCTGCTGGTTGCCCAGGGCTGAGCGCGAAATCGGATTGAAGCCCTTCAGCGTCGCCGCCGGGGCCACACCGCGCACGCCCAGGTTGTTGGCGCCCACCGCGCCCGCAATGCCGCCGACCATGGTGCCGTGGTTGTCGACATCCGGGTTGGTCGGGGTGGGGTTGTTCGAGCCGTTGATGAAGTTCTTGCCGGCCACCGCGGCCACGTTGGCGGCCAGGTCCGGGTGCGCGATCTGCAGGCCATCGTCGACGATGGCGATGGTGACGCCCTGGCCGCGGATGCCGTTGCGGAACAGGCCATCCACGTTCAGGTCGTTGCCGGCCACCGGCAGGGTGTCAGCCGGGACCGTCTGCCCGGTGTTGAGCAGGTGCCACTGGATACCCGCCAGTGGATCGGCCTGTTGGGCCTGGGCGGTGACGGCCAGGCTGCCCAGCACCAGGGCAGTGGCAAGGGCCAGGCGCGCAGAGCGCGGTGGCGCGGAGCGTTGCGTGTGTCGCTTCATACACGAATCCTTCTGTTGTGAATCGGCATGGCAGGACGGCGGGGCGGAACTGCCCCATCGCAACGAGCCAAACGCGACACAACGGAGAACCCCCTACCTCTTCACATCCGCAATGTACGAATATGCAAATTGCGTCACAAACACTTAGTACGTCAGGTTATGACAGGGCGCGCGAATGCCTTCACGCCATCTTCGCGCGTCTGCTTCGAGGGCCGGAAACGTGGTAATCACATGCAGGTGAAGACACGCATGAAGAATGGACGCCAGCGCGCACGTGCGCGCGCAGACCAGACCCCGCTCTCGGTCGCCGCCATCCGCAAGGTGGTGCTATCCGTGCATACGCGCAGCCACGACTATGGCGACGATGCCGATATCAGCGAGTTGCTGCCCGAGCTGGCCGCATTCGGCATCACCATGGTGAAACCGCTGCGGCTGTTGATGAAGAAGCACCGGCGCGCGCTGCTGCAGGAGGAACGGACCGTCATGCGACGCGCAGAGACGCTGCATCTGCGCACCGAGTGGCGGCACGGTGGCATAGACGTGCATGCAAACACCAGCCGCTACGCCATCGGCGGCCTGGTCCGCACCAGCATGGAACACGAATTCGGCTTCGAGACGATGCTGCCCTTCCACGAGGTGCGCGAGGACGAACCCGCGTAGTGCGGTGCCTGCCCGGTGGGTGTGGCAGCGCCGCCGGGGCATCATCGCGCGCCCTCACATCGCGCTGTGCTACTACAGCCCGTGCACCCTTCCGCACGGAGCACGATGATGGTCAATCCGCTCGCCCAGGCCCATCGCGGCCTCGGCACCACGCTGTTCAGCCTGTTGAACCCGATACCGTTCGGCTTCTTCGTCGGTGCACTGATCTTCGACGCGATCTATCTCAACAGCGCCGAGGTGATGTGGGGCAAGGCCGCCGCTTGGCTGATCACGTTCGGCCTGCTGATCGCCATCGTGCCGCGCCTGATCAACCTGTTCGCGGTCTGGCGCCGCAACGGCACGGCCACCCGCATCGACCGCATCGACTTCTTCCTCAACCTGGTCGCGGTGGTGCTGGCCATCTGGAACGCCTTCGTGCACAGCCGCGATGCGTATGCCGTTGCTGTGCCGGGCACGATCCTGTCGGCGCTGACCGTGGCCCTGATCGCCCTGGGCCTGATCCTGTTGTCATTGCAGCCGCCGGTGCTGCAGGGAGGTCGTCATGGCTAAGCACATCCTGCCCACCGTCGCCGCGCTGGCACTGGCCGTCACCCTGTCGGCCTGCGCGGGCAAGGCCGAATACCATCCGGCCGACCAGTCGGGACCGCAGCCGCCACTGCCCAAGCCGGCCAACTTCCTGATGCCGCCGATGCAGGTGCCCAAGGGCGTGGGCTGGGCCGACGGCCAGGCCCCCACGGTGGCCGAAGGCCTGAAGATCGAGCGCATCGCCGCCAACCTGCAGCACCCGCGCCGGCTGCTGACCCTGCCCAACGGCGATGTACTGGTGGTGGAAGGCAATGGCCCCGGCGAAGAGCCGGTCACCACACCCAAGCAGTGGATCGCCGGCAAGGTGA
Source organism: Stenotrophomonas sp. YJH_SMC_73 (assembly GCF_059370155.1). Lineage (NCBI taxonomy): Bacteria > Pseudomonadati > Pseudomonadota > Gammaproteobacteria > Lysobacterales > Lysobacteraceae > Stenotrophomonas > Stenotrophomonas sp. YJH_SMC_73. The sequence continues at coordinate 77,428 of NZ_JCAFTJ010000012.1, read as the reverse complement.
AGGCGCGCTCGGGCAAGGCTGGCAAGGGCGGCAACCGGGTCACCCTGCTGCGCCGCTCGCCAGGCACGAACACCTGGACCCAGCACGTCTACATCGAAGGCCTGCACTCGCCATTCGGCATCCAGCTGATCGGTGACACGCTGTATGTGGCCAACACCGGCAACATCATGCAGTACCACTACGTGCCCGGCGAAACCCGCATGTCCGACAAGGGCCGCGAGTTCACCGACCTGCCCAGCACCATCAACCACCACTGGACCAAGGAACTGCTGGCCAGCCGCGACGGCCGCAAGCTGTACGTGGGCGTCGGCTCCAACAGCAACATTACTGAAAATGGCCTGGCCGTCGAATATCGCCGCGCGGTCGTGCTGGAGGTGGACGTAGCTAGCCGTGGCAGCCGCATCTTTGCGTCGGGCATCCGCAACCCGACCGGGCTGGACTGGGAGCCGAGCACTGGCCAGCTGTGGGCCGTGGCCAACGAGCGTGATGAGATCGGTGCCGACCTGGTGCCGGATTACCTCACCTCGGTGAAGGAAGATGGCTTCTACGGCTGGCCCTACAGCTACTACGGCCAGCACGTGGACGAGCGCGTGCAGCCGCAGCGGCCGGACCTGGTGGCCAAGGCGATCGTGCCGGACTATGCCATCGGCTCGCACGTGGCACCGCTGGGCCTGTTGTTCTACACCGGCCAGGCACTGCCGGCGCAGTACCACGGCGGCGCCTTCATCGGCGAGCACGGCAGCTGGGACCGCTCGCCACTGAGTGGCTACGAAGTGGTCTACGTACCGTTCAAGGACGGCAAGCCGACCGGGCGGCCGCAGACCGTGGTCAGCGGCTTCACCTCGAAGGACGAGAAGACCCTGATGGGTGCGCCGGTGGGCATGGCGATGGATGCCGAGGGCGCACTGCTGGTGGCCGACGACGTGGGCGACGTGGTGTGGCGGGTGTCGGCGAAATAGCTGTGTAGCGTCGAGCCACGCTCGACTGCTGTGGATCCGGCCTTTGTAGAGCCGAGCCCTTGCTCGGCTTACGCGCGCAGCGCGCGGGTTTCCGTGCACCGAGCGAACAGCAGCCGAGCATGGGCTCGGCTCTACAGTTCGGCGGTACTGCTGCGGAACCCGCTGAACACCGATTCGGCGGCAAATCCCACGCCGCCCAGCAGCACGCCGAAGTACACCACCGTGGCCACCACGAAGCCGTAGCCGGCTGCCACCGCCGCACCATCGCGCTGGATGAAGCCAATCGCAAACGACATCAGCGCCAGCGCCGGCAGCGTGTTGCTGAAGGGAATCGGCCCGGCCGGCGCCATCAGCAGCAGGGTCGCAAACACCAGCATCAGGTTGTTCAGGCGCATCATCTTCTTCGAGCGCACCATCACCGCCAGCCGCATCGGCCGCGACAGCCGCTCCATGCGGTGCACCCATTTCAGCGCACGGCCCAGGTTGGCCTTCAGCTTTTCGGTGGCGATCCCGCGGCGCGCCAGCTTCTGCGGCACCCACAGCGGGCGGTTGCGCACCCGGCTCAGGCCGATCAGCAGGATCGAGGCGCCAAACACCGTGCTCAGCCCGGGAATCGACACCGGAATGATGAAGATGGCCGAGAGCAGGATCACGATCAGCAGCAGGCCCTCATCGCCCAGCGCGCTGAGCAGGGTGCCGACGCTCACCTGGTCGCCGGGCAGCTCGTCGATCATCTGCTCGATCTGCTGGGCCAGGGGTGCGCTGTCGTTGGTTTCGGGGGCACGGTAGGTCATGCGTCGCAAGGTTCTCCAGGGAAGGGCGGTCAGCGGGCCGTCCTGCGGTGGGGGACGCACAGGCTCCTGCAGTATCCCGGCCAACGTGGGCAAAGAGGTGAACCGGGCATGAGGGGGTAAACTGGCGTGCCCCGCACGAGTTGAACGCAATGGACATGGGCCGCAGGCAATCGACCATCGAACTGGTCGCCATCGACATGGATGGCACGCTGCTGGACCCGTCGCACCAGCTCACCCCCCGCGCCAGGAAGGCCATCGCGCAGGCGCGCGCACTGGGCGTGCACATCGTGCTGACCAGTGGCCGCCCGGTTCCGGGCCTGGCGCCGTACCTGCACGAGCTCGGCATCACCGGCAACGACGACTACTGCATCGCCTGCAATGGCGGCCTGGTGCAGCGCATCGGCACGCGCGAAACCGTAGTCGAGTACCCGCTCAGCTTCGACGACTTCCTGTTCTGCGAGCAGGTGGCCCGCGACCTGGGCGTGCACTTCCAGGCGCTGGACAGCCAGCGCATGTACACGCCCAACCAGGACATCAGCTACTACACCGTGGCCGACTCGCATCTTTCGCGGATGCCACTGTCGTATCGCCGCGTGGAAGACATGGACCCGTCGATGTCCTTCATCAAGCTGATGATGATCGACGAACCCGAGGTGCTGGACGCTGCCATCGCGCGCCTGCCCGGCGCGCTGACCGAGCGCTTCGCGGTATTGAAAAGCGCACCGTTCTTCCTGGAAGTGTTCGACCACCGCGCGGGCAAGGGGCCGAGCCTGCAAAGACTGGCCGAGCACCTGGGCATCGACCGCGCCAACGTGATGGCCATCGGCGACCAGGAGAACGACCTGACCATGCTGCAGTATGCCGGCACCAGCGTGGCGATGGGCAATGCCATCGACGCGGTGAAGGCGGTGGCGCGGTTTGAGACCAGCAGCAATGCCGACGAAGGCGTGGCGCGCGCGATCGAGCGTTTCGTCCTGCAGTAACCGCGCGTCCCTATGCTCTGGTAGGTGCCAACCTTGGTTGGCACACACAATCGGCAAGCGCCGACCAAGGTCGGCCTCTACCAGGCCCCATTCGCCCCGGCAGGTGCCAACCTTGGTTGGCACACGCAGGCGGCCAGCGCCGACCAGGGTCTATACCCACGTATAACCCACCCATCCCCACCGCCATTGGCGCTGTACCACGGTGCAATGGCGGATGCGGCAGTGCGATGCAAGAATTCCGCACGTCGAAATCACCCCACCGAATCCCACGGCAGATGATCGTCTTCGTCTGCCACTGACCGGCACGCACCGCGCCGTCACGCCTTCAACGCAACCGCATCGCCAGCCAGGGCGCCGACACCGGCGCTGCAACGCGCTGGGCGTGCGCCTGCGCGGCTCTCTCCCTGCACCCTGGATCTACTGCCATGAACACCCCACCCACGACGCGCCTCGCCCTGGCCATCATCGCGGCCACCACTGCACCTGCCTACGCCGCAGAAACGCACGACGCCGCGCTCGACACGCCCACCACGCTCAACGCCCTGCAGGTCATCGCCACGCCGCGCGGCGCGGCCGTGGCACCGACCCAGGTGGTCGGTCCCAACCGCTACATCATCAAGGCCGAGGACCTCGACGCGATGGTCACCGGCAACAATGGCCTGGCCATGCTGAAGCAGGTGCCGGGCGCGAGCTATACCGCCACCGATGGGCTGGGCCTGGATATCTCCGCCACCAGCCTGTTCGTGCGCGGCTTCCGCATGAACGAAATGGGCATCACCTTCGAAGGCGTGCCGCTGAACGACAACGGCTTCCTCTCGCTCACCGGCACCAGCGTGGTGAACGTGGGCGTGCCCGATGGCATCGGCGCGATCACGGTCAGCCCCGGTGGCGCACCGGTCAGCGTGTTCTCCAGCAGCGTCAACGGCGGCAGCCTGGAATACCACCTGCGCGAGCTGCAGGACACGCCCAGCCTGCGCGTGAAGCAGGGCGTGGGCAGCAACAGCACGCTGGTCACCACCGTATCCGGGCAGAGCGGCCAGCTCGGTGAGCATGGCCCGAAAGTGCTGGTCGACCTGCAGCGCGTGTCCGCCGACAAGTACCAGGGCGAGGGCACGCAGAACTTCCTGCGCGGCGACCTGAAGCTGCAGCAGGACGTCGCCTGGGGCGATGTCACCGTGTTCCTGTCCGACAGCAAGGCCAAGGTCTGGGGTTACAACAACATTTCCTTCGACATGATCCGCAAGCTGGGCTGGAAGGCCGACATCTTCTACCCGGACTACGCCTGGGCGTACTACGTGGCCTCGCCGGAGAACGCAGACAAATCCTGCGGCGCCTATACCTGTGGTGAACTGTCCGGGCTGATTCCCTACGACACCGGCCAGAGCACGCGTGACCGCGTGTCCTCGATCAACCACCGCTTCCAGATCAGTCCGGCGCTGAGCGGCAACGTGCAGCTGTACAACGCCAACAGCCACACCCAGGCCACGCTGACCGACCCGAACGTGCCGTCGCCCAACGGCGCGCCGTTCTCCGAACAGGTGCAGACCCCGCGCCTCAACCGGCTGGGCGGCATGCTCAATCTGCAGTTCGAGACCGGCGCGCACACCTTCACCGCCGGTTTCTGGCAGGAGAAGAGCAAGGCCGCGGCCAAGACCGAGTGGTACCAGCAGCCGCTGCTGGGCGAGGGCCCGCCGCTGAAGGCCACCGGTCCGTTCGATGTGTACGGCCCCGCGTTCAAGACCGACAACGCATCGAGCTGGGTGACCCGCTCGCGCCAGTTCTACCTGCAGGACGACATCGTGCTGAACGACACGCTGAAGCTGGGTGTCGGCTTCAAGGCCGTGGACTTCCGCACCCGCGGCGGCGGCCTCGGTGACGCCAAGGACCGGCCGGTGAACGGCACGCTGCGCGCGAAGAGCAACTTCCTGCCGCACGTCTCGCTGTTCTGGAGCCCGACCGAATCCACCGATGCCTTCATCGACCTGGCCAATACCATGAACGGCTACCGCGTGGCCCAGCGCGGCAACATCGGCTACACCGCCTCGGCGTGGACCATCACCGACCAGGAGGAGTTCGACCGCGTGGCCGGCACGCTGCGGCCGGAGAAGAACTGGAACCTCACCGTGGGCGCATCGCATCGTTTCGACCGGCTGACGATCACCGGCGACGTGTTCTACAACGACATCCGCAACCGCTTGCTGTCGGCCGCCATCGGTACCCAGTTCGCGCAGATCAACACCGTGCGGCTGATGCCGAAGATGCACGTGATCGGCGCCGACCTCGGCATCACCGCCGACCTGACTGACCACCTGCAGTTCTACCAGGGCGTGGCCGTGGCCCGTTCGTACTACGACAGCGATTTCGTGGTGGGCGACACGGTGTACCCGATCAAGGGCAACGCCCAGCCGGGCTACCCGCAGATCTCGCTGGTCAGCGACCTGTCCGCCCACTTCGGTGACTGGCGCTTCGGTGCCACCAGCACCTCGTACCTGCGCCAACCTTTCACCTACGAGAACGACATCCGCGTGCCGACGTTCTGGCAGGTCAATACCTATGCCGCCTACCGCTTCGGTACGGACAGCGCGGTGCCCGGCCTGGAGCTGCGGCTGGACGTGAGCAACCTGTTCAACCGCCACAACATCGGCACCGCCACCATCGCCGGCTCGTCGTTCTCGGGGGATTACCAGACCCTGCAGCGCAGCGCGCCACGGCAGCTGATGTTCAGTACCTCGATGGCGTTCTGAGGCGATGAGGGTGGGGTCAGAGCCCTTTGCTGCGCAAAGGGATCCGACCCCGCAGCCACCCCGTGATCGGGGTCAGAGCCCTTTGCGCAGCAAAGGGCTCTGACCCCCAAAACCCGCCTAGAAACCCGCCTTGCGCAAACAACAGGGGTTTTCTGGCGGCGACGCAAGGTTCCCACAATGTTGCTGGGTCATCCTGTTGGCATGGCACAGCACAACCCGCGAACCCCGTTGTTCGGCATCCGGGGCCCAGGACGGCCCCGGCAGGCGCTGTCCGTGGCGCCGGCGATCGATCTGCAGGGCGAGTACCAGTTCTGGCAGGTCTACGAACGCGTGGTCCGCCCGCTGCCCGGCGGTGGGCTGCGCCGGGCCTGGCTGGTGTGCCAGAAGGTGTACCGGGACCGCCTGCGGTTCCCGCATGACACCCGTGAAGCCGCGCTGGCGCGTGTGCTTTTCGGCAGCAACAGCACGCCCGAGCGCGCAGCCGAACTGCAGGACCTCTTCGGCCTTGTCAGCCGCCGCATGGCGTCCGTTGCCGTCCGGCGACAGGCGCCCATCCTGGGAAAGTGAATCACTGGCCAGGAATCGACACGCGTTGATGGCTTTCTCTTGGTCCGCCTGCTTTTGGCCTATTCTGGGGCGGGCTGGTAAGGACGGGAAACGATGGAAATCAGACGATCTGCACGCCTTGTGATCGTTGCTGAGGATGCGGTGTTGCTGTTCCGGTATCACGATGAACACCACGCTCCCTTCTGGGCTACACCGGGCGGGGAGCTTCTGCCCGGGGAGGGATATGCGGACGCCGCACGGCGTGAGCTCAGGGAGGAGACCGGATTGGATCTGCCGATAGGCGTGCGGCTGGAAAAGCGCGATGCCGTCTACGCGGTCGCCCGATCAACGCCCGCGCGATGGCTGGAAGAATATTTTCTGGTCCGCAGCCCCAACCAGCCCGACATCCAGCGTGACGGGTGGACGGAGGAGGAAAATGCCACGATCAGGGCGTGGAAATGGTGGCGCGTAGAAGAGATGAGAGAACAGCCTGCTTCCCTGTTCAAGCCGGAATGGCTGCCGGATCTTTTTGAACGTGTGCCCGCATGACGCGGCCTGATTCTGCCCGCTGCGATTACGTGCTCGCCTTCCCCCGGTCCAGCTGCCGGTAGCCAATGGCCTCGGCCAGATGCGCCGTCTGGATCGTTTCGCAACCCGCCAGATCGGCAATCGTGCGCGCCACCCGCAGAATCCGGTGCATCGCCCGCGCCGACAGCTGCAGGCGCTCGATGGCCTGTTCCAGCATGTCCTGATCTGCCTCGCTCAGTCGGGTACAGGCCCGCAGTGCCGCCGGCGGCAGATGCGCGTTGAGCCCGCCACGCACCTGCTGCTTGGCATGGGCGGCTTCCACCCGTGCACGTACCGCCGCACTGGGCTCCCCCAGCGGCGTGCTCTCCCGCAACTCCACTGCGTCCATACGGGCCACACTGATATGCAGGTCGATACGGTCCAGCAACGGGCCGGACACGCGCGCACGGTAGCGGTTGATGCGCTCATCACTGCACAGGCAGCGGTTGCTGCGGTCGCCGGCCCAGCCGCAGGGGCAGGGATTCATCGCCGCCACCAGCTGGAATCGCGCTGGATACTGCACGCTGCGTGCCGCGCGGGCGATGCGGATGTGGCCGGATTCCAGCGGCTCTCGCAGGGTCTCCAACGCACTGCGGTTCCACTCCGGAAGCTCATCCAGGAACAGCACGCCGTGATGGGCCAACGAGATTTCGCCAGGGCAGGGCGGATTGCCGCCACCCACAAGCGCCGCCGCGCTCGCACTGTGGTGCGGTGCCCGGAAGGGCCGCTGCCGCCATCGTCTTGGGTCCAGCCCTTCGCCACTCACCGAGGCAATCGCGGCCAGCTGCAACGCCTCGGCTTCCTCGGTATCCGGCAACAGGCTGGGCAGGCGCGAAGCCAACAGCGTCTTGCCGCAGCCAGGGCTGCCGATCAACAACAGATGGTGCCCACCGGCGGCCGCCACTTCCAACGCGCGCCGTGCATGCGCCTGCCCCCGCACGTCGGCCAGATCGGGTAGGGGCAACGGTGTCGTGTCCACGCGCTCCACGGGCGGCAGCAGGCGCGGATTGCCCAGACCGGCACAGCACTCCAGTAGCGTGCGCGCCACGCGCACATCCGCGTGCTCGGCCAGCGCCGCCTCGGCGGCATTGCCGGGCGGCACCACCAGGATGCGGCCGGCATCAGCCGCCGCAATCGCAGCAGGCAGCGCTCCGGCCACCGGCCGCAGTTCGCCGGTCAGCCCCAGCTCGCCCAGGAACTCGTATTGCAGCAGCGACTGCGGATCGACCTGGCCACTCGCGGCAAGAATGCCCAGCGCAATCGCCAGGTCGTAACGCCCACCTTCCTTGGGCAGGTCGGCGGGTGCCAGGTTCAAGGTGATGCGCCGCTGCGGAAAGTCAAAGCGCGCACATAGCAGGGCGGCACGCACGCGCTCGCGCGATTCGCGCACGCTGGTCTCGGCCAGGCCGACAATCTGGGTGGCAGGCAGGCCGCCAGAGAGGTGCACTTCCACCCGCACCAGTGGGGCATCGACCCCGGCGCGGGCACGGCTGTGGACCAGCGCCAGGCTCATGTGTGGATTCCTGCAGAGGGACGCTTGATGGTGCTGCAGGTGTGTTGTGGCGAACCATCGGGAATTGTGGGTGAAGCGGCTAGGGGGATTCCCAATGGGGTCTTTGACGGTGTCCTTCCGGCTGGCGATCTGGGTCCATCCCGAGGCTGCGGGAACTGCATTTGCTCGAGCTGTCGGTGGAAAGTGATAGAGTGCCGGAAGGCGGATGAGGGGATGAGTATCCATCCCCTCGCCCTGGTACGATAGCCACGTAGTCAGATGACGATGATGCAACGCCTAGCGGTCGCTTGCGGTAACCCCACACCGCTTCAGCTCATCGTATGTCGACCGATCCAGCACCAGGTTGAACCCGGCGGTTGTCGGCACCAGCACAGGCGTGGCGCCAGAAGATATTGCAAAAGTCTTCCGCCCGCTTGGATCCTGGAACCAGCCTGCATTGATTCCTTGCGAGCTCATGCCGTTGGTGCGTTTGCGCAAGGAAGCACCAATCTGGTCGGTTGCCTGGATATCAATCAGTGAGCCACGTTGGAGATGAGCGCTCCAGAAGCCTGCATGCAGGTTGACACCACTTCTGTCGACCACCACCTTCGAGCGCACGGCCAGCATGACCGTCGAGGCTGACATCGCCAAGCCGATAGCGCAAAGGACGGCAATTCCGAATGCCTTCTTCCTGGGTTCCAGGCCGCCGTAGAATGCCAAGCCTACTGCGCAGATAAAGAGGAAAGCGGCGGGAACAAGTTCCTGAAAGAGCACGCCGCGGGTGAACAATGAGATGGGAATCGTACATTGCATCGGTTCGGATCTCCTAGCTAACGCCCCACTGACTTTTCGGTATGGAGCAGCGTTGCTTCAACCAGATCAGGCAATTCTCCGTCGTCGTAGTCGAGCAGATGCTGTTCCTTCATCGCGGCAAAGAACGCACTAAGTTCGGCTCTGGCCAAGTCGTCCTTGGTCAATTCGTATATCCCTGCCGAACCAGTAAGCCGCGCCAAGCGGGCCGCGACCTCGAGGTTCTGCCGGGCTCCCGGATCCGTGCGTTGCAGGAGCTCGCCGTACGGGCGAGCCGTCCTGCTCTCCTCGTTATCCTCGCCGCCACCGTTGACCAACACGCTGGATACGATGGCCGCAAGCGTGAACGCCACAACAGCTGAATGGACACCCACGGCGGCGACGACGGCAGCGACGACCACGGCGAAAGCGCCGAGAACCTCGGGCGTGCTGCTGCTGTCACTGAGAGAGGCCAGCGCAGCAGTGTCCAATGGCGTGGCGCCGCCTCCCGAGGTGGCCAGCAACGTCCTGTAGGTCTTCAGATCCAGCTTGGCGCCTGGTGTCAGTTCCAGCTCGTTTGCAATCGAATCCCTATTCCGCTGAATGATCTGACCGACCCTCTGTGTCAGTGCATCAGTGGACACAGGAGAGAACGTCCCGGCTGCCTGAAGATAGGAAACTACTGCGCGATAGTCCCTATCTTGGACCGCTTGCTTGACTTCAGATTGAGACATCGCGACCAACAGCGCCACGTTGACATCACTCTTCACCAGCTCTGAGCCATCCATTCCTCGAGTCTTCAGGAACGCAGAAGGATCTCGGTTGAAGTCGGCACTGGCCGTGCGATCCAGAAGCAGATCTTCAATGAGCGCGCTGAATCGAGCGTACTCAAGCCAACCCTCAGCTGGAACTCCAGCCCGCGAAATGGGCAGCAAAAGCCGGTCCGCTCCGTGGGACCCACCTGTCAGGCTCCCGGGTTTTCCATAGAGCCGCTTGCCGGCGCTGGACACAGTTGCTCCGGCTGTAGCGGGTGCCACTGTCGCGGCAACGAGGGCGGACTGGATGAAACGACGACGCTTCATTGCAATGCCTCCTTGGCAGGTTCGCTTGTGGTGAGTTTCAGGCCGGCCGCATCAACGGCTTTGGCCAGGAAGAAGCGGGTCATCACTGAGGACATGAATTTCCTGTGCCCTTCCCGCAGGCATGCGCGCACGTTCTCGTTCTTGTGGAGGATCACGCAGGCCTGGCAGATATGTACAACATCCTTCAGAAGATTCCCTACGGTGTCGCCGGGAAGAAGCTGCTCGACAATCCGGTACGGACCGTCCACATGAATCCAGTACTTGAGAAAATCGCCTGTCTGTCGCCGATAGATCTCCGAGGCCGACGCGTGCTGGACGTTGCCAAGCTTCATTTCGGGAATGTGCTCCAGTGCCAGACCACAGCATGCAGAGACCTCTCCATAGGGCGTAACAACGATGTTGTCGAAGATCTGATTGCATCCTTTGCGCAGCGCTTCCTTCGCGACTGTGCCGACGCGTACGTCACTGTTTCCCTGGAATGGCATCCATGAGTTGGACTGAATGACGATCCTCCTGTCCCGAACCAGCGCTTGAACCTCCTTCTGCTCCACCACCGCGCGGAAGTGTGGGTTCCCCTCAACATCTGCTTCGATAGTGATCAGGCAGAACAGTCCATGCTCGGCGGCGGCAACGGCGCAATGCATGATGCTCTTGGCTGAAACCCACTCCTGGTGGTCCTTGCCCGTGCTCAGATTCAGCTCTCTAAGCCCAGCACGTGCCAGTTCGGCGATCATTCTGCGTGCGCCTGCGAGCGTCTTTCCCCACGAACCGTTACTGACGATTCTGGTGGAGAGGCCCTCCTGGGTTGCATGCGCGATGGCGGCCGTCAGATCCGCTTTGAGCATCGTAGCCTCGCCGCCGCTGAACACAGCCATGAGCAGGGATGGAAAGCTCCGTTTGGCTTCAGATATGGCCTGCGTCATCGCCTCAAGAGATAGGCGGCCTTTGACTCGTGGGCTGGACTCGAAGCAGCATTGGCGACACTCAGCGGTGCAGCCATAGGTCGTGATCATCGTGATGGTGCGGGGAGAAAGATGCTGATCGAGTAACACGTCATAGCCTCCTTTTCGGACAGAAAGTACGCAGTTCAAGGGAGTGCAGAAGCATTGGTTCGTCTCTACTACGGTCGACTACTTCAGCACCGTCAGCGCGGCGTTCTGCACGATCCAGGTGCCTGTTCCATAGAGGGGTGCAGGAGAGGGGGACAGGTCTGACCGGCCTACGGATCGGATGGCTTGATCGGGAAAGGCTTGACCGTTCGCGCTGGACGGGGCGTGGCTCGAAGACCGGTTGCTAGACAAAGCCGGCGGGCATGAGGCCCCCACGCCGCGCCCGCCATAGCCGCCTGGCAAGCGCAAACTTACGTCTAGCAATCCGGTTTTTGAGTTCCAACCACCGATGCACGGTGGCGCAGTAACGATTACCTGCTGTTATGCGGAATGCCAAGGGGTAGGGGTCAATGCCGCCAAAACCCAAGACGTTCTCGGTATTGGCGCATCGCACTGGAAGAGGCGAGAGCCTTGGCATGCCTGGCGGAACGGCACTTCTGGAACGGATTCGTCAGAACGTTTAGTCAGAGATGTAAGGCGCGGCAAATGCGACAGCACTCGCCCATCGGGCATGCGTGATCGCTCATGCAACCGAACCGCTGCGACACCCGCTGGATGGTTTAAATGACTTCTTGCCTATTGAACCTACCGAGTGTCGCGCGCAATCTGACTACTGTTGTAGTCACTCACGATCGTCCTGCCCGCAGTAGGAAGGTTCTGCAGCGTTCGTCTGGATTCCACCCACTGGCGCAGGCCAAACAAGGACCACTGTACGTGTCACGCCGCAGCCGACTGCTTCTCTGCGCGGGTCTGCTCCCGCTTCCGTGGTTCCTGTTCTGGACCAGCGTTGCCGCCGTGTTCGCGCCGGGCTACAACCCGCTTGCGCAGCACGCCAGCGAGCTGCTGCAGGCGCCCACGCTTGCAAGCATCTGCGGCAGGATCGCCGCCCTCGGCTCCGGCGTGGGCTTCGTGGCGTTTGCCATCGGTGTATGGCGGGAGTCCGGCCGCCGGATTGCCGTAGGCGCGATCTGCTGGATGATCTTTGGCATCTCCATGCTGACCAACGGGCTCTGGCCCATGGGCCATCCGATGCACGGCTTCTACACCATCGGTATCGCAAACATCATTGCACCGGCGATGTCGCACATCGAACTGAGCGCGTGGTCTGCAAACCGAAGGGCGTATGCCGTGACTGCTATGGTGAGCATCGCGGGCATCGTCTATCTCTGGTTGAACGTGGTGGGCGCGGACCCGGAGGGCTACCGGGGGCTGACACAGCGCGTGTTCTCGTCGATCAACTCGCTGTGGCCATTCCTGGTTGCGTTGTATCTGCTGCGCCGGGGTTCAAGCGCGCTGAAGGCGCAGCCGACGCATTGATGGGCAGGCGTGCCGGCACATGGACGACCATTGAGCGTGTGGGGTTGAGAAGGGAATGAGGATTTTTCGCCGTCAGCTGATCTACGTTCGAGTGCACCAGGACCACTTCATTGCGCGCGTGGTGGGTGGAGACAGGACCATCCGTCGCCAGTGTCATGCCCTTGGCAATCGCGCGGGTCCGATCAAGGACTTTTCGAATATCCGGCCCCTGCTCAAGGCGATCTTCTTGGAACTCCTGCCCGGGTTCTCTTTCGTCAAGCCGTGGGGGATTCTGCACTTTGATCCGGTTGAGTACCCGATCACGAAGGAAGAGTTGGCCGGATTTCAGAAGGCTGCCATGCGAAGTGGCGTGAGCTTCTGTTTTCTCTCCACGTGGGAGCAGCGGCATGAAGACAGGGATCTGTTGGAGATGTTCAAGTAGGGTTCGGCCCGATACTTCGTTCTAGGACACGCAGATTCTTGGGCCGGTTCGAGGCACTGCGAGAGTCCGCCCTTGACCGAAAGCGGACACCGAGCTCCCCTCTTAACCGGACATTCAACGCGATAAACTAAGGAAATTTGGAGGCATTCGCTGGGTGGCGTGCAGAATGGCTTTCAAAAGGCACCTTGCATGATTTCGTTTTAACAAGTATGGGAGTTCGAGCGCTTGAAGACGGCAGTGGAGACACATTTTCAGGGGCTTTGGCGGCGTGCTCAGGCGCCAAACGCTCCAGCCATCTCCACCGTGACCATCAAGGCGTGGGCGATGGAGAGGGGCCTCGACGTCTCCGATGTCCAAGAGTGCCGGGTCGGTCTCTTCCGGCCGATTCCTGCAGTGGTTCTGACCGCAAACGATGCCAAGGCGTGCTTCCCGTTGATCTCCAAGGACAGCCATGAGTGGCGGGCCAACCGCTCGGCCGCTGATCGCACTGCCGATCTATGGGCGCGGGTCGAATGGTTCGTTCCGCTCTGGGTGAGCAATCAGCAGATGTCGAAGCTCTTGGCCGCAGTGGAGCATCGGCATGGCGCCGACGCCATCAGTCAGTTCGACTATCACCTGTCGACGGTGTACAACTTGCCCTTCCAGTCTGTTTGCATCGCGCAGCTCCTGCCTCGAGCGCGCAGCTTGGCGCCATTCGCTCCGCTCGCACGCGAGGCATATCTCGCCTTCTACAGCGGACAACGTGCCGCAAGCGTGGCCGCGCTGATCCCGGTCATTGAAGGTGGTGTTCAACGGATCGCCGGCGCGGCTCCCCTTCTAAGTCCCCACGATGCGATCGACCACACAATTGAACGCGCCTGCAGTCTGGCAGCCGATTTGTATTTTGAAAGGATGTGGGTGCCGCAGGAGTACCGGTCGATCGATTTCCTGTTTGGTCAGGACGAGCGGGTTATGGTTTTCGAGACGTTCCGTCGGTGGCTCCAGACCTGCTTCTTCCAGAACATCGATAGCTACAGCGGGACGACATCTCTCAATCGACACTTGTTCGCTCACGGCAAGTCCACCGACTGGCAGCAATCATCAAATTTTTCTCGCTTGGTAGTAGCCATCACGATGCTCGGCGTTATCGAAGCTTGGCACGATGAAACCAACGTCGTTCCCTTGCTCTTCCCGGAGATGAATCAAGACAGCAAGTTGCTGTGGCAGCAGGCCTTGATAAGAGGTCAGCTCCAAATGGCGCTGAACCGGCATGAGCAAGCCGAGTTCCAGGCTCATGGTCGCTTAGTGCCGGAACTGCCCACCGACAATGGCGTGACTCTGCGGAAGGCCGTGCTTTCGGAAGATGCCATCAATGACCTGGTCCGTCCCCTGCGAGATGCCGGCTGGAGCGTAACGGTCACCGAGCCAGATCCGGCAGCGCTCTTTGTCATTGCAATCGCTACAACTCAAAAAAGGCGTCTCGAGGTCGCTCTGCTTTACAGCTGCGCGACCTCGAACGAGCTCTATCGCGAGCTTGCTTCAAAGGTCGACGTGATCCTGTATCGGGGAGCACCGTACGAGCAGGACAGCTTCGCGGCCGGTATTGCACTTCACGTCGGGCCAGTTGCGGGTTGGCAGCCTCCGCTCGCTTGAGATGGCTCTGGCCACCTTGACGTCTCTAGATCTGGCTTGGCGGGCTCGGCATTAGCGTTTCAGTCACTCATTTTGTGTCCGACCGAGGCGCTTGGGCGGTACTGAGCGAGACTGGTTGGTCTGCCAAGTGGGTCAGTTTCAGGAGGAGATGTGGATCGGTAGTCCGCAGTTGATCGGCTTCATAAGCAGACACTGGTTTACGCCTGCTATGGTCGACAGCAGACGTGCCGGCACCAGGCAACGGCGTCAAGAATGCTAGAGTCCGCCCTCAACCTAAAGCAGACCTCGCTCGGCCCGTTGGGGCGGCCACAAAACAGCTCCTTATCGCGCTGGCCGCGGGTCTCGTCGGTGCAATGCAGAAACACGCAAGGCCCCGGCACCAAGACGAAGTCAAACTCTCCTTGTAGCTGAGCCCGGCCCCTATACAAAAGCTTTGCGCCCATGCGATCACATCACGCTGCACCCGGCCCTTGCGGACATTTCCTCTCAGCGCCCGACGCCGGGCAGGAGTATGATCACGGCGCGTTCCCAAAAACCTTGAATAAGTTGCGGGTACGCCGAGATCTCGTCAGATCGCTTGACATAACTCGTCTGCTGTGGATAGAGAAGGTGCAGCCTGCCATATCTGCAGGTCACCTGAGTTCTCAATTTGTTCAAGTTGCCTCAGTACGAGCCCTAGCCCGCCTCTTCAATGGAGAAAACCATGGCATTGACCAAAGCTCAGATCGCTGAAATCGACAAGCTGATCGGAAAGAACAAGAAGGCCCCTGACATCATGCAGACGATGATCAAGGATCACGGTGCCGAGATCAGGGAGGTGACCGAGTACCTAAAGGAGAACAAGACGCTGCAGGCGATGCTCAAGACTGCAAGCCATCAAGTCAAGAAGCTCGAAGCTGCTGGTGACGCGGCGACGCGCAGCGCAATCGCCGCAGATCTCCAAAAAATCATCAAAAATTCGATCAAAATCGCTCGCTCAAACAACAGCGACGCCTGACGAGCCCCGCCAAGGTAGCGTCTCTTTGTCATTTGGCATCCGGCGTCGGGAGACGCCGGGCGCACAATCGTCCGCCGCTCGAATACCTGAAAGCGGTCACCGATGGCCGTCCGCTCTTGGCCGGAGGCGGACATTTGCCAAAAGCTTAGGCTAGGGGCTGCTATCTAATATTGGGACTGATGCTGCGCTTGGAACTGGTTCTGAGTCGTCGCTCCGCCTCGTATTTGAAGAAACTACTCAGCACAAGCCGTCTGACGCCGTTGTCTCGTCTGTTCAACTGAGCTCATTGGACGGTGGCCAGCTGTGCGCAGGATGCGGTCAGGTATCCCATGAAGAACGATTCCGTCCCCGGGCTGTAGCGGCGCTTCTCCTCCAGCCATGCGATATCCGCTTGCGCATTCATGAATGCAGCAAATAGAAAATCCTGAGCTGGATCGAGCTTGTATCGATCAACCAACACCTTGAAATACGGATCATCGCTGGAACCTGTTTTCCGATACTTCGCCGCCTGGTTGGTGATGCTCCCCAACTGCCCCGCTTCTTGTGCTTCCAAAGCCGCGGCTGAGCTCTTCAGGCAAGCGATGCTGATCATGCTGCGCTCCTCGTTGCCCTTCATCATGTCACGCAACTGCATTTGGACCGTTGGGGTAGATTCCGATTTCTCAGGCGCTGCTGACGCGCCGAGCGGGCCGGTGACCGTTACAAGGAACAGGAGCAAGCGACTGACAATTCGGGTAGACATGTTTCGTTTCCTTACTTTCAGAACCCGAGCCTCACGGGCCAAATGGTTTTTGCTCCACCAGGTCGGTTCCCCAGTAGTGATTGAGTGCGGATTGTAGTGCTTGCGGCACGTCGAAGGCAGTGGTCGGCGCTTTTACAATGGTCCGGCGGTTCCGTGTTATGGTCCAGTCGTAACGATCCTCACCATGATTCCGGAACACGCATATTTCATAGCGTGTGGACTCCTTGACTTCCACCGTTAGCCAGACGCTGCCATCGCTATCCGTACCAGTGAGAAACTTGAGCTCTTCGGCTGCTGACCTATTCATAGCGCAAAGTTCACGTAACCGAGTGCTGACAACGCACGAAGGCTGTTGACCTCCGTGGCAAATTTTGTGCTGATGCCATGCAGAACTGCATGGCGATTCCGCCCGTCAAAATCGGCAGGCAGATCCTTCGTATCCTTAGAAAAAGGGCTGTCTTCTGCATATGGGGCTAGAAAAACCCAGTCCGCAGAACCGTCTTCTGCTGTCTTGGCCAGGGTCCTAATACCCCGATCTTTGCTCTTCGTGAAGAGCTGTCGTCCGCTTCTTCGGTCGTAGACAATACCGTCAGCTTGGATCAGAAAAACAGGGACGCTGAGCGCGTACTTACCTGCCTTGTGAGCCTCCCACGCGTCTTGGATGTGCTGGGCACGATCCGGTGCGTTGGCGCACATCCGAGAGACGATGGTGTCACCTTCAGCCTGATAGTATGCAATCAACGCGGCCTCTGCCTCCGCCTCTTGGCCTGAAGAATAGTCATTGTCGAGGTGTATGACCGACGGAAGATCCATGTCGCTATCGATAAACCAGCCTTGCTGTACGATGCCGCGGATGCCGTCTCGAAGCATGTAATTCGATTCTTTGATCATGGCACCTATCCCCTCGAGTGAGGAGCGAGCTTCGTTAAGCTTTACAACAAACGGACGAATCGTAGCGCCAGTACCGCGAAGCATGGTCGGTAGAGTATGGGAGGCATCGAGGACAGGCTGCATGGCTGCGGTATACCTCTCCCGCAGCCCTGCGGTTTCCTCGCGTATGAACGACGTACTCTTGCAGCACTTTCACGGATGAAGGGCACAGCGCTTGGGTCCGTTGCGGCAGAATGCGCGGCGCAGGTCCGGCTTCCGGATGGCGCTTGATGATTTGCACGGCTGGGCTTTTGGGGGGCGGTGCGGGGAATGAAGATATTTCGCCGGCAATTGTTCTACGTTCAAGTGCACCAGGATCACTTCATCGCTCGCTTGGCAGGTGGTGACAGAACCATTCGTCGCCAGTGCCGCGCCCTTGGCAATCGCGCGGGGCCGATCAAAGACTTCTCCGCCATGCGACCCATGCTGAAGGAACTCTTCTCGGAACTCGCGTCCGGGTTCTCACTCCTCAAGCCGTGGGCGCTCCTGCACTTTGATCCGGTCGAGTATCCGATCACGAAGGAAGAGCTCGCGGGGTTCCAGACGGTTGCCATGCGCAGTGGGGTGAGCTTCTGCTTGCTCTCCACGTGGGAGCAGCGGCATGAAGACAAGGACTTGTTGGATATGGTCAAGTAGGGTCCGGCCAGCTCTCCGTTTAAGCGCAAGCCGATTCCCGCGCTTCAGACTATTCTGAAGCTGCTGTCGTCCGGTTCCGGCTGGAATCTGACATCAACGAGGCCTACGTACTGGAGTTCCTTCCGAAAAGGACAACTGGATCCCAATGGCCGCATTCGATCATTGCCTAGTAACCCTCCGATTCTTCGGGGAGGACCTCCTGCCCGAAGAAGTCAGTGGCTTGCTCGGGGCGACCCCGACCGCATCGCATCACAAGGGCCAGGAACTCAGAGGCAACCCATCAGGCACCGTGCGTATCGCCAGGACTGGAAGCTGGCAACTTGATGCGGAGCGTCGTGAGCCTGAAGATCTGGACGCTCAGATCTTCGAAATCCTCGATCAGCTCACCGGCGATCTCGCCGTATGGCAGTCTCTGGCACGCTTCCGACCTGATCTGTTCTGCGGTCTTTTCATGGGCAGCAGCAACGGTGGTGTCTCGCTTTCGCCTCGCGCGCTACTCGCCTTGGGTGAGCGCGGCATTGAGCTCGGGCTGGACATCTATGAAGCCGATGAAGAAGTGCGCAACGCCCAGCGCCAGCAGGCCATCAGTTGATGATCTCCCCACTCCCCGAAGCAACAAACGCCTTCAACTGCCGAACGAACTCCGCGTCGTAGGCTTCCCACTCCGTAACCTCCCCAACCACCCGCAACGGCTGCGCACTCCGATACGATCGCGTCGGGTTGCCGGGAAACTTCTTGTTGGTCACGTTCGGATCGTCTTCAAACGGGCCGGTCGGCTCCACCACATACACGCGCGGCCGCCCTTCACCGCGAGCCATCTCCGCAGCCAGCCCGGCGCCCTTGGCAATGGTGGTGAAGTAGATGTGGTTCATCACCACGCTGTCGCGGTAGTTGGAGCGGAAGCCCGCGCTCAGCAACTCGCCCACCGCCAGGTCAGCGCGGGTGCCGTGATAGAACGGCCCGGCGATCTGGTCGCAGGTGTCATGCGAAACGGGTGTCCATTCGGTGTCCAGCGCCATCGCTGCTGCCCCTCTCTGTGCTGCCGGATCGGCAGGCCGGCGAGTCTAGGGCGCCCGGTGGGCCTTGCTGCAAGGCCCCATCCAGGAAATAATCTGTAAACGGGAGGCGCAGTGCGCCTCCTTTTTTCATTCTGCGGCGCCGCGCCCTTCCAGCTCGCGCACGGCGGTTTCCAGCGCGTCCAGCTTCTGGCGGGTCTTCAGCAGCACGGCGCGCTGCACTTCGAACTCCTCGCGGGTGACCAGGTCCAGCTTGGCCAGGCCGGCCTGCAACGCGCTCCTGAAGGTGGCCTGCAGTTCCTCGCGCGATTCGCGCAGGCCCGGCGGCACCAGGTCGCTGAGGCGACGGGCGAGGTCATCGATTTGATTCAGGTCGATCATGGGGTGCTCCGTGGGGTGGGCCCGTGCATCCGGCGCGGGCAGGCCATTCGGGCACAAGGATACTGCCGGCACCCACTGCCCGGACAGGCCGCAGCGGCTTCGCACGGGCCGCGTTCAGGCGCTATCCTCCACGCCGGAAGACAGGAGATAGACGATGAAGATGGTCATGGCGGTGATCAAGCCGTTCAAGCTCGACGACGTGCGCGAAGCGCTGGCCGAGCGTGGGGTTACCGGGATCACGGTGACGGAAGTGAAGGGCTTTGGTCGCCAGAAGGGCCACACCGAGCTGTACCGTGGCGCGGAGTATGTGGTCGATTTCCTGCCGAAGGTGAAGCTGGAAGTGGCGGTGACCGATGACCAGGTGGAGGCGGTGGTTGAGGCCATCGTGAAGGCCGCCGGCACCGGCAAGATTGGTGACGGCAAGGTGTTCGTGTACGACCTGGGCAGCGTGGTGCGTATCCGTACCGGCGAGTTGGACGCGGACGCGTTGTAACCCGCTCGGCGGGATGTTGTAGAGCCGAGCCCATGCTCGGCTGCATTTCGCGCGATGCAGGAACAGCAGCCGAGCGCGGGCTCGGCTCTACAAAGAGCGGTAAAGCGGTCGAGCGAGCTCGACCCCTACCGCCGCTTGGCCCACTTGTAGAACCGCTTCCAGCCCTGGCGCACGGCGGCGACCCAGCCCGGGTCGGCCACCAATGCGGCCTGCGCGGCGCTCGGCGCCTGGCCGGTCACGCGCTGGCGGATCTTCAGCAGGTTCTTCATGTCGCTGCGGCGCATCTGCCGGCTCAGCGGGCCGCGGCGCAGCCAGCGGGGTACGCGCCAGGCGGAGGTGAAATCCAGTAGCACCGGCACGCCGCCACTGACCACCACGTTGGTGCCATGCAGGTCGTTGTGGGTGATGCCGGCGGCATGCAGGCGGCTGAGCGCGTGTTGCAGCTGCTCGAACACGTCATTGCCGACGGCCTGCGCGGTGCTCAAGGTCTGGCCGGGAATGAACTCCATGCCGAGTGCCAGGCCGCCCAGGGTGCCGAGCAGCGCGGGGGCATGCTTCCAGCCGCCGAGGCGCTGCAGCATGCGTGCTTCACGGCGCACCATCAGCCGCGCGATCAGCGAAACGGGAGTGCCGCGGTAGCGGGAGTAGTCCTTGATGACCGCCTCGCGCCCGTCCAGGCAGGTGCGGTAGACATCGGGGGCCAGGAAGCGCTCGCCGCGCTTGAGCAGCAGCGGGGAGGCGGCATCATTGCCGCAGGAGGAGGGGGGAAGAGCAGGAAGATGCATGTCGGGGTCTCGGACGACCCGGTGGGTGGCGCAAAGCGTCAAGCGAACCGGTGTTACAGGGAGTTACTAAGTTTTCGTTAATTTTAGTACTCGCCAGTTCGCTATTCCACGATTTGTCGGAGAAATGTCGGGGTCGTGGCTGGAACAGTTCGTCACGCAGAATCGGACAATTACGTCTCACTTATAAGGATTGCCCCGCTGGATCAATGAGTTGGGCGCGCTTCCAGCCCATTCATCGGCGGCGCGCTGAACGCCACGCACGTCCAGCTTGACCCCGGCGCACGCCCTGCCGACCATAAGCTGTTAACCCGCGACATCGGCGGCCGCCCCCCTCCGGCACGTCCCCGTCCCCTGCCGCGTTCCGAACCGGTGCTGGCCGCCTGGCCGTGCATCGCCCCGTTTCCCGTTCCGGCCGCGGCTGGAGGAAAGTGCTTTGATCATCAAAATCGTCATTGCAGCGCTGTTCGTGGCCTGCGTGCTGTACATCCACTTCCGTGGCAAGGTCCGCGCGCGCTGGTCGCGCCAGCTGCTGGACCACTCCAGTTTCATGGCCCCGATCAACGTGGTCATGTACATGTTCTCGAAGGTGCCGACCACGCCGTTCCTGGACCCGGGCAAGGAGTTCCCGCAGCTGGAGCCGCTGCGCCAGAACTGGCAGATGATCCGCGACGAGGCGCTGGCGCTGCGCGACGCGCAGAAGATCGCTGCCTCCAGCACGTTCAACGATGCCGGCTTCAATTCGTTCTTCCGTCGTGGCTGGAAGCGCTTCTACCTGAAGTGGTACGGCCCGTCGCACCCGTCGGCGAAGACGCTGTGCCCGAAGACCACGGCGCTGATCGAGTCGATCCCGGACGTGCGTGCGGCGATGTTCGCGCAGCTGCCACCGGGCAGTGAGCTGCGCCCGCACCGCGACCCGTTCGCTGGCTCGCTGCGCCTGCACCTGGGCCTGAGCACGCCCAACGACGATGCCTGCTACATCGAAGTGGACGGCATCAAGAAGAGCTGGCGCGACGGCGAGTGGATGATGTTCGACGAGACCTACATCCACCATGCGCACAACGAGACGCAGCAGGACCGGGTGATCCTGTTCTGCGACATCGCCCGCCCGCTGCGCTTCGGCCTGCCGGGCCTGTTCAACCGCGCGGTGGCGGCCACGCTGCTGGCCGGTGGTGCATCGCCGAACCTGCCGGGTGACCCGACCGGTGGCGTCAACAAGGCGTTCGGCAGTGTCTACAAGGTGCGCCTGAAGGCCAAGGCGCTGCGCGAGCGCAGCGTGGTGGCCTACCAGCTGATCAAGTGGGGCCTGGTGGTGGCGGTGATCGCCGGTATCTGGGCGCTTTGACTGTAGAGCCGAGCCCATGCTCGGCTGGGTTTACCGCAACCTGTCCGAAGAGCAGCCGAGCGTGGGCTCGGCTCTACAGAAAGCAGAAAACCCGCGCTGTCGCCAGCGCGGGTTTTTGTTTGGATCAACCCTTCAGTGCCGCCTGCACGAACGGCGGGGTCACCAGCACGCCGGTGTGCAGCGCGGCGGTGTAGTACAGGGTGTTGAAGGTCTTGGCGGCCGAGTCGGCCTGGCGGAAGTCGAAGCTGCTGTCGCCCTTGCGCGCCATGGTCACGCTCCACCAGCCGGTGGGGTAGCACGGCTGCGGGAACGGCAGGGTCTTGAACGAACCGAAGCCGGCCTTGCCCATCTCGGTGCGCATTTCGTTGATCAGGTCCAGCTGCATCAGCGGCGATTCGGACTGCTGCACCAGGATGCCGTCGTCCTTCAGGGCCTTGAAGCAGCTCTCGTAGAAGGCCTTGTTGAACAGGCCTTCGCCGGGGCCGACCGGGTCGGTCGAATCGACGATCACCACGTCCACGCTGCCGGCCGGGCAGTTGGCCATGTAGGCCACGCCGTCGTCGAACAGCAGCTCGGCGCGGGCGTCGTCGTTGGAGTCGCACAGTTCCGGGAAGTGCTTGCGCGCCATCACGGTGACCTGCTCGTCGATGTCGCACTGGGTCACGCTCTCCACGCCCTTGTGCTTGAGCACTTCGCGCAGGGTGCCGCAGTCGCCGCCACCGATGATCACCACGCGCTTGGGCGCAGCGTGGGTGAACAGCACCGGGTGGCTGATCATCTCGTGGTAGAAGAAGTTGTCCTTGCTGGTCAGCATGATGGCCCCGTCGATGGTCATCAGGTTGCCCCAGTCGGTGGTCTGGAAGATCTCGATCTTCTGGAACGGCGACTGCACCTCGTCCAGCTTGCCGGTGATGCGGTAGCCGATGGCCGAGCCGGTGCGCTCGAAGTGTTCGATGTACCAGTTGTTGCTGTCAGTCATTGGAAAACAGTCCTGTTCGGAGGGGTGGAGCCGGGCTGGCGGGCGGGGCCGCGTGGCACAGATGCCACATCCGGACGGATCGGCCCGTTCAGGTTGGAACCTGTCACGGGCGCGGGCGCGCATGATAACGAACCTGTGGGCATATAGGCGTTATCATGCCCCCCCTTTTATTGCCAACAAGGCCGACTGAAATGACCGATTGGTCCCTCGACCAAGCCCGCAAGACCTACTCGATCCCGCATTGGGCGGACGGTTACTTCGACGTGGATCAGGCCGGGCACATGGTGGTGAGACCGACCGGGGCGGACGGCCCGGTGGTATCGCTGCCCAAGGTGGTGGACGCTGCGCGCGCGGCCGGTGCCAAGCTGCCGCTGCTGGTGCGCTTCCCGGACATCCTCGGCCAGCGCCTGGGCAAGCTGCAGGCGGCCTTCGCCCAGGCCCAGCAGGACTGGGAGTACAGCGGCGGTTACACCGCCGTGTACCCGATCAAGGTCAACCAGACCCGCGGCGTGGCCGGCACCCTGGCCAGCCACCACGGCGAAGGCTTCGGCCTGGAAGCGGGCAGCAAGCCCGAGCTGATGGCCGTGCTGGCGCTGTCCCGCCCGGGTGGCCTGATCGTCTGCAACGGCTACAAGGACCGCGAGTACATCCGCCTGGCCCTGATCGGCCGCAAGCTGGGCCTGCAGACCTTCATCGTCATCGAGAAGCCGTCCGAGCTGAAGCTGGTGCTGGAAGAGTCCAAGGCGCTGGACGTGAAGCCGGGCCTGGGCGTGCGCATGCGCCTGGCCTCGCTGGGCGCCGGCAAGTGGCAGAACAGCGGTGGCGACAAGGCCAAGTTCGGCCTGTCGCCGCGCCAGCTGCTGGACCTGTGGAAGTCGCTGCGTGACACCGAGTACGCCGACTGCCTGAACCTGCTGCACTTCCACATGGGCTCGCAGATCTCCAACGTGCGCGACATCGCCAACGGCATGCGCGAAGCCACCCGCTACTTCGTGGAGCTGTCGCGCCTGGGCGCGAAGATCACCCACGTCGACGTGGGTGGTGGCCTGGGCGTGGATTACGAAGGCACCCGTTCGCGCAGCTTCTGCTCGATCAACTACGGCCTGCATTCCTACGCCAGCAACATCGTGCAGCCGCTGGCCAATGCCTGCGAAGAGTTCGGCCTGACCCCGCCGCGCATCGTCACCGAGTGCGGCCGCGCAATGACCGCGCACCACGCGGTGCTGATCGCCAACGTCTCGGAAGTGGAAGAGGCACAGGAAGGCCGCGTGCCGGACCAGCACGACGACGAGCCGGCAGCGATCCGCCACCTGCGCGAGATCCACGACGAGCTGGACGTGCGCCCGGCGGTGGAACTGTTCCAGGAAGCGCAGCATTTCCATGCCGAAGGCCTGGCCAGCTACGCGCTGGGCCAGATCGATCTGCCGCAGCGTGCGCGCATCGACGACCTGTTCTACGCCATCGCCCACGGCGTGCGCGCGCGCCTGAGCTACGACGAGAAGAGCCATCGCCCGGTGCTGGACGAACTGAACGAGCGCCTGGTCGACAAGTACTTCGTCAACTTCAGCGTGTTCGAATCGATCCCGGACGTGTGGGCGATCGACCAGGTGTTCCCGATCGTGCCGATCGAGCGCCTGGATGAAACCCCGGACCGCCGCGGCATCATCGCCGACATGACCTGCGACTCGGACGGCATGGTGGAAACCTATGTCGAGAACGAGAGCCTGGACAGCTCGCTGCCGCTGCACAAGATGAGGCCGGGCGAGAGCTATCGCATCGGCTTCTTCATGGTCGGCGCCTACCAGGAAATCCTGGGCGACATCCACAACCTGTTCGGCGATACCGACGCGGTGGAAGTGCTGGCCGATGCCGATGGCTACGCCATCACCCAGCAGCGCCGCGGCGACACCACCGACGTGATGCTGGATTACGTGGGTTACCGCCTGGACGAACTGCGTGCGACCTATGCGCAGCGCGTGGCTGCGGCGCAGCTGTCGCCGGAACGCGCGCAGGAACTGTCGGACGCGCTGGAAGCCGGCCTGACCGGTTACACCTACCTGTCCGACGAGCCGCTGGTGTGATGGACGGCACCGGGCCCGCCCGGTGCCACCGTTGCCGATGAGCGCGCGCGCGATCTTCCACCTGTTCCTGCATGCCGCCGTGCCAGCGTTGCTGGCATGGCTGTTCTGGCGCAAGCGCTTTGCCTCGGCGTGGCTGCTGATGCTGCTGGGCTGGATCATCGACCTGGACCATCTGCTGGCCGACCCGATCTATGCACCGAACCGCTGCAGCATCGGGTTCCACCCGCTGCACACCGCACCGGCCATCGCAGTCTATGCCGGGCTGTGCGTGCCGAAGAAAACGCGGTTGTTCGGCATCGGTTTGATCA
Organism: Stenotrophomonas sp. YJH_SMC_73; assembly: GCF_059370155.1. Classification (NCBI taxonomy): domain Bacteria; kingdom Pseudomonadati; phylum Pseudomonadota; class Gammaproteobacteria; order Lysobacterales; family Lysobacteraceae; genus Stenotrophomonas; species Stenotrophomonas sp. YJH_SMC_73. The sequence continues at coordinate 52,303 of NZ_JCAFTJ010000012.1, read as the reverse complement.
TCCACATATTGCTGGACGCGATTGATTGCTGGTGGATGCATCACCGTTGATGCTTGGTGCGTGTCGACCAAGGTCGACACCTACCGGGTGCACGGCGACCGGTCGGATTGGCGCTCGGTAGAGCCGGCCGCTGGCCGGCTTCCGCTGGGTGTTCCCGGTGATCACGTGGCTGCCGGCCAGCGGCCGGCACTACCCACCGTTGGGTTGGCCGCGTCACGCCACCGGCAACCACAACGTCGCACGAAGGCCCGGCTGCGCATTCTCCAGCTGCAACCGCCCGCCATAGCTGGCAGCGATATCGCCCACGATCGCCAGGCCCAACCCGCTGCTGCCTTCGCGCTCGTCCAGCCGCACACCACGCTGGGTGACCCGTTCCAGCGCGTCTGCGGCCAGGCCGGGGCCATCGTCGCGCACTTCGACGCGTAGCTGCCCTTCGCTGGTTTCCGCTTCGACAGTGACCTGCTGTTGCGCCCAGCGCCCGGCGTTGTCCAGCAGGTTGCCCAGCATCTCCTCCAGATCCGCACTGGCGCCGGCGAACTGCAGCGCCGGATCGATGCCTGCCGCCGTGAACGCAATGCCACGTTCGCCATGCACGCGTGCCATCAGCCGGCACATCGCCTGTGCGACGGCCGCCACGTCGGTGCGCTGGCGATGGTCGGCAGCCAGTCCTGCAGCCAGGTAACGGTCAACACTGGCCTGCATGCGCGCACTCTGCTCGCGCACGGTGGCACGCCAATGCGTGCCGTCGCTGTCAGCTTCGGTGGCCAATACGCTCAGTGGAGTCTTCAGCGCGTGCGCCAGATCCTGTGCACTGGTGCGCGCGCGCGCGACCATGCGTTGCTGGTGGTCCAGCAGCGCGTTGAGTTCCTCACCCAGTGGTGCGACTTCCGCGCCCAGTCCCTGTGTGTCGATGCGCTGCGCATCGCCGCGACGTACCCGTTCCAGCTGCGCACCGAGGCGATGCAGCGGGCGCAGGCCGAAGTGCACCTGGCTGGCCAGCACCGCCAGCCACGCCGCGACCAGCACGCCCAGTGCGATGGCGGTGCGCTTGCGGAACGCGGCAACATCGGCATCCAGCGCGCTGCGGTCGGTGGCGACCACGGCCACGAACGGTTCGCTGGCGCGTGGCAGGCGCACCTGCTGCACGCGTGCACGCAGGAATTGTTGCAGCGGCCCGGGCAGATTGCGCGTGGCCGGCCCGGCGGCCTTCGCCGGCAGGGTTTCATCCCACAGCGAGCGCGACTGCAGCAGCACGCGGCCATCGGCACCGGCGATCTGCCAATAGGCACCGGAAAACACGCGCTGGAAGCGCGCATCATTGGGTTCCTGGCGCAGGCGCAACTGCCCGTCCGGGTCCACTTCGGCCTGTGACAGCAGGGTCAGCATGTCCTGCTGCAGTTCGTGGTCGAGGCGGTCGCGCGCGCTGCGCTTGAACAGCTCGCCCAGCAGAGCGCTGGCCAGCAGCGAGACCAGCAGCAGCCCGACGCCGCCGGCCAGCAGCAGGCGCCGCCGCAGCGACGGTTGCCGGTTCATGGCTCGGCCAGCCGCCAGCCCTGGCCGCGCACGGTCTGGATCAGGTCGATGCCGAGCTTGCGGCGCACGCGTCCGAGCAGCACGTCCAGTGCGTTGGAGTCCGGGTCGTGGCCGCCGTCGAACACCTGTTCGCCCAACCGGTCGCGGCTGATCACCTGTCCGCTGTGGTGGATGAAGTAGCTGAGGAGGCGGAATTCCTGCGGACTCAGTGGCAGCGCCTGTCCATCCAGCTCGAAGCGGCCGGCATTGACGTCCAGCTGCAGCGGGCCGCAGTGCAGGCGCGGGCTGGCGTGGCCATGGCTGCGACGGATCAGGGCGCGCAGGCGCAGCACCAGTTCGTCGGCCTGGAACGGTTTGGTCAGGTAATCGTCGGCGCCGGCATCGAAGCCGGCCAGCTTGTCGTGCCAGCGCCCGCGCGCGGTCAGCACCAGCACCGGAAACCCCCGGCCGTTGCCGCGCCAGCGCTCGATCACGCTCAGTCCATCCAGCCCGGGCAGGCCGAGGTCGACGATGGCGGCCTGCAGGTCTTCGATCTGGCCGATTTCTTCGGCCTGGCGACCGTCGGCGACCACCGCCACCACATAGCCGGCCTGTTCCAGCAGGGGCACCAGGCGCTGTGCCAGTGCGGCATCGTCTTCGGCCAACAGGATGCGCATCAGTCGTCGAGCTCCGTCTTCAGCAGCTTTCCGCTGCGCGCATCATAGTCCAGCTCCACCACCACGCCGTCGCCGCGCAGGATCTCCACTTCGTAGACGCCGTCGTCCAGCTCCACTTCCAGCAGCTGGCCGGGGTAGCGCTTGAGCGCATCGCGCACCACGCTCTCCAGCGGCATGTAGCGGCCCTGCTGCACGGCGCGACGCGCGACCTGCTGCGCCGGGTCCTGCAGGGGCGCGGCGGCGGTCGGGGCGTTGGCCAGGGCCAGCAGCAGGGGCAGGGTGGCGAGCATGCGGGTAAGGAAAGAGAGAGGGGTACAGGTGCGAGTGTGGCGGGGATGACTAACAGCCGGCTAACAGCCACGGCTAAGGCGCTGTTAACCGGGCCATGCATCGTGGCGTTGCCGGGATGGTCCGGCCACGAACAGGAGAACCCCCATGTTGAAGTCGCTCACCCTCGCCACTGTTGCCCTGCTTGCCGTCGCGCCGGCCGTACAGGCCGCGCCGCTGGGCATGGCCCAGGTTGAACAGACCCTGCGCAAGGCCGGCTACACCCAGATCCACGAGATCGAACGCGATGATGGCCTGTGGGAGGCTGACGTGAGCCGCGCCGATGGCCGCTTCAGCGAGGTCTACGTGGACCCGAAGACCGGCGAGATCTTCGATGAGCACAGCGGCCGCGCGCTGCTGACTACCGAGCAGGTGCTGGCACGGGCGCAGTCGCATGGCCTGCGCGAGATCCATTCGCTGGAACGCGATGGTGCGACCTGGTCGCTGGAAGCCCGCAATGCCCGCAACCAGAAGGTAGAGGTGCGCCTGAGCGGCTATGACGGCCGCATCCTGCACAGCGAGCGCGATGGCTGGCTGGATTGACGTTGGCCTCTGTAGAGCCGAGCCCATGCTCGGCTTTGCGGCCAACCGTAGCCGAGCATGGGCTCGGCTCTACAGGGGCTGGCTTACCAGCCGTACGGCGGCGGGTAATCCCAGCCCGGCCCGCGGCCGTAGTAGCCGCCATACGGGCCGAAGAAGCCCGGGCCCTTGCCCTCACTCACGTGGATGTTGAGGTTGACCCCATGGGTCTTGCCTTCATCGGTGGTGTAGTTCTTGCTCAGGTTCAGCGTGGCCGCGTTGTAGTGGCTGTTGCCGCCGTTCTTCGAATAGCCGATGCCGGTGGTGAAGCTGCCGGACACCTTGACCTTGTCGTCGGTCACGTCGGCGATCTTCGCATCGTCGTGCACGCGCGGGCCGCTCTTGTCACCGTAATAGGTGCCGGGCGGGTCCTGCTGCAGGGCCGGGTCGTTGAGGTAGCGCATCGGCGCCTGCGGCAGGGTCAAGTCCAGGCCGGCAGCCTGCGGCGCAGTGGCGCCAGCGGCGGACTGGGCCAGCACGGTTCCCGGCAGGGCCAGGCACAGCAGCAGGGTCAGGGGGCGGATCATGACGGCGCTCCAGCGGACAGGTGGCCGCGCAACTCGCGGCGGTACAGGCCGACGCTAGCAGGGGTTGCTTGAATGATGCCTGTCGGCGCCCGCTTGCGGTAGAGCCAGGTCATGCCTGGCTGCACGCTACAACCGTTCGAACCCGAACAGCCTTTCCAGCGCATGCCTGCGGCGCTCGATCCGGGCCCGCAGCAGCTGGGCGCCGATCATCGAATAAGTGATGCCGTTGCCGCCGTAGGCCATGGCGAAATGGACCCGCGGCCCCCACTGCGCGTGCGGGCCGAAGAAGGGCAGGCCGTCGGCGGTTTCGGCGAAGGTGCCGGCCCAGGAAAAGGCGGGTATCGGATCCAGTCGCGGGAACCAGTGCCGCAGCTGCTTCATCAGCTTGCCGGCCTTGCCATCAACGCGCCGGTCGCGCCGGGCGGGGATATCGATGGCGTCGTCCAGCCCACCCACCAGCAGGCGGCGGTCGCCGGTGGCGCGCAGGTACAGGTACGGGCGGGCGCTTTCCCACACCATCGTGTTGCGCAGCCTGCCGAGCACGTCCGCTTCGATGGGATCGGTGATGAAGGCATAGCTGCTGCGGTTGCGCGCAACCCGCTGTTCCAGCCACGTCTGGTTGACATAGCCCATCGCCAGGACCACGTGGCGGGCACGGACCGAGGCGCCGGCCTCGGTCATCGCGGTTACGCCCTGCGCGCCAGGCTTGAGCGTGTGTAGCACGGTGCGGTCGTGCACATGGCCGCCGCGGCGGCGCACTCGTTTGAGCAGGCCGTAGGTGAGACAGTAGGGATCGACCCGCGCCGCCTGGCGGGTCAGCAGGGCGCCGCCGGCATCCACGTCGAAACGCTCGCGAAGCGCTTCGCGGTCCAGCCAGCGGGCGTCCAGCCCAATGCCACGGCGCGCAGCACCTTCAGCCATCAGGCGCGGCACGTCGCGATGGCGGCTGGCCAGGTACAGGCTGTCCATCTGCCGGAAGTCCACGTCCTTCAGCCCGCGTGCCACTTCGCCCAGTGCCGGGATTGCCTCCGCGCAGGCCCGGTAGGCCAGTGCAGCGGCGTCCTGCCCGTAGCGTTCGGCCAGTTCGAGCAGATGGGTGTCGATCTCGTACTGCAGCAGCGCGGTGCTCGCGGCCGTGCTGCCCCAGCCGATATCGCGCTGCTCGATCACGGCCACGTCATGGCCATGGTGGGACAGCTCTTCGGCAATCAGCGCGCCGGTGATGCCGCCACCGACCACCAGCACATCGCAGCGCAGATCCTTCTCCAGCGGGGGGAACGCCTGGATCAGTCCGTTGCGTACGGCCCACCACGGGTAACCGCTTTTCAGGTCCATGCGTGCGTGGGGCTCAGGCTGTGGGTTTGCCGGTATGTGGCGTCTGGATCAGTTCGGACAGATCGAAGCCCTGCAGGCGGGCCGCCGCCAGATAATGGTCCTGCACGGTCGCGTCCAGGCGCGGCTCGCGCGCCAGCAGCCACAGGTACTTGCGATCCGGGCTGCCGACCAGCGACACGCTGTAGTCCGGGGCGATCTGGATCACCCAGTAGTCGCCCTTGGCGAACGGCAGCCAGCGCAGGCCCTTGGGCAGGAAGCTGACCTCCAGCCGCGCGCTGTCGTTGTCGACAGCGCAGGCCTCGCCGGTGGCCTCTTCGATCTCGCCGTCCATGCGGCAGCGGTTGGTGACGCCGACATTGCCGTTGTCGAGCAGGGTGTAGTGCGCCGATACGTCGGTGCAGCCTTCCGGCTCGTGGCGCATCGGCAGGCGTGCGATCTCGTACCAGGTGCCCAGGTAGCGCGGCAGCTTGAGGTCGGCGACGGTTTTCAGCGGCGGGTGCTCGGTCATCGGCGGTCGTGGCAGGGGTGGGCCTCCACGATGCCGATGGCCTTGCCATGGGCGGGTGAAGCCGGGGCGATGGCCGTGTCCAGAACGTTCCGTCGCCCCGGCGGAGCGCCCGTTGTCACCGGCCTGGGGGTATCCTGCCGCCAGCGCCGTGTTTTCCTGATCCAACCGAGGTGGAGGTGCCGATGTACCAGGTGATCCTGTTGAAGAGTGAATCTGCGTTCGCGCGCGAACAGTGGCCGCAGGTCGACGAACTGGTCGACTACGAAGGTGTGAGTTACAGCCTGCGCGCCGGCCCGCGCCAGCCGCTGCCGACCGACCACGACTGGCACCCGGTGGCGGTGTACGCGCCCGATGAGATCACCGAGGAAGAGTTCCAGGACTGGTATGCGCTGCAGCAGCCGACGGTGGAAGAGCTTCGCCTGAAGTACTGATGCGCGACGCTGGCGGGGCCGCCCATCCGGCCTTGACCGGCTCTGCCGTATAGTCGCGCGCAGGCGCGGTGGTCCGCGCGAACCGGTGTGGCTGCGTGTCTTCTTTCCTGCGATCGATCCGTGCACGGGGGCCCTGGTGGGTCCTGCTGCTGTGCACCGCCTTCCTGCTGTCCGCGCCGGTGCTGGCGCAGGATGAGGACCCCACGCCGAAGCAGCAGCTGGCGGATATCGATTCCAGCCTGAAGGATGTGGAGCGCAAGCGTGGCGATGCAGAAGCCACCGAGACGCTGGCGATGCTGTCCGAGAATGCCTCGCAGGCACGGCGCGATGCCGAGGCGCTGGAAAAGGCGCTGCAGCCGCAGCTGGACCGACTCAACGAACAGCTGGCGCAGCTGGGAACGCCGGCAGAAGGGGCCGCTGAGCCGCCGGAGCTGGCGGCGCAACGGCGCACCCTCACCAAACAGCGTGACGGCCTGGCCGCTTCGGTGGTGCAGGCCAAGGCCAGTGCCGTGCGTGCGCAGCAGCTGGCGGCGGACATCGAGCAGCAGCGAGCCGCGCAACGCACGGAAGAACTGGGCCAGAAGGTCGCCTCGCCGTTGTCGCCCGCGCTGTGGAGCAAGGTGGCCGAGCGTCTGCCGATCGATATCGCGCGGGTTGCGCCATTGGCCGGGCAGGGCCGCGATGCGCTGGTCGCCGGTATCCGCGCCCATGGCTGGGGCACGCCGTTGCTGGGCCTGCTGGCCGCGCTGGTGATGATGTTCCCACTGCGGCTGTGGCTGCGCAGGCTGGGGCGCCGTTTTGCTGCGTCCGAACGTGCGCCTGATGGTCGACTGCGCCGGTCCGGCCTGGCCATGTGGCTGCTGCTGGTGGGCACGCTGCTGCCCGGTTACGCTGTGGTGGTGCTGATGGCGGCGCTGGATGCCATCGATGCGATCGCGCCGCGCCTGCAGGTGGTGGCCGACGGCCTGGAGACCGCAACGTTCCGCGCGGCCTTCATCGCCGCACTCAGCGCCTGCCTGCTGGTGCCCAAGCGCCCGTCGTGGCGGCTGTTGAACCTGGACGACACCGCCGCGCTGAAGCTGCGCAAGTACGCCTGGGGCGCGGCGGCGCTGGCCTGGCTGAGCACGGTGCTGGTGGCCCTGGACCAGGCCACGCGCACCAGCGACGTCACCACGGTGGCGCTGGACGGACTGATTGCGCTGACTTACCTCGGCCTGATCATGGCCATGCTGGTGACCCTGGCGCGCCTGCATCGCCGGCAGACCGCCGAGGCCGAGGCCAAGCTGGAAGCGCAGGCCGATGGCGTGGGTGCAGCCACGCCGGTGCGCCGCAGCAGCTGGCTGGTACTGGCCCGGGTAGCGGGCAACATCGCAGTGGTGGCCGCCATCATTGCCACGTTGCTGGGCTACCTGAATTTCGCCAAGTTCGTGAACCAGCAATTGATCGGCGGCAGCATCGTGGTGTTGGCCGCGACGTTGCTGTTCAAGTTCGTCGATGACCTGAGCACGTGGATGCTCAACGCCGACAGCAAGGTCGGCCAGACCATCCTGCTCAGCACCGGCCTGAGCGTATCGCGGCTGGAACAGGCGGGCGTGCTGCTGTCGGCAGCGCTGCGTACCATCGTCGTACTGATCGCGCTGCTGGCGCTGGTGGCACCGTTCGGCAACATCGGCGCGGTGGTGGAGCGCTTCACTTCACTGTTCACGACCGGATTCGATATCGGTGGCACCAAGCTGGCACCGGCGGGGATCGTGTTGGCGGTACTGGCGCTGCTGGCCGGCCTGGCGATCACCCAGCTGGTGCAGCGCTGGCTGACCGACACCTACCTGCCCAAGACCGAGCTGGACCTGGGCGCGCGCAATTCAGTGAGTACCGTTGCCCGATACGTGGGCATCATCATCGCGGTGATCTGGGCGCTGTCGGCGATGGGGCTGCAGCTGAGCAAGCTGGCCCTGCTGGTCAGCGCACTGTCGGTGGGTATTGGCTTCGGCCTGCAGGTGATCACCCAGAACTTCGTCTCCGGCCTGATCCTGCTGGCCGAGCGCCCGGTGAAGATCGGCGACTGGGTGAAGCTGGGTGACCAGGAGGGCGACATCCGCCGCATCAGCCTGCGATCGACCGAGATCCAGGTGGGCGACAAGTCGACGCTGATCGTGCCCAACTCCGAGCTGGTCACCAAGACCGTGCGCAACATGACGATGGGCAACAACCAGGGCCGCATCCAGATCCAGTTCGCGGTGCCGCCCAGCACCGATGTCGGCAACCTGCGGCAGGCGCTGCTGGATGCGTACACCGCGCACACCAACGTGCTGAAGCAGCCGGCGCCGACGGTCTACATCGACAGCATTGCCGGTGGCCAGATCACCATCAACAGTTTCGCGTACGTGGCCAGCCCGCGGCAGGTGTATGCAACCCGCAGCGATCTGTACTTCAGCCTGCTGCAGATTCTGGCCGAGCGGAACATCCCGCTGTCGACCCCGACCGACATCCACATCATCCGCGACCAGCAGGAGTAGGGGTTGTTTTGCAGGGCTGCGCCCTGCACCCGCGGTAGTGCCGGCCGCTGGCCGGCAACTTCAACAGCAACAGCTGATTTCCTGCGGGATGGCGGGGTGGGTCCGGTTGCGGGAGACGCCGTAAACCCCCAGGCCGGCCCAGCCGCTGGCGGCTGTGCGTTCGGGCGCTTGCGAAGCAGTGCTTCGCAAGCAAAGCGCCCTCACCCATGGGGGCTTGGCCGCGGCATCCATGCCGCGGACACTCCTGCGACCGGACCCACCCCGGCTTCGACAGTTTCCCGCGATCTGTCGGAAATGCTCTTGGGGTCAGATCCGTTTTCCGGAGGAAAACGGATCTGACCCCATCTTGATTTTCGATATCTGACAGAGTGTGTCGACCAAGGTCGACACCGCCCCGCCAAACCACGGATTGCACGCTGTTGCCGTTGCTTCTGAGGTTGCCGGCCAGCGGCCGGCACTACCACGGGTGCAGGGCGCAGCCCTGCAAATAACCCTATCCCCGTGGTCGGCCGCGCGAGGGCACCAGTGCGAACGTATCCACCGCCAGCTTCTCGGCATGGTTCAACCACGCGCGGATCTCCAGATCATCCACTTCGTGGTCCAGCCCGAACGACACGTTGATCTTGCCGTCGGCATCGGGCTGCACCCACTGCTGGGCCAGCACCACCTTGCGCTGCGAGGACACCGCCTCGATCCAGAAACCGCGATCCGGGCGCGTGCTCGCCACCAGCTGCAGCATGTACTGGCCGGCACGGGTGCGGCGGCCCTTCTGGGTGATCATGTGCGCCTGGCGCACGCTCGGGCGCGGGCCCTGGAATGCGTCCAGCGGTGCATCGACCGCGATGCCGCCGCGCAGGTCATTGTCGCGGTACAGCTTGATGCCGTTGTCGCGGTTGACGAGCAGCGCACACCAGTCGCCGTCGGCCGAGCCGTCCTCGAATGCGGTGCAGCGATCAACATAGGCCAGCGTGTTGTCCGGATCCGCGTCATCGAACTGGCGCGAGGTGTTCTCCAGGTAGACCGACTTCAGCCCCCAGTCCTTGTCGTACTCCAGCAGCACCGGCGGCTGCACGTGCTGCAGGCCGACTACTACCTGGTCATCGCCATCGATCTTCAGTTCGCGGGTCGGTTCGCCCAGCCACAGTGAGCGGGCGAAGGCCAGGTACTGCGGGTAGTCGCGGCCACCATCGCGCCGGGCCGCCACGCTGGCGCTGGGTGCGCGTTGGCTGTCGATCAACGAGCGGCCAAAGCCCATCGTCTTCAGGTTCGGGTCCAGCAGGCTGAGCAGGGTGGCACCCGAATCCAGGGTGGTGCCGGCGTCGGCGCTGAGCTGCTGCGGGGCAATGCCATCGCCCAGGAACAGCAGCAGGTTCTCGCGCTTCTGCCGGGTCAGGATGTGGGTCAGATCGTTGGGCATCGCCAGGTGGTCGGAGGCGATCACGATCAGCGTGTCCTTGCCGTACGGGCTGGCCTGGATGCGCTGCACCAGCTGCGAGATCAGCCGGTCGCTGCACTTGAGCGCGTTGAGCATGTTGATGTTGCCGTACTGGCTCTGGTAGCGCTCGCCCTTGCACGATACCGGCAGGTGGCCCGCCGGGTGGTGGGTGTCCATGGTCAACGTGGTCAGCATGAACGGTGAACCGGCGCGCGAGAGCTGTTCGAAGCGCTGGTAGGCGGTATCCAGCAGCACGTCGTCGTGCACGCCCCAGGCCGAGTAGTGGATGCGGCCGATCTTCTTCTGCTGCTTGAACCAAGCGAGGTCATGCACTTCATCAAAGCCGTGGCTGGCCAGGAACTGGCCCTTGCCGGCGAACTGGCCGTTGGCACCCCCAAGATAGTGGTTGGTGTAGCCCTGCTGCTTCAGGTAGTCGCCCAGGCAGACCGCCTTGGGCAGGAAGCTGCCCATGCGGTCCATGCTGTTTTCATCGCCCTGCGAGGTGGTCAGCGGCACGCCGCACATCGACGACACCAGGCCGGCGATGGTCCAGCCGCTGCCTTCGGCCGAGGCCAGCCCACGCACGTCCAGCGACTCGGACGCCAGGCGGTTGAGGTTGGGCATCAGGCCGGGAAACACGGCCTCGTCCAGATAGGTGCGTTCCAGGCTTTCGCCGTAGATCCAGACGATGTTGCGCGGGCGCTGCAGCGGCTGCGTCGGCACCTGGTACTCAGGGGCGATGCGGGCGAAGTCGACCGGGCGCAGCTGCTGGTACAGGCGCTGGCCGTCGCGGGCCAGCGGGCTGATCATGATCGTGGCCACCCACACGGCCGCGAAACCGGCGAACAACGCGCCACCGTGGCCGGGCCGGCGCCAGCGCTTCACCCGTGTGGCGAACAGTGGCAGCAGCGAGACCAGCGCCAACACGATGAAGCCGGCGATGTAGCCCTTGAAGTCGGAGACACCGGCACCTTCCATGTCGGCGCCGAGGTGGTACAGGGTGGCGGCATTGAGCCCATCACCGGACAGCTTGTCGATCAGCCACCACGCGCTGAGCATGAGCAGCAGCAGCGAGAACGCGCCGGCCTTCCACCACACCCACTTGTCGGACGCGAGGAACAACCAGCACAACAGCAACAACGACAGCAGCAGTATCCAGAGCATAGGCAGCTTCGGCAGTGACGGGGTGGTGGTGATGGACGTCGTACCGACGCGTGTCCATCCGACCGGCGCTGCCGCAAGCACATGCATGTGACAGGCCGATGACCCGATAGTGCATGCACGAACCTGACTGAAATGTTTGTTGAAATGACGCGCGCGTAATCGCGCTCAGAAGGTAAAACGAGCGTGAAAGGGGCAGCTGGATTGCATTAAAAACTGCATGAATACGGGCGTTTTCGTCGATGCGCTAGCGATGCCCGCGTTCTTCGCGTGCCCGCGCACGACGGTCGAACAGCAATGCACTGGTTACGATGCCCAGGCCGAGCACCACGCCGATGAACAACAGGATCAGGGCGATGAGCGGGTAACCGAACAGGTGCCAGCCGGTGTCGATCCTCATCATCATCGCGGCGGCCATGATCAATGCGGCGCTGATGATGCCGGCCGCCACGCGGTTGGCGATCTTCTGCAGGTTCTCCATCAGCCGCGATTCTTCCAGGCCGGTGACCTTCATCTGCAGGCGGTTCTCGGCCAGCAGCGCCATGATGTCCGACAGCTTGCGCGGCCCATCACGCAGCAGCTGCTGCAGCTCCATCGCCTCGCTGGCGATGTTGGCTGCAGACAGCGATTTCTTCAGGCGCGCACGCATCACGTGCTGCAGCTGGCGCTCGACGATGCGGCGCGTGTCCAGCTCTGGCGCCAGCAGCCGGCACACGGTTTCCAGGTTGAGCAGGGCCTTGCCGAGCAGGCTCAGTTCCGGCGGCGTGCGCAGGCCGCAGGCGGTGGCGATGCGCACCATGTCCAGCACCACGCGGCCTTCGGAGAAGCTGCCACTGGCCGCATAGCGCGCGATCAGCTGACCGGTTTCGCGCAGGTAGCGCTCTTCATCGAAGGCCTCCAGCCGCGTGCTGATACTGATCAGGTCATCGGCCACTTCCTCGCCACGGCCGTCGACCGCCGCGAACAGGATCTTCAGCAGACGCTCGCGCAGGCGCGGCGGCATGTGCGCGACCATGCCCAGGTCGAAGATCGCCAGCCGGCCGTCGGGCATCACCCGCAGGTTGCCCGGGTGCGGGTCTGCATGGATCTCGCCATGCACGAAGATCTGGTCCAGGTAGCCGCGGATCAGCGCCGCCGCCAACGGGTCCATGTCCTGCTCGGTGCGGCGTACGCCGGAGATCGCATCCACGCGCACGCCGGTGGCAAGCTCCATCGTCAGCACGCGCTGGCTGCTGTAGTCCCAGATCGGCTGCGGCACCCACAACCGGCGGAACGGCCGCAGGTGCCGTCCGAAGCGCGCCAGGTTCTCGGCCTCGGCGTGGTAATCCAGCTCCTGCATCAGGGTCTTGGCGAACTCGTTGAGCCAGTCGCGCAGGCGCACGCGGCGTCCGACCTGGGTCAGGTGATCGGCGGCCAGCGCGAAGCTGCGCAGTGCCTCCAGGTCCGAGCGCAGCTGCGCGGCCACTTCAGGCTTCTGCACCTTCACCGCCACCTGGCGGCCATCGTGCAGCACCGCGCGATGTACCTGCGCGATCGAAGCACAGCCCAACGGCTCGGGATCGAACGAGGCAAACAGCTTGTTCACCCCTACGCCCAGTTCCTGCTCGATGATCGCGTGGATGCGCTCGACCGGGATCGGCGCCACCTTCTCCTGCATGCGCTCCAGCGCCGTGGCGAACTCCACCGGCACCATGTCCGGCCGCGTGGACAGCATCTGGCCCAGCTTGACGAAGGTCGGCCCCAACGCTTCCAGGTCGCTGACGAACTGTTCCGGATTGCCGTCGGCGGGCACGTCGGCCTGGTTGCTTGCCGCATCCAGGTTCATGCCCGAGAACACGCCCGAATGGCGGTAGCGCATCAGCAGGCGCAGGATCTGGCTGCGCCGGCTCATGCCTTTGACCAGCGGGGGATTGCCATTGGCGGCGGACGGATTGCTCAAGCGGGACTCCCATGCGACGAAGACAGGTAGCGCCGGCTGCGGGCCGGCAATGTCCGGATTCCGCAGTGTCGCCGGGGGGCGGTGGGCATGCGGTGAACCCGGTGTCTTCCGCAGTCCACACCGGATCGGTCAGAATCCGCCTATTCCCTTTCTTGGACGCCCCATGGCCGGTGCCAGCCTGTTCGCCCTGCTCGACGATATCGCCACCCTGCTCGACGATGTCTCGGTGCTGACCAAGGTCGCCGCGAAGAAGACCGCCGGCGTGCTCGGTGACGATCTGGCGCTGAACGCGCAGCAGGTCACCGGGGTCAACGCCAACCGCGAACTGCCGGTGGTGTGGGCGGTGGCCAAGGGCTCGCTGGTCAACAAGGTGATCCTGGTGCCGGCGGCCCTGGCGATCAGTGCGCTGGAAGCCTGGCTGCACAGCCGCGGCTGGAACGTGCCCCTGATCGTGCCGCTGATGATGATCGGTGGTGCCTTCCTGTGCTTCGAGGGCGTGGAGAAGCTGGCGCACCGCTTCCTGCATTCGGCCGACGACGATGCCGAGCGCCAGACCGAACGCCGCAAGGCGCTGGCCGACGCGCAGGTGGACATGGTCGCGTGGGAGAAGGACAAGGTGAAGGGTGCGATCCGCACCGACTTCATCCTTTCGGCCGAGATCATCGTACTGACCCTGGGCGTGGTCGCCACCGCATCGTTCACCAACCAGCTGGTCACGCTGGCCGTGGTTGCACTGGCGATGACGGTCTTCGTCTATGGGCTGGTGGCGGGCATCGTCAAGCTGGATGACGTGGGCCTGTACCTGTCGCGCAAGGGTGGGGCTGTTGCCGCCTTCGGTCGCGGCCTGGTCGCGTCGGCACCGTGGCTGATGAAGTTCCTTTCGGTGGCCGGCACCATTGCCATGTTCCTGGTCGGCGGCGGCATCCTGGTGCACAACGTGCCGGCGCTGCACCACGCAGTACAGGCGCTGGGCGGCGAGGGCCAGTGGGGCTGGCTGGTCAGCGCGGCGGGCAACATGGTGGTGGGCATCATCGCCGGCGCCATCGTGCTGGCGGCGGTGACCGGGTTCCAGAAGCTGCGCGGCAAGTAGTCGCCGGCAGGTTCCCCGGTAGAGGCCGACCTTGGTCGGCGCTTTGTTTCCCACGCGTGCCAACCAAGGTTGGCACCTACCAAAGCGGTTCAAGGTGGTCGGCATCGTCGCCGGCGGGTTCCCCGGTAGAGGCCGACCTTGGTCGGCGCTTTGTTTCCTGCGTGTGCCAACCAAGGTTGGCACCTACCAAAGCGGTTCAGGGTGGTCGGGATCATCGCCGGCGGGTCGCCGGGTAGAGGCCGACCTTGGTCGGCGCTTTGTTTCTGCGTGTGCCAACCAAGGTTGGCACCTACCAACGTAGTTTGCTGCGGGCCGGACGGTCAGCCTGCCTGCACGCGGTTCTTGCCCTGCCGCTTGGCGGCATACAGCGCGTCGTCCGCGCGCCGCAGCAGGGTTTCGGTGTCGTCGCCGGGTTGCCATTGCGCCAGCCCGGCACTGAAATGCACCGGTACGCGCCGGTCCTGCACGGTCAGCACGCGATGCGCCAGTGAACGCTGAAGGCGCTGCACCGTGGCCATGCTGTCGGCGCCCTGGGTTTCCGGCAGCACCAGTACGAACTCGTCGCCGCCCAGCCGCGCGATGCCATCGGTGGCGCGCAGCAGCAGCTTGCAGACGGCCACCAGGTGCTGCAGCAGTGCATCGCCACCGGCATGACCATGTGCATCGTTGGTCTGGTGGAAATCATCCAGATCGATCACCGCCACGCCCAGCGGCGAGTTGTTGCGTGCGGCACGGGCCAGCTCGCGTTGCAGCAGTTCGTCCAGGCCGCGGCGGTTCAGCGCCTGGGTCAGTGGATCGATGCGTGCCAGGTCACCGGCCGCGCGCAGTTCCTGCTCCAGCTCGGCGATGCGCTGCTCGGCACGCTCCACTTCCTGCCGTGCGTTGGCCAGGTGATCGCGCGCCTGCGCGGCCTGCTGCTGCACCTTGCCGGTGTCGCGCATCACGTCCTGCAGCAGCTGGTTGAGGTCGGCGATGCTGCGCGCCTCGCGCAGCTGCAGTGCGTAGCTGCCGATGCGATCGTGGTACTCGCCGGTGCTGGTGGCCATGCCATCCATTCGCTCGATGAACTCGCCCATCAGCCCGCGCATCGCCGCCTTCGAATCGTCGATGCCCTGGCGCAGCAGGCCCTGCTTGTAGATCACTTCGCGCAGTTCGGCGCGGGTGCGCTCGACCGCCTCAGCTTCCAACGGCCCGTCCAGCAGCTGGCGTACCGCGGCGATCTGGCCCTGCAGCCAGCTGCGGTCATCCAGCAGCTCGCTCACGTTCTCCAGCAGCAGCGCGAACAGCTCCAGCAGCAGTGCCTGCTGCTCCTGCCAGCTCTCGGCACGCACGCCGACCTGGTGGCCAAGTTCGCGCACGCCCTGCTCGATCGGTTCCAGCGCCGCGCCTGGCTGCCACTGGCGCAGGTGCATGGCCAGTGCCTGCGCCTGTTCGCGCAGGTCCGGGTCGTGCTGCAGCAGCGCCACCACCGCGCCGCCCAGCAGCAGCCGCAGCTGCTCGGACAGGCGCAGGCTTTCGGGTTGCCCATCCGGCGAATGCTGTTCGATGGTGCGGATGTACTTGTCGATCAACTGCCGCATCGCGCGCCCGTAGCGCGGCCAATCGGCGCTGGCCTGCGCCGACTGCAGGCGGTCGCCCATATCGCCCAGCTCGCCGGGCAGGGTGGCCATGCCGTTGGCGAACGCGGCCAGCAGCGGTTCCGGCGCGTCGGCGCCTGCGAACAGCTGCTGCAGCACCACGCCACCGCCGCCCTGCAGCACCACGCGGTCGCCCAGCCCATCGTCCACCACCGCGCGCACGCGTGCCGGCGGCCCAAGGGCGGTACCGGGGGCAGGGCGGTGGTCGGGCTGGTCCGTCATGGAGCGAATCCTGGGGGCTGGCAGGGACTGGTTCCAGCATATCGGCGCGGCCGCCGACGGCTTGAACGGCTAGGATGGGCGACAGGATGCCGCAGTGGAGGTGGTGATGCGCGTGATGTTGCTGGGGGCGACCGGCCTGGTCGGTGGGCTGACCCTGCCCCGGCTGCTGGACGACCCGCGCTGCAGCGCCGTGATCGCCCCGACCCGTCGCCCGTTGGGCGCAGCCCACGGGAAGCTGGAGAACCCGGTACTGGCCTTCGATGCGCTGCCCGCCGCCGCCGGGTGGGCGGGCGTGGACGCGGTCATCTGCGCGCTCGGCAGCACCATTGCCCAGGCTGGCAGCCGCGAGGCCTTCCATCGCATCGACCATGATTACCCGCTGGCGTTCGCCCGTCTGGCGCAGGCGAAGGGTGCGCAGACCTATGTGCTGAATTCCGCAGCCGGTGCCGATCCGCGGTCGTCGATCTTCTACAGCCGGGTGAAGGGTGAATTGGAGCGCGATCTGCGCGCGCTGGGCTTCACCTCGTTGACCCTGGTCCGCCCAGGGCTGATCGGTGGCGAGCGCAACGAGGTGCGGCGCGGTGAGCGTCTCGCGCTGAAGGTGCTGGGCGTGCTGGGGCCGGCACTGCCACGGGCGTGGCGGATCAACCCGGCCAGCGAGATCGCCAAGGCGCTGGTCGAGGCCGCGCTGGCCCCGCAACCGGGTGAGCACGTGGTGGCATCGAGCGCACTGGCCGGCTGATGTCGCGTGCGCTGCGCCTGACCCAGCTCCAACAGCTGCTGCGCCGCCATCGGCGGCCGGTGGCCGGCCAGGTGCTGGCCGACGCGCTGGGAGTCAGCCTGCGCACGCTGTACCGCGATATCGAAACCCTGCGCGAGCAGGGCGCCGACCTGCGCGGCGAGGCCGGCGTCGGCTACCAGCTGACGCCGAGCGATACCCTGCCGCCGATGACCCTGCCACCGGCCGAGATCGACGCACTGGTGCTGGGCCTGCGCTGGGTTGCGGCCCGTACCGAACCCGCGTTGGCCGAAGCCGCACGCGATGCCTTGGCGCGTATCGCCCATGTGTTGCCCGCAGCGCGGCGCGAGGCCCTGCGTGACAGTGGCCTGCGGGTGGGCCCTTCGCGTGCGGCGGCCAAGGTTCCCCCTGCTCGTCTGCAGGCCGTGCGAGAGGCTGTCGGTTCACAGCAGCGCCTGAAGTTCGGCTACGAGGACGCGCACGGCCAGCGCAGCGAGCGCATCGTCTGGCCGTTCGCGCTGGGCTACTTCGATGAGGTGCCGATGCTGGCGGCGTGGTGTGAGCGCCGCGAGGATTTTCGCCATTTCCGCCTGGATCGCATCCGCCAGGTGCGCGTGCTGGAGGAGCACTACCTCGTACCACGCGCCACGCTGCTGCGGCGCTGGCAGAAGGCGCAGGGCATCGCGCCGGACTGGCTGGACCGTTCGTAGCGTCGGGTCTGCTCGACTGTCATTGCGCTTCGCTTTCTGCTGCTGGTGCGATGGGTTGGCGGCTTTTGCTCTTTGCTCTTCGATCTTTGCTCCTGGTAGGGGTCGAGCTTGCTCGACCGCCTTTGATCTTCGCGAACAGCAGTCGAGCAAGCTCGACCTCTACCAGGGCAGTGGCAACGGCAGTCGAGCAAGCTCGGCCTCTACCAGAGCAGGAGCGACAGCAGTAGAGCACGCTCGCCGCTACTGACAGAATCTGTCAGCAGGGCCGTACCACCATGATCGCTCCCAACAACGGAGCTTCCCCATGTTCACGCCCAGCACCCTGCTGCAGTACGTGCGCGACGTCGCCACCAGCGCCACCTTCTACAGCGGCATCCTCGGCAAACCGCCGGTCGAGCAGTCGCCTGGCTTCGCCCTGTTCGTGCTCGGCGATGGCGCCGCACTCGGCCTGTGGCAACGCGATGACGTGCAACCGCCGGTGTCTGCGCAGGCAGGCGCCGCCGAACTGGCGATGGTGGTCGCAAACCCCGAGGCCGTGCAGCAGATGCACGATGCGTGGCGTGGGCTCGGCGTGCAGATCCTGCAGTCGCCGGTGACGCTGGAGTTCGGCCACACCTTCGTCGGTGCCGACCCTGATGGCCACCGGCTGCGTGTGTACAGCCGCGCCGAAGGCATGGTCGCGCGCGATTGATCGCCCGCATTGTGTAGATCCACGCCATGCGTGGATGCCGGAAAAAAAACGCCGGGCAATGCCCGGCGTTTTCTCCAAGTCATGTGCCAACCAACGGTTGGCACCCACCGGTCAGGTGGCCGATCAGCTGGCCAGTGCCAGGTCGTCCATCATCGCGCGCAGGAAGCGGGCGGCTTCACCACCCGTGGCTGCGCGGTGGTCGAAGGTGACCGACAGCGGGATCACCTTGTGCGCTTCCACGCCGCCCATCACCGGGGTCATCTGGTGGCGGGCACGGCCGGCACCGACGATGGCCACGCACGGCGGCACCACGACCGGGGTCGCGTAGCGGCCGGCGAACATGCCGAAGTTGGACAGCGAGATGGTGTAGCCACTCAGTTCCGACGCCGCGATCGAACGCGATTCCACCTGCTCGCGCAGGCGGTTGACGCCTTCGCGGATGCCGCGTGCGTCGAGCATGTCGGCGTTGCGCAGGGCCGGCACGAACAGGCCGTCGTCGGTGTCCACGGCGATGCCGATGTCCACCTGCGCGTGCAGGGTACGGGTCAGCGCTTCACCGTCGAACCAGGCGTTCATCGCCGGCACCTTCTGCGCGGCGACCACGATCGAACGCACCAGGCGCGCGGTGACGTCGTTGCCCGGCAGCCAGGCGTGGATGTCGGCGTCGTCGTTCAGCGTGGTCGGCACGACCTTGCTGTGCGCATCGGCCATCACGCGTGCCATGTTGCGGCGCACGCCCTTCAGCGGTTCCGGCTGGCCCTTGGCGACCACGCCCGGCGGCTGGGTACGCATCGGCTTGCCGGCGGCGGACAGCGGGGTGCGGGCTTCGCTCTGCACCGGGGCAGACACCTGCGCCGGGGCCGGCGCGGCATAGGCAGCAGCGGCAACCGGTGCCGGAGCAGCGCCGAGCTTGGCGCTGCCGTTGGCGGCAGCCTGCTTGACGTCGGCCATGGTGACCGCGCCATCGGTGCCGGTAGCGGCCACGCGGCTCAGGTCCACGCCCAGCTTGCGCGCCATCGCACGCACGGCCGGCACGGCCTTGACGCCACCGACGGCCAGCGCCTGTTCGGCATGCACGGCATTGGAGCTCTGCATCGCGCCGACCACGGTACCGGCGTCATCGCGCTCGGCCGCGGCGGGCTTGGCCTCCTCGGCGGCAACCGGAGCGGCCGCAGCCGGCAGCGGCGGCGGGGTCGGTGCGGCCGCCGGTGCAGCGTGGCCATGGCTGTGGCCGGTGTCCTGGCCATCGGCTCGCTGCGGCAGGTTCGGGTCCAGTTCGAAGCTGGCCAGCACCGAGCCGGTCGGGATGATGTCGCCGGCGCCGCCGGACAGCTTCAGCACCTTGCCGGAGAACGGCGAGGGCACTTCCACCACGGCCTTGGCGGTCTCCATCGACACCAGCGGCTCGTCCAGCTTGATCACATCGCCTTCCTTGACGAACCACTCGACGATGGTCGCGTCCGGCAGGCCTTCGCCCAGGTCGGGCAGGTTGAAGTTCTTGGTCTGGCTCATTTGCAGTTCTCTTCCAGCAGTTCCAGTTCGCGGGCCGGCAGCCAGCCCGTCGCGCCATTGGCGCGCTCGGACCACCACCACCCGCCGTGTTCGTGATGAAGCTTCACCATCTCGCCGCTTTCCACATCCAGCTCGCGGGCGTCGTAGTCGCACAGCGCTTCGGCGCGACCCTCGTCCAGCAGCTGCAACCAGGCGATGGGCGCCCATCCAGCGCGCCCATCGTTGGTGCGTACCCAGGCAAACGCCGGCCATTCCTCGTCACGGACACCTACTTCGACGATCTGGCCGGTGCGGAACCGGAGCGGGTTGGGATACTGGCTGCGGTAAGCCCCCAGAAGGCGGGCCCGCATGTCAGCCGGCCGCCACCGCGCGCTTGGCCGCAGCCACGATCCGCTCAACGCTCGGCAGGTACTTCATTTCCAGGCGGAACAGCGGAATGTGGGTGTCGTAGCCAGTGACGCGCTCGACCGGTGCCAGCAGGTCGTAGATCGATTCCTCGGCCAGGCGCGCGGCGATCTCGGCGCCGAAGCCCGCGGTCTTCGGGGCCTCCTGCACGATCACGCAGCGGCCGGTCTTGGCCACCGATTCGGCGATGGTGGCGAAGTCCAGCGGACGCAGCGTGGCCACGTCGATGACTTCGGCACTGATGCCTTCGCCGGCCAGCTTGTCCGCCGCTTCCAGCGCTTCCTTCACCTGCGCGCCCCAGGTCACCAGGGTCACGTCGGTGCCGTCGCGCAGCACGAAGCAGACGTCCAGCGGCAAGGCTTCGCCGTCGTTGACGACCACTTCCTTGTACTGGCGGTAGATGCGCTTGGGCTCCATGTAGATCACCGGATCCGGCTCGCGGATCGCGGCCAGCAGCAGGCCGTAGGCGCGCTGCGGCGACGACGGCAGCACCACGCGCAGGCCCGGCACGTTGGTGAAGATCGCCTCGTTGGCTTCGCTGTGGTGTTCCGGCGCGCGGATGCCACCGCCCCACGGCACGCGCAGCACCATCGGGCAGTGCAGGCGGCCACGCGTGCGGTAACGCAGGCGTGCGGCGTGGCAGACGATATGGTCGACCATCGGGTACATGAAGCCGTCGAACTGGGCTTCGGCCACCGGCTTCATGCCCTGTGCGGCCAGGCCGATGGTCAGGCCGGCGATGGTGGTTTCGTCCAGCGGGGTATCGAGGATGCGGTCCGAGCCGAAGCGCTGCTGCAGCCCGGCGGTGGCGCGGAACACGCCGCCGTTGACGCCCACGTCTTCGCCCAGCACCAGCACCGACGGGTCGTGTTCCAGCTCCCAGGCCAGCGCCTGGGTGATGGCTTCGATGAGGGTGATCGGGGTGGTGGTCATGCTGTCATCTCCGCGCGCGACAGCGGCGCTGTCGGCGGCGTTGGTGTGCGCGCCGGGCGCGCCGTTCTTGATCTCATCCATGGCGCTTCTCCAGGGCGATCGCCTGGGCACGCTGGGCCAGCAGGTCCGGCGGCGGATCGGCATACAGGAAGTCGAACATCGCCTCGACCGGCTGCACCGGCGTGTTGAGGTACAGGTTCACTTCCTCGTCCACGCGCTTGCCGCACTCGGCGACCCAGGCGCTTTCCTCATCCTCGCTCCACACACCGGCGTTGATCAGGTACTTGCGCAGGCGCAGCATCGGCTCGCGCTGCCAGGCATCCTTCACTTCAGCATCGTCGCGGTAGCGGCGCGCGTCATCGGCGGTGGTGTGGTCGGACAGGCGGTAAGTCATCAGTTCCAGCACGGTGCCACCGTCGCCGGCCAGCGCACGTTCGCGCGCCTGCTCCATGGCAGCCAGCACGGCGATCAGGTCGTTGCCGTCCACCTGCAGGCAGTGCAGGCCGCCAGCCAGGCCCTTCTGCGCCAGCGTTTCGGCACCGGTCTGGGCCGAACGCGGGACCGAGATGGCCCAGCCGTTGTTGACGATGCACAGGATCAGCGGGAGCTTGTAGGCGCCGGCCGAATTCAGTGCCGCGTAGAAGTCGGTCTTGGAGCTGCCGCCGTCGCCGCACACCGCCACGGCGATCTGCGGTTCCTTGTTGAGCTTGAACTTCAGCGCGGCGCCTGCGGCATGCAGGCACTGGGTGGAGATCGGCACGCAGAACGGGAAGTCCTTGGCCGCGTTGCCGCCGTAATCGTTGCCGCGTTCGTCGCCGCCCCAGTACATCAGCACGTCGTGCGGGCGCACGCCACGCATGAACATCGCGCCATACTCGCGGTACGAAGGCGCGAACACGTCGTCCTTCTGCATCGCCGCGCCGATACCCACGTGCGCGGCTTCGTGGCCCAGGCAGGCGGCATAGGTGCCCAGCTTGCCGGTGCGCTGCAGTGCGATGGATTTGCTGTCGAACGTACGTACGAACAGCATCTGCTTGAACAGCGGTACCAGGACCTTGGGGTCGCGCAGCGACGCGGGCAGGTCATCGCGGACGAGTTTGCCGTCCGTATCCAGGTACTGCAGGTATTCGATCTTGAATTCAGCGGCAACCGTCATTGCGTACTGCACCTTCGACAGAGAAGTTACAAATGATATGAATCGCCATGTTAAGGAACGCGTACGGAATAGCCTTCCTGCGCCGCAACACGGCAACGCCCTGTTTTACCCCTGCCGGCGGGTGGGGGGCCAATAACAACAACGTATTCAGTCGTTGCTGCAAAGCATCAGAATACGCCTCTGGCTGACTGCTGGCGCAACGACCCGATCGGTTCCACGCGCAGGCCCCGCATCGGCCAATGCTCCACGGGGCACCGCACGCCCCGGTATGGACCCGGTGGCTGCCAGCGCGGCGGCAACGCGCTACCCTTGCCGCCCCCGATCTGGTCCCGCCCATGTCTGTCGACAACAACCAACGCGATCTCGAAGCCGGCATCCACACCGACCTGCAGGGACGCCTGACCTACGGCGGCTACCTGCGGCTGGACCAGCTGCTCAGCGCGCAGCAGCCGCTGTCCAACCCGCCGCACCACGATGAGATGCTCTTCATCATCCAGCACCAGACCTCGGAGCTGTGGCTGAAGCTGCTCGGCCACGAACTGCGTGCGGCGATCGGCTTCCTGCAGCGCGATGAAGTCTGGCAGTGCCGCAAGGTGCTGGCGCGCAGCAAGCAGGTGCTGCGCCAGCTCACCGAGCAGTGGTCGGTGCTGGAAACGCTGACCCCGTCCGAATACATGGGCTTCCGCGACGTGCTGGGCCCGTCTTCGGGCTTCCAGTCGCTGCAGTACCGCTACATCGAGTTCCTGCTGGGCAACAAGAACGCGCAGATGCTGCAGGTGTTCGAGCATGACCCGGCCGGGCAGGCGCAGCTGCGCACCGTGCTGGAGGCGCCGAGCCTGTACGAGGAGTTCCTGAAGTACCTGGCCCGCTTCGGCCATGCCGTGCCGGCGGTGTACGAATCCCACGACTGGACCCAGCCGCACGTGGCTGACGACGCGCTGCAGCCGGTCTTCGAGCGCATCTACCAGGACACCGACCGCTACTGGCGCGAGTACGCGCTGTGCGAGGACCTGGTGGACCTGGAGACCGCCTTCCAGCTGTGGCGATTCCGACACATGCGCACGGTGATGCGCGTGATCGGCTTCAAGCGCGGCACCGGCGGCTCGTCCGGCGTGGGCTTCCTGGCCAAGGCGCTGGAGCTGACCTTCTTCCCCGAACTGTTCCAGGTGCGCACCAGCCTGCAGGCGGCACCCCCGGCAGAACTGGGCTGACCCCCATTCAGCTTGGACCCCGGCCATTGGCTGGATCGTTTCAGATGCAAGTTCAGCGAGCAGGCTGGCACCTGCCTCAAACGGCGTGTATTTGACGTGAACGGCAGAAGTCGGTGATCCTCGCGCGTTGCTCCAACTGCACAGCGGACGTGCTCGTCATCCACCGAACCAGGAAATCCGCATGAGCGTAAACGCCACTGCGAACACCCCAGAGCCGGCGCTGCCGGACTTCAAGACCACGCTGGGCCACCCGCGCCCGTTGTGGATGCTGTTCATGACCGAGTTCTGGGAGCGCTTTGCGTTCTACGGCATCCGCTGGGCGTTGGTGCTGTACATCGTCGCCCAGTTCTACAACGGCAGCGCTGCCGGTGAAGGCGACGCCAGCCGCATCTATGGCGCCTACCTGGCCCTGGTATACGCCGCGGCGATCTTCGGTGGCTACGTGGCCGACCGGGTACTGGGCTACCAGCGCTCGATCCTGACCGGCGCGATCATCATGGCCGCCGGCCTGTTCATGATCTCGCTGCCGCAGGAGCACATCTTCAAGCTTGGCCTGGCCACGATCATCGTAGGCAACGGCCTGTTCAAGCCCAACATCTCGACCATGGTCGGCAAGCTGTACGGCCTGAAGGACGAGCGCCGCGACTCCGGCTTCACCATCTTCTACATGGGCATCAACATCGGCGCGATGATCGCCCCGGTGCTGACCGAGTACCTGGCCCGCAAGGTGTTCGGTACCGACGCGATGCCGTCCTACAAGGTCGTGTTCATCGCCTCGGGCGTGGGCATGCTGATCTCGCTGGTGTGGTTCTACATCGGTCGCGCCGGCCTGAAGGGCATCGGTGCACCGCCGGCCGGCGCTGAAGGCTTCGGCCGCATCATCATGGTGCTGGCCGGTGCCGTGGTCGCCATCCCGGTGGCGTACTTCCTGCTGGCTACCGGCGCCACCGCGCTGGCCTGGATCCTGGGTGCGATGTTCACCGCGCTGGCCATCCTGCTGCTGGTCGAGGGCGTCCGCGAAGGCAAGGTGCAGCGCGACCGCGTGATCGCCATGCTGATCATCTTCGCCTTCAACGTGATGTTCTGGATGTTCTTCGAACAGGCCGGCAGCTCGTTCACCTTCCTGGCCGAGAACATCGTCAACCGCCAGTTCGGTGACTGGACCTTCCCGACCGCGTGGTTCCAGTCGGTCAACTCGGTGGCGATCATCACCCTGGCCCCGGTCATTGCCTGGATCTGGGTGGCCATGGGCCGCGCCAATCCGTCCATCCCGCGCAAGTTCGGCCTGGGCCTGCTGTTCAACGGCGCCGCCTTCGCGCTGCTGATGTTCGCCCTGTCGCAGATGGTCGTGGACGGCAAGATCCCGTTCTGGACCCTGTTCATGGTCTACGTCATCCAGTCGGTGGGTGAGCTGTGCCTGTCGCCGATCGGCCTGTCGATGGTGACCAAGCTGGCCCCGGTGCGCCTGGTCGGCTTCGGCATGGGCGGCTGGTTCCTGTCCACCGGCATCGGCAACAACCTGTCGGGCATCTTCGCTGGCGTGGTCAGTGGTGAAGGCGGCATGACGGTTGAGTCGGCCCTGAAGGGGTATACCTTCGGCTTCTGGGCCCTGATCGGCTCCGGCGTGGTGCTGTTCCTGATCGCCCCGCTGATCAACAAGCTGATGCACGGCGTCAAGTAATGATGAGAGGGTAGAAGGCATGCGCAGCAAGCTCGGTGGTGCAATGGTGGTGGTCTGTGCGGCGCTGATCGGCGCCTGTTCGCAACCGCAACCGCCTGCCGCCGCCGAGCCCACGCAGCCCCTGGATACCCGACCCACCGAGCCACCGGTTGCTGACCCCAGCGAACCGGTGGCCTCGGGCAACACCCCGGTGGCGGCGGACATCGCCGCCATCGCCGGGCTCGGCGCGCAGTTCGACCCGGCCCGCAACCCCGCCGACGACCTGGCCACCGCCAAGGTGGAAGCCCAGCGTGGCAAGAAGCGGATCCTGCTGGAGGTCGGCAACGCCGCCTGTGAGCGCTGCCGGGCGCTGGACGACGTGGTGGAAGGCAACGGCGACCTGCGTCGCTTCCGCGATGCCCACTACGTGTGGGTGAAGGTCAACGCCAGCGACGAGCAGCCCAACACCGCCTTCTTCGCCCAGTACCCGGTGATGGCGCGCGACTACCCGTACCTGCTGGTGCTCGATGCAGATGGCGGCCTGCTGGTATCGCAGGCCACCGGCGAGCTGCGCAGGGGCGAGGCGTTCCAGCCTGCGCGGGTGAGTGCCTTCCTCAAGCAGTGGGCGCCTGACAAACCGGAATAGGGTAGTGCCGGCCGCTGGCCGGCATGCTCTGGTGGGTGCCGACCGCTGACCGCCCACCCCGGTGGGTGCCGACCGTTGGTCGGCACTGAGGCGCATCCACGCCTGGCGCGGATCTACTGCGCGCACCGTCACACTCTCTGAATCGGCGTCTCAACTTCACCGTGAGCACGCCGTTACCGGCAAGGACCTCAGTCGACATCCCGTCGATGCAACCTTCCGGAACGCCCATGCACAGCGACCACGCCGAACGATTGCCCGAACCCGCCAGCGACCTGGCCGAGGGTGGGGCAGGCGAGGGCGTGACCCTGCCAGCGCAGGAGGCCCTGCTGGACGACGCGGGCACCGGCGAGGACGCCGTTGAACTGGCGCCGCCACGCCATCGCCTGCCGCAGATCGCGCTGCCCGACAACGTGGTGCTGAAGGGGGCGGTGCAGAAGCTGGTCGAGCAGAAGTCCCGGCTTGATGCGCTGGCCGCCGAAGGCCAGCTGGCCGGGCTGCTGCCGCCCGAATGGCAGGGCCACGGCGCGCGCGCGATCGAGCTGTCCACCTTCATCCAGGGCGTGCTGCCCTTCCTGCAGACCGGCGAGCGTGGCGAGACCGCCCCCGCGCGACTGCCGGTGCGCCATGTGTTGGGTGACGACAGCCGCTGGGGCCTGGACGATGTGGCCGAACCGAAATCACTGGCGTGGTATCTGGCCAGTGACGAGCGCGCCACGGCCGGCAGCAAGGACGTCGCCGAGGCGTATCTGGTGGGCGCACTGGGCCTGGCGTGGATGCAGGAAGGTCGCAGCCGCCCCGGCTTCCTGCGCGCGATGGGCCAGGACAGCCTGGCCGCGCGGGTGACCATGCTCGGCTATCCGCCGGCCAACGAACTGGCGCTGTACAGCGTCACTGCGCACGGCCAGCCGCAGATCTGGTGCGTGCACGGGCGCCGCCGCATGCGCCCGCTGGTGGCGCCGTGGTTGAGCGTGCCGCTGCTGACCGCCTACGGCGTGCCGGCGCCGGTTGCGTGGCCGTCCAGCTTCCCGCCGGTGGAAGCGGTGGCCGAGCTGCTGGCGACCGCCCGCCTGGGGCGCGCGCTGCCGGAAGTGGACCTGGCCAAGGCCGTGGCGAAGATCGCCGAGGACGCCGCCTCTGACGCCTGGCAGCCGGTCAGCCTGCTGCAGCTCAACACCTGGTCACCGCGCTGGCACTTCTTCCTGGGCACCTTCGTCGGCCTGCCGTCGTTGCTGCTGGTGGCGGCGGCGCTGGCGCTGCCGGGGGCGGTCGAAGCAGCGACGGTGGCCGCCTCGCTGGGCTTCGCCGGCGGCGCCATCGCAGCACTGGCCGTGCCGTGGATCCACGCACGCCGCAAGCACCTCAGCTGAAAAAAGGGGACGGAGGGGATTAAGCCGCAATCAGCACAGGTGTGCCTGATGCGACTTAATCCCCTCCGTCCCCTTTTCTTTCAGACGCCTTCGCCCATCCGCTCCAGGCCTTCGCCGGCCAGGCGAAGGATCAGCTTTTCCAGCACCTGCTCTTCCTCTTCGCTCAGCACCGACATCAGCTTGCGGGTGATCTCGATCACCATCGGCGCGATGGTCTCGTACACCTCGAAACCGGCGGCCGACAGCGCCAGCACCGAGCGGCGGCGATCGTCGCCATGGGTCTCGCGCTTGATGAAGCCGCGCTCCAGCAGGCGGGCCACGGCGCGGCTGACCGCCACCTTGTCCATCGCCGTGCGGTCGGAGACCTCGCTGGCCGAGGAGCCCGGGTACAGCGCCAGGATGGTGATGACCCGCCACTCGGGGATCGCCAGACCGTAACGATCGCCGTACAGCTTGGCGATGTTGCCGCTGACCCGGTTGGACAGCACGCTCAGCCGGTACGGCAGGAACTGTTCCAGGTCGAGCAGGACGTGCGAGGCACGCAGGCGGGTCGAAACGGGATCGGCGGGGCTCATGTTGCGGTGCACCTTGCTGGTGGTTTCAAGTGTAACTATAAGGGGTGGGTCCAGACCCTGCATTCTCGCCGGGTCCCTACCTGCCCGCACCTGGTTTGTACCGATGCGGTACCGATTCGGAGCCACGCCATGAATACCGCAGTCCCGACCGCCTCGCATCCCAACCCCGGCATGCAGGTCACCACCTTCGAGAACCCGATGGGCATCGACGGCTTCGAGTTCGTCGAATTCGCCGCCCCGGCCGGCCGTGGCCAGGAGCTGCACGAGTACTTCCGGAAGATGGGCTTCAGCGCGGTGCTCAAGCACAAGCAGCGTCCGATTACCGTCTATCGCCAGGGCGACGTCAACTTCCTGGTCAACGAAGACCCCGATTCGTTCGCCGCCGACTTCGCCGAAAAGCATGGCCCCTGCGCCTGTGGCTTTGCCATCCGCTTCAAGAAGCCGGGCCAGGAGGTCTACCAGACCGCGCTGGGCAACGGCGCCGAAGCCATCGCCTTCAAGCCGGACAGCAAGGCGGTCAGCGCGCCGGTCATCAAGGGCATCGGCGACTGCATGCTGTACCTGGTCGACCGCTATGGCAGCGCCGGCAGCATCTACGACGGCGACTACGAGCCGATCGCAGGGGCCGACCTGCACCCGTTCGGCTTCGGCCTGACCTTCATCGACCACCTGACCCACAACCTGTACTTCGGCAACATGCAGCAGTGGTCGGACTACTACGAGCGCCTGTTCAACTTCCGCGAGATCCGCTACTTCGACATCAAGGGCCTGAAGACCGGCCTGGTGTCCAAGGCGATGACCGCACCGGACGGCATCGTGCGCATCCCGCTGAACGAATCGTCCGACCCGAAGAGCCAGATCAACGAGTACCTGGACGCGTACAAGGGCGAGGGCATCCAGCACATCGCCTGCTTCACCGAGAATATTTACGAGACCGTCGAAGCGATGCGCGCGCAGGGTGTGGATTTCCTCGACACGCCGGAAACCTACTTCGATGTGATCGACCAGCGCGTGCCGAACCACGGTGAAGACGTGGCGCGCCTGGCCAGGAACAAGATCCTGATCGACGCCGATCCGGAAACCCACCAGCGCAAGCTGCTGCAGATCTTCACCCAGAACTGCATTGGCCCGATTTTCTTCGAGATCATCCAGCGCAAGGGCAACGAAGGCTTCGGCGAAGGCAACTTCACCGCGCTGTTTGAAAGCATCGAGCGCGACCAGATCCGCCGCGGCGTGCTGTAAGGTCCGCAGGCAATGTCGGCGTCCCGCCGGCATTGCCTGTCCGAATGGTAGTGCCGGCCGCTGGCCGGCAATCTCTGGAGTTCCCATGTCCCCCGCCATCACCGCCCGCGGCTACCAGTCCGGCTTCGGCAACGAATTCGCCACCGAGGCCGTCGCCGGCGCGCTGCCGGTCGGGCAGAACTCACCGCAGAAGGTGGCCCACGGCCTGTACGCCGAACAGCTGACCGGCACCGCCTTCACCGCGCCGCGCGGCAGCAATCGCCGCAGCTGGCTGTACCGGATCCGCCCGGCGGTGACCCATGGCGAGTTCACTCCGTTCGCGCAGTCGCAGCTGCAGTGTGATTTCGGCGCACAGCCGGCTTCACCGAACCAGCTGCGCTGGAGCCCGCTGCCGTTGCCGGAGCTGCCGACCGACTTTGTCGAAGGCCTGTACACGATGGGTGGCAACGGCTCGCCCGACGCGCATGCCGGCGTGGGCATCCACCTTTATGCTGCCAACCGCGACATGGTCGGCCGCTACTTCTACGACGCCGACGGTGAACTGCTGATCGTGCCTCAGCTGGGCGCACTGCGCCTGCTGACCGAGCTGGGCGTGATCGAGATCGAGCCGCAGCAGATCGCGGTGATCCCGCGCGGCGTGCGCTTCCGTGTCGAACTTCCCGATGGCCCTAGCCGCGGTTACATCTGCGAGAACTACGGCGCGCTGCTGAAGCTGCCCGACCTTGGCCCGATCGGTTCCAACGGCCTGGCCAACCCGCGTGACTTCGAGACCCCGCACGCGGCGTTCGAGGATGTCGACGGCGATTTCGAACTGATCGCCAAGTTCGAGGGCCGCCTGTGGCGCGCGCCGATCGACCATTCGCCGCTGGACGTGGTGGCCTGGCACGGCAATTACGCGCCGTACCGCTACGACCTGCGTCGCTTCAACACCATCGGTTCGATCAGCTACGACCATCCGGACCCGTCGATCTTCCTGGTGCTGCATTCGCCCAGTGACACACCCGGCACCAGCAACATGGACTTCGCGATCTTCCCGCCGCGCTGGCTGGTGGCGCAGAACACGTTCCGCCCGCCGTGGTTCCACCGCAACATCGCCAGCGAGTTCATGGGCCTGGTGCATGGCGCCTACGATGCCAAGGCCGAAGGCTTCGTGCCGGGTGGCGCATCGCTGCACAACTGCATGAGCGGTCACGGCCCGGATGCGCCGACCTTCGACAAGGCCTCCAATGCCGATCTGTCCAAGGCCGATGTGATCAAGGACACGATGGCCTTCATGTTCGAGACCCGCGCGGTGATCCGTCCGACCGCGCAGGCGCTGGCCGCCGGCCATCGCCAGGGCGATTACCAGCAGTGCTGGAACGGCCTGCGCAACAACTACCGCTGACCCGAAAAAGGGGACGGAGGGGATTAAGCCGCAATCAGCACACGTGTGCCTGAAACGACTTAATCCCCTCCGTCCCCTTTTTCTTCAGGCGGCCTCGGTGAACGCGTCGCAATGCTCCAGCGGCAGCGCTTCCAGCAGGCGTTGCCGCACACGCTGGCAATAACCCTCCGAGGTCAGCCCGGGCAGCATCTGCATCGCCGAGTGCAGCACCTGCAGTACTTCACTTTCGGCGCGCGCCTGCTGCAGGTCGCGGAACAGCGCCGCCGCCTGCGGGTGGCGCTGCATTTCCAGGATGCCCAGTACATAGATGCGCGCGGCCACCAGCGAGCGGCGGCGCTCGCTGCCGGTTGCGGGTGCAGCCGGTGCCGCCGCCGGCGTGGCGGGTGCCGGTGTTGCCGCGTCTGCGGGTGGTGGCGGTGCGGCTGTGGCGCCGGTACCGGTGCTCAGGTAGCCGGCCTGCACCAGCTGGATGACCATGGCGGGCGCGTCCTGGCCGAGCAGGCCGGTCAGGTCGGCGATGCTGCGCTGGCCGTCGCACAGGATCAGCAGCCGCCGCTGGCGCATGTCCAGCGGCGCGCGATGGGCCTGCAGCGCGGTTCGGGCGAGTTCGGTCTTGCGCGGTTGCATGGAAGGGACAGCCAAGTCGGTGCACGCCGAGCCTGAACGAAGGCGATGAAACCGCGATGACAATGCAGCGCCTGCACACGGGATGGGCTAGCGTGCAGCCATCTTCGTGCCAGGGAACCGCACCGATGAAGCACCTTCCGCTTGCTGGCCTGTTGCTCCTTTCGCTCACCGCCTGCAGTGCTGGCCCTGACAAGCAGGGGGCGGCCGGCAGTGGCAGCGACACCCCGGCCGAAACCGCCTCGGCGACCGGGCCCGCGCAGTCGGCGGATCCCGACCTGGCCGCCCGCCCGGCCAACGACCTCCGCAAGGACAGTCCGGCGCGCCTGGACGGCTTCGGCGGTGCAACGCTGGGCGCCGGCATCGCCGAGGTCCGCAGCGGCTTCGGCACGCCGCTGCAGGGACTGGGCACCGACGCCAATGGCAAGCCCCTGCCGGCCGACGACAGCAACGACGGCTGCTACTTCCTGCGTCCGCAGGGCGCCGAAGACCCTCGCCTGATGATCGAGGCACGCAAGCTGGTGCGCTATGACGTGCGCAGTGCGGCGATCGTCGCCCCGGGCGGCGGCAAGGTCGGCATGACCCTGGGCGAGCTGCAGGTGCTGTACCCAGAGCGCGCGGACGTCGGTCCTGACAAGTACGACGAGAAAGCGCAGCACCTGCGCGTGCGGCCGGCGCAGGAAGGCGGGGCGGTCATCGACTTCGCGCTCGGCGCCGATGGTCGGGTCAGCGCCTGGCGCGTCGGCCAGACCCCGCAGGTCGATTACGCCGAAGGCTGTGGCTGATCCTTGATCCACCGCCCAGCCATGCGCTCGGGCCAAGCGTAGAATCGCGCCACCACTGCTGGGGAGTGCTCGATGATCGCCATTGCCATTGCCTGGTTCCTGCTCGGCCTGCTGTTGCTGGCGCTGGGCGGGGATTCCATCGTCAAGGCCGTGTCCGGCCTGGCCCAGCGCTTCGGGGCCAGCCCGTTCACTGCCGGGCTGCTGCTGCTCGGGGTGACCACCTCGTTGCCGGAACTGGCGGTCAATGCGCGCGCGCTGGCGGTCGGCCAACCGGAGCTGGCACTGGGCAATGCCGTGGGCAGCAGCATCGTCAACCTGGGCTTCACCCTGGCGGTGGCAGCCATCGCCGCGCCCCTGTTGCTGCGCGCGCGCCTGCAGACGGTGCTGTGGTGGTCGCTGCTGGTGGCCGGCGTGCTGCTGGTCCTGTTCGGGCTGGATGGTCGCCTGGCGCGCTGGGAAGGCGGCGTGCTGGTGGCAGGCTTCATCGTCATGCAGGTGCTGCTGCTGCGCCGCGGTCGCGTTGAGCGTGCCGAGGTGCAGGCGGCCATCGCCGAGTCCGCCCTGAGCCGCACCAGCCTGCCGTTGAACGTGCTGCGGGTGCTGATCGCAGCGCTGACGCTGTACTGGGGCGCGCGCCTGGTCGTGGGCGCCGCCGCTGACTTCGGTGCCGCGCTGGGCTGGACACCGCTGCTGGTCGGCCTGCTGCCGGTGGCGATCGGCACCGCACTGCCGGAGGTGGCAACCGCAATTGCTGCCGCGCGTCGCGGCCACGGCGACATGGTGCTTGGCCACGTGCTGGGCTCCAGCGTGGTCAACCTGCTGCTGGTGATCGGGGCGATGGCGGTATTGCAGCCGTTGGCGTTGCCGGCCTCGTTCGTGCGCCTGGAACTGCCGGCACTGCTGGCGTTCGCCCTGGTGCTGTACCCGATGCTGCGTGGCGATCTGAAGATCAGCCGCAGTGAAGGCGGAATCCTGCTGGTCGCGTTCGCCGGCTGGTTCGTGCTGGAGCTGCTGCTGGTCGGCGCGGCATGAGGTAGTTCCGGCCGCTGGCCGGTAACCTCACTGCCTCTGACGGAACCCTTGCCACTGCCGGCCAGCGGCCGGCACTACCGGTTCTGCGTGGCTTCCTCTTCCCGCGCCGGTTCCGGCGGCGGAAGCTGTTCCTCGGCAGCCGGCTCGTTGCCCGGCAGGCTGGGACGGGTTTCCATCAGCAGCGACAGCGCCGCCTTGGCCATCATGTGGGCGCTGATCGGCGCGGTGATGAACAGGAATACGGTGATCAGCAGCTCGCGCGGCTGCGGGTCCTGGCCCAGGAAGATGTGGTAGCAGACCGAGCACACCAGCACGCAGCCCACGCCCAGCGTGCTGGCCTTGGTCGGCGCGTGCAGGCGCTTGAAGAACGTGGACAGCTTCACCAGCCCCAGTGCGCCGACCAGGATGAAGAAGCAGCCGAACAGCAGCAGGATCGACAGGCCGATCTGGATCGCGGTGATCATTCGACGATGTCCCGGCGCAGCACGAACTTGCTCAGCACCACGGTGCTGCCGAAGCCGAGCATGGCGATGACCAGTGCGGCTTCGAAGTAGATCGCGGAGTTGAGGTACATGCCGAACAGCATCAGCTCGGCAATGGCGGTCACCGACAACGTGTCCAGTGCGAGGATGCGGTCGGGCACGGTCGGTCCGCACAGCAGGCGCCAGGTGGCCAGCAGCATGGCCAGGCCGACCACGTGCATGCACACCACCAGCGTGGTCTGGATGATCTGGAATCCAGTCATGGGAAGATCTCCATCAACGGCGCCTCGTAGCGGCGCTTGATCGTATCGATCAGGTCCTGTGGGTCCTCCAGGTGCAGCACGTGCACCAGCAGGAACTTGCGGTCGTCGCTGAGCGCGGCCGAGACCGTGCCCGGGGTCAGCGTGATCATGCTGGTCAGCGCCGCGATGCCGTGGATGTTGGCGATGTCCAGCGGCAGCCAGATGAAACCGGGGTGAATCTTCTTCTCCGGGCCCAGCACCTGCAGGGCCACGCGGATGTTGGACATCAGGATGTCCCACAGGGTCACGCATACCAGCTTGGGCAGCGGCCGCAACGTGCCGATGCGCGCGAACTCGCGGTCCAGGCGTGCGGCGAACAGCGGCACCACCACGCCCAGCACCAGCCCCAGCACGATCTGGCCGAGGGTGAAGCTGTCGGACATCAGCAGCCAGAACGCCACCACCATGATGCTGAGCATTGGCGAGGGAATCAGGCGACGGAACAGGGAGCGCTGGGCGGTCATGGCTGGCGGATCTCCGGTGCGGTCGCGCGCAGGTGCTGCACGTACTCGCTGGGTTGCAGCAGCTGTGCGGCGGTGGCGTCGGTGTAGCGCATCAACGGTGCAGCGGCCAGGGTCATGGCGATACCGTAGGCCAGCAGGATGCACGCGGCGTACAGCTCCACCCGGCGCAGAGGAGCCTTGCGGGGCTTCGGTGCCTCCGGATCGACAGGCGGCACGCGCCAGAACAGGCGGATGCCGCCGCGGGTCAGGCCCATGATCACCAGCAGGCTGCTGACCAGCACCGCGGTCCAGACCGGAGCGGTGTACTGCGCCGGCATGCCGGCCAGCAGTGCGGCCTTGGCCAGGAAACCGGACAGCGGCGGCAGGCCGGCCACCGACACCGCGCCGATCAGGAACAGCACGGCGGGTGTCTCCTTGCCCGGCATCGGCGCGACCACTTCCTTGCGGTCGCTGGCACCGCCGCGACGACGGCGGATCAGGTCGGCGATCAGGAACAGCGCGGCGGCGACGAAGCTGCTGTGCGGCAGGTAGTACAGGCCGGCCGAGAGCACCTGCGGTGTGCCGACCGAGAAGGCGATGAACAGCGTGGCTGCCGACACGATCACCAGGTAGGAGATCAGCACGCGCAGGCGGGTCGCGGCGAGGGCGCCCAGGCCGCCCAGCACCAGCGTCGCCACACCGGCCCACAGCAGCCAGTCACGGCCGTAGCCGGCCATCGCGCCGGCATCGTCGCCGAACCACAGCATCTGGATGCGCAGCACCGAGTACAGGCCGACCTTGGTCATGATCGCGAACAGCGCAGCCACCGCCGCCGGTGCGCGTGAATAGGCTTCCGGCAGCCACAGGTACAGCGGCATCAGGGCGGCCTTGGCGCAGAACACCAGCAGCAACAGGCCCATCGTCGCCTTCACCAGGGTCAGCTGCGCCGGCGGTACCTCGGCGATGCGCTGCGACAGCTCGGCCATGTTCAGCGAACCCAGCGTGGCGTACAGCAGGCCCAGAGCGATCAGGAACAGGGTCGAGGCGGTGACGTTGAACACCACGTAGTGCAGGCCGATGCGCATGCGCAGGCCGCGTCCACCACTGAGCAGCAGGCCGTAGGAGGCGATCAGCATCACCTCGAAGAACACGAACAGATTGAAGATGTCGCCGGTCAGGAACGCACCGTTGAGGCCGACCAGCTGGAACTGGAACAGCGCATGGAAGTGCGGTGCGCGGCGGTCCCAGCCCGAACAGGCGTGCAGCAGGCAGGGAATGGCCAGCAGCAGGGTGGTCAGCAGCATCCACGCCGACAGCCGGTCGGCCACCAGCGCGATGCCCAGCCGCGACGGCCAGTCGCCCAGCAGGTAGACGCTGATCTCACCACTGGCGGTGGTGGCAAACAGCAGGCCCACCGCCAGCGCCAGCGCCGACAGCGCGGTCCAGGCCACCGCGCGCTGCACCCTGGGGCCATAGCGGCGGTGTTCGACGAACAGCGACAGTGCCGCACCCAGCAGCGGAATCAGGATCGGCAGAATGACCAGGTGGTTCATGCGCGGTCCTCGCCCTGCCGTGCTGGTACGCGCTCATCCTGCAGGTCGTCATCCGGCTCGTGGGCGTCCACATGGTCGCTGTGGTTGTCGCTGCGGCTGCGCATGGCCAGCACGATGCTCACTGCGGTCATCGCGAAGGCGATCACGATCGCGGTCAACACCAGCGCCTGCGGCAGCGGGTCGGTGTAGTTGCCCAGGTGGCTGTCCACGCCGTCCTGCAGTACCGGCGCCTTGCCCAGCACCACGCGGCCACCGGCGAAGATCAGCAGGTTGGTCGCATAGGACAGGAAGGTCATGCCGAGGATCACATCGAAGCTGCGCGCACGCAGCAGCAGGTAGATGCCTATGGCGGTCAGCACGCCGATCGCGGTAGCCAGGGCCAGTTCCATCAGTGCATCTCCCCGGTGCGTGCCGAGCGGCGTTGCAGGTCGATCTCACCCTTGCGGGCGGTACGGGTACGCGATGGCTTGATCGTGCCCATCATCGACAGCATCAGCATGGCACCGCCGAACACCACCAGATAGACGCCGATGTCAAAACCAATCGCACTGGCCAGCGGCACGTCGCCGATCAGCGGCAGGTGCAGGTCGAGGTGGCCGCTGGTCAGGAACGGCACGCCGAACAGCATCGACGCGCTGCCGCTGAGCAGGGCGATCAGCAGGCCCATGCCGATGCAGCGGATGTAGTCGAAGCCGAAGCGCGACTCCACCGACGCAGTGCCCTGGATCACGTACTGGATCAGCAGCGGCACCGCCAGCACCAGGCCGGCGATGAAGCCGCCACCCGGCGCGTTGTGGCCGCGCAGGAACAGGAAGATCGACACGGTCAGGGTCAGCGGGAACATGATCTGGGCCAGGTCGGCCGGCACCGGCAGCTTGATCGGCGGGCCGGGCATGATCTGCTCCGGCGCCATCCGCGTGCGCCGCAGCAGGGCATGCACCACCAGCGCGGCGATGCCGAACACGGTGATCTCGCCGAAGGTATCGAAGCCGCGGAAGTCGACCAGGATCACGTTGACCACGTTCTGGCCATAGGCCTCGGGCAGGGCACGGGCGAGCAGCTCGCCGGCCATGGTGTTCGGCGGCAGGGTCATCGCGGAATAGGCCAAGGCGCCAAGTCCAGCACCGGCGATGATCGCGATCACCGCGTCACGGCGCTTGCGCCAGCGCGGCCGCTCCGGCCCGGACTGCGCAGGCAGGTAGTTCATGCCCAGCAGCATCAGCACCAGGGTCACCATCTCCACCAGCAGCTGGGTCAGGGCCAGGTCCGGCGCGGACAGGAACACGAAGGTCAGCGCCACCATCAGGCCGACGCCGCCGACCAGCAGCACCGCCAGCAGGCGCTGCTTGTAGATACGCAGGGTAGCCACCGCGCAGGCCATCATCACCAGCCACAGCGCCCAGCCCAGCAGCGGGATCGGCTGTGGCCTGGTCCAGTTCGGCGAGGCGGGGTTGGCCACGAACGGCGCGGCGGCGGCCACGATCGCCACCAGCACCAGGCCCAGCAGCATGCGCTGAAGGCTGCCGTTGGCGATGCCGTTGGTCAGGCGCATGGCCAGTGCGGAGATCGCGTCCAGCTGCGCATGGAACACATTGCGGCCAGTGCTGACGTTGGTCACGGCGTGCAGGTTGATCAGCTTGCGCAGGCCGAAGTACAGCGCCACGCCGCCGATCACGCCGATCGCGCTCATCGCCAGCGGCAGGTTGAAGCCGTGCCATACCGCCAGGCTGTACTCGGGCATGGCGTCGCCGAGGATCGAGGCCGCAGCGGCGTGCAGCACCGGCGCTACGGTCAGTGCCGGTGCCACGCCCACCGCCACGCAGATCACCACCAGCAGTTCCACCGGCACCTTCATCCAGCGCGGCGGTTCGTGGGGCACGCGGTCCAGGTCGTGCGGGCCGGGGCCGAAGAAGGTGTCGTGCACGAAGCGCAGGCTGTACGCCACCCCGAATACGCCCGCCAGCAACGCTGCGATCGACACCGCCGTGCGCATGATTCCCGGGCCGCCGGCCGTGATCGCTTCGGCGAACAGCATTTCCTTGGACAGGAAGCCATTGAGCAGGGGGATGCCAGCCATCGCCAGCGAGGCGATGATCGCCAGCGCGCTGGTGAACGGCATCAGCCTGCGCAGGCCTCCCAGCTTGCGCATGTCTCGGGTACCGGTCTCGTGGTCGATGATGCCGGCGGCCATGAACAGCGAGGCCTTGAAGGTGGCGTGGTTGAGGATGTGGAACACGCCGGCCACCACCGCCATCGGCGTGGACAGGCCGAACAGCAGGGTGATCAGGCCCAGGTGGGAAATGGTCGAGTACGCCAGCAGGCCCTTCAGGTCATGCTGGAAGATCGCATTCCAGGCGCCGATCAGCAGGGTCAGTGCGCCGATGCCGCTGACCGTGTAGAAGAACAGGTCGCTGCCGGCCAGTGCCGGATGCAGGCGCGCCAGCAGGAACACGCCGGCCTTTACCATGGTGGCCGAGTGCAGGTAGGCCGAGACCGGGGTCGGCGCCGCCATCGCGTGCGGCAGCCAGAAGTGGAACGGGAACTGCGCGCTCTTGGTGAAGATGCCGGCCAGTACCAGGAACAGGGCGTAGGGGTACAGCGCGCTGGCGCGGATCTGCTCGCCAGCGGCCAGCACCACGTCCAGGTCGAAGCTGCCGACGATGCGGCCGATCAGCAGCACGCCACCGAGCAGGGCCAGGCCACCGCCACCGGTGATCACCAGCGCCATGCGTGCGCCTTCGCGGGCGTCCTGGCGGTGCGACCAGAAGCCGATCAGCAGGAACGAACTGATGCTGGTCATTTCCCAGAAGATCATCAGCAACAGCAGGTTGCCCGACAGCACCATGCCCAGCATGGCGCCCATGAACAGCAGCAGGTAGCAGTAGAAGCGGTGCGCGTTGTCCTGCTGGCTCAGGTAGTAGCGCGCATACAGCACCACCAGCGCGCCGATGCCGAGCACCAGCCCGGCGAACATCCAGGCCAGCCCGTCCAGTCGCAGGGTGAAGTCCAGCCCGAGCTGCGGCAGCCAGGGCACCAGGGTGCGGACCACCTGGCCATCGAGCACCGACGGGGTCAGCCAGCCGAGGATGGCCAGCCCGCCCAACGGCGCCAGCGCCGCCAGCCAGGCAGCAGTCGAGCGCGAACTACGGGGGAAGGCCGCAACAGCCGCTGCCATCAGGAACGGCAGGGCCAGCAGCAGGGGCAGGCTGGGGAGCATGCAGGGAATCCATGATTCACGAGCAGGTCAGGGAGGATAACAGGCTGCGAAATGTCGCCGAAACCCATCGAACAGCGATCAATTGCATGTAACGTTCGCTGATTCATTTTTTCTGCGATGCAACATCACATTCCTGCATCCCTTCCCTGGCTGCCCTCGGGGGACACCCTACGCCCACGCAGGGAGACCGCAGGCCCTGTCGCACAGGGGCTGCCGTCGACGGGCGGGCAATGGGGAGCGGATCACCGGCGCAGGCTGGCAGGGCTCCCGTGGACTACGGGTGACGGAATCCGCCCGTTCAGGAAACGACGGCCGCTGTCGGCCGCCGCCAGGTCAGTAGCGCCAGTCCAGCTTGCGGTAGAACTTGGCCATCACCCAGGCCGGGCCGATCAGCAGGTAGGTCAGGTCGGTCAGGAAGCTGGGCTTGCGGCCCTCGAACTTGTGGCCGATGAACTGCGCGATCCAGGCCACCACGAACACGCCCACCGCCAGCCAGCGCAGGGCCTGCAGGCCGATCTCGGCCTCCAGCAGCCGGCACAGGCAGCCGAACACGAAGAACTGGATGAGCATGCCGATGCCCAGCGGGCGCGACAGCTTGTTGTAGAAGCACCACGCGCTGAACATCGCCAACGCCGACCAGATGCCGTACTGGAACCAGGTGATCAGCGGCGGCAGGCACCACAGCAGGGCCACCACCGACCACAGGATCGCCGGGACCGCCACCACGTGGATGCGCTGGTTGATCACATTGCGGTGGTCGTCGGAGTAGCTGGCGAAATAGCGGTCGATCGGCCGCGCAAGCTGGGTGGATGTCTGCATGCTGCGTCGCTTCCTCGGGCAACGGTAGTGCCGGCCGCTGGCCGGCACTCCAGAGCATAGCCGAGTTCGCGAGGTTGCCGGCCAGCGGCCGGCACTACCGCGATCAGAGCGCCCCCCGCCTTTCCGGCCGGGGGGACGCGGGGGGATCAGTCGACGCTGATCCCGGCCAGGCGCTGCAGCGCCTCGGCGTACTTGGCGCGGGTGCGCTCGATGATCTCGGCCGGGATGCTCGGGCCCGGGGCGGTCTTGCCCCAGTCCAGCGTCTCCAGGTAATCGCGCACGAACTGCTTGTCGTAGCTCGGCGGGCTGGTGCCCACTTCGTATTCGTCGGCCGGCCAGTAACGGGAGGAATCCGGCGTCAGCATCTCGTCCATGATGTACAGGCGGCCATCGGCGTCGGTACCGAACTCGAACTTGGTATCGGCCAGGATGATGCCGCGCTCGCGGGCGTAATCGGCCGCGAACTTGTAGATGCGCAGGGTGGCGTCGCGCACGCGCTCGGCCAGTTCCGCACCGACCTGCTTCACCATCGCATCGAAATCGATGTTCTCGTCATGGTCGCCGACGGCGGCCTTGGTCGAGGGGGTGAAGATCGGCTCCGGCAGCTGCTCGGCCTGGCGCAGGCCGTCGGGCAGGTCGATGCCGCTGACCTTGCCGGTGCGCTGGTAGTCCTTCCAGCCGCTGCCGATCAGGTAGCCGCGGGCGATCGCTTCCACCGGCACCGGCTTCAGCTTGCGGGTGACCACCGCACGCTTGGCGTACAGGGCCGGGTCCACGCCTTCGGGCAGCACGCTGGCCACGTCGATGCCGGTCAGGTGGTTGGGCATCAGGTGCGCGGTCTTGGCGAACCAGAAGTTGGAGACCTGGCAGAGCATCTCGCCCTTGCCCGGAATCGGGTCAGGCAGCACCACGTCGAACGCCGACAGGCGATCGGTGGCGACCATCAGCAGGTACTCGCCCGGCGGGGTTCCGGCTGGCAGCCGCTCGCGCGGGATATCGAACACATCACGCACCTTGCCGCGATGGCGCAAGGGCAGGCCGGGGAGATCGGATTGCAACAGCGTGGTTGGCACGGGCACTCCTGGGGCGTTGTCGATACGGCTGCTGCCCAACGGACCCGGCGGGCCCGCTGACCAGCGGGCGGCCTAGTGTAAAGCGGTCCGGGCCCGCTGTGACGTAAAATGAGCGTCCATTTCGTCGGTCGACCCCGGAGCGCCATGCGCTGGTACGGAAAACTGCTCGGATTCATCGCCGGCGCCCTGCTGTTCCGGCCCAATCCGCTGTTCGGCGCGGTGGTCGGCCTGTTGATCGGCCACGCCTTCGATTCGGACTGGTTCCGCCTGAACAAGGAGAACCCGTACCGGGAGCTGGGGCTGACCTCCGAGGCCACCGATGCCGAGGTCGAGCGCGCCTACCGCAAGCTGATCTCGCAGTACCACCCCGACAAGCTGGGCGGTGCCGCCCCCGAGCTGCAGCAGCAGGCCGAGCAGAAGTCGCGGCGGATCAATGCCGCCTACGACCGCATCAAGACCCTGCGCAAGCGCTGATTCCAGAGTCCCGCCTGCGGGCGGGAGAACCTTTTCCCCGTTCCGAAGGCCCCGGCCATGTCCAACTGCCTCATCGCCCCCTCCATCCTGTCCGCCAACTTCGCCCGCCTCGGCGAGGAAGTCGACAACGTCCTCGCCGCTGGCGCGGACTGGGTCCACTTCGACGTGATGGACAACCACTACGTGCCGAACCTGACCATCGGCCCGATGGTCTGCCAGGCGCTGCGCAAGCACGGCGTCACCGCGCCGATCGACGTGCACCTGATGGTCGAGCCGGTGGATCGCATCATCCCGGACTTCGCCGAGGCCGGTGCCACCTACATCAGCTTCCACCCGGAGGCGAGCCGCCACGTGCACCGCACCATCCAGCTGATCCGCTCGCTGGGCTGCAAGCCGGGCATCGTGCTCAATCCGGCCACTCCGGTGGACATCCTCGACTGGGTGCTGGATGACCTGGACCTGGTGCTGCTGATGTCGGTCAACCCGGGCTTCGGCGGCCAGGCCTTCATCCCCTCGGCGCTGGACAAGCTGCGCGTGGTGCGCAAGATGATCGATGCCAGCGGCAAGGACATCCGCCTGGAGATCGATGGCGGCGTGAAGGCCGACAACATCGGCGAGATCGCCGCTGCCGGCGCCGACACCTTCGTCGCCGGTTCGGCCATCTTCAACGCCAGGACCAGCTACCAGGATGTGATCGCGCAGATGCGCGCCAACGTCGCTGCGGCACGGGGCTGAGCCATGAGTACGGTGGCCGTGTTGAACATCCGCCCGGCCACCGTCGCCGATGCGGGACTGATCCTGCATTTCATCCGCGAGCTGGCCATCTACGAGAAGGCCGAGCATTCGGTGCAGACCGATGAGATCGGCATCGCCGAGAGCCTGTTTGGTCCCGATGCCACGGCACGCGCACTGATCTGCGAAGCCGACGGCGAGGCCATCGGCTATGCGGTGTATTTCTACAACTATTCCACCTGGCTGGGCCGCAAGGGCATCTACCTGGAAGACCTCTACGTCAGCCAGGAAAAGCGCGGTGCGGGCGCCGGCAAGGCACTGCTGAAGTACATCGCGCGCCAGGCCGTGGCCGAGGGCTGCGGCCGTTTCGAATGGTCGGTGTTGGACTGGAACACCCCGGCCATCGAGTTCTACACCGCTGCCGGTGCCAAACCGCAGGACGAGTGGACCGTCTACCGGTTGCAGGGCCAGGCGCTGCACGATTTCGCCAACGGGTGAGGCGTGTGGTGGCTGCGTACCGCAACCCGGTGGGTGCGAACCTTGGTTCGCACTCCCTGCGTACCCCCCCCCAAAAAAAAGCCACGCCAATCACTGGCGTGGCCTCGCTGCATGCGTGGGAGGCTGATCCTGCCTCCATCCATCGTCCCTGCTATGGCCTTCCATTCTCCAGCAACTGAATGACACCTGCGTGACATTCACCGCGGGCAAACAGCGCATTGCTAGCCTGTGCCACCCCCTCCTGGAAGTACCGCATGACCACCCCGCGCTGGCGCCTGATCCTCAATGGCAAATCCGCAGGCAACGAGGAACTGCGCGAGGCTGTCGGCCATTGGCGCGGGCAGGGCGTGCAGCTGGACGTGCGGGTGACCTGGGAGGACGGTGACGCCGAACGCTACGTGGCCGAGGCCATCGATCATGGCGTGGACGTGATCGTTGCCGCCGGTGGCGATGGCACGCTCAGCGCGGTGGCCGAAACCCTGGCGCATCGTGAGGAAGCGGCGGATGCGCTGCCCTCGCTGGCGCTGATCCCGATGGGGACCGCCAACGATTTCGCCACGGCTGCGGGTATTCCGACCGAGCCTGAGGGCGCGTTTGCGTTGATCGGACAAACCACGCCGCGTGCCATCGATCTGCTGCGCGTGGATGCCGATGGCACGCCCTGGTGGTGCGCCAACCTCGCCAGCGGTGGCTTCGGCACGCAGGTGACGGTGGAGACCGATGCCGGCCTGAAGAAGATGCTGGGCGGGCTGGCCTATGTGATCACCGGCATCGCCAAGCTGGGCCGCATCGAGCCGATCACCGCGCGGCTGTCCGGCCCGGATTTCGCGTGGGAAGGCGACTTCATCGCCCTGGGCATCGGCAATGGCCGGCAG
This sequence comes from Stenotrophomonas sp. YJH_SMC_73, assembly GCF_059370155.1. Taxonomy (NCBI): domain Bacteria; kingdom Pseudomonadati; phylum Pseudomonadota; class Gammaproteobacteria; order Lysobacterales; family Lysobacteraceae; genus Stenotrophomonas; species Stenotrophomonas sp. YJH_SMC_73. Next base: position 9,267 of record NZ_JCAFTJ010000012.1, on the reverse strand, counting down.
GCCGGCGGTGGCCAGCAGTTGTGCCCGCAGGCCGTGATCGACGATGGGCTGCTGGATGTCACCGTGCTTCCGGAACTGGAAGGTGAGGTCACCGCCACGCTCGGCCAGATGCTGAAGTCGGGCACCCAGGCGGCGCTCGAACAGCTGGCCACGCGCGCGCGGCTGCCGTGGCTGCAGATCGACGCACCGAAGGCGCTGACCCTCAACCTGGACGGCGAACCGGTGCAGGCCCGCCAGTTCCGCATCGCGTGCGTGCCGGGCAGGGTGCGGATGCACCTGCCGACCGGATGCCCGTTGCTGGCCGGGTAGGGGGTAAAGTCGACTGTTGGTCGACTGCTTTTCGTTCCGACGGCGTAAAACCCCGCGCTACGCGCGCAAGTCGACCAACAGTCGACTCTACCGGTCCGCGCCACCGGTCCCCGCGGCCGGCCCCGCCCGTCCCGTGGTTCAGTTTCCCAGGGTTCCCCTCCCGCCCCGGCTGCGATACAGTCAGGGGGTGTCCAGCCTGACGACCCCGCATACCCTTTCTTCCGCACGCCGTTGGTGGCGATGGTGGCCCGTTGCCGTCGTCCGCCCCCATAACGCTGTGTCCCGGAAGGAAAGTCGTCTTGAACTCGCACGCTCAGTTTCAGCAGCAGGCCGCTGAAGGCCACACCCATATTCCCGTCGTCCGTGAAGTGCTGTCCGACCTGGACACGCCGCTTTCGGTCTATCTGAAGCTCGCCGACGGCCCCAATACCTACCTGTTTGAATCCGTCGAAGGCGGCGAGCGCTTTGGTCGTTACTCGATCATCGGCCTGCCGGCGCGTCGCGTGTACGCCTTCCATGGCCACACGCTGACCGTGCGCGAAGACGGCCAGGTGGTGGACACCCGCGAAGTGGCCGACCCGTTCGCCGAGGTCGAGGCGCTGCGCAGCGCCCACTCGGTGCCGAAGCTGGAAGGCCTGCCGGGCTTCACCGGTGGCCTGGTCGGCTGGTTCGGTTTCGAGTGCATCGGTTACATCGAGCCGCGCCTGGCCCCGCCGGCCGGCCGCGATGAGCTGGGCACGCCGGACATCCTGCTGCTGGACTCCAACGAGCTGGCGGTGTTCGACAATCTCAAGGGCCGGCTGTACCTGATCGTGCACGCCGACCCGCGGGTCGAGGGCGCTTTCGAACAGGCGCAGGCGCGCCTGGATGCACTGACTGCCAAGCTGCGTGCACCGGGTGCCGGCTATCCGGCGCCGCTCAACAGCGACGTGCTGGACGAGTCCGACTTCGTCTCCGGTTTCACCCGCGAAGGGTTCGTCGATGCGGTCCAGCGCAGCAAGGAATACATCCGCGCCGGTGACATCTTCCAGGTGGTGCTCAGCCAGCGCCTGAGCGTGCCGTTCAAGGCGCGCCCGGTGGACGTGTACCGCGCGCTGCGTGCACTGAACCCGTCGCCGTACATGTACTTCCTGGATGTCGGCGACCTGCAGGTGGTCGGTTCATCGCCGGAAATCCTGGTACGCCTTCAGGATGGCGAAGTCACCGTGCGCCCGATCGCCGGCACCCGCCCGCGTGGCGCCACGCCCGAGCTGGACCTGGCGCTGGAAGCCGAGCTGCTGGCAGATCCGAAGGAACGCGCCGAGCACCTGATGCTGATCGACCTCGGCCGCAACGATGCCGGCCGCGTCTCGAAGGCAGGTACCGTGGAGGTGGGCGAGCAGTTCGTGATCGAACGCTACAGCCACGTGATGCACATCGTCAGCGAAGTGACCGGGCAGCTGCAGCCGGGCCTGAGCTATGCCGACGTGCTGCGTGCCACCTTCCCGGCCGGCACGGTCAGCGGCGCGCCGAAGATCCGCGCGCTGGAAGTGATCCGCGAGCTGGAACCGATCAAGCGCAATGTCTACGCCGGCAGCATCGGCTACATCGGCTGGCACGGCGATGCCGATACCGCGATCGCGATCCGCACCGCGGTGATCAAGGATGGCCGCCTGTATGTGCAGGCCGGTGCCGGCATCGTCTACGACTCGGACCCGGACAAGGAATGGGACGAGACGATGAACAAGGGCCGCGCGCTGTTCCGCGCCGTCGCCCAGGCCGCCAAGGGCTTGTGATCCTCCCCGTGCCGTGGCCTGCGCCGCGGCACCTTCCGCTGTTCCCATTCAAGACAAGGAGTACCGCATGAAGCTGCTGAGCGCATTGCTGTGGTCGTCACTGCTGGCCACGATGGCCCCGTCTGCGTGGGCGCAGGCCAACACGATTCCCTCGCAGCCGCACCTGCTGGTGAAGGGGCAGGGCAGCCGCACGGTGATGCCGGACCGGTTCGGCCTGCAGTTGAACATCGAAGAGACCGACATGGACGCCGACGCCGCGCGCCGCCGCGTGCAGGACAACGTTGCCCGCGTGCTGGCACTGTTCAAGCAGCACAAGGCGGTGGAGGGCAGCGTGCGTGCGGACAACCTGCGGATCGGCCCGGCCACGCGCTATGAGCAGAACCGGCAGGTCTTCATCGGTACCCGCGTATCGCGCCAACTGCGTGCCAGCTTCGCCAGCGTGAAGGCGATGCAGGATGTGCTGGGGGCGTTGAAGGCCAACGAGAACGTACAGGTGAGCAGCCTGGCGCCGACCTATTCGGGCGAAGTGGCGCTGCGCCGCGAACTCAAGGGCGAGGCAGCGGCCCAGACCCGCGAGTCCGCGCAGGGCCTGGCCAAGGCCTATGGAACAAGAGTGCGTGGCCTGTACAGCATCTCCGATGTGGCGCCGGACTTCGCCTACGGCATCCGGGCCGGGCAATGGCCGCAGCAGGGCGAGGACGGCGGGGACCTCGACAGGATCTCGGTGACCGGCAGCTACGCGCCCGCCTCCGCGCCCGCGCCCGCTGAGCCCGAATCCATTGAAGCCGGCCCCATCACCTACACCGAAAACGTGTACGCCATTTTCCTGATAAGCGACGGAACCTGACCATGTTGTGGATGATCGACAACTACGACAGCTTCACCTACAACCTCGTGCAGTACCTGCAGACGCTGGGCGCCGAGGTGAAGGTGGTGCGCAACGATGCGATGAGCGTGGACGAGATCGCCGCGCAGAAGCCCGAGCGCATTGTCATTTCGCCCGGCCCGTGCACGCCCAACGAAGCGGGCGTGTCGCTGGAGCTGATCCAGCGCCTGGGCCCGACCACGCCGATCCTCGGCGTGTGCCTGGGCCACCAGGGCATCGGCCAGGTCTACGGCGGCACGGTCATCCGTGCCGGCAACATCATGCACGGCAAGACCTCGCCGATCCGCCATGAAGGCAAGGGCGTGTTCGCCGGCCTGCCGGACCGCTACCAGGCCACCCGCTACCACTCGCTGGTGGTGGACAAGAACAGTCTGCCGGACTGCCTGGAAGTGACTGCCTGGACCGAGAACGACGACGGCTCGATCGAAGAGATCATGGGCCTGCGCCACCGCCAGTTCCCGGTGGAGGGCGTGCAGTTCCATCCCGAATCCATCCTCACCGAACACGGCCACGCCCTGCTGCGCAATTTCCTGCAGCGGCCGGCGGCCTGATCCAAGGAGCATTCCCATGAGCTTCTCCCCCCAGGAAGCCCTGCATCGCACCATCGAACACCGCGAAATCTTCTTCGACGAAATGGTCGACCTGATGCGGCAGATCATGCGCGGCGACGTCTCGCCGATGATGACCGCGGCGATCCTGACCGGGCTGCGCGTGAAGAAGGAGACCGTGGACGAGATCGCCGCGGCGGCCACCGTGATGCGTGAATTCGCCCGGCCAGTGCCGGTGGCCGATACCTCCAACCTGGTTGATATCGTCGGTACCGGTGGCGATGGCTCGCACACCTTCAACATCTCCACCTGCGCGATGTTCGTCGCGGCCGCCGCCGGCGCGCGCGTGGCCAAGCATGGCAACCGCAGCGTGTCTTCCAAGTCCGGCAGTGCCGACGCGCTGGAAGCGCTGGGCGCGGTGATCGAACTGCAGCCGGATCAGGTGGCCGCCGCCATCGAGCAGACCGGCATCGGTTTCATGTTCGCGCCGATCCACCATCCGTCGATGAAGGTCGTTGCGCCGGTACGCCGCGAGATGGGCGTGCGCACCATCTTCAACATCCTCGGCCCGCTGACCAATCCGGCCAGCGCGCCGTCGGTGCTGATGGGCGTGTTCCATCCCGATCTGGTGGGCATCCAGGCCCGCGTGCTGCGCGAGCTGGGCACCGAGCGCGCCATGGTGGTCTGGGGCCGCGACAACATGGACGAGATCTCGCTGGGTGCCGGCACGCTGGTGGGCGAACTGCGCGACGGCAAGGTGCGCGAGTTCGAGATCCACCCGGAGGACTTCGGCATCGCCATGTCGGCCAGCCGCAACCTGCGCGTGGACAGCCCGGAGCAGTCCATCCAGATGCTGCGCGCGGTACTGGACAATGAGCCCGGCCCGGCGCTGGACATCGTTGCGTTGAATGCCGGCGCCGCGCTGTACGTTGCCGGCGTGGCCAGCGACATCGGCGACGGCCTGGCCCGCGCCCGTGCCGCCATCGCCAGCGGCAGTGCCCGCCAGCGCCTGCAGCAGTATGTTGAGACCACCCGCGCGCTGGTTGCCTGAGCGCGCGGTTCAGCCTGACCCCGTCGATGGCCGATAATGGCCGTCCTCACCGCCCCCGCACCGAACCGAAGACGATGAGCGACATCCTGCAGACGATCCTGGCCCGCAAGGCCGAAGAAGTGGCCCAGCGCCGCGCCCAGCGCCCGCTCGAGGCGCTGCAGGCCGCCGTGGCCGGCGCCCCGCCGGTACGTGGCTTTGTGCGCGCCTTGCAGGCGGCGGTGGCCAACGGCGATCCAGCGGTGATCGCCGAGGTGAAGAAGGCCAGCCCGTCCAAGGGCGTCATCCGCCCGGACTTCCGCCCGGCCGACATCGCCGTCAGCTACGAGTTCGGCGGCGCCAGCTGCCTGTCGGTGCTGACCGACGTGGACTTCTTCCAGGGCGCCGACGCCTACCTGCAGCAGGCGCGCGAGGCGTGCACGCTGCCGGTGCTGCGCAAGGACTTCGTCATCGACGCCTACCAGGTGTACGAGGCACGCGTGCTGGGCGCCGACTGCATCCTGCTGATCGTCGCCGCGCTGGACGACACCCAGCTGGCCACGCTGTCCGAACTGGCGCTGTCGCTGGGCATGGACGTGCTGGTGGAAGTGCACGACATCGACGAGCTGGAGCGTGCGCTGCAGGTGCCGGCGCCGATGATCGGCATCAACAACCGCAACCTGCGCACGTTCGAAGTGTCGCTGCAGACCACGCTGGAGATGCAGAACGCGGTGCCGCGTGACCGCCTGCTGGTCACCGAGAGCGGCATCCTTGGCCCGCAGGACGTGGCGCTGATGCGTGACGCCGGCATCCATGCCTTCCTCGTCGGCGAAGCCTTCATGCGCGTGGAAGAGCCGGGCGAGGGCCTGCGTCAGCTATTCTTCGCGGCATGACAACGCACTATCCAACGCCGCGCGAGGATGCGCCGCTGGTGGTCTTCGACTTCGACCACACCCTGTACGACGGCGATTCGGGCACCCACCTGTTCGCCTCGCTGATCAAGCGCAACCCGCTGCGCATGCTGGCGGCGCTGCTGGTCACGCCGATCGCCGGGCCGATGGTGGCGATGCTGCCGACCCGTCGCGCGGGCATCTCGGTCTATGTGTGGATCGGCAGCTTCGGCCTGCACCGTGCGCGTGACTTCAACAAGGTGATCGACGCCTATGTGCTGCGCAACCAGGCGCAGATGCGCGCCAAGCTGCTGCCGCAGGCGCTGGAGGTGTTCGCCGCGCACCGCGCCAAGGGTGACCGCGTGGTGGTTGCCACAGGTGCGCCGCCGGAGCTGGCGCGCGCGATCCTGGCTTTCGTGGCCCACCAGGACGTACCGGTGATCGGCACCGAGGTCGGCCCACGGCTGGGCGGCGTCGGCCCGACCCGCCACTGCCACAACGAAGAGAAGATGCGCATGCTGCGCGAGCGCGGCTACGGCGACATCGATATCGCCTATTCCGACAGCACCGCCGACCTGCCGCTGCTGCTGGCAGCCAAGGCGCCGGTAGTGGTGAACCCGAAGCCGGGCCGGGTGGCGTTCTTCCGCCGCGTGCTGCCGGCGGGCACCCGCATCCTCAACTGGGGTTGCGTGGACCGGGGCGGCGACAAGGCCTGATCCCGCCGCACGGTGATGGATCTGCCGGCCAGCGGCCGGCACTACCCCTCTCCGTCGCGGTTGTGCCGGCGCTTCTCTGTCCCGGTAGTGCCGGCCGCTGGCCGGCAAACGCTCAGCGGTACAGGTGCCCGTACACCGCGTGGCCAATCTGGAACAGGCTGATCCCCAGCACCAGCACGCCGACGGCCACCAGCACCCAGCGCTCCTTCACCCGCTTGACCAGGATGGCCGCTACCGGCGCGGCCATCATGCCGCCGATCAGCAGGCCGGCGACGATCTGCAGGTGCTGCACCCCCATCGACAGCAGGAAGGTCGCCGACACCGTCAGCGTGACCACGAACTCCGCCGCATTGACCGTGCCGATCGTGGTGCGCGCCTGGCCACCCCGGGCGAGCAGGGTGGACGTGGCGATCGGCCCCCAGCCGCCGCCACCGCTGGCGTCGAGCAGGCCCGCGAAGAAGCCCAGCACCGGTACCCGGCGGATCTCGCCCTTGGGCATCCAGCGTCCGGCCGCGCGGGCCAGGATGATGATCGCCAGCACCAGCAGGTACAGGTAGATCAGTGGCCGGATGATCTCGCCCGGGATCTGCGTGAGCACGTACGCGCCCACGGCACCGCCCACCGCGCCAGGCAGGGCCAGGCGCAGGAACAGGCGCTTCTCGACATTTCCGGCTGCGAGGTGCGACACACCCGAGGCGCCAGTGGTGAACACTTCAGCGGTGTGGATGCTGGCGCTGACCTGCGCCGGGGGCAGGCCCATGCTCAGCATCACCGACGAAGACACCAGGCCGAACGCCATGCCCAGCGCGCCGTCGACCAGCTGTGCGCCCAGGCCGATGAGGATGAACCACCAGAATTCGCTGCTCAGTTCCATGCCCCGAGCCTAGCGCGCGAAGGAGTGCGGACCAAGGTCCGCACCCACCGGGTGCTCAACGGTCAACGGGTGCCGTACAGCACCACGGTCTTGCCACGGGCATGCAGCAGGCCGTCGGTCTGCAGCTTCTTCAGCACGCGGCCGGCCATTTCCCGCGAGCAGCCGACCAGGCGTGCCAGCTCCTGGCGGGAGACGCGCAGCTGGCTGCCCTGCGGATGGCTCATCGCCTCCGGTTCCTGCGCCAGGTCGTGCAGGGTGCGCACGATCCGGTCGGTAACGTCCAGGAATGCCAGGCGGCTGGCCTTGCGGCTGGTGTCGAGCAGGCGCTTGGAGATCTGCTGGCCCAGCGCGTACAGCAGGCGCGGGGCGTCGGCCGACAGCGGGCCGAGGAACAGCTGATGCAGGCGCTCGTAGCTGATTTCAGCCAGCTCGCAGGCGGTACGGGTCCGCAGGATCACCTCGCGGCGGTCCGATTCGACGAACAGGCCCATCTCGCCGACGAACTCGCCGGCACCGAAGTAGCCCAGCACAAGCTCGCGATCGTCATCTTCCTCGGCCATGATCGAAACCGAGCCGCTGATGACGTAATACAGGGTTCCCGCCGGGTCACCGGGTCGGAAGACGTCGGTACGGGTGGGATATCGCCGCCTGTGGCTGTGCGCCAGGAAACGATCGATTGTGGCGATATCCAGGGCCAGTGGACTGCTAGCTAGGCGCACGGTTGACACGATAGGGGCGCTCCCTCTGCGCATGAACGGATTCACGGGGTCGATAGCGGAGCTTAACCAGCGCAATTGTTAAGGGCAAACAGTGTGCCAGAACTCTTGCGTCTTCACGTTCCCCCCGGGGGCAGTTTGCCCCATAATTCCCCCTTTCCCTTCTTACACAGGAATCGACCGCCGTGGTCAAGCCGTTGCCTCGCCTGAGGCTGCAGGGTTTCAACAACCTCACCAAGGCGCTGAGCTTCAACATCTATGACGTGTGTTACGCGCGCACCGAAGAGGAGCGTCAGCGTTACATTGAATACATCGATGAAGAGTACAACGCCGACAGGCTGACTCAAATCTTGACCGATGTCGCCGAGATCATCGGCGCCAACATCCTGAACGTGGCCCGCCAGGACTACGACCCGCAGGGTGCCTCGGTGACCATCCTGATCTCCGAAGAGCCGGTGATCGACAAGAAGCAGGCCGGCAAGGAACTGATTCCCGACGCCGTGGTCGCGCACATGGACAAGAGCCACATCACTGTCCATACCTACCCGGAAACCCATCCGCAGGAAGGCATCGCGACGTTCCGCGCGGACATCGACGTGGCGACCTGTGGCGTCATTTCGCCGCTGAAGGCCCTGAACTACCTGATCGAGAGCCTGGAATCGGACATCGTGATCATGGACTACCGTGTCCGTGGCTTCACCCGCGATGTGAAGGGCAAGAAGCATTACATCGATCACAAGATCAACTCGATCCAGAACTTCCTGGCCAAGAACATCAAGTCGCGTTACGAGATGTTCGACGTCAACGTCTACCAGGAAAACATCTTCCACACGAAGATGCACCTGAAGGACTTCGACCTGGACCAGTACCTGTTCGAGGAAAAGGCCAAGAACCTGTCGTTCAAGGAACGCATGAAGATCGAAGCGCTGCTCAAGCGCGAGATCGAAGAGCTGTTCCACGGCCGGAACCTGTCCGAGTAAGCCCCATGTGCGATGCCCGCAGGCATCGCCGCCCAGGCGGGACGACCCGCCCCGTGGAACCAGTGCCCCGCACGCGTTACAGTTCCACGGTGATGTACCGACCCACGGCCCGGTGTGAAAACACCGGGCCGTTTCGTTTTTCCCAAAAAGGTAAGGAGCCCCCACCCATGCCCTGGATCTATCTGCTGCTGGCCGGCCTGTTCGAGATCGGTTTCGCCCTCGGAATGAAGTACTCCGAAGGCTTCAGCAAACCCCTGCCCACCGTTGCCACGGTGGTGTCCGCCCTGATCAGCCTGTACCTGATGAGCCAGGCGATGAAGAGCATCCCGGTCGGCACCGCCTACGCGATCTGGACCGGCATCGGCGCCATGGGCGTGGCGGTGCTGGGCATCTATCTGTTCAACGACAGTGCGTCGCCGGCCCGCCTGGCCTGCGTGGGCCTGATCGTAGCCGGTGTGATCGGCCTGAAGCTGGTCTCGCCCAACTGATTGATGGCCCGACCAACGGTCGGGCCCCACCGTCGCCCCCCCCGCACCTCCTGGTAGG